>JBFWMD010000017.1:0-56998 GCA_050251775.1 Desulfovibrio sp.
GTCATCCACTGGGGTCAGAAGCCTGGCAGGCCGCTGAATCCTCTCGATGCCCAGTAGACCGCCGTAATGACGATCCCCACGATGTTGGCGATGAACCACATGGGCACGCCCACACGCAGGTAGTCCTTGGGCTCCAGGTAACCGGAGGCATACACGATGGCGTTCGGCGGAGTACCGATGATCAGGCAGTACGCGAAGGACGACGCCACGGCCGTGGCCATGGCCATGAACGGCAGGTAGGTTGTGCCGGGATGCACGATGCCCGCCATGTTCAGGGTAATGGGACCGACCGCCGCCGCTGCGGGGCCATCGGCCATCAGGTTCGTGAGCACTGCGGTGAGGCCGTTGGAGGTCAGCATCAGGGGCAGGCCATGATCCATGCCCATGGGGGCCATGAAATCGACCACGGTCTGGGCCATCCAATAGGCCGCGCCCGTCTGGTCCAGGGTGCGACCAAAGATGATCGCGCCCGCGTACAGCCAGACCACGCCCCAGTCCACCTTCTCCTGGTAGTCGCGCCAGTTGACCACGCCGGCCAGCAGATAAGCCACTGCACCGGCCACCGCGATGACGCCGATGCCCAGACGCACGGGGTAGATGCCGAGCTGGAAGAAGGCCTTTTCCGTGAACCAGCCAAAGACCATGACCACGAAGATGATCAGTGCCCAGATCTGCTGCCTGTTCCACTTGCCCATCTTGTCGATTTCACCGGCAAGATGCTTCATGGCCGGAGCAAGCGAAGTGATCCGAGGCCTGAAGCGCCAGTTGACCATGAACCAGGTGATGGGGATCATCACCAGAATGAACGGGAAGCAGTAGGTGACCCACTGGAAGTAACCGATGTCGAAACCGAACATATCGGTCAGGTAGGTCATCATGATGACGTTGCGGGCGCCGCCCGAGGGGGCGCCGGGGCCGCCGATGTTGCAGGCCATGGCAATGGCGATCATCAGCATCTTGGCCAGTTCGGGATCCTCGGGGACCTCGTCCGTCAGGCTGTTCTGGTAGAGCAGCATGCCGATGGGCAGGAACATGGCCGCCAGGGCGTGGTCGGAGATGAACGCGGCCAGCGGAGTGATGATCAGGAAGAAGATCAACGTGATCCAACGAACGTTGGGCACTGCGAGCTTCTTGAACATCATCAGACAGACACGCTTGTCCACGCCGGTCTTGACAAAGGCCGCCGCAAACATCAGCGAACCCATGATGAACCAGCAGGCATCCGACCAATACAAACCGGCAACCTGGGTGCGCGTCACCAGGCCGGTGAAGACGAGAATCAGACCGATGCAGAAGGCCACGCCGGGCAGAGGCATGCACTCGGTGACGAAGCAGAAGACCACGAACACGACCATGGCCAGGGCGACCTTGATTTCATAGCCGCCCTTGTCGGCCTTGACCTTGTCCTTGTCTGAGAGCTCGTCGTAACTCAGCCGATTCATGCGTACATCGAACGCGGACTTGAGCAAGGCGTTGTAGCCCTCGTCCGTCAGATTCTGATCCACGTATTCCAGGGCGCGCTTGAGGTTGGCGCCGTCTACGGGAATCTTATACTTCTTGCACCACTTGGCGTCGCGCTTCATGAAGCGCTTCTTGGACAATGCGCCCATGCGCATGTTCCGTTCCATCATCTGGCAGGTTGCCAACTGCCACTGTTCCAGGTTAGAAGTCTTGTCCTTGAACAACTCCTGAGCAAGGAAGGAGATGACGGCCTTGGGGCCGACTTGGTACTGCGTACCGACCTTCTGCATGCTCTTCATGGTCGGAAGAGCCAGGATAACCGCAAACAGAACCACCGGGATGATCAAGAGCTTCCAGTTGACGTACTTGTCATATCCAGTGGCTTTCTTCTTCATAGCTTCAGCCATTTCACACCTCTTTCTTGGTTTGATGTCCCTCGATTTCCGCGTCTCGCGTCAGCTCGCGATGATGCGTCCGATCTCGAAGAACACCTCCTGCTCCCGGATTACGCCAAGAATCTTGCCTCCTTTGGCCACGGCCAGACGCCGCGCACGCTGGGAGAACATGGTCTCGGCAACCTCCATGAGGTTTGCGGAAGCATCGATCACGGGCGGGCAGTCGGACATGACATCCGCGACCTTCTTGTCGGCGATCTCCTTGATGCGCGAGGTGAAGAGTCCCTGCCAGAACATGGTCGAATACTGGAGACTGTCAGCCATGGACGGCTTGGGCGCGCTCAAGTAGGCCGGTCGGGAGGCCGCGATGAGGTCCATGGGGCTCAGAATGCCTGTCAGTTCGCCAGTCTTGTCGAAAACCAGGATGGAGCGGTGGCCGGTGTCCATAATGCGGTCGGTGGACACAAGCTGGGCTCCCAGGTCCCGAAGCTTGATGATGGCCGTACGCACGGTCTCATCTTCGGTGATGGTGGTGTAGTCGGAGAGCGGGATCATCACTTCTTCCGCAGTCCGTTCCCGGTAGGGTTCCTGCTTGGCCGCGGCCACCGCGTCCCGGATCTTGGCCGAGAGCAGGTCCACGTCGCAGGGCTTGTTCAGGTAGTCCGTGGCACCGATGCCGAGTGCCTCCTGGGCGCTGGGAAGAGCGCCGTGGCCCGTGAGCATGATCACGGGAACAGCGGCATCGATTTCCTTGATCTTCTTCAGGGTTTCGTGTCCGTCCATCCCCTCCATCTTCACGTCGAGGATGACCACATCGGGTTTTTCACTCATCTTTGCCAGGGCTTCCTCGCCGCTGGCGGCCATAACGGTTTCGTACCCCTTGCGTTCCAGAATCTTGGCCGTGGTGGTACGAAACCGTTCCTCATCATCAACCATCAATACTTTAATATTGATTGACATTACTACCTCCTTTTGGGCGTCAATCTCCTCTGACGACATTCCGACTCCTGGCTAAGTAAATTTTCTCCTCGAGTTTCTTCCTCCTTTCAAACGCCTCTTCCGATTTGCTCAATAGACTTTTCATGCTTACCGGCTTGATCAGATAATCAGCCGCGCCGAGCTGGATGCCTTCCACCGCGGATTCCAGGGCGGCGTGCCCGGTAAGCATGATCACTTCGATCATGGGATCAATTTTCTTAATTTCCGTCAGGACCTTGAGCCCACCCATGCCCGGCATCTTGATGTCCAGGAAGACCACGTGGACCGTCTCGCTCTCCAACAGTCGCAGGGCTTCCTCGCCGCTGGACGCCGTGAGCACGTCGATGCCGATCTTGGAGAACAGCTTCTTCGTCGTGTAGAGGAGGCGCTCCTCGTCATCCACAATCATGATTTTCATAGTGACTCTTGTTGTTGCAGCCATTGGCCTGACGCCTTTTGCAGGGGCGGCCGCCCCCGACTCTCCCGGTCGCCGCGTGATCTCGCAATCAAACACAACAACCTCCGTAATATCTCTCGATAAAGCAATCCATGTGCCAGAATTTATCCTTAAATTCCATTGTGTTAATCTCGCAATCTCGCAACAGCAAACGTGCCGTGCATACAAAGCGCGGGCGTGACGGCATCCCGGCCAAACGAACTGCGCAAGACGGGCTCTGACAATTCCGTAAAAGGCGCACGGTGAATTTGAGGGGAAATCTGAACTCCGGATAAGAAATGATCCGGTGGGGGGCGCAGTGACACGCGGTGCAACACCGCGCCAGAAAAAAAAGGCCCGCTGAAACACGATGCGTCTCAACGGGCCAGAGGGGGGAGATGGGTTAAGATCTCATTTCGTGGGACACGGCAGCCGGACGGTAAAGATCGACCCCACACCTTTGGTGCTCTGCACGTCCAGTTGTCCGCCCATGCGGTCCACGATGCCGTGACAGACCGAGAGCCCCAGCCCAGTCCCCTTTCCCGGAGGCTTGGTCGTAAAGAATGGCGTGAAAATGCACTCCAGGTTTTCCGGACTGATGCCGGAACCGTTGTCGCGTACGTCAATGTTCACCATGCCGCCCTCGCCCTGGCTGCAGGATACGGTGACCATGCCGCCACCTTCCGGATGCCGCTCCTCCACCGCATGCAACGCGTTGTTCAGCAGATTCAGCAGCACTTGCTGCATCTGTCCGGGGTCGGCGCGGATGAACAACGGCCGGTCCGGGGGCTCCAGCTCCAGGCGGATACCGTTCACGGCGGCCTTTTCCTCGACCATGGCAACGATCTCCGGAAGGAATCCGCGCACATCGATATCCTGGGTCACGGACTCGCCCTGACGGCCAAACTTGAGAATGGCTTGCGTGATCTTTGCACAACGGCTGATCTGAATGCGCAACTGTTCCAGAGAAGTGCGAATCTCTTTGCTGTCTTCGCCCTCCTTGAGATCATTTTTGGCCACCATGTCGTCCATGACCATTTCCATATAGGACAGATCACTTTTCATCACCTGGAGCGGATTGTTGATCTCATGGGCGATGCCCGTGGTCATCTCTCCGAGTTCGGCCAGACGGGCTGCGCGGTAGAGATGATTTCGCAACGTCTCCTTTTCGTGAAAAATGCGCGTCAGGGAATTCTCAATGCGCGCACTGAGCATGAAGGCCAGAACCGCAATGAGCATGCCGCCAAAGAGCAGAATCGCCGCGATCCAATGGGCGGCCTCCTGAAGTCCGCTGTAGGCGTCCGATTTCTCCTGGCGGACCACGAGCAGCCATTTGCCATCGTTGATCCATGAGGTGCAGAAAAGGTAGTCCTTGCCGTCGGCGGCCTCGGTTTCATAGGCATGCACGCCCCGGAGCGGCTGGGCCTCCAGCCCCGGCATATCCGCCACGGAAAGCAGCGGCGCTTTGGAGCGCGGCTCGGTCTGGTAGTGTTTTTCCGCGTCCAGAATCCAGGCCTCGCCCGTGGCCCCCATGCGGATGCGCTCCACAATGCCGCTGAAGCGGTGCGGGTCCATGGTTGCCCGCAACACGGTTCTGCCGCCCTTTCCTTCCCGCGCGACAGCGATAACGAAATGGGGTTCGTTGCGGTATCCGAGAAAAACATCACTGACGTGATAGCCCTTGTCCAATGTGGCCTTGTACCAGGGAGCCTGGGAGTAATCCTTGCCCTGAAGTTCAAATGGACCTGCGTAAACGCTCTGCACGCCGTGCGGATCAATGTAGCCGAGATCGACAAAAGCAGGACAGCTTCGGCGCAGGTAGCGCAGACGGCTTTCCAGATCCGGATTCGGACCGAGGCCCTCCGGGCCGGCCGCATCGAGCAAAATTTCCAGGTCCGCACGCCGTTCCTGCAAATAGGATTCGATCATGCGACCATGATCCTCCACAATGCGCCGCATGGTTCCGACGGTGCTCGTCTTGACCGAATTGACGAAGGCGGCCTGCCCCACCAGCAGCACGAATAAAAACGGAACCAGCGGGGCAATGACCATGCCCGCGAGCAGACGCCTGCGAATGCCTCGAAACGGATTGCCGCTTTCTGCCAGATCCTCCCCCGCCTGTCTTCGCCGTTTCTCGCTCACCATGCTCCTCGCTCCCGTCCCTTTTCCACCGCTCAAAACGCGACGCGCCCGGGTTTATGCCCCTGCGCGCCCCAGCTGGGCCGTTCTCCGGCCATTCCCCGCAACCACGCACGGAGCCATTCCGCGCGGATAATCCTGATCGTGCATGATAAATAAAGCAATGAACATGCCATTGCGATTAATCATTGACGCCCCCTCCGCCACTGGCTAGTCGGAGTCAGGAAAGCTATGAATCATGGCTTGCTATGTACGTTTTGGCGTGACTGCACCATGCTTGCGAGAAGTTCCCGGAGGCGGCGACTGATGTTCAAACGCGCGGAAAACGATACCCCACGACGCGAGCGTTCCATCGTTCGCTTCTTCCACTCTCTGGGCCTCAAGGCCAAGCTGATGATCACCATTCTCCCCTGCCTGGTGATCATCCTTATGGCCACCGGATACATTACCTACCGTCTTTCCACCGACTACATGGATATTGCCCTGGAACGCAACGTGCGCATCCGCGATCTGGCCCAGGCCAACGCCGTGGAGCGTTTCCTGGACCAATGCCGCAGAGACCTGCTTCTGGCGGCGCACCAGCCTCTGAACGAGCAGGCCATGCTCAAACTCCTGCGCGATTTGCGCGAAACCGGCGGCGTCGAATACGTCGAATTCGCCTATCTTTCCCCGGACGGCGATGACCACATCGTGCTCGTCGTCAACCACGGCCAGACTTACAGTGTTCCCGGTTCCAAGATCAACCAGATCCGCCCCAACCCCCTGCTGCATCTGGACCGCCTGCCCCGGCTGGCTCCGGGCGAGGTGCACCCTTCCGACATTCTGGACATGGAATACCCGTTTCCCACACAGCAGAGCGCCAACCACCGCATCGCCGAAAAAGTCATCCGCTTTGTGACCCCCTACACCGCGCCGGGGAAAACCACACCGGGCTATCTTTCGCTGGCCGTACACGCCGCAGATCTGCGCAACATCCTTTCGCTCTACAATTCACGGCAGTCCCCGCTCTGGGGCTATCCACGCTCCGACGAGGTCCGCTTCAGCTTTCTCTTCGACAATCAGGGCTGGATTCTTTTCCAGTCCGGCGACATGGACCACCCCGAAGCCGACCTGAGCACCTTCCTGGCCCGCTCGGGTTACAAGGGAACCCTGGGCAGGCCGGACCTGGACTGCGCCTTCCGTCCCAGCACCACCCATGCCAACTACTGGGCCATGATCGCCGAGGGCAGCGAGGGGCGGGCCGGCATCACCAAATTGCGCGACGATGGCCACAATTCCGCCATGGTTTCGGGCTATTACCTTTCCTGGGCTCCGGTAAAATTCACCGTCTCCTCGGGCAAGCCTCCGCTGGTATACGGCGGCGCGGCCTATGTGGACCGCAGCCAGCTCGCGGTCACCGCCGGCTACAAATATTTCGATGTCATGCTGCTGATCACCCTGGGCAGCATCCTGCTGCTCTCTGCGCTTGTCTACGGCATGAGCCGCCTGGCCATGGGGCCGATCTTCCAGTTGACCCGCGCTGTTGCCGGCATGCAGACCGCAGGTAAACTCCAGCGCCTGGACCTGCCGAAATCCGGATACGAGACAGCCCGGCTCCAGGCAGCCATCAACGGCATGATCGACCGCATGCGTGATCAGATGGAGCAGATCCGCCAGAAGGACGAGACCATCGAACACGTCAACCTCAAGGAACGCGCCCGTCTGGAAGGGGATTTCGCGCTGCTCGAGGAAGTGCTCCACGGCGACATGCCCGAAATCGTGGGCGTGGGCTCGCGCATGGCCCTGTTCAAGAGCGACATCGCCAAAGCAGCTCAGGTGGACGTGGACGTGCTGATCATGGGGGAAACGGGAACGGGCAAGCAACTCGTGGCCGAAGCCATCCACAGCCACAGCCGCCGGGCCGAGGTCACGTTCATCTCCCTGAACTGCGGCGCACTGGATGAAAACCTGCTCCTCGACGCCCTGTTCGGCCATGTCAAGGGCGCGTTCAGCGAAGCCAAAACCGACCGCAAGGGCGCCTTTTTGGAAGCCAACGGCGGAACCCTCTTCCTGGACGAAATCCAGTCCGCTTCCGCGAAAGTCCAGCAGGCCCTGCTGCGAGCCATATCCATGCGCAAAATCAAACCCCTGGGGCAGGATACGGAAATCGATGTGGATGTGCGCCTGATCTGCGCCACCAACGCCGATCTCACCGAACTGATCCGGGAAGGAATCTTCCGCGAGGACCTCTACTACCGGCTCAAGGTCCTAACCATCCAGACCCCGCCCCTGCGCGACCACCCCGAGAGCATCCCAGTCCTGGCCCTGCACTATCTGCGGCAGGCCGAACAGCTCGTGAACCGCGACAGTCTGAGCCTGAGCAAGGGCGCCCTGCGCAAGATGACTGGATACCACTGGCCCGGAAACATACGTGAATTGATCAACAGCATCACTCGCGCCGCAGTCATGGCTGAATCGGACGTGATTCAGGCGGAGGAGATCCGTCTGGAGGTGGAAGGCCTGAGTTATGTTTCGCCCCTGGACCAGAGCGCGAAGGATGCCCCGACTGTCCCCAGGGAAGATCCTCCGGCCTTTGCCGAAAGCGAACAGGAAGAGGACGAAACGGAACTCCGCGATGCGGACCGGTCCCATGCGCCCCTTTCCGGCCACCCCGCCCCACACGAACAGGAACGCGCCACTGCCGGACAGGCTCAGCAACAGCCCGAGCTGAACCGCCGCCAGAAGCGCGCCCTGCCCCTGATCCGCAAACGCGGAACCATTTCACGCGGGGATTATCAGGACATCGTGGGCGGCAAACTGGCCTCCCGCACCGCCATCTACGACCTTCAGGATCTGGTGAAGAAAGGCGTGCTGATCAAGGAAGGACGGGGACCGGCCACCCGGTACGTGATCAATCCCAAGGCGCGCGTGTTGGTGGGCTGAAGCCCGACGCGCCGATGAAAGCAAAAACGCCCGGGGTCGAAAGATCCCGGGCGTTTTTGCTGTTTTCCAGCGGCGTGGTCCCCGCACAACCGGGTCAATGCGTCTTTCCGAGCGTTCCCTTGCCGCCGAAGAGTGTATCAAGATACATATTGTCCCCTGGGGTGCTGAAATAGCCCTTTTCCACAGTGAGCGGCTCGCCCAACTCCAACAGCTCGCTGATGGTCACGAAGCGATACCCCTGGGCTTTGAGCAGCGGAACCAGTTCGCGCACCACGATCTGGGTGGTCTTGGGCACGGCATTGGCGTGCATCAGATAGATGGCCCCGGTCCGGACCTGAGCCAGGTCGTAGCGCACGATGGCTTTGGGGCCGCTGCCGCCATGGGGTCCGCTGGACTCGCCCTCCACGCTCCAGCCGATCACGGGCAGGCCCAGCGCCGCGATCACGGGCAGGGTCTGCGCCTCGTTTCGGCCATACGGCAGGCGCATGAACCGGAGGGATTCGGGGACCATGTCCATTTCCGAGGCCACACCGCGCAGCGCGGCGCGACGCGCCAGCCGGTCGCGCAAAATCTCGTACTCCGCCTGGGTCCAGAGCAGTTGCTGGCGAATCTCATTCTCGTCCATCAGCGCGAGATTGCCGTGGGTCCAGGCGTGGTTGCCCAGTTCAAAGAGCGGATCGGCCATAAGTTGCAGGGCCTTGTCCGGATGGGAGCGCATCCACTTGCCCCCCGCGAAAAAAGTCGCGCGCACGCCCTCGGAACGCAGGTAATTCACAAGATCGTACCGATAGCCGGAGAGATGGGGCGCGCGTTCGCAGAGGTCGAAGGTCAGCGCCACGACTTTTTCCCGATCTCGGGGGGTCACGCCCACGATGACCTTTTGCAGCCGCTCGGGAACGGCAGGCAGATGAACGCGCGGCTCCGTGCGCTCTGGTGGCTGCAAATCCGGCGCGTCAAGAGTCATGCGGGCCAGATCGTGCTCGCCGCCCTCCAATTGATCGGGCGTCCAAAGCGCACGCAGCAACTTTTCCGAGCCCACGGGCCCCGCTTCGAAGAGCGGCTCCGAAATGGCGTCCCGTTCCACACCGCGCCATGCGCAATTCACCAACATTGCGCAAAAAAGAATCGCAACCCATTGCAACAACAGGTTGCGATTTCGATGCACCATTCCCGGCATTCCGTTTTTACCACCTTGGAGCGGACTATTGCCTGATCTGTCCTTCGCCCAGAAGGACGAACTTGGTCGACGTCAGCTCCTTGACCCCCATGGGGCCGTAGGCATGGAGCTTGGAAGTGGAGATGCCGATCTCCGCGCCCAGGCCCAGCTGCGCCCCGTCATTGAAGCGGGTCGTGGCGTTGACCACCACCAGGGAGGCGTCGGCTTCCCGAAGAAAACGCATGGACCGGGCCTGATCGTTGGTCAAAATGGCCTCGGTGTGATTGGAGCCGTAGCGGGCGATGTGCTCCAGAGCCTCGTCCAGGTCGGCCACGACCTTCACGGCCAGGGTCAGGTCCAAAAATTCCCGGCCCCAATCCTCATCCGTGGCGGGCTCCGCATACTTGTCTCCCAAGAGGGGCAGGGAACGTTCGCAGGCCCGGAAAATCACACGGTCCCGGCCCAGCCGCTCGGCCACGCGGGGCAAAAGCCCCGGAGCCACACGCTCGTGGACCAGCAGGCATTCCAGTGCGTTGCAGCCACTGGGATACTGGGTCTTGGCGTTGTGGATGATCTCCACGGCACGCTCCAGGTCGCAGCTCTCGTCCGCGAAGATATGACAAACGCCCTTGAAGTGCTTGAGCACGGGCATGGTGGCCTGCTCGGTCACAGCGCGGATCAGTCCTTCGCCGCCGCGCGGAATGACCACGTCGATGCAGTCGGAAAGCTTGAGCATTTCCTTGACGGCCTCGCGGTCCGTGGTGGGCAGGACCTGCACCGCTTCCCGGGGCAGGCCGGCCTTTTCCAGGGCCTGATGCATCAGCGAGGCCAGGGCCTGGTTGGAATGGAAGGCCTCGGACCCGCCGCGCAGGATCGTGGCGTTGCCCGCCTTGAGGCAGAGAATGCCCGCGTCCACTGTGGCGTTGGGCCGGGATTCGTAGATCATGGCCACCACGCCGAGGGGCACGCGCATGCGGCCCACCAGCATGCCGTTGGGCCGCTTGGCCAGGGAATCGATCTCGCCCAGGGGGTCGGGCATGGTCGCCACCTCGCGGCAACCCTGGATCATAGCTGCGAGGACCTTCTCCGAGATGGTCAGCCGCTGGGTGCGCGCGGCGTCCAGGCCGTTCTTGGCCGCGGCCGCCAGATCCCGTCCGTTTTCCTCCAGCACGAATGCGCGCTCGGATTCCAACAATTCCGCAAGGATGTTCAGGGCGGCGGCTCGTGCGGAACCTTGGGCCGAGGCAAGTTTGCGGGCGGCTTCCTTGGCTTTTTTGCCGATCTCGCGAACTTCCTGTTTAACGCTCATGCAACCTCCAAGAAAATCATGCATTGTTCTGCGGCAGGGATCCATGCCCCGCATCCATGAGCTACCGCTCGAAGCCTCCGCTGTCAACGCGAGCCGAATAATTGCCGCTTTTCATGGACAGATGATTCCCCTTTTTGTAAATTGCTTCTCGCTCTTGGATTTCTTTCTTGTTTCTTCGAGCTTTTTTTCCAGTTCATGCATGTTCTGCTTTGACCTTTTTTACAATTTTGCTTACTAACGCTTCCGCGACTTCCAACTACACGCAATACCGGAGGCTGAAGGGACGCATGTCTGAAAACACCACGCAAAAGCCGGTCGCGCCGCACGAGCTGGCCGACGAAATCACCAAGGAAGCCACCCCGATCTTCGACGCCCTGATGCGCTACAAGCACATCATCGCCGGGGCCGCAGCTGTCGTGATCGCCGTCGCCGCCATCTACGCCGGCGTGACCCTTTGGAACGCCCACACCCATTCCTCCGCCAAGGAGAAACTGGGCAACATTCTGCTGACCACGAGCGCGCAAGAACGCATCGACACCCTGAAGGCCTTTGCGGCCGACGCTCCGGACAGTGTACGCAACGGAGCACTCTTCGAGCTGGCCGGCTCGCAGATGCAAATGGGACAGTTTGACGATGCGGCCCAGACCTGGGATCAGCTCATTGCCCGTCTGGAAACGCCCGAACTGCTGGCCCTGGCCAAGCTGGGCAAGGCCCGGAGCCTGCTGCTCGGCGGCAAGGCCGAGGAGGCCCTGACCGTGGCCCGCGAACTTCGCGCCGCTGCGCCCGAGTCCTTCGCCACCCCCGCGAACAGGATCATCGCCGCCGCCGCCGAGCAGAGCGGGGACACCCAGACCGCCCTGGAAGCCTATCAGGCGCTTCTTTCCGGCGGACAGGCCGCGGACGCGGAATTCCTCAATTACAAGATCGGACGCCTGCAAGCCGCTCAATAGGCGAACTCCAACCCATGGGAGGGACCATGCCTCATCCACTCCTGGCCGCAGGGCCGGGCGAGACGCTCCTTCTTCTCGGCAACGAAGCCATTGTGCGCGGCGCCGTGGAAGCGGGCATCAATTTCGTCAGTTGCTACCCCGGCACACCGTCCTCGGAAGTGCCGGACACCTTTTTCCGTCTTTCCCCGGACGGCGAATACACCTTCGAATACTCCGTAAACGAAAAGGTGGCGCTGGAAGTGGCGGGTGGAGCCACTCTGGGCGGAGCCATGGCCCTCTGCACCATGAAGCACGTGGGCGTGAACGTGGCGGCCGACCCGCTGATGACCCTGGCCTACACCGGAACCCCCGGCGGCCTCGTGCTGCTCTCGGCGGACGATCCCGGCTGCCACTCCAGCCAGAACGAACAGGACAACCGCTATTACGCGCGCATCGCGGGGCTTCCGGTCTTTGAGCCGTCCACGGCCCAGGAATGCAAGGACATGACCCGCGATGCCCTGCTCTTCTCCCGCAAAACCGGCTCCCCGGTGCTGCTGCGCACCACCACCCGCGTGAACCATCTGCGCGGCCCGGTGGTCTGCGGTCCGGTGAGCAAACCGGCCAAGCCTGCGGGCTTTTCCAAGAATCCCGCGCTGTTCGTGCCCATTCCTGCCTTTTCCCGTCCCATGCACGTCCGGCTGCTGGAACGCATCGAGCGGCTGCGCGCCGAGGCCGAGGTCTCGCCCTTCAACGCCATTTCCGGCCAGGGCCGCCTGGGCGTGATCGCCACGGGCATCAGCCGGGCCTATCTGCACGACGCCCTGCTGGAGAACGGCCTGGAAGACAAAATCAAAATCCTGGAGCTGGGGCAGACCGCGCCCCTGCCTGAAAAGCTCGTGCTCGGCTTCCTCTCCGGCCTGGACAAAGTCCTGGTGGCCGAGGAGCTGGAGCCTATCCTTGAAAACGAGGTCCGGGTCCTGGCCCAGAAAAACGGCCTCTCCCTGACCATTCTCGGCAAGGAGATGCTGCCCCGCTTCGGCGAATACAACACCGGCATGCTGGCCGAGGCCGTCCGATCGCTCGCGGGCGGAGGTGAATTTGTCTGCGCCTCCTGCGAGGCCCCGGAAGGTCTGCCCGTGCGGCCCCCGAACCTCTGCGCGGGCTGTCCGCACCGCGCCGCGTATTACGCGGTGCGCCAGACCTTCGGCAACGACGCGGTCTATTCCTCGGACATCGGCTGCTACACCCTGGGCATCCTGCCGCCGCTTTCCTGTGCGGACTTCCTGCTCTGCATGGGTTCCAGCGTAAGCGCTGGTTCGGGCCTGTCCAAGGCCACGGGCCAGACCGTGGTGGCCTTCATCGGGGACTCGACCTTCTTCCACTCCGGCATCACCGGCCTGGTCAACGCGATCCACAACAACCACGACCTGTTGCTGGTGATCCTGGACAACCGCACCACGGCCATGACCGGCCACCAGCCCAACCCCGGCGTGGACGCCACGTCCCTGGGCGAAAACCCCGCCAAGGTGGACATCGAGGCCATCTGCCGGGGTTGCGGCGTGACCAGCCTGATCAAGGTCAATCCGCTCAACGTGCGGAAGACCACCGAGGCTCTGAACGAACTGCGCAAGACCAGCGGCGTGCGCGTGCTGCTCACCGAGGAGCCCTGTCCGCTCTTCGCCCGCCGCGTCTACCGCAAAAAGCCGCAGATGGCCGCCTATGTGGACGCTGGCTACGACATGGCCGAAGGCGTGCTTGAAAAACTGGCCTGCCCCGCCTTCCGCATCTGCGACGGAAAGATGGAGATCGACGAACCGATGTGCAACGGTTGCATGGTCTGCGTGCAGCTCTCCGAGAACATCAAGGCGCGCAAGAGGGGTGCATAGATGAGCAACGTCAAGCCGCTTCGTATTTTTATGACCGGCGTGGGCGGGCAGGGAACCCTGACCGCCACCACGCTGCTGGCCAAGGCCGCGCTGCTGCGCGGTCTGCCTGTCACTTCCGGAGAAATCCACGGCATGGCCCAACGTGGTGGCGTGGTCGAGTCCACACTGCTCATTGGTCTGAAAAGCCCCAAGATCGGACCAGGCGAGGCCGACATCCTGCTTGGCTTCGAACCTCTGGAAACCCTGCGCGCCCTGCCTTACCTGAAGCGCGACGGCATGATCTTCTCCAGCTCCGAATCCATCCCCCCCCTGTCTGTGGCCACTGGACAGCACGCCTGCCCCGACCTGGACGCGGTGCGTGGGAAAATCGCGGAATGGACCCAAAACGCCTGGTACATCCCCTGCCAGAGCATCGGCACGCAGGCAGGCGCGGCTCAGAGTGGCAATATCGCCCTGCTGGGAGCCGCAGCCGAGCGCGGTGCGTTCCCCTTCGGGGTCGACGCCCTGGTGGAGGCCGTCAAGGCCAACATGAAGCCCAACGTCGCCGAGATCAACCTCAAGGCTCTTGAACTGGGCCGCAATGCCGTGGCCTAAGGAGTATATGTGGGCGTACCCGACCATCAGTATCTGCTCACGCTGAAGCATATCCTCGACGGCCTTGGCCGGGAGGGCGGGCTGGAGGAGAACCTCAACGGCCTGCTCAAGACCCTTGCCCAGGAAATCGGCTACATCCGCGCGTTTCTCGTCATCATGGATCCCGAGGACGAGAGCCTCAAGCTCTCGTTGACCTACAGCCCGTCCAAAGCCGACCCCGTGAGCTACACTCCGGGGCGCGGCGTGGTCGGCCAGGTCTTCCAGACAGGCAAGGCCGTGGTGGTTCAGCGCATGTCCGACAACCCGGACTTCCTGAACATCGCCTTTGGCCGCTCGGACGAGGAACTGGCCCGCCTTTCCTTCATCTGCATTCCCGTGGTCAACCGCACGCACGACAAGGACGAGATCCTCGGCGCGCTGAGCGTGGACCTGCCCCTGCTGCCCAGCGACGAACTGGAAGGCCACAAGATCTTCCTGGAAGTGGTCGGCGCCACCATCGCCCATCAGGTGGCCGGATTGCAGGAAGAAATGGCCATGCAGAAACACCTGCTCAACCAGGGACTGGCCGGATTGCCCGAGGCCCAGCCGCCCAAGAACTTCGTGGCCGCGTCCAAATCCATGCGCTTGGTGCTGCGCCAGGCCCGACAGGTCGCGCCCTCGCGCGCCACGGTCCTTTTGCGCGGTGAATCCGGCACAGGCAAGGAACTGCTCGCCGAAGCCATCCACGCAGGCAGTCCCCGCTCGGAGCGCCCGCTGATCAAGCTCAACTGCGCGGCCCTGCCCGCCGAATTGGTCGAAAGCGAACTCTTCGGACACCAGAAGGGCGCATTCACCGGGGCCTACCAGAACAAGCGCGGCCTGTTCGAAGTCGCCCACCAGGGCACGCTCTTCCTTGACGAAATCGGCGAACTCTCCCTGGACGCCCAGGCCAAGGTCCTGCGCGCCATCCAGGAAAAGGAGATCACCCGCGTGGGCGGCGAACTGCCCATTGCCGTGGACGCCCGGCTGATCTGCGCCACGCACCAGCCCCTGGAAGAGCTCATCGCCCAGGGCCGGTTCCGCGAAGACCTCTACTACCGCATCAACGTTTTCCCGGTGTTCATTCCGCCCCTCAAGGAACGCCGCGAGGACATCCTACCCCTGGCCGAATTCTTCCTTCAGGATTTCTCCGAAGAATACGGCAAGCAGATCCGGCGCATTTCCACCCCGGCCATTGAACTGCTCTCCATGTACCATTGGCCCGGCAACGTCCGCGAGCTGCGCAACTGCGTGGAACGCGCCGTGCTCGTCTGCGAGGAGGAGGTCATCCGCACCTACCACCTGCCGCCCACGCTCCAGACCGCGGAAAGCTCGTCCACGGAGATCAACCTCTCCTTTGGCGAGGCCGTTGGCAAATTCGAGCAGGAACTCCTGGTGGACGCGCTGAAAAAGAGCCGGGGCAACATGCTCCAGGCCGCGCGCGACTTGCGGGTCTCCTACCGCATCGTGAACTACAAGGTGAAAAAATACAGCCTGGACGTAAAGCGCTTTGCCGGCGGCAAACTGCGCAAGAAGTAACATGACATCCTCATCGCCCGCCCTGCGCGGAACCCTGGCGGCTCTGGCCGCCACTGTGATCTGGTCCGGAAATTTCATCGTGGCAAGGGGCGTGGCCGACGCCGTGCCCCCCGCCACGCTGGCGTTCTGCCGCTGGAGTGTGGCGTTCCTGGCGCTCGCTCCCTTCGCCTTCCGCGCCCTGCGCCGCGAAATGCCCGCGCTGCTGGCCCACAAGGGCTATGTCACGGCCACGGCCCTGCTCGGAGTCACGGTCTTCAACACCCTGATCTATCTGGCGGGCCGCTCCACAGAGGCCCTGAACCTCTCGCTGCTCTCCACCTTCATTCCGGCCTTCATCCTCGTGCTGGCGCGGATATTCCTCGGCGAGCCACTGACCCCGGCCCGACTGGGGGGCCTGCTGGTGGCGGTCTGCGGCGTGCTGCTGCTGATCACCCGTGGCCAGCCCGCCCTGCTGCTGGAAATCAGCCCCAATCCCGGCGACCTCTGGATGCTTCTCGCGGCCCTGCTCTTTGCGGGCTATTCCATCCTGGTGCGCAAACGTCCCGCGGACATCGGCTCCACAGCGCTGCTGGCGGCCAGCTTCGGCCTGGGGCTGGTCCTGCTCACGCCCTGGACCGCGCTGGAGCTGGCCTTTGGCCCGGCTCCGACCTTCACGCCCCAGGTGTTCGGCGCCATCCTCTACATCGGCCTGGGCGCGTCCCTGGCGGCCTACTGGCTCTGGACCCTGGCCCTGGGCAGCATCGGCCCGTCCAAGGCCGGAATCATCTATTATTCCCTGCCGCTTTTCTGCGGCATCGAAGCGACACTGCTGCTGGGCGAACCCGTGACCTGGGTGCATCTCACCTCGGGCGGACTGATCATCGGCGGCATCTGGGCGGCCACCCGACGCTGACGCCGCTTCCTCCTCCGCCACGACAAAAGGCCGGACCTCTTGCGGAGTCCGGCCTTTTGATCGTCTGTGCCGCGTCCGGCTAAAACACGCCCTTCAACTCGTCGATGAAGTCCTCCACGGCCTTGGTTCCGCCCTTGACCGCGCCTTCCACGGCTCCGCCCACGGCTTCCGTGCCGCCTTGCACCGCTTCGGAACCGCCCTCGACAATGCCTTTTGCCGCGCCCTGCACCGCTTCCGACCCGGTGTTCAGCACCGTGCCCACGGCCTCGGCCCCGCCCTGGACAACGCCGCCCAGCAGGCCCACAGCGCCGCGCGCCACGCTGGCCGCGTATTCCTCGGCGCTGACCCGGTAGCGCGGATTTTCAATGGTCCCGCTGATGCGCACAGGCACGGGAATGCCGTAATAATCGCCGCAGGGAGCGCCGCCCTGGCCGCTGGCATCGGTCACGGCCATGGCCCGGACCAGGTAATCAATGTGCCCGTCCGGCAGGTTCACGAACCCCTCGCCACCGGCGCGCAAGCCAGGCGCTTTGACGCAGAGGTCGTCGATGTTCACGCGGCCCTGCCGCGCAACCATGGTTCCCGTGACTTCGCCGAATTTGGTGCTCTCGTCCTTGCCGCCCTCAAGCACGGCAGAAGTGAGTTTATCCACCACCGTGAGCATCTCGAACAGATTCAGGCCAGGATACTGGCCGTCGCGCACGGCAAAGCCCGTTGAACCGCTGAAGCTGCGCTTGAAGCGCTCCGCGTCCAGGCCTGTCCAGGTCAGCGGCTCAATGGTCCGCAGGGTCAGCGTTCCCCGCACGTCATTGATCTTGGCGAACCGCAGCAACAGCTTGCCCAGGGCCAGCCCGCGCACCGTGGTCGTCAGATGGCTTTGGCCCTCGCCCGCCGCATCAAAATTCCAGGCCAGCTCCATGCGGCCCTTGTCCAGAGAGAGCTGGAAGGGATCCAGGTCCAGCTTGCCTTCGCGCGCGTGGAGCACGGCCTTGATGTCCGTAAAGTCCAGGCCGTGGACACGCAGGGCCGCCACGTCCAGGTCCGCGTCCGCGCGCATTTCCCGTATTTTGGCCACCCAGTCGGTCGATTCGGCTTCTTCCGTTGCCTGCGCCGTGCCATTGCCCTCGGCTTCGGCGTTTACGACGGCCTCGGCAACGGATGCCTCCGGTTTTGCCTGCTCCGCCTCGGGTGGCAGATAGCGATCCAGGTCCAGCCGCTCCGCCTTCAGGGCCACATCGTACTCTGCGGGCTCGGCGCGCAGCAGCGCATGCCCCTTCAGGCCGCGGCCGTCCAGCAGCAGGTCAAAGTCCGGAACCTCCACAATGCCCGGCGCGTAGCGGAACTCCAGCTTTCCGTGCAGATCCGTAAGCGCCTTGGGATCGCTGGTTTGCGGAAGCTCCACGGGAAGCAGGTCCGCCAGGGCCTGGCCCAGCCGCCGCAAATCCAGATGGTCCAGGGTCAGCGCGCCTGAGGCTTCGGGAGCGGACAGCAGATTCGATGCGGACAGGGAACCGGAAACCCCGCCCCCCGGTGCTGTGAGCCCGAAGGAGTCCGCGCGCACCGAAAGTTGACGCAGATCGCCGAACACTCTGCCCGTGACCAGCCGGTACTCGTCCTCTCCGCGTTGCAGGTGCACGTCCAGCGGTTCCACGGCCAGCACGCCGTGCTTGGCGTGCAGCGAAAGCCACAGGCCGGAAAGCTCCATGCCCCCGGCTCGGATACGCTCCACGCCCAGGTCAGCGGCCAGGACAGCCTGTCGCGCCGTGACCAGCCAGTCCGGTTCCGCATCTGCCCGTGTGGCATTGGCGTCGCCGCCGTCCAGAGCGTTTTCCGACGCTTGCGCCGTTTCCGATACGGTCTTGTTTTCCCGGCCGCTCCCCTGTTCCGAGGCGTTGCCCTTGGGGGGCAAATAGCGGTCCAGGTCCAGCTGTTCCCCATGCAGGGCCAGGGCATATTCCGGGCGATCCAAACGGACCCGCGCGCTGCCTTCCAGATGTTGGCCGTCCAGGTCCAGGGAAAGATAAGGCAGGTTCAGTCCGTCCGGCAGAGAGTCGAAACGCAGGGTCACGCCCAGCGCGGTCAGCGCGGTTGCATCCCGCATGCTCGGCAACTCCTGGCCCAGCGCGGCCAAGACCTCGTGCAAGTCGCAGCGCTTCAGTTCCAGCACGCCACTGGCCGCTGGAGCGCTCAAAAGATCGCGCACGGAGCAGGAGCCGCTGACCTGCGCTCCGTATGCCTGGAGGGTGAAAGCCGACACGCTGGCCGTGCCCTTGTCCAAATCAACGCGGACCTGGTTCGCGGCCAGACTGGCTTCTGCCTCCCCGCCTGGCACGTCACCACCCTCGGCCCGCAGGGCCAGAGTCAGGCGCGGCATGGCGTACTGTTGCTTTTCCAGGTCAAAGGCCAGATTCCCGGCAAGCCGGAACCGACCGGTCAGTTCGGGAGATGCCAGCCTGAATCCGAATTCGGCCTCCAGATCCAGGGGCGCACCGAAACGCACCGCGCCCACGCGCAACTCGCCGTCCGAGAGTTCATATTGCGTCTTGGCAACCCCGTCCTTCCAGACTAGGCCGACCTCCTCGGCTTCCAGTCCTTCCAGGCGGAAGTCCGTGAGGCGGAACCCGGCATTCTCCTGTTCGGGGAGTGCCTGGGGTTGCGCGACCACGCCGCCCTGGCCGAACACGGCGGGCTGCGTGGCCTGCGACTCTTCCGTGCCTCCGGTGGTTTCCAGCAGGTCGTCCCAGTTGGTGCGGCCCTCGGCATTGCGCTCCAGAAAGAGCTCCAGACCGCTCAGGGTCACCCTGCCCACCCGCAGCTCCCTGGAGAGCAGCGGCAGCAGTTGCAGTTCCGCAGAGACACGGCGCACCTTGAGCATGGGCGACGAATCGAATCCGGGCGCATTGCCCAAAGCCACGTCCTCCGCCTCCACCGCCAGCCACGGAAACAGGGAAAGCTTCAGCGGTCCGGCCAGAACCAGTTCCCGGCCCGTCTGCTCGCGCACCAGCCCGGCCACGCGCTCGCGGTAGTCGTTGGGGTCGAACAGGGCCGCGAACACGGCCAATGCGGCCATGGCCAGGATCAGCAGGGCCAGGAAAATCTTGAACAGGAGTTTGAGATGTCTCACAACGCTTCTCCTGCGGGGAAGGATGACAATATGTTCGGATGAAAGTGGACTGCCGGGAGCGATCTCAGCCCTGACCGGGCGGGGCCAGCAGCGCGAGAATGGAGCGCAGTTCCCCGGCCACTTCCCGCAGCAGGGTCGTGTCCCGGGGTGACGTTCCGGCAAAGAGCGGCAGCTTCTTCGCGGCCGGAACCAGGGCTGCGGCCTCCCGCTCCCGGTCGGCCTCCTCCAGTCTCCGGCGCGCGCCTTCCAGGGTCAGGCCCTCTACATAGAGCAGGGATTTGATGCGCCGGAGCAGGTCAAGGTGCTTTTCCGTATAGAGCCGCTGGCCCGAGGCGGTCCGGACAGGTTCAAGCTGTTCGAACTCCCCTTCCCAGAAACGCAGCACCGACGTTTTGACACCCAGTTTCTTGGCCGCCTCGCCGATCCGGTAGCGTTTGAACTTGCCGCGATCGCTCATGCACGATCCATAGCAGAGAGCCGCCCACGGGGAAAGGGTTCTCAGGAATGCGGATCGGGTTCTTCCTCGTACGGAATATGCCTGAATTGCCCAGTCCCACGCAATGCTCTGCGAACAAAAAAGCCCGCACGGCATGCCGTGCGGGCCAGATAGACCGAAACGTTCCGCCGCTACAGGGAAACGCCGAGCTTGTTCACAAGATTCTGCACAAGCTGGGTATGCACCTTGTCCACTTCCTTGTCCTTGAGGGTTTTGGAGGGATGGCGGTAGGTCATGCGGAAGGAGAGGTTGCGCGTTTCGCCCTTTTCGTCAGGCACGTACACGGCCACCAGGGCCACGGATTCGAGCAGGGCCGGACGGTCCGCGTTCACTCCCTCCAACACCGCGCCCACGGTCAGGGTGCGCGGAGCCTGAAAGGTCACGTCGCGGCGCACGGAAGGCAGCTTGGGCAGCTCGCTGAAGCGCACCATATTGGCGGCCGTCAGTTCCGCCAGCAGGTCCGCGTCCAGCTCGGCCATCCAGACTTCCTTGCGCGCGTGGTAATTGTCCGCGATCTCGGGCTTGACCTTGCCGATGATGCCCAGGTCGCGACCGGCCAGGGTCACGTTCACGCACGGCTCCAGGAAGGAATGCTCCGGAGCGTTGCTGAACGTGGCGGCCTCCAGTTTGAGATGGTCGAGCAACTGCTCCACCAGCCCCTTGATGTCCAGATAGTCGGTGTCGGCCTGGGTCCAGGGCCAGTCCTCGGCAAAACGGTTGCCGTAGAGGAGCATGCCCAGACGGTTGCGCTCGCGGGTTTCCGTGTCCGAGGTCGGGTCGGCGTGAAAGGTCTTGGCCACTTCAAAGAGGCGCAGCCGGTTGTTGCTCTGGGCCACGTTGTTCTTGAGGCAGTTCAGCAGTCCCGGAACCAGCGCCGTGCGCAGCACGTTCTGGTCCTCGGAAAGGGGGTTGGCCACAGCCACGCGGCCTTCCACGGGCAATCCCAGGAGGTCCAGATCGCTCTGGCCCACAAAGCTGTAGTTGATGGCCTCGCGCAGCCCCGCGCCCCGCGCCCAGAGCTTGAGCCTGCGGCTCATGCCATAAGGCGTGTCGCGCATGATCCGGGCGTCCGGAGCCTTGGAAATGCGTGGAAGCCGTTCCGGAATGCGATCCATGCCATGCACCCGGGCCACTTCCTCGAAGAGGTCCACTTCCCGCTCCAGGTCCAGGCGATGCGAGGGGCTGGTCACTGCCCAGGAGGCGTCGTCCGCGGCATCCACGGAGCAGCCCATACCTTCGAGCACCTGCTTGCAGAACGCGGACTCGAAATCAATGCCAATGAGCGAATTGAGCCGCGCGCGGCGGAAAATATGCTGCCGTTTCTGCCAGGGCCGGGGTTCGCCCAGGGACACGTGGGGCAGGATACGCGCGCCGGACAGCTCGGCCATAAGCTGGGCCGCGCGAGCCGTGGCGTAGGTCGTGCCCCCCTGGTCCACTCCGCGCTCGAAGCGGTAGGAGGCCTCGGAGTGCAGGGCCAGACGGCGCGCGGTCTTGCGGATCGTGCCGGGGCGGAACACCGCGCCTTCGAGCAGCACGTTCACGGAAGCGTCGTTGATCTCCGTGTCCAGTCCGCCCATGACGCCGGCTAGAGCCACGGGGCGCTCCGCGTCCCAGATGAGCAGGTCGGAGGAGAGCAGCTTGCGCTCCTGGCCGTCCAGGGTGGTCAGGGTCATGCCCTCGCTGGCCGGAGCGATTCGCACCCTGTTGCCGCGCAGCAGGTCCCAGTCAAAAGCGTGCAGGGGCTGGCCCAGCTCCATGAGAATATAGTTGGTCACGTCCACGAGGTTGTTGATGGCCCGGAAGCCCACGGCGTGCAGGCGGTAGCGCATCCAGCTCGGGGACGGCCCGAGTTTGGCCCCGCGCAGGTAGCGCGCGGAATACATCGGGCAAAGTTCAGGATCGTCGATGACGATCTCCGCGTAGGGCCGGTGCGGCTCCCCGCCCTCGTCGAGACGCAGTTCGGGCAGGGTCAGAGGCAAATTGAAAGCCAGGGCCGCTTCCCGGGCGATGCCCAGGTGGGAGAGGCAGTCCGCGCGGTTGGGCGTGATGTCGATGTCCAGGACCTCGCGCTCCATTCCCATGGCGTCCACGAACAGTTCGCCGGGCCGGGCGCTTTCAGGCAGAACCAGAATCCCGCTGTGGTCGTCGGAAAGACCCATCTCCCGCTCGGAGAGGATCATGCCGTTGGAGGGCTGGCCGCGCAGCTTGGTCTTCTTGAGCTTCTGGCCGCCGGGCAGGGTTGTGCCGACCTTGGCCACGGCCACCTTCTGACCCTTGGCCACGTTGGGCGCACCGCAGACGATGTCCAGGACCTCGTCGCCCACATCCACCCGGCAAACCGAGAGATGGTCCGCGTCGGGGTGCGGGCCGCACTCGACCACATGGCCGACCACCATTTCCGCGAGTTCGGCAAAGGGGTCGGTAATTTCCTCCAGCTCCAGGCCGAGCATGGTCAGGCGGTCGCCCAGGGCCTGGGCCTCGCCTTCATAGGGCGTGAATTCACGCAGCCATTTCAAACTGACAAGCATATGCGCCTCGGGAATGCGAAATTAGCAGAACTGCTCAAGGAAGCGAACGTCGTTCTCAAAGAGCATGCGCAGGTCGCCAATGCCGTATTTGAGCATGGCCACGCGCTCAACGCCGAGGCCGAAGGCGAATCCCTGGATCTCTTCGGGGTCGTAGCCCACCGCCCTGAACACGTTGGGATCGGTCATGCCGCAGCCGAGGATCTCCACCCAGCCCGTGCCCTTGCAGACGCGGCAGGTGGCTCCGTCCTTCTCGCCCTTGCCGCCGCAACGGGAGCAGGAGATGTCCATTTCCGCGCTGGGCTCGGTAAAGGGGAAGAAGCTGGGGCGGAACCGCACGCGCACGTCCGGTCCAAAGAGCTGGCGCACAAACGAGGCCAGTGTGCCGCGCAGGTCGGCCATGCTGACGTTTTTGTCCGCGAGGAGCCCCTCGATCTGGTGAAACATGGGCGTGTGGGTCAGGTCGGAGTCCCGCCGGTACACCCGACCAGGTGCGACAATGGCCACAGGCGGCTTGCGCGTGGTCATGGTCCGGCTCTCCAAGGAGGACGTATGCGTCCGCAGCAGGATGTTCTCGGAAATGTAGAGCGTGTCCTGCATGTCCCGGGCCGGGTGGTCCGGGGGCATATTCAGGGCCTCGAAGTTGTACCAGTCGTTCTCCACTTCCGGACCGGACACGATCTCGAAACCAAGGCCGGAGAACACATCGCAGATTTCATCCATGACCAGGGTCACGGGATGCAGGGAGCCGCCCCAGGGCTTGCGCCCAGGCAGGGTCGGATCGAAGCGGGAAAGCCCCTCGTCGGTTTCGGCCCTCTCCAGCCGTTTCTGGCGGGATTCGAGCTGTTCCGTGAGCGCCGTCTTGACTTCGTTGGCCTTTTTGCCGGCTGCGGGCTTGTCTTCGTCGGAAAGTTCGCGCAGGTCCGCCATGATCGCGGCCAGGCGGCCCTTACGCCCGAGGAACTCGATTTTAAGCTCCTCCAGCTCCTTCAAAGAGCGAGCCTGACCCGCTTTCGGTTCACAATCGCGGGCCAGGCTCTCAAGTCCTTCGATAAAGGACTGTAATTCTTTGGACATGCTAGTTCAGATGGGCTTTGGCCTGCTCGGCGACTTTGGCGAAAACGTCTTTGTCGCGAACCGCCATGTCGGCGAGAACCTTGCGGTTCAGCTCGATGCCGGCCAGCTTGAGGCCATTGATGAACTTGCTGTAGGACAGGCCGTGCAAACGAGCGGCGGCGTTGATGCGCACGATCCACAGCTTGCGGAATTCGCGCTTGCGCTGCTTGCGACCGGCAAAGGCCATGCACAGGGCTTTCTCGACCCGCTCGCGCGCGGTACGGTACAGGCGGCTGCCCGCACCCCGATACCCTTTGGCCATCTTCAAATATTTCTTGTGGCGGCGACGGGCGGCCACGCCTCTCTTGACTCTCATTGCAAGCCTCCATCTCTTCTTACCCGCTGCCTCCCCTGGGGGCGGCGGCAGGTGGACGTGTTACAGGTTGAACAAACCACGCTGCCCAGTGGGCTAGGCGTAGGGCATCAGACGACGGACAGCGCTCTCGTTGGTCTTGTCCACCAGGGTGGCCTGACCCAGACGACGCTTTCTCTTGGCGTTCTTCTTGGTCAGGATGTGGCGCAGGTTCTTCCTGCGGCGGCGGAACTTGCCGCTCCCGGTTTTTTCGAACCGCTTGGCAGCGCTGCGGTTGGTCTTGATCTTGGGCATAGCGTCC
This sequence comes from Desulfovibrio sp., assembly GCA_050251775.1. Classification (GTDB taxonomy): domain Bacteria; phylum Desulfobacterota; class Desulfovibrionia; order Desulfovibrionales; family Desulfovibrionaceae; genus Paucidesulfovibrio. The sequence goes on from JBFWMD010000017.1 coordinate 24,530, forward strand.
TCCTAGATTCCGGGCCAAGGCTCGGATCATTCTTCACGTTCGCACTCCGTCCGCCCTTGCGGGCTTCGCCAAAAAGCGGGCTACTTCTTGGCGGGTGTGAGCAGCATGGTCATGGTCCGGCCTTCCGCGGACGGCGGCTGATCCACCTTGGAGATTTCTTTTAAATCCTCGATGACCCGCTCCAGGACCATGAGTCCCCGGTCCTTGTGGACGATTTCCCGTCCCCGGAAGAACACGGTCACCTTGCAGCGGTCGCCCTTTTCGAGAAATTTGACAATGTTACGCAGTTTGGTCTGATAGTCGTGGTCGTCCGTCTTCGGACGAAACTTGACTTCCTTGATCTGGATGACCGTCTGCTTTTTCTTGGCTTCCTGCTGTCGCTTCTGCTGCTGATACTTGAAACGACCGTAGTCCATGATCCTACAGACAGGAGGATCAGCGGCTGCGGCGACCTCAACGAGGTCGAGGCCTCGCTCGCGGGCCAAGTTCAAGGCTTCCTGGGTGGGCAGAATGCCCAGCTGGTTTCCTTCCTCGTCGACCACACGGACCTTGGGAATTCTGATCCGCTCGTTGCGGCGGACGCCATCATCCTTACGCGGGAATCGGCGTTCCTGACGTCGAAAAGCTATAACTCATTCCTCCTCGTTCAAAGGGCTCACGGGCTGCGGCCAAAATCAGGTCCGCAGCTTCCTCAAGCGACAACATGCCGGGATCGTCTCCGTCGCGCCAGCGAACGTTGACGGCCCCGGCTTCCTTTTCCTTATCACCGACGACCAGCATGTACGGGATTTTCTCAACTTGAGCCTCCCGGACCTTGTATCCGAGTTTTTCGTTGCGGGTGTCCGCCTCGACCCGCACGCCCTTGCGGGCCAGGGTCGCGCGCACTTCCTCCGCAAACTCGTTCTGGGCGTCCGTAACGGTGAGCACCCGAGCCTGAACAGGGGCGAGCCAGACAGGGAAGGCCCCGGCGAAGTGCTCAATCAGCACGCCCAGGAAACGTTCTATGGAACCCAGGATCACGCGGTGCAGCATGACCGGACGGTGGCGTGCTCCGTCATCGCCCACATATACCAAGTCGAATCGATCTGGCAAGGTAAAATCACACTGGATCGTGGCGCACTGCCAACGGCGGTCCAGGGCATCCTTGATAATGATATCGATCTTGGGACCGTAGAAGGCGCCGTCGCCCTCGTTGATGTCGTAGTCCCAGCCCATGGCTTCCAGGGCGTTCTTCAGTGCGTCGGTGGCGCGTTCCCAATCCGCGTCCGAGCCGATGGACTTTTCCGGGCGCGTGGAGATTTCCGCTTCGAAATTGAAGCCAAACAACCCCATGACATCCTTAACAAAAGTTGCCACACCGATGATCTCGTCCTGAAGCTGGTCCGGACGGCAGAGCAGGTGCGCGTCGTCCTGGGTGAAGGAACGCACGCGCAGCAGGCCGTGCAGCACACCGGATTTTTCGTGGCGATGCACAATGCCGTGCTCGAAGTAGCGGATGGGCAGGTCGCGGTAGCTGCGAATGCGCGACTTGTAGATGAGCATGTGCGCGAGGCAGTTCATCGGCTTGATGCCGTAGGCCTGCTCGTCGATCTCCGTGAAATACATGTTTTCGCGGTAGTTGTCGTAGTGGCCCGACTTCTCCCAGAGCTCGCGCTTGAGGATCAGCGGTCCCTGCACAAGCTGGTAGCCACGCTTGAGATGCTCCTTCTTCTCAAAGTCCTCAAGAATGGCCCGCACAAGCGCCCCCTTGGGATGCCAGAGGATCATGCCCCCGCCCACGTCCTCATGGATGGAGAAGAGATCAAGCTGGGTTCCGAGCTTGCGGTGGTCGCGTTTCTTGGCCTCCTCCAAACGGTCCAGGTACTGCTTGAGCTGCTTGGGGCTGGCCCAGGCCGTGCCGTAGATGCGCTGGAGCTGCTTGTTCTTCTCGCTGCCGCGCCAATAGGCGCCCGCCACGGAGAGCAGCTTGAAGGCGTTGAGCAGCCCGGTGCGGGGCACATGCGGCCCTCGGCAGAGATCCGTGAAGCTGCCGTGCTCATAGATGGAATAGACATCCGCGCCCAGGTCGTCGATGATTTCGGCCTTATAGCTTTCGCCCTGGCCCTCGAAAAAGGCCTTGGCCTCGGCCGCGCTCATCTCCCGGCGGGTGAAAGGCTTGTCCGCGCCCACGGAACGGTTCATCTCCTCCTCAATCTTTTCGAGATCCTCGGGGGTGAAGGGGCGTTCGTAATCAAAATCGTAATAGAAGCCGTTCTCCACGGAGGGACCGATGGTGACCTTAGCTTCCGGGAACAGTTTTTTCACGGCTTCGGCCATGAGGTGGGCCGTGGAGTGCCGGATGATCTCGAGCCCTTCCTCGCTGTCTGCGAAGACGGGCTCAATGGTAGTGCAGTTGTCGGTCAGGGGGGTGGAAAGGTCGAGGAGCGCGTCGTTTGAGCGGCAGACGACCGTGCTCTTGAACTGCTTTTTGGACAGGGCCTGCTTGAGCGCCTCCCCGCAGGAAACGCCGGCCTGAACCTCCACCGACTGACCATTCACTCGAATCTGCACGTTGGGTCTCCCGTCATCTGAGCGGAATTCATCCAGTTCCCCTGCGCCATTGAAAAACTGATGGGGAGCATACGAAGACGAAGGTAGTTAATCCCATGCCTGTTTCCTGTCAAGCTCTCGTCCGATGCGCCTGAAGGCATTATACTCCGGTTTACATCCGCAACCGGAACCAATATGCTTTTCTACACATATTCGGTTTCTTTCCACTCGCTCCTTTTACCCGGTTTCAGAGCCTGGCGTTTTCCGAATATGCCTACATCTTTTGTCTTTTCAGGGAGGCCCTTTTGAAAATCGGCTACAAAATCATATCCCTCGGCATCGGCCTCGTTATCGCCGTAACGCTGTGCGTCCTGTCGGTCATGCTCGTCCGGCAGAATTTCCTGGCCACGAGCTTTGAAACCCTCCTTGCGGACGAGGTGGACCAGGAAGTCCTTCTGGCCAACAGCAGCGTGCAAAACCTGCTGAGAACACAGAATGACACCCTGCTCCAGGCCCTTGACGGCCAGTTGAACACTGCCCGCATGCTGCTTCACCAGGACGGCGCCCCGCGGCTTGGAGAGGAAACCGTTCCCTGGAACGCCGTGAACCAGGTCAGCAAGCAGAGCCGGGAGGCCCAGCTCCCCAGGCTGCTGCTCGGCGACCGCTGGATCGGCAAAACCGATGACTTTGCTGTCCGCAGCTCTGTCGTGGACGATCTGACCGAAATGACCGGCACGACCTGCACCATCTTCCAGCGCATGAACGACGCGGGCGACATGCTCCGGGTGGCCACCAGCGTCAAGAAGCTCGACGGCAAGCGCGCCGTGGGGACCTACATCCCCGGTGACAGCCCGGTGGCGAAAACGCTGATCGGCGGCCAGACCTACCGGGGCCGGGCCTTTGTGGTCAATGACTGGTATCTGACCGTCTACGAACCCATCAAGGCGTCGGACGGTCGCGTCATCGGAGCTCTCTATGTGGGCATCCGCCAGACCGGCGTCAAGTCGCTCATCGACGCCCTGACCCAGCGCACTGTGGGCAAGACCGGCGGTGTGCTCGTGCTCGGCGCCGAGGGCCGCGACCGGGGCGAGGTGCTCATCCATGCCGACCCCGCCGGGGTCGGCAAACTGCTCACCGGACAACCTCTCCCGGACGGCAGGGACATCTATGAGGAAATGATCACCCAGGCCAACGACGCCAAGGGGCGTCCCGTCGGCTTCCACTATGCGACCGAAACCTCCGGGCACGCCCTTGAACCGTACATTGCGGCGGCTTCGCTCTTCGAGCCCTGGGGCTGGACCGTGATCGTTTCCGCTCCGCTTTCCGACTTCTCGGAGAGGATCGGACACGTGACCAGTGAATTGGATGAAATGCGCTTCTGGGTCCTGCTGCTTTCGGGCTTCTTCGTACTCGTGGCCATGGCGGTCAGCCTGCTCTTCTCCCGAACCCTGAGCATTCCGGTGCAGGCCGTGGTCACCCACCTTGAAGAACTCGCGGACGGCGACATCCGGCGTGACCCCGAACCGAAGCTGGCCAAACGCAAGGATGAACTTGGCGCGCTTGCGCGCAGTGCCGAACGGCTGATCCAGGCCCAGCGCGGCAAGGCCACCGCGGCACGGGCCATTGCCCATGGGGATCTGGACACGGAAATCCGTCCGGCGTCGGACCGGGACGAGTTGGGCAAAGCGCTTCTGGAGATGCTCAAAAACCTGCGCGCCCTGGTCGCTTCTATCCACCGCTCCGCAGAGGACATCACCACCAGTTCGGGACAGGTTTCCGCAGCAACGCAGGCTCTCTCCCAGGGAGCCACACAACAAGCCGCCTCGCTTGAGGAAATCACCAGCTCCCTGACGCAGATCGCCTCCCAGACCCAGGCCAATGCTCAGCATGCGGCCACCGCCAACCGCTTTACGGCCGATGCGAGCGAGAATGCGACCATGGGCAATGAGGAAATGCGCCGGATGCTGGCTTCCATGTCGGAAATCAGCGCCACCAGCCGCAACATTGCCACTATCATCAAGGTTGTGGACGAAATCGCCTTCCAGACCAACCTGCTCGCTCTCAACGCCGCGGTGGAGGCGGCCCGTGCAGGCATCCACGGCAAGGGCTTTGCCGTAGTGGCCGAAGAGGTCCGCAACCTTGCTGGACGCAGCGCCAAGGCCGCGCGCGAAACCGCGCAGCTCATCGAGGGTTCCATCTCCCAGGTCCAGGAGGGCACGCAGCTCTCGGACCGCACAGCCGCCCAGCTGGTATCCATCGCCGAGGCAGTGGCCCGGGCCGCTGAAATCACCGAAGACATCGCTTCGGCCAGTTCGCAGCAGGCCGAGGGCATCGGGCAGGTGAACATCGGGCTGGCCCAGATCGAGCGGGTCACGCACCTAAACACTGCCAGCGCGGAACAGACCGCCGCTGCCGCCTCGGAGCTGGACGGACAGGCCCGGCGGCTGCGCGAAGCCGTGTCCCGGTTCCACATGAGCGAACGGAGCACACGCACCATCGTCCGCAACACTCCGAAACGTCCGGCCCTGCCAGGCCCTGTCGGCAACGACATCGGGAACACGGAAGCGGAGGATGGCGAAGACCCGGCCTTGCCCAATCGTGACGACTACGCCGCCTGGTAACGATCCCTGCCCGAAACCAACAAAACGGCCCGCCAGTTCGCAACTCGCGGGCCGTTTTGTTGCCGCCGGTGCGGCTAAACACAAAAAAAGCCGAGGATTGTCGTCCTCGGCTTTCATCTTTCTGGTAGGCGCGGAGGGATTTGAACCCACGACCTCCTGCACGTCAAGCAGATGCTCTCCCCCTGAGCTACGCGCCTTCATCCCCGACGGGGAAGCACTATTTAGCCGCAGCCCGATTTGATGTCAACCGTTTTGCGATTCTTCCGAAAAATTTCTCATCATCTCTTCGCGACCCTCTCCAGGGCCATCCCGGCCTCGGGCAATCCCGCCCAACATAATTCTAAAGATGTCTTTCTCAAATACAGCCGCGCCCCCCAGGCTCACAAAGTTGCCGCTCCCGAAGAGCAACAAAACAGTCCCATGGCTGCAACAACAAGTAACATACAAAAAAACAGCATGTTATATTTGAAAACTCACCGCACGCCCGAATCGTTCACCTGACCTTCCGGCCCCCGCCCGTGTGGTGCGCACTGGCGAAGCGGACGGGAACTGCCGGTCCGGCCTGGAAACTCTGCGTTTGAAGCACTTGCCTTTCTTGCCACTCCCTGTAATATCCTGTATTACAAGAACGTCCATTTTACCTTCAAGCAACCGAGGCAACGGCCATGAGCGATCAGTTTGGAAAACGAAAGACGGAGCGGTTCGACCTCGAACTGCCTGCTTCCATTTCCATAGCAGAGCCCAACGGTGCGAAAGAGCTGGTGGAACTGCTTACCCGCGATGTCTGTGCGCACGGAGCCTTCCTGAGCACCGACGATCCGTTGCCGCCGGGAACCAAGGTGGACCTGCGTCTTGTCGTGCCCCTGGACCACATTCCGGAACTCATGGGACGACAGTCCCACATCCAGGCTTCCGGCACGGTCATCCGCAGTCAGGGCGAGGGCATGGCCATCCGCTTCGACCTCGGCTACCAGCTCCTGCCCGTGATGCCGCACTTCTTCATCCACGTCACCGGCCGCAACAAGCTGCTCACGGAACTGCTGGCCAAATACGTGGGCGAGGAGATGGGCATGCGCGCCAGCTTCGGCAGCGTGGAAAAACTGGCCACGGACAACCTGCGCGAACACGACACCACCTATCTGGCGCTGATCGATTATCTGGACGTGCGCGCCGGACTGCCCCTTTCCGAGCTGGAGGAAGCCATTGATGTCAAAGGCGCCCAGTGCATCCTCGCGCTGTTCAACGCCGACCACGACCCCTCCCTGATGGACAGCGCCCTGCGACACGGCATTCGCGGCGTGTTCTTCGAAAACGACACCCTGGAGCATGTGGCGCGTGGCCTCACGGCCATTTCGCGTGGCGAGCTCTGGTACACCCGGGACGTGCTCACCAGGGGACTTCAAAAGGAACTGGACAGCACCGGCTCGAACGGCCCTGAACCCCTGACCCGCAAGGAAAAGGAAATCCTGGCCGCCGTGGCCGCCGGCGCCACGAACAAGGAAATCGCGGACAAAATGTTCATCAGCGTCCACACGGTCAAGACGCACCTCTACAACATCTACCGCAAGATCAACGCGGCCAACCGCCTTCAGGCCACGCTCTGGGCCACCAAAAACCTCCAGCTCTAGGTCTCTGCCTTCCCTTTCGGCTTTTCGCCGCCCCTGACGCGCCTCTGGGCGCTCTTTCTTTTCCATCCTGCGCGGATTTCAGCCCTTGACATCGCTCTGCCCTGCCCTGATCGCTTTCACGGTATCCGATGTCCCGTGTTCTCATACCCAAGTACTAGAGGAAATCACCCTTCCGACCGATACCTCCCTGTGAAAGCGGCCCGTATCGTGGGCACAATGGATTTGAACCTTAAGGGAGGGATGAATATGCGCAACCTGATCACAACGACCCTGCTGTTTGCAGCCCTGCTGCTGCTTCCGGCCGGAGTGTCGGCATACAGTATCACCGTTTCCAACTACGACGCACTGAGTGGCGTGGACTTCACCGCTTCGGGCGGCTCGCTGACCACGAGCGCCGTGGCCGGGGTCACGGGACTGGGCGTCAGCGGCGGCGTCAGCGGCGAAATCGGCATTGGCCAGTCCATCACCATCGACTTCGCCGAAGCCCAATACGTGAACACTCTCAACCTTGCCCAGCTTTACACCGCCGGGAACTACGGGGACGCAAAGGACGAAGTCGCCTCCATCACCGTACTGGGTGATTTTGGCAGCCAGACGTTCTACCTGACCGCCTCCGAAGCCACTGTGGCGAACTGGACCGGATTCGGAACAGTGCTCAACCTCGACCCCGCCGTGGCAGGTTCCGGTGCGCTCTGGCAGTTGGTCAACCCCTTCGGCAACCTCGCCATTTACAGCATCGTGCTCACCGCGGCGGACAGTTTTGCGGGAGCCGGCAGCACCAACTCGGACTACGGCTTCCACTCCATGGAAACCACGACCACTCCGATTCCTGGCGCTGTCTGGCTGCTCGGCTCGGGCCTGTTCGGATTGGTCGGACTGCGCCGTCGCACCCGGAGCTGAACAAAAGGGGGAAAGAGCCCGCCCTTCCGGAGGCGACTCACCGGAAGGGCGGTTCTCATACCCTGGCATGAACGAAATTCATACTTGCGACGTATACCAATTCGCAGGGCGTTCCGTATCTTAGAGTCAACATGAACGCATCAACGGAGGGAGAAACCATGCGTAGCCTGATCACCGCCATCATCCTGACCACCCTGGTCGTCATCGCCGGAACGGCCCAAGCTTCCACCTTCCCGCTGAACGACATCAACACTCTGGAAAGCTACCTCGCGGGCGTTCACGGGCACAACGGATACGCCGGAGCCAGCTACGAGGCCTACACCGGCGACCTTTCCGGTTCCTGGGACCTCACCGCCATCGCCTACGAGGCGCAGGACACCGACCAACTGACGCTCAACGGCAGCGTGCTCTTCAGCACTGCGGACACCTCCGCCTTCGGAACCGTGGTGAGCAACGTGGACCTGTCCAACACCTTTTTCACCGACGTGACCACCGGAACCAGCTACTCCATCAACGACAGCACGACCATCAAGGCCTACGTGCTCACGGACGCCTGGACCATTCCCGGCCTGAACCTGACTCTGGACGCCGGTACGCTGATCATCGGCTTCAACGACTCGGGTTCCCCGGACGCGGACTTCGACGACCTGATCCTGGCCGCGACCCCGACCAATGCCACGCCGATCCCCGGCGCGGTCTGGCTGCTCGGTTCGGGCCTGCTCGGTCTGGTCGGCCTGCGCCGCCGCAACCGCGACTAAATTCTTCCTCCTCCGTTGATTGAAAAAGGGCGGCTCCGCAGGGAGCCGCCCTTGCTTTGCGTGCATCATTCCATCCGATCCGTGCTCAGGCCAGCCGTTGCAGCGCCTCCCGCGCCAGCTCGCCCACACTCCAGACCTCCAGGTCGCCGTTGCGGAAAAGCCGCACCTCGGCGGCATCGTCCACAAGCGCGCCCAAAGCTTCGCGGGCCTGCTCGCGGACCTCGCCGGCCTCGTCCGTGCGGAGCAATCCCAGAGTCCAGGCCGCCAGTCCCCGGTTGGAGCCGTCCTCCTCGCGCAGGGCCGCGACCAGAAACCGCGCGTCCTTGCGGACCAGTTCGGGCCGCTCACCAGCCAGCCTGCCCAGGCCCCAGAAAACCCCGCGCCGCAGTTCCGGATGGTCGAGGAAGTTGCCGTCGCACCCTTCCTCGCAATAAATGTAAGAGGCGAGAATGGAGTGGTATTCCCGCGCCAGCCGGGCATTGCAACGCATAGCCTCGGCCATGGCCTCGGGAATGCCCCAGCCCAGATTGCCCGATTCCTCGTTCAGATACCACATCAGCGTGCGCATCAGCACACGGCCGGACTCCATGGAGGCCTCGGCCATGCGGGCCACCGTGCGGCCCAGGGCCACCACGGCGCGCCAGCGCACCCGTTCGTCCGGGTCCAGGCGCAAGGAGAGCAGCGGTCCCGTGACCTGCCGTTCGGGCAGGCCGTCGAACTCCGCCAGACGCGCCTCCCAGTCGGGCGCGGCCAATGCGGCGCGCATCGTGCGCTTCAGTTCCCGAAACCTCGCCATGCTCCGCTCCCCGGGTTCGCTACGCCAAATTCTCCTCGATCTCCTTGAGGAACGCCTCCGGCACTTCGTAACCGGAGGCCTGCGCCTTGGTCACACATTCCTTGACGCGGGGCCAGTCGCCCTTTTCCGCGTAGACAAGTCCCAGGTTGTTCCAGGCCGGGCCGAACATGGGCTCGATGCTCACGGCCTCTTCCAGGGCCTTGGCCGCCTCTTCCAGATCGCCGATGGTGAAATAGGCGCTGCCCAGGGTGGCCAGGGCCTGCACGAACTTGTTATCGTACTTGATGGCCCGTTTCAGGCTCTGGATGGCCTTGTCCGTTTCGCCGAGCTGGAGCTGACAGAAACCGATGTTGCCCCAGGGCACGGCAAAGAAGGGGCGCTGCTGAGTGGCCTGGACATTGTAGGTCAGGCAGGTCTTGAGGTCCCCGCGCTGCATGGCGATGCCGCCGAGCTGCACATAGGCCTCGGCCAGCTTGGGCGAATTGGCCACGGCCTCGCGAAAGCAGCGCTCGGCTTCCATGAAGTCGCGTTTGGAAAGATAGGCCACGCCGAGATTGTAGAGCGTGTTGCCGCATTCACGGTTCACGGCCAGCTTGGCCTTGAGGTCCGCGATATAATCCTCGATGTTGTCGAACTGCTGCTCAGTCATCTGCATCCTCTCGGAAGTTACAATTTCAGTCCCCTGTCCTGCAGGAGCTTGGCGTACCATTGGCAAAACTCGAAAAGGGGCTTCACCCGGTCCGGAAGCGTCACCAGGGTGACGTTGAATTCCGAGATGAGGTCCAGATAGTCCTGCTCCGGCTCCCGCCCCAGGGACTGGAGGAACATATTGGTCAATTCGTGGGCCGTGTGTCCGGTGATGTCGCGCCGGATGTCGATGGGATCGAACGGCTTGGCGAACGGGTCCCAGGCATCGTAGCCGATGCGGTCCACGAACTTGCGTCGCCGTGGCGACATCTTCTCGAAAATGGCCCGCTTCTGGGCGTCAAAGTCATCGCGGCTCGGATCGCTCATGCCCCTACTCCCCGTCGTCCGGTCCCTTGCCAAGCACCAGACTGAACGACTTGTCCTTGCAGGATGCACAGGCCGACTCATCCTTGTCGCAGCTGCCGCACGCCTCGGAGGCCTCGCGCATGGCCGGGATGATCGGAATGGCCGGGGCCTTGGCCTCGAACTTTTTCGCGCTCTCCAGAGCAATGCCGAGATAGGTTTCGTCGTACTCCGTGAGCAGAGCCAGGGAGGGCGGAACCAGCATGGAGCCGAGTTCCTGATAGCGCGAGCCAATGGCCACGCTGAGGTCATTGCTCAAATTCATCAGCGAATCCTGGAGCTTCTCCACATGCACCGTGGGGTAGGCCTTGCCCGGCTCGAATCCGGACCGCCCGCAGGTGTGCGGCTCGCCGTTGATGTTCAGGGGCACGCCGTAGAGACGGCAGGTCAGCGGGCGGTGCTCGTAGAGCACACAGAGGTTATCCTCGCCCAGCAGGGGACAGCGCACCTTGGCCCGGGCGATTTTGTCCAGGATCTCGGAAGTGGGCAGTCCGTCCTGGCTGGCGCGGTAGGCGCGGCGCTTGAGCCGGTGGATTTCCCGGTCGGCCTCGTCCGCGCGGTCGAGCACGTTGCTGCGCTCCATGCCGCTGAACTTCTTGTTGAAATGGTGATTGATGTACAGAGCCTCGATCAGGGAGAGGTCGAACAGGGCGTAGCAGCAGTCGCTGCATCCCTGGCCGCAACGAACCAGATCCCCGTGCTGCTCCTGAATTTTTGCAAAAACTCCGTCCACTTGGCGGACGATGTGCTCATAGCGCTCAAAAAAAGGGCTGAAGTCCAATGCCATGCGAATCTCCTTACAGGCGGCCTTGAAATCGGTCATGGAGCGCAGGGCGCTGCGCGAGCATGTCCCGGACAGGGATGTATCTAATGCTTTTCAGCGCCTCGTCAACCCGCGGCCTGCTCAACGCGACGCAAGGATCATGAAAAAGGCCGGTCAACAAAAAAGCCGGAACGTTCCGGACCCCGCGCTGCGGGATGCGCCCGGCCGTCTCCCGGCGGTAAAACAAGGAAACGGGAGCGATGGCAACCCACCACTCCCGCCTCAATCACAAAAATGGAACGGTTAGTCTTCCTCGATGGTGATGGCGTCCTGCTCGCAGACTTCCACACAGGACTCGCAGCCCAGGCACTCTTCCATGTTCACGGGAACAGCCTTACCATCCTGAAGCTCGTACACTTCCACGGGGCAGACATCCACGCACTCGCCGTCGCCGACACACTTGTCATGATCGACCGTAACAGTGTAACCCATCTCAATTCCTCCGAGATCAGATTTTAGGGCAGATTCCGCCCGTCCAACCAAATGAGTTCGCGGCCCGCCCGGTCCACTTTTTCTTCCGCCAAACACAACGGAAAGTCAGACCGCTTCAGACCACGAATTTGCAGATAGCCGCCCGTCACTGTCCTGTCAAGAAGAGAACCGACTCCGACACGAGAGAATCAAGGGAAACCCGCAAACGGCATGATAATGTTGACTTCCGCCAGAGGGTGTCTATCTTTCGATACTGGAATCCGGTCCGCCCCGACGCCCGGCGTCCCGGCGCGGCAACACCCGATATAACATAAGGATCGCCATGTTTACCAAGCTGGAACTGGACAAATACGCCCGCACCCTCTGGTGGGGCCTTTCCACGGCCCGCACCGGCCAATTCAAGCCGGGCGACTTCGTGCTCGTGCGCTACGACATGGACGCCCTGCCCCTGGCCGAGGCTCTCTTCGACCTGCTCATGGACAAGGGCCTTGTGCCCGTGCCGCGCATGAACCTCTCTCCGAACATGGAGGTCAGCTTCTACGGCAAGGGCTCGCCCGAACAGATCTCAGCCATCCCCGCAGGCGACCGCGAGTTCACCGGCAACCTCTCCGGACTGATCTCGCTTATCGCGCCCGCCTCCCTGACCCACCTCAAGGGCGTGGACCCGGCCAAAATCGGCCGCGCGGCCGTGTCCCGCAAGTTCCTGCGCGACATCATGGAACAGCGCGAAATCTCCGGCGACTTCGGCTGGTCACTTTGCGCCTGGCCCACCAAGGCCATGGCCGACGCCTCGGGCCTAAGCCTCGAGCAGTACGCCGAGCAGATCAAAAAGGCCTGCTTCCTTCACGACGACGACCCCGCCGCCACCTGGGAGCGCGTGTTCCACGACGCCCAGGAGGTCAAGGACTGGCTCAACTCCATGGACGTGCGCACCCTGCACATCGAGTCCGAACACACCGACCTGACCGTGGACCCCGGCCAGGACCGCCGCTGGCTCGGCGTTTCCGGCCACAACATCCCCAGCTTCGAAATCTTCCTCTCGCCCGACTGGCGCGGAACCGAAGGCGTCTATCACGCGGACCAGCCCTCGTTCCGCTCCGGCAACCTCGTGCGCGGCGTACGCCTGGAGTTCAAGCAGGGCCGCGTGGTCCGCTCCGACGCGGAAGAAGGCGCGGACTTTGTGGCCAAGCAGCTCGGCATGGACGAGGGCGCCTGCCGCCTGGGCGAATTCTCCCTCACGGATCGCCGCTTCTCGCGCATCGACGCCTTCATGGCCAACACCCTCTTCGACGAGAACTTCGGCGGCGAGCAAGGCAACTGCCACGTGGCCGTGGGCGCGTCCTACGCGGACACCTACGCGGGCGACCAGCGCGAACTGGACGCGGCCAAAAAGGCCGAGTTGGGCTTCAACGAGTCCGCCCTGCACTGGGACCTCGTGAATACCGAGAAAAAGACCGTCACCGCCGAACTCAAGGACGGCAAAAAGGTCGTCATCTACGACGACGGGCAATTCAAGTATTAGCGGGGATGCCCATGATCAGGGCCATACATGCGAATGCAGTGCAAAGGAGCGTCCTGAGCGGCGCTCCTGTCCTCTTTGCCGTATCGAACCGCGCCCGAACCGCTCCTATACGTATGAAGCCGGCGCTGCCCATGCCTGCACTCACAATGCCCGTACATCCGCTGCTGCCGCCCCGGATGCTGAAAACCCTGGCGCTCTCGCTCGCCCTGCTGGCGCTCCTGGAACTTTCCGCGCTCCCCCTGCCCGGCTTTGCCCTGGGCGTTTCCACAGCCCTGGCCGGCCCAGCGCAACCAACCGCCACAACCGGACCGAATGCGCCCAACACGAACGCGCCCGATAAGGACGTGCCCGAAAACGTTCGCCAACTGGCCGCGTTCATGGCCGACGACCTCTACCAGGAGCTGGTGCTCTCCCAGTGGCAGCGCCAGAGCATGGAACTCTGCGGCGAGCCCGCCGAGCCGGGCGTGTTGCGCCACGCCGGGCTGTCCATCTATGAGGACGTGCGCTTCAGGGGCGGCAAGCCCTTTTCCGGGGTCTGGGCCGACCGCTACCGGGGCCAGGCCTGCGGACGCGAGCGCCAGTTCAACTTCCTCTTCAACACCCAGGACGGCAAGGTCATGATCCGGCACATGCTGCCCGGACGCACCGAAGCCCCGCCCCGCCTCCAGATCGACGCCATGAAAACAGCCCTGCCCAAGCTCCGCGAACGCCACCCCCAGTGCGAAACCTTCATCCCGGTGGACAGCGAAATCGAACACGCGCCCAAACATGTCAATGACCCCTGGAGCGAAATCTGGGTCTTCGACGCCTGCGGCAAACTCGCCGCCTCCCGCGTGACCTTCACTCCGGATGGTCAGGGCGGGACGTATTTTCAGGTGGAATAGACGGGGAAAGGACAGGGCGGCGGAACCGCTACTCCTTGTCCAGATGCACGATCACACGCTGCCCGACCACCGGGGAGTTGCGGTGGGACTTCACGACTCGCTTCATGCGCAGCCCGAATTCCTTGCCGAGCAGCAGCAGTTCGCGCAGTTGCACCTCCCCGACCTCCAGGACAAAGGACCGCGCGGCCTGGAAAATGTTGCGGCAGACAAGGGGGAAATCGCCCACCCGGTGCAGCACGTTGAGCGCAAGCACCACATCAAAGGTCTCGTCCAGGGGATTCTCCACGTTGAAGACGCGGAAGGAATTCCCGGAATTCCGGGCGACCGCCACCAGCTCCGCGGCGCGGATCGCGCCCTCGTCGATGTCCACGCCCGTCACGGAAGCGCCCGCCTCCTCGGCCTTGAACGAATAGTAGCCGTGCATGCAGCCGATATCCAAAACACGCTTTCCGGAGAAGCCGACATCCAGCTTGAGGATGTTGTCCCAGGACCGTTCCGAGTCCGTGAACCCCTGGACCACAACTTCCCCGCCCACCTCGATGCGCTGGTAGAACGGATTGTAGGTCCCGGATTCCGCCACGGCCTTGAGCAGATCCGCATGGGCGGCGGGCAGGTCCGGATGCGCGGCATCCGCCACGGCCTGCGCATACTCGTAGACGGCCTCGGCGCTGTCCACCACGGCGAATTCCGGCAGCGGCGGCTCCAAAAATTCAACGAACCCCTTGTCCGCCTCCTGCTTGAGCATCCGCAGGGCCTGCGCATCCCCTTCCTTGGCCGCCTTCTTGGCCAGCTTGGCCTGGCGCAGCACATACTGCTGCATGCGCCGCTCCCGGTCCGGATTCAGGTAGAAGCCCTGAAGAATGGCGTATTCGCCATAGGCGTTGCGCAGGGCGCTTCTGAACGCCTCGAAGATGTGCGGATGGCTGATGCGGCAGCCCTCCAGCACGATGTTCTGATAACGCAGCGCTCGAAGCCGCTCAATGAAGCGCTCCTTGTACTCCCGGACCAACTCCTGGGTGGCGCGCCGCACGTCACGCACCTCGATGCCCAGCTTCGCGGCCACGGCGATGTTGATGCCGTCGAGGGAAATCAACGCGTACCCGTGGCGGTCGCGCAACTGGTCCGCCACCGTGGTCTTGCCCGCTGCCGGTGGCCCGGCAACGACAATGGCTTTCGGGGAGTGCGTGTATTCCATGGCTCGGCTCCTTGCTTCGTTCTCGCAGAAAGGCCGGACGCGCGCTCGGCGCGAATCGTCCGGATTGCGCAGCCTACCCGACGCGGTTCGTTTCCTCAACGCAATTGTGCCCTGTGCTACGCGCAACGACAGAGGGCATATTCCGAGGCACAAATGGCGACGGGGCGGAAACCTTTCGGTTCCCGCCCCGCTTTTATGGAGTGTAACGGTGAGGAGGCGTTATTCTGGCTGTGAGGACGGCGGCGGAGTCACGTGCTCGATCTTCTGGGCGCGTTCCCAGTCTTCCACCTGGGCCTCGTCCTCGACCTCTTCCCAGCCGCTGAACATGGCCTGGACGTGGGCGGTGAGCGAGTGTCCCGTGGTGGTCATGTAGACGTGGACCACGTAGAATATCAGGATCAGGAACGCTCCGGCGGTGTGCAGGTTGGCCACCAGCCCGAGGTCGTTCAGGGCCAGCTCATTATAGTAGTAATAGAGCAGACCCGTGGCGAGCATGATCGGGATGAGCACCGAGGCCAGGCCGAGATAGGTCAGGCGCTGGAGCGGGTTGTGCTTGGCCTCGCGCTTCTTCTGCACGGGGTGCGGCTCGCCCCGGAAGATGCCGTAGGCGTAGTAGCGCACGACCACGAGCAGCCGTTTGGTGGTCGGGACATACTGCTTCCACTCACCGGTGGTCAGCAGCCAGAAGGCGATGAACACGTAGAGCACGACCCAGGAGATGCCGAAGGTGGCGTGCAGTTCCACGGCCTCTTCGAAGCCGAAGAGCGTGTACACGCCGTGAACCTCGAATCCGGTCACGAGCAGCATGGTGATCAGCAGGGCCTGCGCCCAGTGCCAGAACCGCTCGAACTTCGAGTACAGATAAATCCGCTTCATATTCAGTTGCGTCATGACGTTATCCCTCCCTGCGGGTGGTGGCGACCATGCGCAGCAGGCCGTGGATGAGCACCGCGAGGATCGAGACGATCACGCCGGCCCAGCCGAGGTAGTCGAGGGCCTGCACGCTGTCGCGACCGGGCATGTAGAACCCGGCCAGATTGGCGAGGCGTCCCTGCTTGGCGTGGCACTCGGTGCATTGCACCGCGTTCTCCTTGGGCGCGACCATGTGCGTCGTGGGGTAGGCGTAGGCAGTGGCCACGAAGCCGTACTGGCCGGAATGGGGCTGGTTCACGTAGCTCATGCCCTCGTCAATGGCCTTCTTCCAGTCGAAGTGCTTCCAGTAGGAGGTCTTGTCGTCCTTGCCGTAGGGGAAGAGGTGCGGCACGGCCATGGTGTTTTCCACGGTATCGTAGGGCGTCTTGCCGCGATGCACCTTGAAGGGCATGATCCGGGCGTTGGGGTCGGCGCGGTCGCCCATGGGCCACTGGAGCCTGACCTCCTGGGAGGGGTCGATCTTGTCTTCGGCCGTGGTCACGGTCATGGCTCCGTTGAACCAGTAATATTCAGGCACAACGTTCTTGCCCCAGACGAACTCGCCCTTCTTGGGATCATAGTCGGGCTTGCCGTTCTCGTCCTTGACGGCCTTGCGGTTCTTGTCCCCCGCCAGGGACCAGTCCCAGGCCATCTTGGTGGGCAGCACGCGGGCGAAGCCGGGGATGTGGCAGCTCTGGCAGGCCACGCGGTCCGTGTGGTCGTTCATCTTTTCTTCGGCGTGGGGCCGGGCCGTGTGGCAGGACTCGCACATGATCTTGGGCTGGAGGTCGTTCTCCACCAGGCTCTTGCGTTCCTGCACGGCCGGGTTGGAGTAGATGCGGCCCGCCACGTCGTGGGCGCGGGTGGTGTGGCAGCGCACGCAGGCGAATTCCTGTCCGCCCGAATCCTTGTCGCCCATGTGTACGTCGAGGTGCTTGTCCGGGTTGGACATGCTCGAATCCAGGTCGCCGTGCTTGACGCCGTCGCCCCCGCCGCCGAAGAAGTGGCAGGTTCCGCAGTTGGTCCGGTCGGGCCGGCCCACACTCTGGGCCACCTCGGTCCAGTTGGGCGCGCGGAAGACCTTGCCGTCGAACTCCTTGCCCTTCTGCTGGCCGGGGTTCTCCGGGTCCTCAATCCAGGGCGCGGGATAGCCCGCCATGGTCGGGAACTTCTTGTAGCCGCCGGTCTGCTCGTGGCAGACCAGACAGTCCACGCTCTCGGCGCTTGCGAAGTCGAAGTCCTTGTCCTTCCAGCCATAGCCCGCGTGGCAGGACGTACAGCGGGGCTCGTTGGAGGCCAGGGCCACGCAGAAGTTGTTCACGGTCAGACCGCCCTTGCCGATCTTGCGGTTCGGATCGGAAATGGGGTCCTTCCAGGTCCAGTGGATGGTCTTGTGGAATTGCAGCGAGGCCTGGTTGTGGCAGCCCAGGCAGGCCTTGGTCACTTCCGGCCCCTGAAAGGAGCGCTGTTCAACAGGATCGAATTGCAGTTCCTTGAACTTGGAATGGTCGGCGGTGATGGGCGTGGGCGATGTCATGGTCGCCTGCCGGGCCATAAGCCGTCCGGGCGCGTCTTGCGCGGCCCGCGCCCCTGGGGCCGCGAGCAGACAGAGCGCGAGGGCCGCCAGCGCCAGCAGCGCAGGGCCGGTTGATCTCCAACGTCGGTTCATCCTCCATACCTCCCTCATGTGGTTCACTCTTCACGTTGACGACGGCGCGCCCCGCTCCCGTGCGTAGGCGCGCTTCCCCAGTATCCGCAATGCCAGGGCGGACAGCCCCAGCAGCATGACCAAACCGAGATGGGTCCAGTCCACGAGCATGGTCGTGAACGGATCATAGGAAACGCCGGGCTGGTTCTTGTACATGCGCAGCGCTCCGGTGAGCACGATGCCGAGCACCAGGGCCACGCGCAGCCAGCCGGACCGGGTGAGCCGCAGGCCGCGCGACCATTGCCGCAGCCAGCGCGCGGCCAGATAGCCGATCAGGGCCATGAACAGGATCGCGGCCACGTAGTGCAGCTTGTGGGTCAGATAGTAATCCGCGAGCCAGCCCAGGCCGGGCAGATCCGCGATGTAGTAGCGCTTGAAAATGGGCATCTGGGCCATGCCGGACAGGGCCAACACAAAGGTCAGCAGGCCGAAGGCGCGGGCATAGGTGCGCGAAAGGGGCGTGCGGGAGCTAGTCTTCATGGCCGCCCTCCTTGTTGTTGGAGTGGCCGGAGTGGTTGGGTTGCGCGGGGGCGTCCGGAGTCTTGTCCCGGCTGAACATGGCCCGGCCAGCGGCCACCAGCCCGGCGGCAATGCCCGCAAAGGGCGCGATGAGCGCGGCCTCGGCCAGATTCTCCTCGGTGGACATCATGTCCGGGTGGGCCTCCAGGCCGGGCCGGCCCTTCTTGGCGTCGATCTGCCCGGCGGCCCTGAGCGCCGCGTCGAGCTTCTCAAAGGGCACGGGCGAGACATAGAGCGTGTTTGTGCCGCCGTTCTCATGCTCGCCGTAGATGTAACCGTTCATGGACTCGGCCAGTTCATGCGCCTTGCGCACGATCTCCTCGCGCGGGCCGATGGTCTGCACGTCGTAGGGACAGGCGCTGACGCAGGCCGGAGTCTGGCCCTCGGCCACGAGCTGGTAGCAGCGGTCGCACTTGTACATCACGCCGTTGCCCGCCAGGGAGGGCAAAATGTCGAGGTAGAGGCCCACGCCGGTCTGGCGCTGGGGAATGTGCCAGGGACAGACGGACTTGCACTTGGAGCCGCCCAGGCAGACTTGGTCGTTGATGCGCACGATGCCGTTTCTCTCGCGCCCGGCCGCGCCCCAGGGGCAGAGGTTGGCGCAGGGCGGGTTCTGGCAGTGCATGCAGCGGCGCGGAATGTTCACTTCCACGGTTTCGCCCCCATGCTCGACCTCGGCGCTCTGGAGAAACAGCCAGTTGTACGGGGTCAGCCGGTCGTCCACGTCGCGCTTCTCCGACCAGTCCTCGGCCTTGACGCGCGGCGGATACATCTTCGGGAACGGCTTTTCCGGCTCCGGATACTTGAAGCCGTTGGATTCGCGGCAAGCCTCCACGCAGGCCCCGCAGCCCACGCACTTGGAAAGGTCGTGCAGAGTGGCCAGTTCCTGACCGGGTCGGGAGGTCACGGTTTCCTGGGCGGCCAGGGCCCGCACGGGCAACACTGCCGCAGACGCGGCCAGGGACACGCTCCCCAGTCCCAGCGTCTTCAGAAATCCACGCCTGGAAAGTCCGCCCTTACTGTTTTTCTTCATATTTTCTTCACCTGTTCACTGTGGTTTCTTTTCAACATAGCAGAAAACATGCCGCTTTTGCAGCAAAATCGGATGATATTCCACATGCCTTGCGCGCTCTGGTTTTCCGGCGGCATGCGCTCTCTCCCCCCCTTGCTCCACGGGCTCGGATGGTTATACAGTCGGGTATACACTTGTTAATCCGTATACACCCGGAGCCCTGGCATGACCGAGCAGGAAATCAATCTCTATCTCAAGGAAATTCTGAACACGATGCACGACGGGCTGTTCCTGACCCGGCCCGACGGCAGCATCATGATGGTCAACGACTCCCTGGTGCGCATGACGGGCTATTCCCGCCAGGAACTGATCAACGCGCGCTGCTCCATCTTCGACTGCGACGTGTGCCAACGCTCTCGCGCCGAAGGCAGCAAGCACTGGTGCAGGCTGTTCAAGATCAAACGCGAGAACATGAAGAGCTGCCACATCCGTCGCAAGAACGGCGAGTACATCCACGTGGTCAAGAACGCCTCCCTGCTGCAGGACGGCGACGGCGTGGTCATCGGCGCCGTGGAGACCCTTACGGACATCACGGAGCTGGACGCCCGGGACCGCAAGATCAAGGAACTCTCGCGGCTGCTCGGCGGGGAGGAAACCTTCTTCGGCATGGTGGGCCGCTCCGAGGCCATGCGCCGGGTCTATGAACTGCTGGAACGGGCGGCCCAGTCCGACGCGCCCGTGATCATTTTCGGCGAGTCCGGTACGGGCAAGGAGCTGGCCGCAGCCGCCATCCACGAGTTGGGACCACGCCAGGACGGACCGTTCGTGCAGATCAACTGCGCGGCCCTGAACAAATCCCTGCTGGAGAGCGAGATCTTCGGCCACGTCAAAGGCGCGTTCACCGGCGCCTACCGCCACCGCAAGGGCCGTTTCGAGGAGGCCCAGGGCGGGGATGTCTTTCTGGACGAGATCGGCGATGTGCCGCTCTCCATCCAGGTCAAGCTGCTGCGGGTCCTGGAAACGCGCAGCTTCGAGCGCGTGGGCGACAACCGGCCCCTGCCCCTGGACGCCCGGCTGATCACGGCCACCAACCAGGATTTACGCGCGCTGGTGGAGCAAAAACGCTTTCGCGAGGATTTTTTCTACCGCATCAACGTCATCCCCGTGCATCTGCCCCCCCTGCGCAACCGGAGGGAGGACATTCCGCTCCTGGCCGAGCATTTTGTGCGCTTGCTGCACGAGAGCGGACGCGAATCCATTGCCGGGCTGGCCCCCCAGACCCTGGAACTGCTCACGGCCTATGCCTGGCCCGGCAACGTGCGGGAACTCAAGAGCGCCGTGGAGTACGCCGCCGTGGTCTGCCGCGAGGGCCTGCTGCTCCCCGAACATTTGCCGCCCCAGATCGTGGCGTTCTGCGCCTGTCCCGCGCCCGAGGCCGCCGCGACCGTTCCGCCGCGTGCGCAGCCGACTCCAGCACAACCTCCCCTTGCACAGCCTCCCCTCGCGCCTCCGGCCTTTGCGCCCGTGCCGGACATGCCCCGCCAGAAAGCGGAACTGATCCAGGCCTTGCGCCAGAGCGGCGGCAACAAGTCCGCCGCGGCCCGACTCCTCGGCGTCAGCCGCATCACCGTGCTCAACCGCATGCGCAAACACGGCATCGACCTGCAAAGGATCATCACGTCCTGATATTTTTCATTTTTGTCAAATCGACGATTCTTCTTTTTTCTGGACAATCAGCAAGTTCAACATTATATGTAGCGCAGCCGAACAGAGCGCCCGCTCATTTTTATCATAATTATCGGTCCCCGTACCCCTCAGCCAGCATTGGCTTTTCCCTACGGCTTTGTCCTGTCCTTCCAGCGGAAAAGGAGCCTCATGAGCAGCAACAAGAAGACAGCAACCCTTATTTTTGATGGCAAGACCATCGAACTTCCCGTGGTCTGCGGCACTGAAGACGAATACGGCATCGACATCACCCAATTGCGCCAGAAAACCGGCCTGATCACCTTTGATCCCGGCTTCGCCAACACCGGTTCCTGTCATTCGTCCATCACTTTCGTCAACGGCGAAGAGGGAGCCCTGCACTACCGAGGCTATCCCATCGAGGATGTTGCCGAACATTGTTCGTTTATCGAGACCGCGTACCTGCTGATCTTCGGCTATCTGCCCACCCGCGACCAGTTGAAACGCTTTTCCGAGTTGCTCACGGACCAGGAACTCCTGCACGAGGGCCTGCGCCACCACTTTGACGGCTTCCCGTCCCAGGGCCACCCCATGGCCATTCTCTCCGCCGTGATCAACTCCCTCGGCTGCTACCACCCGGACCTGCTGGAACTGGACAGCAAGGAGCAATTCCTGCTGGCCGTCTCCAAGATCATTTCCAAGGTCCGGACCATCGCGGCCTGGGCCTACCGCAAGTCCATCGGCAGGCCATTCATGTACCCGAACCCCAGCCTGTCTTACTGCCGCAACTTCCTGCACATGATGTTCTCGATCCCCAACAAGATCTACGACGCCCCGCAGGAGGCCGTGCGCGCCCTCTCACTGTTCTTCATCCTGCATGCGGACCACGAGCAGAACTGTTCCTGCTCCACGGTGCGCATGGTCGGCTCCACCCAGGCCAACCTCTTCGCCTCGGTCTCGGCGGGTATCTGCGCCCTCTGGGGCAAGCTGCACGGCGGAGCCAACGCCGCGGTCATCGAGATGCTCGAGTCCATCCGCGACGGCCAGACCACGGTTCCCCAGTTCATTGAGAAGGTGAAGCGCAAGGAATGCCGGCTCATGGGCTTCGGCCACCGCATCTACAAGAACTTCGACCCGCGCTCCAAGATTTTGCGCAAGGCCGCCTACGACCTGCTGGAAAAAAGCGGCAACCACGACCCGCTCCTGGACATCGCCATGGAGATGGGCGAGGCCGCGCTCTCGGACGAATACTTCCTGGAGCGCAAGCTCTACCCCAACGTGGACTTCTACTCCGGCATCATTCTGCGCACCCTGGGCATCCCGGTGAACATGTTCCCGGTGATGTTCGCCATTGGCCGCATGCCCGGTTGGATCGCCCACTGGTACGAGGACTTCCAGAACCCGACCATGCGCATCCACCGGCCGCGCCAGATCTACACCGGGGCGCGCCGTCAACCGGTAATCCCCATGAATAAAAGAAGAAAGCCTGGCGAACCTCCGGCGTAAAAAAATCGCAAAAAAGTGTTGCATTGCGGAGACGGGGCGTATATACACTCCTCTCGCACGGCGCGAAAGAGCGCCAACGCGCTGATCTTTTATATGCCCGGATGGCGGAACTGGTAGACGCGCATGGTTCAGGACCATGTTCCTTAACGGGAGTGGAGGTTCGATTCCTCTTCCGGGCACCATCCAAGATCACGAACTGTCCAGCACAGTACAGAACGCCTCGGTTTACCGGGGCGTTTTCGTTTTCGTGACCGCTTTCATCCGATACAGGCCGTTGGCGTACAGGATTCCTCGGGGTAAAAAATCACTTCCCGTCCATCACCGCGTCAGTTCTCCCACCGAAACCACGGCGAAGTACACCAGTCCCAGCGCGGCCAGAAACGCGGCCTGGACCTGATCCGCCCCCCCCGCCGGACTCCTTCGAATTCCAGCGGACAGGCCGCACAGGCATCGCGGGCCACCACGCACTCGACCCCTGGTCGAAGCCCGCGCCGCAGGTGGCCCGAGAGAAAGGAAAACGCGGCAGCCGGAAACTCCCGGATGGTCCGCGCTCACGGAACGCGTTCCGCCACGCGAAACACAAGCCGACATTTTATTCATTCATACCGAAATGTTGCGCTTTACTTTCGGCCCTATGTCGGCATAGCTTTGCCACAGCATCTTGTATTGATGCGTAGTTGACGCGCCAACTTCCTACCCGTCGCGCTTGCCGAAATTTCGTCAGGATGCGCATCTTGCGGGTGGAAACAACCGAATAGGGTGCAGAAATGAAGAAATCGATCAAGGCAAAGCTGATTCTTGGCCTTCTCGCAGCCATCGCCATTCCCCTTGCCGCCGTGTTCGGCATCCTGGCGATGGTCGCGGGGCAGCGCCTGCAGGAGCAGTTCCGTGAGGCCGCCTTGGGCCAGCTGGTGCAGGTAAACAACGTCGTGGAGACATTCATCGACGAAAGCAGGTACAACGTGGGCGTGGTCGCGGCCAGTCCGCTGCTGTTGCGCTTGGACGGCTCCGAGACCTCCTACCTCACGGGCATCACCCAGCCCACGCCCATCCGCCCCCGGCCGGACGACGAACTCGGCCAGGAGATCACGGGCATGCTCCAGCAGATGCTCAAGCCGCACCCCAACTACGAGGACGTTTATCTTGGCACGCGGTCCGGCGGATGTCTGGGGGCTGTGCCCGCCACGCTCGGCTCCGACTACGACCCGCGCTCCCGGCCCTGGTATCGGCAAGCGGTGGAGGCGGGCGGCAGGCCGGTGATCACCGGCGCCTACCACGGCGCCACCGGCAACACGGTGATCAGCATTGTCCAGTCCTTCGACGCGCCGGACGGCATGCCCGGCGGCGTCGCCGCGCTGGATATCACCCTCACCGGCATGACGGACATCATCAGCGACATCCAGCTCGGCCACAGCGGCTATGTCTTGCTCGTGGAAGACGGCGGCATCATCCTCGGCGACCCCCGCGTCCCGGAAAACGTCTTCAAGAACGCCGCTGAACTGGAAGAAGGCGCGCTGCGCCCGCTCCTCACGGCGGATTCCGACGGCGCGCGCGTCAGCCTCGGCGGAGTGGAATACGAGGGCGTTTCCTACACTTCCCCGGAACTGGGCTGGAAGTACGTGGCGCTCATCCAGGCGGACGAACTGATGACGCCGCTCTACTCCACGCTTTCCATCCTGGCGGCGCTCCTGGCCGCTTCGCTGCTGTTCACGGCGGGTGCGGTCTGGTTCTTCACGGAACGGCACATGGCGCGTCCCCTGCGCCGCATCCGGGATTTCCTGGGCGACGTGGCCGCCGGCGACTTCAGCCGCAGGCTGCACGACGGACGCAGGGACGAGATCGGCGAAATCTGCCGCGCCCTGGATTTCACGGCGGACAGCCTGGAAGCCAAAACCCGTCTGGCCGAAACCATCGCCGGAAACGACCTCACCGGCCAGGTACACCTCGCCTCGGATCGCGACGGCCTGGGCCGTGCCCTCAAGGGCATGACCGACAACCTGAACCGGATCATGTGCCAGGTGCACAGCTCCGCCGTGGAAATCGATGCGGGGTCCGCACAGGTTTCTGATTCCAGCCAGGCCTTGTCGCGCGGGGCCGCGACCCAGGCTGCGGCGCTGGAGCAGATCACCAGCTCCATGGCCCAGATCGGCTCCCAGACCAAGGCCAACGCCACCAACGCCTCCCAGGTCAACCGCCTTTCCATCCAGGCCCGCGACCTCGCCCGCAACGGCCAGGAACAGATGCGCCTCATGGTGGACGCCATGGGCGAAATCAATGAATCCAGCAACGCCATCGCCCGGATCATCAAGGTCATCGACGAGATCGCCTTCCAGACCAATCTCCTGGCTCTGAACGCGGCCGTGGAGGCGGCCAGGGCCGGCAGCCACGGCAAGGGCTTCGCCGTGGTGGCCGAGGAGGTCCGCAACCTCGCGTCCCGCAGCGCCAAAGCCGCACAGGAAACCACGCAGCTCATCGAAAGCTCCACCGCAAAGGTCGCCCGGGGCTCCGGCATCGCGGACAGCACCGCGGAATCCCTGGAACAGATCGTCACGGCCTCTGCGGGCGTGGCCGACCTTGTGGCCGAAATCGCCGCAGCCTCCGGCGAGCAGGCCGAGGGCGTGGGACAAATCAACACGGGCCTCGCCCAGGTGGAACAGGTCACCCAGCAGAATACCGCCAGTTCCGAGGAGACCGCCGCGGCGGCTGCGGAGCTTTCCTCCCAGGCCATGCGCCTGCGCAAACTGCTGCGCAGCTTCAAGCTCGCGGAGGAGTCCGGAGATGCGTCCATGAACACCGGGCGACGGGATGTCGTTGACGCGACATACTCCCGAACTTCGGAGACTTCCCGCAGGGCGTCCCTGCCGGGACGCGACCCGCGCGGGCTGTCCGCAGGGCAGAACCGGAAGCGCAACGGCGAATACGGTTGGAACGGCAACCAGACAACGGGAAACCAGACCGCTCCCTCCCCGCAGGGTGCGCCTGGTCCGGCCGGAAACGGCATGCACCGCCAGGACGATATTCCCGACGGCGTGTGCTTGGCCCTGGAGCCCGACGAATTCGACCGCTACTGATTCCGCATGCGGCGCGGGGGCGCGGCTCCCATCCCAGGAGCCGCGCCCCCGCGACATGCCCGCCGCGCAGGCCGCCGCGCAGGCCGCCGAACCCGGACCGCGCCCGCCGGGGTTGGCCTCGATCCCTACAAATCCCGGCTAATCCCGACCGGTCGCGGCCCGGACGCCTTCCAAAAAATCCGCCGTCGGAAGCTCCCGCGCAAAAACAGCTCCCAGCGCCGCCATGTACGCGGCATGGACCTGCTCCGCGTCCAGCTCCAGACCGCCGAACGCCAGCGGAGCGGCGGCGCAGGCATCATGCGCCACCACGCAGTCGAAACCCAGGTCGAACGCGGCGCGGACCGTGGTGTCGATGCACATGTTCGTCATCATCCCGACCAGCACCAGCCGGGAAATGCCCTGGCCCCGCAAGGCGCGCTCCAGCCCTGTCTCCCGAAAACTGTTGGGAAAATGCTTTGTGATCACGGCTTCACCCGCCAGAGGCGCAACCTGCGGGCAGATCTCCGCTCCGGTGCTGCCCGGCAGAAAAAACGTGGCCCCCGGACGGACCGACTCGTGCCGCACATGCAACACCGGACGCCCGGAAGCGCGCCAGGCTGTGAGCAGTCGCGCGGCTTCGGCCCCGGCCAGCTGCGCACCGGGCAAAGCCATGCGCCCGCCCGGAAAGTAATCGTTCTGCACGTCCACCAGAATCAATGCCGCGTTTTCAAATTACGCATTCATAGCCATCCCCGCCTCCTCACTTGATAGGAATGTGACCGGAGACAGTATGACAGAGTGTCCGCTTTGCCACCAGTGACGGATTGGGCATGCGCCAGGCCAAACCGGACAATGGACGAAGATGCGACACCCTCACGATCTGGTGGCCGCCCTGCCCAAACATCTGCTCTCCCGCGCCACAGGCGTCCTGAATGTCTTTGCCGTGGCCGATCCCCAGGCCCGCGTCCTGGGCACGGCGCGATTTTCCGCGCGCTGCGTTGGCAACGGACCTGGCCCTGTGCGTAGGCTGAATGGTTTATCTTTATATCCGAATCCAGACATTCAGAGCCGAAACCCCTTTAACCATGCGGTTCCCCGGGGTCTGTTCGTGCTCCCTGCCATTTTCGGGCATCTGGACACCCTGCTCCCGGCCCTGGTCCGGAGCCGCTGGCCACAAACGAATCCTGTCCTGGGAGCCCGCACCGCCACGGTCTGCGCGGGTTCGTTTTTGGTTCGCAAAACCGGGCTGCTGAAGAACCGCCCGTGAGGCGGCACGGCTGATCTTTCTGTTCATTGTCGTCGCAACGGGCGCGCTCCCCGCCGCCCGCTATTTGTTTGGCCAATTGCGCCGCTCCGCGCGGGCCTGATCCTGACCACCCGCTACCAGGACGAGCTGGAAGAACACGCCCGCTCCCACAGCCTGATGCTCGAAGCCCAGTGGGTGTTTTAGCCCTCAGGCAATGTACCGCCAAACAGATTTGAAAACGCGGCCCGGCAGGTTTCCCCTTGACCTGCCGGGCCGCCACGCATTTCACGAAATACATGGCGGCGCAAGGTCTTGCCTCTGTGCAGATTCATGTTGATTCTTCATTTATACTTGTAAATCGCAATTGACATGATCAATTGCGCTGATATATCGTCAGCCAATGAACGATTCATCCTCCATCGACGAAATCAACCGGCAGATCCTGGAAATCCTGCGAACGGACGCGCGCACGCCCAATGCGGAAATCGCCCGGCAGGTGGGTCTGACCACCTCGGCGGTGCATGAACGGGTGCGCAAGCTCGAGGCGCGCGGCGTCATCCGGGGCTACGCCGCAGTGCTCGACGCGGACGCCTTGGGCCTCAAGCTGCTCTCTTTCGTGGGTGTGCGCATCGCCCCGCACCGCGAGGCCATGAACGTGGCCCGCGCCCTTTCCGCTGCGCACGGCGTGGAGGAGGTCTTCCACATGGCCGGGGAGGAGTGCTTTCTGGCCAAGGTCCGCTGCGCGGACACCCGAGAACTGGAGCAGGTCCTGCTGGCGCTGAACGACATTCCCGCCGTGGTCTCCACCCGCACGGTCATCGCCCTGCGCCCGGTCAAGGAGTCGCCCGGCCCCCTGCTGCCGCAATCAACCCAAGGAGACGAGACATGAGTGAAAAACGGATCGACAAGGTCGTTGTGGACGAAAAATTCAAGCTTTTCAGCGAGCAGTGGCAGGGCAAGGTCGTGGCCGAGATGAACGGCATGTACGTCAAGCTGGCCCGGCTGGAAGGGGAATTCCTCTGGCACAAGCATGATACCGAGGACGAGATGTTCTACGTGCTCGAAGGCGCGCTGACCATGCGCCTGCGCGACCGCGACGTGCGGGTCGGTCCCGGAGAATTCATCGTCATCCCGAGCGGTGTGGAGCACATGCCCGTGTGCCCGGCGGAAACCAAGATCATGCTCATCGAGCCCAAAGCCACCGTGAATACCGGCGACGCGGAAAGTGAGCGCCGCGTGGAGCCCGAATGGATATGAAGACGCGCGAAAACATCAGCTACGGACAGCCCCTGGAAGCAAAGCTCGGTTTTTCCCGCGCCCGCCGCGTGGGCAACATTCTGGCCCTGACCGGGGCCGCGCCCATCGCGCCGGACGGCGGCGTGCATGCGCCCGGCGACATGTACGCCCAGACCGTGCGCAGCCTGGAGATCATCCAGGACGTTTTGGCCCGCGCCGGGGCAAAGTTGGAGGACGTGGTCCGCACCCGGATCCTGGTCACGGACATCACCCGCTGGGAAGAGGCTGCACGCGCCCACGGCGAAGTATTCGGAGCAGTGCGCCCGGCCTGCACCTTTTTCCAGGTCAGCCGGTTCATCAACCCGGAATGGCTGGTGGAGATCGAAGCGGACGCGGTCCTGGGCTTGGACAAAGATTGATTCCTCCCTTGCGCCCGCAAGATCACGGCATTCGGACGCTCCACAGAGCGACGGGAGAGCCGAGGAAAAAGGGCTTGAAAACACGGCTTGCCCGTATTACCACCCATGCAACCAAGAGGAATCCCCGAACTCCATTCGAAACACAACGCAGGCCAAGCCCAACGCCTTTGCGCTGCCACAGCAACCCGAGCACGCTGACCATGAAAATCGCCGGCATCATTTTCGAGTCCCTGCTCAAGACAGGCGGCTACGAGATATTCACCTACAATCTCTTCAAGACGCTGGCCCAGCGCGGCCACGCCGTGACACTGTATCTGCCGGCCCGCGAGCTTCGCAAACGGCGCGACTTCTATGCGCAACTGCCCTTTACCGTGCGTCCGCTGTGCGCCCAAACGGGGGTGCTGCTCCGCAGCGTCCCCAAGCTGCTGGGCTGGTTGATGCGCAGGGAACAACGCATGGGTGGTTTCGATGTCTGGCAGGTCATGGGTGCGCATCCAGAGGCGACGGCCGTGCGCGGACTGACCGGAATCGTTCCGCTCTGCCTGCGCGCTCACGGCGACGACGTACAGTACGCTCCGCAATTCGGCTACGGCATGCGCAAGACACCGGCCTTGGACGCGACCATCCGGAACAACTTGAAGATGATGGACCGCGTCGTGGCCCTTACCCCCGGCATCGTGGATGATCTTGTGGAACTGGGGGCACATCGCGACCGCATTCGCGTTATCCCCAACGGCATCAGCATGCGGCAGTTCGAAAAAAGCCGAAACCGCGACAAAATTCGCACTCGTTACGGACTGACTCCGCAGACATTCTGCATTCTCACCGTGGGGCGGAACCACCCTAAAAAAGGGTTTGACTTGATTCCTTCGGTGGCCGGCGCGTTGCGCGAGCACGGGAAGCGGTTCATCTGGCTCGTGGTGGGAGGCGATACGGAAAAGCTGCGGCCCGAGTTGCGCCGCCGCAACCTGGAGGATGTGGTCCACCCTTTGCCGGGCATCGTTCCTCCCGAGGGAACCGGACTGGTCCAGGACCTGCCCTCTGACGAACTTGTGGACCTCTACGCCGCCGCAGACACTTTTTTCTTCCCCTCCCGGCTGGAAACGTTCGGCAGAGTCATTCTGGAAGCCATGGCCGCTGGAACGCCCGTGATCACGACCAATGCCCTCGGCTGCCGAGACGTGGCCGGACAGGGCAAATTCGCGCGCATGGTTCCGGTGGACGACACCAAGGCCATGGCCGGCGCTCTGCTCTCCTTCATGGATGATCCGGAACTGCGCGCCAGATTCAGCCAAATCGGACGCGAACATGCGCAGCGCCATGACTGGCAGACGGTGGCGCAGGCATACGAAGCCATGTATGAGGAAGCGGTCGCGCAGCATTCCTGAGCCGGAACCGCGCGCGTTCCGCACATCCACGCAACGAGGATTCGTTTCTGGGCGTCGGGGATGGACCGGAACAAAGGCCGGCACTTCGCGAGGCGGTCCTTCGCAAAGCCGGTCAACCGCGCCGTGGACCGGCTTGCGGCGAAACGCGGCCTCCCCGTTCTGCCCCCAAAGCCATGCTCCAGGAAGACTGCTTCGCCCCCCCACCCGCCAGGCCATGGCCCGTCGGGTTTCCGTTCCAAGCAACATTGCGCTGGTCCGGCTTTTTTGGTACTGGACACCGGCATTTCGCACCGGCGGAATTCCATCCTTTTGCCCACTTCGAACAGCATCAAAATTATGCCCATATCGCTTGACACATTCGCTCCGCAAAAAATTCTGCTCTGCCAGCAACGGCAGATCGGCGACGTGGCGGTGTTCACGTCTTCCATCTCCCTGGTGGCCCAGAAATTCCCTGATGCGGAACTGCACGTTCTCACGGAGCAGAAATGCGCGCCGGTCCTGGAAAACAATCCGCTGGTCCGCAAGGTCCACCTCATCCGCCCGGACAAGGGCCTCAGGTCCGCTCTGAAGCTCTACATGGACATTCGTGCAGAACGATATGATCTGGTCATCGCTTTTCAACTGCTACCCCGCATCCGCATGGCCGCGTTCTTTTCCAGAGCCCCCGTGCGGATCGGCGTTGCCAAGGCGAGCGTCTCCAATTGGCCGTTCACCCACCTGAGTTCCACGCCCAAAGGCGGATACGCGGGTCGCTGCAAGGCCGGAGTCCTTGCCCCGCTCGGCATTGAGTGGAATCACGAGCTTCCGCGCATGTACATCAGCCCGGCGGAACAGGCCTGGGCAGACCAGCATCTTCGCGCTCTGGGACTCCGAGACGGGGAAACGCTGGTCAGTGTCGGCGCGACACATCGCAGCCGCACTCGGCGCTGGTTCTCGGAACGGTACGCCGAGACCATCTCGCTCATGGCCAGACAACGGCCCGGGCTCAAGTTCTACCTGCTCTACGGACCCGGGGAGCGCGAGACCGTGGAAAAGATCCTCGCGAAAACCGAGATCCCAGAGCAATGCCTGCTCGCGCCGGAGGAAGACCTGCCCTCCCTGCGCAAACACGCCGCCATCATCGCCAGGGCCGCGCTGCACATCGGCAACTGCTCGGCTCCGCGCCACTTCGCCGTGGCGCTGGACACGCCGTCGCTGACCATCATCGGCGCGAACGGCGAGACGGCTTGGACGTTCCCCAGTGAGCAGCACCAGTATCTGCACAAGGTCGTCCCCTGCCGGAAATGCAATACCAGCCCATGCCCCAACGGGACCCTGCGCTGCCTCAAGGAAGTCACGGCCAAGGATGCGGCGGACCGCGCCCTGGAAATGCTGACCGCCTTCGCACCGGAATAGCCAGGCCCCTTCCCCCTTGCCAGGAGATCGAATGTTGCATGTCCTAGGGGAACAGCGTAAAGATAGCTCCCTTGAATGGTCCGGACCAAGATATTACCACCAATCGGAACACCTATGCCGCTGAATCTCCTCTCTTGGCTTGACGAGGCCAAACTTGCTTGTGTCCCGACGCAGGAATACTGGGGCAATGCTGGCAACGAACAGGGAAAAATCTTTGACGTTGCTGAACTGGGCTTCCACCGTCTTGAACAAAACATCAAAATTCAGCGCGCGTTCCAGCAGACCCGGGAAATGGCCCAAGCGCATGGAATCCAATTCACGGGAAACACTCTTTCCATCGCCGCCGGAACCTGCTGGCTGGAGTCGTGGCTCATCGGTCAGGACGCCTTCGCCAAACTCACCTGCGTGGACTTCTCCGCCCACCGCATCCACGAACTGGCTCCGCACACGCTGGAACACTACGGCGTGAAAAACGGCGAGATCGACCTCGTGCATGGGAATGCGCTCCAACTCCGCGTGCCGGACAAGAGCCAGGACACGATCCTCATCTGCCGCTCCTTCCATCACTTTGAGGAACCCCGTTCCCTGCTGCGGGAAATGCGCCGGATCCTTAAAGATGACGGCAAGGTCCTGATCTCCGGAGAGCATTATTTCGATTTTTCGACGCGCGCCAAAGCGATTTTCCATCATTTTCGCAGATTCATGACCAACTCGCGGAACTACAGGAGCATTCGCACCTTCTTCCCCGAGCACCAGATGCTCTTCCCCCCCTCCTTCGAGAAGGGCGACATCCACTATTCCAAATTCGAATACCACAACATGTTCAAGGCCACCGGATTCGACTACGAGCATCACGTGGACAAGTCCAAAACACTGCAAGGCTTCATCCTTCGCAAGTCCCTGGGGAATTCATAGCATGCAAATATATCAGGACATCTGGGTCAACGGAAAGGTCGAGACCAAAGGCATCCGCGATTGTTCAAACCGTTATGCACTCATCCGCTCGCTGTGCGCGAAATATCAGCGGCCCTTCACGGTGTTGGATATCGGGACCAATCTTGGCTACTTCTCCTTCCGACTGGCCTACGAATTCGACTGCCGCGCCGTGATGGTCGAACGCAAAGGCGTGTACCTGGACAAGCTCCTGGAGGTCATCGCCCGGCAGGACAAGCGGGACCATCTGACCCTGCTCAGCGGCGACCTGAACCTCGCTATCCTTAATCAGTTGGGAACCTGCGAGCACTTCGACGTGGTGCT
>JBFWMD010000018.1:0-53606 GCA_050251775.1 Desulfovibrio sp.
AGGGGCGTTGCCCGAGCCGCAAGCGCTCCGGTCCCGAGTCGCCTTTTCCTTGATCATCACCATGCCGCTTCCACCTCGCTTTGCCCGGGTCGAATTTCGCCCTGTCGGGAGCGCGAGTCTACCAAAACAAAACAAATGTGCAACATAAGTTGACACGTTTAAGCTGATATCTTGAAATCAATGGGAAAACAGCTGCGGGTCGGCAGTGTGGTCAGGACGCGGCAACGCGGGGCAGGCGCCGGAAGCGGGCGCGGCGTCGGGCGCGCAGCATTCCGCGATGCCCAACAGGCACGGATTTCCCGCCAATGCGGGAAGAACGCCGGAACGGGCCACCCGCACCCTTGACCAGGGAGCCGGATCGCAGGGCATTCTTGCAGAATGCGCTGAACTCGGCCTCGATGTCCGTAAGGTGGGTATTTTCGAAGATGCGCATGCGCACGGCTCCGCTGAGCATGCTGATGACCAGGAAGGCTGCGGTTTCCACGGGCACGGGGCGGATGGATCCGTCGTGGATACCCAGGGTGATGCCGATGCGCAGCATTTCGCTCATCTTGTCGTGGATCTTGCGCATTTCCGTGCGGCACTGGTTGCCCACATGGGGCATGCGAAAGGGGT
The DNA here is from genome assembly GCA_050251775.1 of Desulfovibrio sp. GTDB lineage: Bacteria > Desulfobacterota > Desulfovibrionia > Desulfovibrionales > Desulfovibrionaceae > Paucidesulfovibrio. Next base: position 616 of record JBFWMD010000018.1, read on the forward strand.
CGTTGGTATGGATGAAGTCGAATTCCAGCTCGCGCGTCTCGTAGAAACGGCAATAGATACGGATCAGGCGCAGGACCATGTCCAGGCCGCTCTCGGTGCTGGAAAAACGGAAGCCTTTTTCGATGTCCGCCAAAAAATTGTCCCGGATTTCCAGAATGATCTGATGCAGCAAATCCTCCTTGGTCTGGAAATGGCGGAAGATGGCCCCCTCGGAGACCTCGGCCTCGCGGGCGATCTCGGCCAGAGGCGTGGCATCGTAGCCCTTGCGGGCGAAGAGCCGGATGGCGGCTTGCAGGATGTCGGTGCGACGTTTGGTCATGGGGTCCTCGGTCCGTTCTTTCTAATTGCCTTCCCTGAAGAGGTCACCTACCCGTTTGCGTGTGTACACTTTCGGATTTGCGAGTGCGAACTTTTTCTGCGCACCCGCGTGGACCGCGCCCCGTCCCGTCCACTTCTGCCGTGGGCGGGGTGGGGCGAACCCAGAGAAGCCTTGTTTCGGAGTTCAGAACTGTACGACTTTCAAAACAATTGAACCAGGAGAAGGACCGTGGAATATGCATTGCCTTTGGGGCTGCTGGCCGTGATCGTGATTGTTGCCGTGCGCTTTTTCGTGAAGCAGAACAAGTCCAAGTGACGACGCCCGACGGGGCGCGTTCTGTCGCGCGCCCCGCCAGTAAACGAATTACGCCCTGCGTCGCCTTCCAAGCCCTGTGTAGCCGATGCCATTGCCGGCACGATCGCCTTGTGTGATTGTCCGACCCAATCGCCCGGTATGCTTGTTCGATACACGGCCCGGCTTACTCCGCCTGGGTCTGGACATTGTTCCGGAACTCTGATTTTCTCGCTTGGCTTCGGGACTCCCCGAGCCGGGCACGATATTGCGCGCCCGCACCCGCGACCCTTCGGCGGCATCATGACACCTCCTCCGGTCAAGCCTTTACGCGCATGCACGGCTCTTGTCCGATCCACGGCGCTCCCGCTCTGGTTTCCGGCCTCCCGCCTGGCCGCCTGCCTGGTGGGCGTCTGCCTGATGGGTGCATGCTTATCCATCGGAACCGTGCTGGTCGGATGCATGCGGAGTTCCCAGGCCCAAGCGTCCCTCGCCCAAACGCCCGACACATGGACGCCCCCGAGCTGGGCAGAATTTCTGCGCAACGGCCCCACGGGCCGCAACCTGCCGGACTTCTCCCGCGCGGGCTATGCCCTGGGCAACGCGCCCCTGCCCGAAATTTCCGGACCGCTCTTTGACGTGACCAAGGCCCCCTTTTTCGCCGTGGCCGACGACGACGCGGACGATACCGCCGCGATCCAGGCCGCCCTGGACACGGCCGGAGCCGCCGGGGGCGGGGTCGTGCTCCTGCCGCGCGGCAGGCTGCTCGTGCATTCCGCCCAGGCCGGCCCCTTCCTGCGCATCACGCAGGACAACGTCATTCTGCGCGGCCAGGGCTCCGGGCCGGACGGAACCATTCTGTTTCTTGGAGCGCCCGGCCCCCTGGGCAAAGTGCGCCGTCTCGGCAGCGTTCCCGCCGAGGAAGAGGCGCGCCACTGCGCGGCCGTCAGCGTGCTGGGCGGCGAAACCGCCCCGGAACTGGCCCGCATCCTGGCCCGCGTAATGGCCGATGCCACGCGCGGCGCGCAAGAGCTGACCGTCTCGGACAGTTCCGCGCTGCGTCCGGGCATGGACGTGGTCATCCAGTGCGACGACCAGGCCGAGATGGCGGAGCAGGCTGAAAAAACCGGAAAGCTCCAGCCGCCCTCGCCGGATGCCCCGGACCTCCCGGCCCAATTGACCCGGCCCTTCCAACTGCTGCCCGAGCAGTACGACAGCTTTGGCCCCCTGGCCCGCCGCCTGTCCTGGATCGCCCGGATCGAGGCCGTGCCGGATGCGCACACCGTGCGTCTGGCCCAGCCCCTGCGCCTGGACCTGCTCCGGAGCCACAACGCCCGGATCCTCGGGTTCAGCGGACTGCGCGGCGTGGGCGTCGAGCACCTGCGCATCCAAAGCGCCTGGCCCGGCGGCTACCGTCATCACAAACCCTACGAGGAAAACGGCGTGGTTCTGCGCAGCGCAAGGGAGCAGGACTACCTCTGGAACGGCATCTGGATCAGCCGGGCAGTGGATTCCTGGGTCCGCGACGTGGCCTTTGAAAACCTGACCCAGGGCGTGATCCTCTGTTCCGCGGCCCACAACACCATCGCGGACATCCGCTTCGAGGGGCACGACGGACACGCGGGCGTGACCTTTGGCTGGAGCAACGACAACCTGCTGACCCGGGCCGTGTTCCAAGGCCGCATGGTCCACCCCGTGACCGTGACCATGACCGCCTCGGGCAACGTGGTCACGGACTGCGAAACGCTCTACCAGGGCGCGGACGCCCCCAGCGGCGCGCTTCCGGCCGTGGACCTGCACGGGTATTTCCCCTACGAGAACCTGTTCGATGATCTGCGCGGGTTCAATGTCGCGCCGGGCGGCGACGTGAGCGTGCTGCCCCACGGCGGGGTGCGCAACGTGTTCTGGAATGTGGCTGCGCCTGCGGAACTGGCCGGGTACGGCGATCAGGGCGGAGATTCCTTTGTTCAGACCTGGGCCTGGACCTGCACCTCGTCGGGCACGCCCGCAACCATGTGCGAGCATCTGCCCCAGGCCTTCTACGTCGGGGTGTACCGGGAGCGGGGCGTGGTCAGCCTCTGCGGTTCCCGTGAGGACCGGCGCGACCAGTGGATGACCGTGGAGGGCCTGAACCGGCCCGGACTGGCGCTGCCTTCACTGTATCAGGCCCAGCGGGCCTTGCGGACCACCTTGCGGAGTGTCACGCCCTGAGCCGGAGACAACGCCTTTTGCAGGGCGTCCGCTAGTCCAGCATCGGAACCCCGCCGTGGAGCAGGGGATGCAGCACGGACCCGGCAAAGCGTTCGATGCCCGCGCTGTTGAAGTGCATGTGGTCGTAGAACCAGCGCCGGTCATGCATGGCGGAGATGAAGTTGTAGTAAGCCACGTCCGGCTCCTGATCCGCCACTTGGGCCAGAAACCGGTCCACCTCGTCCGCGCCCGGAAAGCCCGGCATGAGGATGGGCAGCAGCACATAGGTCACGTCGCAACCGTTGCTCCGGGCCAGGGCATTGATCCGCTCCACATAGCTGGCGTATTTCTCGAAATTATTCAGATCGTAGCGGTCAAGATAGTGTTGCCGGGCCTTTTCCATCTTTTCCGGATCAATGCGCGACAGCGTGCCCGCTGTGAGTCCGGGCGCGGCATAGCGCGAGATTTCCCGCCACTCCCCCTCTGATCCCACGGCGATCATTTGCAGATAGGACGAAATCCGGTTCATGGGATAGCCATCCAGAACCAGCCGGGCCAGGATGTCCCATTCAAACGGCTCGTCCCGCAAAAAGAAATCGTTCTCCTCGTTGTTCACCGCCGAGAAAAAAACCCAGGGATCCACCAGATAGATCACATGGCTGGCACGGTTGCCGCGCGCAAAGAAGTGCGCCAGATGCAGCTCAGCGGGCATCAGTCCGCCGCCCCCCCCCTTGGAGAGGTTGGCGATGCGCCCGCCCGCGACCCGCTCCAGCAACTCGTGGTTGCCGTCGCGCGAGAACACCCGGCCCCGGGACGTACCCAGCAGAACCGCGTCGTACCGACCGCCCCCGCCCTGGACCAGAAAATTGGACTCGCTCTCGGCATAGCTCAGGCGGATACCGCGCTGCTGTCCGGAAAAATGCCAGAGCAGCCCGGCCAGCAGGCAAAGGTTCAGTCCGGCAAAGACCAGCCCCTTGAGCAGGAGCCGCAGCGCGGGATGGTTCGGCAGGATATTCATGGATGCAACGTCGTCCGCGTCAGAATTGGAAGTAGATGAATTCCTGTCGCACGCCAAAGACCGTGGACAGGCCCACGGCCCAGACCCCGGCGCTGTAGACCAGCCAGCGCAGGCCCACGGGCCGGGCCGCCAGCCACGCGCGCACCGCGCCCGGACGCCCGGCCAGTTCCACGCCCAAAAGCAGCGCCACCAGACCCGCATGGAAGGCCAGGGTCCCCGGCCCCAGCACAGCGGGGTCGTCCCCGCCGAGGAACGCGCCGCCCCGGGGGAGCATGCTCCCGAGCACGGTCAGAGCCTGGGCCAGGGAATCGGCCCGGAAAAAAATCCAGGCCAGGCAGACCAGGGTCATGGTCACTCCCACCTGGACCGCATTGTTCAGCCGCTCCCTGATCGGGAAAACCCGATCGGCCAGCCGCTTCTGGAACCCGCCGCTGACGTTCTCCAGCACGAGCACGGCTCCGTGCAGCCCGCCCCAGACCACAAAGGTCCAGTTGGCCCCGTGCCAGAGACCCGAGAGCAGAAAGGTCAGCAGGATGTTCAGATGCCAGCGCCAGGGAGCCACGCGGCTGCCCCCCAGGGGAATGTAGACGTAGTCGCGGAACCAGGTGGACAGGGAAATGTGCCAGCGCTGCCAGAATTCGCGCACGGAACGGGAGAAGTAGGGCCGGTCGAAGTTCTCCGTGAGCCGGAAGCCCATGAACCGGGCCGCACCCAGGGCCACGTCCGTGTAGCCGGAAAAATCGCAGTAAATCTGCAAGGTGTAAAACACCGCGGCCAGAATCACGGACAGTCCGTGCAGTTCACCCGCATGGTCAAAGACGTGGTTCACGTGCCGGGCCAGGTTGTCCGCGATGACCACTTTCTTGAACAGGCCCCAGAGCATCCGGCGCAGCCCGTCCGCAGCGCACTCCGCGTCAAAGCGGCGCTCCGCGCGGAACTGGGGCAGGAGCAGACGGGCCCGGTTGATGGGGCCGGCCAGGAGCTGGGGCCAGAAGGCCACGAAGAGCGCGAAGATGCCAGGATGGCGTTCCGCCGGAACCCGCTCCTCGTACACGTCGATGACGTAGCCCGACACTTGAAACGTGTAGAAGGAGATGCCCACGGGCAGGAGCATCGCCAGCAGCGGCGGGTCCAGGGACACGCCCCAGACCGCCAGGGCCTCGCCCAGGGAACGGCTGAAAAAATTGAAATATTTGAAGATGAAGAGCAGGCCCAGGTTGAAAACGAGGCAGAGCAGCAGGTATTTGCGGCGGCGCGGCTTGTCCGGCAGCGCGGCCATGCGCAGGCCCGCCAGGTAGTTCACCAGGGTCGAGGCGAGCAGCAGCAGGCCGAATTCCAGTTCCCAGGAGATGTAAAAGAAATAGCTGGCCGCGAGCAGCGGAACCCAGCTGAACCGCCGGGGCACGGCAAAGTGCAGCCAGGCCGTGGCCAGAAAAAACGCCGCGAAACCAAGCGAGTTGAAAAGCATAGGATTCTGACGCGCTCCCTGGAAACGGATTGCCGGACCGCATCGCCGCATTCTGCGGCGGACGCGAGGCAGCCGAAACTAGCACCGCGCCCTTGCGGGAGCAAGAAGCAAGGCGGCCTGTGGGATCAAAGCGCACGAAAAAGCCCCTGCGAAGGGAATTTCGCAGAGGCTGGTTGTTACGAGGAGGCCGCAGGGCAGGAGGGTCGTCGACCGCACGCAAACGGATGGCTGTTCCCCTGGTGGCAGGTGCTTCCGTTCGCTTTCGCGAATATTATAACAGTTGAATGCGGAAGCTTGGATCACGAATGGGCAAGGGTTCGTTGCCAACACCGGGCAGTCGGTTTATTGTGATTGCCCCAAGGACAGCCAGTACAGGCGGGTAATATCTTTCTTGGAGAAGGCATGACCAAAAAAGGCGGCTCTTGTTTCGGCGACGCGAACGGTTCGAACGGGTTGAAGGAATCGCTGGAACAGGCTGTTCAAGCAAAACAATGGGCTGAGCGCAAGCTGCAAGCCCTCACGGTCGCGGCCAAGTCTGTCTACTCGCAACAATCCTTCTTCGAAACAGCCAGGACCATTTTCAACGCCTGCTCCGAGCTTATCGGCTCCACGTCGGGCTACGTGGTCCTGTTCTCTGATGACAGCCTGGAAGGTGAGGTGTTTTTTTTGGAGTCAGGGGGCGAAACCCGCACGGTTCCCCATGACCACTCGATGCCCATTCGGGAATTGCATGCCCAAGCCCAGCAACGCGACAAGGCTTTTTTCCACAATGATTTCATGAACGGCCCATGGGTGAAGCAGATGCCCAACGGTCATGCTGCGCTGAACAACGTGCTGGTCGCACCCATGGTCAGCGACGACAAAACCATCGGCATTCTTGGCTTTGCGAATAAACCAAACGATTTCAGCGAAGAAGACCTTGAAATCAGCGCGCTTTTTGGCGAACTGGCGGCCACTGCGCTCCGCTACCACGCAACCAATGCGTCGCTCCGGGAATCAGAAGCAAGGCTGAATCTGGCCGCCGAGAGCGGCGGTCTCGGTCTCTGGGACTGGCGGGTGGACCATGACCGGGTCATCGTCAATGACGAATGGCTCAAGATCAAAGGCCTTCGCCGGGAAGAATACAATCCGTCGGTCAAGCAGTGGAAGGACGGACTTCACCCTGAGGACAAAGAGCGCGCCGTAACGCTGCTCGGAAGACACCTCAAGGGGGAAACGGATATCTTCGAGATGGATTACCGCTTCCTGCGTCCAGGCCAGGGCTGGTATTGGGAGCATGCCACAGCCAGGGTCATTGCACGGGACTGCGAGGGCAAGCCGACACGCATGGTCGGATATCATCGGGACATCACAACCCGCAAGCAGGTTGAAGAGAAACTGCGGAAAAGCGAGGCGCGGCTCCAGGAAGCCCAGAAGCTGGGCAAGGTTGGAAGTTGGGAATACGATTTGGAGACCGGAGAAATCTGGGGGTCTGACGAAGGCTTCCGCATCTACGGCATGACCCCTCCCCTGTCCAACCTGCTTTCTGTCGAAGAAATCGAAGCCTGCATCCCCGAGCGGGACAGGGTGCACCAGGCGTTGATGGCGTTGATCAACGAGGGCACACCCTATGATCTGGAATTTGACATTTTGCCCGCCGACGGCTCTCCGCGACGGACAGTCACCTCGAAGGCCCGACTGGAGCGAGATTCCCAAGGAAAGCCGCTCAAGATTTCCGGTGTCATATTGGACATCACGGATCGAAAACAAGTCGATCAGGACCGGCAGCATCTTTTCCAACTCATCAACAATACCGATAGCATCGCGGTGATGAAGGACCCGGAGTTGCGGTATCTCAATGTCAACCAAGGGTATCTGAAAGTCACGGGCTATCGGAGTCCAGCGGATCTCATCGGCAAAACCGACGCCGAGCTTTTCGCGGGCATCGCAACACCAGAGCAGATCAAGGAATATATTGATAACGACCGGAAGGCCTTGTTCCTCCCCGAGGGGGAAAGTCTTATCACCGAAGAACGGCTCGCTGGCGACGATGGCCGTGACCGATTTTTCTTGACCCGAAAATTCCCGATCTACTCCAAGCCGGGGGGAACACTGCTCGGCGTCGGAACGCTGACTTCAGAAATTACCGAAATGAAGCGCCTGGAGCAGTCGTTATTGAACGCAAAGGAGGCAGCGGAGGTCGCCAACAAGGCAAAATCGGAATTTCTCGCAAACATGAGCCATGAGATACGCACACCCCTTAATGGTCTCATGGGCATGCTGCAGCTCATGAGCCTCACTCCGCTCAACCTTGAACAAAAACAATATGTCGATCTGGCCTTGAAATCCAGCGACCGGCTTCTTCGCTTGTTGTCCGACATTCTCGACCTGTCCAGGGTGGAGGCGGGCAAGCTGGAGATTGTCGCGGAGCCTTTTTGTTTTCAGGACGCCATCGAAGGAATTGTACACCTTTTTTTACCTGCGGCGCTGGGGAAGGGGTTGGAACTGCGCGTTCATGTCGCCCGCTCCATTCCCTCCATCCTGCTTGGCGATGTGGCGCGGCTGCAGCAGGTAATCAGCAATCTTGTCGGCAACGCCATCAAGTTTACCAACACGGGGTATGTTGAGATTGAAACGCACCCTTTGCCGCCACGAAGGCCGGGTGAATACCGGGTGTTGTTCGCCGTCTCCGACACGGGCATCGGTCTTTCAGACCAGGACACGGAACGCCTCTTTAAACCTTTTGTCCAGGTGGACACGGCGCTTTCCCGCACGTTCCAAGGGGCTGGCCTCGGGCTGGCCATTTCCAAACAACTGGTTGAGATCATGGGCGGAAACATGGCGATAGAAACCGAAGACGGAACCGGCTCGACCTTTTATTTTTGCATCCCCTTCACGCTTGCGGAACAAAGTGCTCCCGAGCTTTCCCCGGAGGAAAGACAAACAGAGGCTTCTGGGTTCAACATTCTTGTGGCTGAGGATGATGAGATTTCCAAGATCGTGGCGCTGAAGCTTCTGAAGAAAGCCGGACACCACGCCATTGGGGTCAGCGACGGAGAACAGGCTCTGGCTGCCTTGAGGGAAAAGTCTTTTGACCTTGTGCTGATGGATATACAAATGCCGCATCTCGACGGAATGCAAACGGCAATGGCCATACGAAGCGGCAAAGCCGGAAGTCGGAACAAGGAAATACCGATCATCGCCATGACCGCCTACGCCATGGCGGCAGATAAGATCAAATTCGCTCAAGCGGGCATGGATGGATGTGTGACCAAGCCTGTTGTGATGGAAGAGCTTCAAGCGGAAATGAGACAGGTTTTCGAGAAGGCAAAGGGATAGGAGCGCTTGTCCTGGAAGCGCCCCGCACGGAAAATCGCATGGAACACCTCGCCCCCAAAGAAAAAGCCCTTGCGGATCGCTCCGTAAGGGCTTGTGATATCGGTGGTGCCGAGGGACAGAATTGAACTGCCGACACGGGGATTTTCAGTCCCCTGCTCTACCAACTGAGCTACCTCGGCGCCGCGTTGGGAAATGGTTTCTACCGAACCGCTCTGCACTTGGCAAGGGATTTTTCGGGAAAAGTTGTGCGGGTCTCAACTTTCCTCCTTGCCGGGCAGGTGGGCGCGGCCCTTGCCGGCCATCTCCCGGATGCGTTCGGCATAGGATGCGCGCAACCGGTTCAGGTAATCCTCATCCAGCGGTCCCTTCCAGGTGACCACTTCCTTGAACCGCTTGGGGATGGACACCGAGGCCGGGTCATAGCCCGTGCTGAAGCGCGTGGCCCAGCGCAGTTGCTGCACCCGGTGGCCCACCGCATCCAGCCCGCCGGCCAGGGCGTCGTAGCCCACGCAGGAAAGGCACTCCGCCACCAGTTCGTCTTTGTAGATTCCCCGCGCGAACAGGCAGGAGACCATGCAGCAGAGCAAGGCCCGCTTGCGTTCGTCCTCAACGAGAAAATCCAGGGCCTTGTCCAGGTCCTGCTCCTGGTGCTGCTGGTCCCAGGCGTAGCCGCCCGAGTCCAGGTGCGAGTGGCGGAAGCCCATGCTCTGGGCCGTGAAAAAAACCTCGCCCGTGGCATAGCCCGCCATTTCCTGGCCGAGCACGCAGGCGAAGTCCCCGCCGCCGAATTGCGCCACGGCAGCGGGCACGCCCATGGCCAGGGCGGACCAGAAGGCATTGACCCGACCGGCCAGGAGGTCCAGGGCCTCCTCGAAATTCGCGGCGTCCCCGAACTTCAGGGGCAGCAATGTCTGCTCCTGGTTCACCAGCCCCTTTTCCAGGGCCTCGGCGGTCCAGGCCAGGGCCACGCCCGCGCTCATGGCGTCCAGGCCGGTCTTTTCCACCCGGTCCATGATCATCAGCGAGGCGGCAGCGTCCGTGACCCCGAGCATGGAGCCCAGGGCGAAGATCAGCTCGTAGTCGTAGGAAACCTGACGGTAGAAGTAGCGGTGGTCCTCGTGGAACTTCTCGCGCACGTAGCCGATGTGGATGCAGCCCACGGGGCAGCCCGCGCAGGCCATGTTGCGCAGGAGGTTCTTTTCGGCGAAGGTTTCGCCGCTGATGCCGCCCACGTCCGGATCCGTGGTCTGCTGGAGGTTGCGCCAGGGCAGGCTTTTCAGTTCATTGAGTGCGGCCACGTTCCCGGCGGTTCCCAGGTCGTGGTACTTGCGCATCATGTCCGTATCGGTCAGCCGCGAATGAAGCCGCTGAAACAGCTTTCCGTACTCCTTGCCGCCCGGCGCCTCGAACACGCCGTCCCCGAGCAGGATCACGGCCTTGAGATTTTTCGCACCCATGACCCCGCCACCGCCCATGCGGCCGAAGTGGCGGTAGGTGTCCACGTTGATGCAGGCCATGGACGAGCCGTTCTCCCCTGCCGGGCCGATGCGCAGGATGCTGCGGTGGCCCGAGCCGGGAAACATCTTGCGCAGGGAACGGCCCGCCTTGAAGGCGTCCCAGCCCGCCATCCAGCGTACATCGCGCTGCTCCACGCGCTGGGAACCCACGCAAAGGCAGCTCAGGTTCGCGGCCCTGCCCCGGACCACCAGTGCGTCGTAGCCCGCAAAGGCCAGACACAGCGCGGAACGCCCGCCCGCGTGGCTCTCGGTGTATTGGTCATGGTAGGGCGACTTGAACGCGGCCACGGTCTTGCTCATCATCGGAAACAGGCCCGTGAGCGGCCCCACGGCCAGGATCAGGGGCTGGTCCGGATGATCCCAGGGCTGATCCGCCAGACCGTAGCGCCCAAAAATCAGCGCGGCCAAGCCACTGCCGCCCGCCACGGCGTCGCGGCCATCGAGCTCCTCCACGCTGGAACGGCCCGTGCCCAGGTCGGCCACCAGCACGCGAAAATGGTCGCGCATCAGCGGTGTGTTCACGAAGGTATTCATTCGCCGCCCTCCCCCACCCGCTCCAGGCCGGAATCCGGTTTCGGGGCGGCATCGTCCGCCAGCTCCAGGCAGTCGTGCGGACAATATTCCACGCAGCGGCCGCAGTGGATGCAGACAAAGGGTTCACCCGTGCGGTCCAGGTGAATGGCGTCCACGGGGCAGGCCCGGGCGCATTCTCCGCAGCGGATACAGAGCTTTTTTTTGACGATCACGCCGCCGCCCCGGCGCTGGGTCATGGCTCCGGTGGGGCAGGCCTGGGCACAGTAGGCGGGGTCGCAGGCCACGCAGACCTGGGCCTCGAAGCCTGTGGAAAGACCGCCGGAGCTTTTGATGCGGATGCCCGCCGTGTCCCAGGAAATGTGCCCGTGCACAAGCCGGGCGCAGGCCAGGGAGCAGGAATGGCAGCCGATGCACCGTTCCATGCGGGGAGTGGTCAGTGTTTTCATGCGCTGACTATACGGGGCGGGACGCAGGAGGAAAACTCTTTTATGGACGCTTTTCCCGGACGCTCGCGGATTATCAAGCCCGCCATGGCGATCTTGCGCAACGAAACAGTCCCCCGCACCTGCGCACGGGGGCCTGTCCGGGAAAATCGGCTTGACGCGCTACTGCACCAGGGTCCAGGAACCATCCGGGTTGCGGTAGGCCTTGGCGTGGACGACCTCGTCCTTGCCTTCCACCACGCCCTTCAACTCCACATCGCGGTAGACGCGATTGTCTTCATAGTAGGCGGGCTTGGGCGTGGCCTCGTAATAGGATCCGGTGTCCGGGTTGCGCCAGGAGCTGGTCTGACCCGAGGGCGCGGTTTCCAGCGTGGTGTTCAGGCGCTGTTCGTCGTACTTGTCCCATTCGTTGCCAATGACATATCCCAGCAGCAGGCCGAGGCCCGCGCCAATGGCCGCGCCCTGGACCTTGTTGCCGGCGGTGAGCGCGCCCACTGTGGCGCCGAGCAGCGCGCCCGTGGACGCTCCCTGCTGGGCCTTGGTGGCGCAGCCGGCCAGAAATACGAGCATGGTGACAACCAGGACCATCTTCTTCATCATGGTGATGCCTCCTTCATGCCCCGCTGAGGAGCTTTTCGTATCTTTATAGTATAGGACTTGGGACTGCGAAAGCAAGTACCGCGTGCAACGGAGTCCTCTCCCAACCTTAGCAACGCACGTGCCAGAAATGTCCGTCGCGAAAATCAGCACTGCTGGCATCCCGCCAGCTCTGGTTCCGCTCTGGATGGCCGCCCTCTCATCCGACTTTCGCTGTTTGCGCCGACGGCTCTCTCGCCAGCAACCCGACCCGGACGTGCACACCACGCGCTGAATTTTGCGCGCCCTGTGCGTTCCGCGCAAGCACGGACACGTAAAAATCCGGGACCGGCAAAAAAACCTCACGGTCGTATCTTGTAGCTTGCTCCGCGAGGGATTGCCGGGCACGCGGCAACAAAGCCCCTGGCGATGCATCAGTACTCAAGCCCGCGAACTTCCGTGGCAGCCGGGCGGCTGAGGCGCGCAAGGGGCGCGGCGCAAGGACGCGGCAGGCCCGACGCGTATCTTCAATACGCGAGGGGTTGCCGGGGACGCGGCAACAAAGCCCCTGGCGATGCATCAGTCGCCCGGCAGGGATTCGCGGTCGCGGAAGCCTATAAGATAGAGGATGGAATCGAGTCCCATGGTGGAAATGGCGTGGCCCGCGCCCTTCTTGACCTTGGGTTTGGCATGGAAAGCCACGCCCAGTCCCGCGAGGCCGAGCATGGGCAGATCGTTGGCGCCGTCGCCCACGGCAATGACCTGCTGGAGGCTGATGCCTTCCTTTTCGGCGATGGCCTTGAGCAATTCGGCCTTGCGCGCGCCGTCCACAATCTCGCCGACCACGTTGCCCGTGAGTTTGCCGTCCTTGATTTCCAGTTCGTTGGCATGGACATAGTCGATGCCCAGCCGCCGGGCCAGACGCTCGCCAAAGAAGGTGAACCCGCCGGAAAGAATGGCAATCTTGTATCCCACCCGTTTGAGGTTGGAGATCAGCCGCTCCGCGCCCTCGGACAGGGGCAGGTGTTCGGCCACATCCTCCAGGACCTGCGCGTCCAGGCCCTTGAGCAGGGAAAGACGCTTGCGCAGGCTTTGCTGGAAGTCGAGCTCCCCGCGCATGGCCGCCTCGGTGATGGTCGCGACCTGGCTCCCCACGCCCGCGCGCGCGGCCAGTTCGTCGATGACCTCGGCCTGGATCAGGGTGGAGTCCATGTCGAAGGCCACAAGCCGGCGGTTGCGGCGGAAAACGTTGTCTTCCTGGAAGGCGATGTCCACGCCGATCTCGGCGGAAATGTCCAGAAAGGCCTGGCGCATGCCTGCGGTGTCTTCGGGGGTTCCGCGCACGGTGAACTCCACGCAGGCCTGGCGGGGCGATTCGCCCGAAAGGGGCACGCGGCCCGAAAGGCGGTGGATGGTGTCGATGTTCAGGCCGTTGTCCGTGAGCACGCGGGTCACGGCCTTGAGATGCACGGCGGTGATGCGCCGGGCGAGCAGGGTCACGATGTGGCGCTGCTTGCCCTGCGCCCCGACCCACTGGTCGTAGTTGCCGTTGTCCAGGGGATGCAGTCGCAGGGAGATGCCCAACTCGTGGGCCTTGAAGAGCACGTCCTTGACGATGGGCGCGGAATCGGCCTCGGGCGGGATGCGGATCAGAATGCCGAGGGTCAGGAAATTGTGAATCACGACCTGGCCGATGTCGAGAATGTCCACGCCGTAGGTGGCGAGGACCTCGCTGAGTCCGGCGGTCACTCCGGGTTTGTCGCCGCCCGTGACGTGAATGAGTATGATGTCGCGCATGCGCTCTCCTCCTGGACTGGGCCGGAGCCCTTGCTGGGCGGGAATGTGGCACACAATGCCCTGGCCGTAAAGCGGCTGGCCGCAGTGGGCGCGGTGGAAAGGCGTCCGGCCCGCTTGTTGCCGGGTTGTCACGGACCTGCTGCGGATTTCACAAGTTTCCGCGCGGGGGCATTCTCCGCTTGCCGGGACGATCGCATTGGGGCAATGTCCCTCCGGACGCTGCGCTTTTTCCTCTGACGGAGTATTTTCCCAAACGGGACACAACCAAGTGGGCAGAGCGTTATTGCGCATTTTTTCAGGGGTCTCGCGCTTTTTATACACTCGCACATTGACTGGCGCGCAGGGGCTGTGCTATGCCGCTGGTCACTTGTGAAGGATTGCACGAGATGCTTTTTTAGTATATGAGAGAAATCCAGTGCGACCCCGGAAACAAGGATCAAGATGTTCTTTTTCAAGGGTGACAAGCACCACGAGCTGATCGACCAGCTCTCCACCGCCGGGACCATCGGCCTGAACCTGGTGTCCGCCACGTTCATCGGCATGACGATGGGCTGGTTTCTGGACAAGTGGCTCGGGACCAAGCCGTGGCTGCTGCTGGTCATGCTGCTCTTCGGGATCGTTGCGGGTTTCCGCAACGTGGTCCAGGAAGTACAGCGGATTCAGCGAGGGGACAAACGCAGGAACGAGCGCGCCGGGCGCGCCGAGGATGACGATGATTCGTAAACTGGAAGCCTTTTTGTACAAGCGCGGGTTCACCCACCCGCAGGTGCGCGCCATGGTGCGCAACCAGCTTGTGCTGGCTTTCCTGACCATCACCCTCATCAACGGCCTGACCGCCTGCTCGTCCTGGGCCTTGTCCTTTTCCGCAGGCTGCCTGCTCGTGACGGTCAATTTCTGGCTGATGGCCAGAACCGGCCAATCCGTGGTCTCCGCGCAGAAAGGCGCGGTCACGATGATGCTGATCCTTTTCTACGGAAGAATGGCTCTCACCGGACTGGCCCTGTTCACGCTCATCGCGTGGCTCGATGCCTCTGTGTCCGGATTGTTGGTCGGCCTCTCCATGGTGGTGGTTAACGCTATTACTTGGGGGACCGCCAATTACATGCAAAAAGTGAAGGAGGCGTAAAGACTATGGCAGGTGGTTTGCCGCATCCCCTGGTAATTTTCAGGGAGTTGAACATCGCGCTCGGGGCGGACGCGGCTGCACATGCGGGCAGCCCGTTGGATCCGTCAATGTACCCGGTCCCGACGCATGTGTGGTTTACATGGATGGCGATGGCTATTCTGCTCATCGCCGGTTTGTTGGTCCGCAGAAAACTGACCCTGGTTCCCGGCGGATTGCAAAACTTTTTTGAAATCATTATCGGCGGCATGGAAGATTTCGTTGTCGCCAACATCGGTGAGAAAGGCCGTCAGTTCATGCCCATTCTGGCCACGATCTTCCTGTTCGTCGCCACCATGAACTACATCGGCCTGATGCCCGGTTGTGACGCGCCCACGGCGAACATCAACACCAACGCGGCCATGGCCGTCTTCGTATTCGTCTACTACAACTACGTAGGCATTCGAATCTGGAAGGCCGGCTACATCAAGCACTTCCTCGGACCCATGCCGGCATTGGCCCCGCTGATGCTCGTGCTGGAACTCATTTCCCACTGCGCACGGCCGCTCTCGCTCACTCTGCGACTCTTCGGCAACATCCGCGGTGAGGAAATCGTTCTGATCCTGCTGTTCATGCTGGCTCCGGTGGTCTCCACCGTGCCCATGTACTTCCTGTTCTTCCTGGCCAAGTCCATTCAGGCGCTGATCTTCTTCATGCTGACGATGATCTACCTGAAGGGCTCCGTGGAGCACGCCCACTGATCGGGCTGCTCGACAACATTGGGGAAATGGTCTTCGACCAAACTAAATAACGATTTAGGAGAACGTACAATGAAGCTCGTGAAAGTTCTGTTCGCTACCATGGCTATGGTTCTGACCGCCTCCATGGCTTTCGCCGCCGACGCCGCTCTGGCCAGCTCCGTCGCTTACGCCACCGCGCTGGGCATGGGCATCGCCGCCGGTCTCTGCGGTATCGGTCAGGGCATGGGCCTGAAGGCTGCCTGCGAAGGCACCGCCCGCAACCCCGAGGCTTCCGGCAAGATCACCGTTACCCTGATCCTGGGCCTGGCCTTCGTTGAGTCCCTGGCCATTTACGCCCTGGTCGTCAACCTGATCCTGCTCTTCGTCAACCCCCTGGGTGCCTAGTCGACGTAGCACGGTTTGATAAAAAGGGAGGCCTTTGGCCTCCTTTTTTAGAACAACTCTTGTTACGAATTTCACAATAATGCCGAGGAAATGGGGCGCAAGCCATTGAAAAGCGAACACATTCCCAAGGCCACCATCGGTCGCCTCGCGGTCTATATCCAGGTTCTGGAACGACTCAAATCCGAGGGCACGGAAGTCATCTCCTCGGAGAATCTGGCCCAGGCCTGCTCGGTCAACTCCTCGCAGATCCGAAAAGACCTCGCCTATTTCGGCGAGTTCGGCGTGCGGGGCGTGGGCTATTACGTTCCGGAATTGATCACCTCCATCAAACAATCCCTCGGCGTGGACCGCGTCTGGAACTGCTGCATCGTGGGCGTGGGCAACCTCGGACGCGCGCTGTTGCGCCATGGCGAATTCAAGAGCAAGGGCTTCAACATCAAGGTGGCTTTTGACTGCGACCCTTACAAGATCGGCGAGATCGTCGAGGGCCTTGAAGTCATCTGCACGCGCAAGACGCGCAACCTCGTGGACGAGCAGAAGCTGGAGATCGGGATCATCACCACCCCGCCCGAACGCGCCCAGCGCGCCGCCAACTACCTTGTGGAGGCGGGCATCAAGGGCATCATCAACTACGCCCCCTCGCGCATCGAGGTTCCGGACCACATCCCGCTGGAATACGTGGACTTCATCCATCATTTCTACGCGCTGGCCTTCCATATCAACCTTGGAAAGGCCGTGGAATAACGCGCCCGGCGTCTGACCATGTTGCACCGCCCGCCCCGCCGGGCTTTAAAGCGGGGCTCTTTTTTCGGCGAAATCGCGCAAGCGCTCCCATCTTTTCCCGCCTCCCTTTCCAGGCGCTAAAAAAGACGCTACATACTCCGGCGGAGGCGGTATGAGCACAACGGATACGGCGGACTCCCCCCTGCGGGGGCGCGGGTTTTCCATCCCCTACAATTTGCTGCTGATCAGCATCGGCTCGGCCCTGATCGCCTTTGGCATCAAGTCCATCGCCATTCCGCACGGCTTTCTCACAGGCGGCATGGCCGGCGCGGGCCTGCTGGTCTACTACGTGGTGGGCGGACTCCAGCCGGGCCAGTGGTTCTGGGCGCTGAACGTGCCCATCTTTGTTCTGGCCTGGTGCATGGTCAGCCGCCGTTTCTTCTTCTACAGCCTCTACGGCATGGTGGCGGTGGGTCTGTTCATGGACCTCATGCCCCAGTTGCTCGTTATCCAGGACACCTGGCTCGCGGTCTTCACCTGCGGCGCGTTCATCGGCCTGGGCGCGGGCCTGGCTCTGCGCTCCCTCGGGTCCACGGGCGGCACGGACATCCTCGCGGTCATCGCCAACAAGCGCTACAACGCCAACATCGGCAAATTCCGCTTTCTCGTGGACCTGGCCATCTTCGGCGCGGGTTTCGGGTTTCTCGACCTGGAGCGCATGCTCTATTCCCTGGCCATGACCTTTGTGACCGGAACCGTGGTGGACTACAGCCTGAACGTTTTCAGCGAGCGCAAAATGGCCCTGATCATCGCCTCCGACTCCGAACCGATCATGGCCGACGTGCTGGAAAAGCTGCACCGGGGAGCCACGTATCTTTACGGCCAGGGCGGCTTCTCAGGCCGCGACAAGAAGGTCATCATGGTCATGGTCAACAACATCCAGCTCAAACGGCTGGAAGAGATCGTCTATACCCATGATCCCCACGCGTTCCTGATCATCGGTTCCGGCTACAAGGTGCTTGGCAAGGGCTTTTCCGCACGCAAGGAGTACTGAGATGCATCCGGATTCGAGACCAGTTGCCCTGCTCACGGATTTCGGTCTGGACGACCCCTACGTGGGCCAGGTCAAGGGCACACTGGCCCGGCTCACGCCCGGCAGTCCCCTGCTCGACCTCAGCCACGGCGTGGCTCCCTTCCAGATCGGACAGGCCGCCTTTTTCCTTGCAGCCAGCGCCATGCATTTCCCCGGAAACACGGTCTTCCTCTGCGTGGTCGATCCGGGCGTGGGCTCTGACCGGCGCATCGTGGTTGCCCGGCTGGAGGACCAGCTCTTTCTCGCCCCGGACAACGGGCTGCTGGGCCTGCTGCTCTGTCCGCACGCCCTGGCGGGCCGCAGGCCTAAACTGTTCCACGTTCCGACCGTGTTGCAGGGCGCATCCGCCACCTTCCACGGACGGGACATCTTTGCGCCACTGGCCGCGCGACTGGCCACGGGCGAACCTCCGGAATCCCTGGGGCCACACATCGCTCCGGACTCCCTTGTCCCGCACCCGGCCACAACCCCACGTCCCTTGACCCTGGAAGACAAAGGCTCCAAGATCATCGCCCACGTGCTGCACGTGGACCGTTTCGACAACGTGGTGCTCAACCTTCAGTCCGGAACGTTTTTCACGGGTCTGATCGGATCAGGTCAGCACCGGGGCGTTCCGGCCTATCCGCGCGCCGTGCGAACCTATTCGGAACTGGATGAACACGAGGTCGGCATTCTCGAAGGCAGTCAGGGACTGCTCGAACTGGCAGTGAACCAAGGCTCTGCTGCAAAACTCATGGGCTGCCAGGTGGGCCACACCGTGACCCTGACCCTCGGCTGACAACACAAGGAAATACATGAACCCGATCAAGGAATTTTCCACGGCTCTCGGCTTTCTGACCCGGCTCGCGCCCGCCCGGCTCGTGGACCACAACGCCATTTCCGGCTGCATGCGCTGGATGCCCCTGGTGGGTCTTTTGCTCGGACTCGCGCTGGTGGCGCCTTTCTGGTGGCTGGGCCTGTTCGCGGGCCGCCCTTTGGTCCAAGCCTGGATCATCGTCTGTTTGAACCTCTATCTGACGCGCGGGCTGCATTTCGACGGCCTTGCCGATGTGGCGGACGGCTGTGCCTCGCACACGGAAACAGAACGCTTCTGGGCCATCGTCAAGGACAGCCACACAGGCGCTTTTGGCGCACTGGCCCTTGTTCTGGCTGTTTCCGGACAAATCGTGCTCTTTTCCGCGCTGCTCGAAGCAGGCCGCTTCGGCGCGCTGATCTGGTGCTTTGTCATGGGACGCGGCGCCGCCGTGGTCCTCGGCTTCATCGTACGCAGCTTGGCCCGGCCCGGACTCGGACAGAAATTCATGGACGGCGCGAACTTTCCCTCCACGCTCTTTGCCGCGCTCTGCACCGTGGCCGCCGGGCTGCTGCTCACCAGCACCGTGGGCGTGCTGCTCTCCATCGGCCTGGTCGTGATCGCCCTCGTGCCCCTGTACTACCTGATTTACACTGTGGAGGGCGTGAACGGCGATTTTCTGGGCGCCTGCATCGTCATCGCGGAAATCACGGCGGCCATCGGGCTGCTGCTGGTGGTCTAAACCCGAAGTCCGAGGAGACCACATGCCCCGCATCCGCTCCCTTTGCCTGCCGCCAGTCCTGTCAATCCTGCCGCTGCTGCTGGTTGTGTCGGCTCTGGCGGCCTGCTCGCCGCGCGTCACGCTCTTTCCGGACGGCAGTGAACCGCTGCTGGAACAGGTTCTTGAAGGCTCGGCCTCGGAAAAAGTCTTGCTCGTGGAGGCCAGCGGCACGGTTTCGGACCAGCCCCGGCAGGGACTGCTCGGCTCCCGGCCCAGCATGGTCCAGGAGATCGTCAGCCGCTTGAAGCTGGCCGAAAAGGACGACGCGGTGCGCGCCGTGATCCTGAAGATCAACTCACCCGGCGGCGGCGTCACCGCCAGCGACATCCTGCACCATGAACTGACCGAATTCCGCAAGCGCACGACGAAGCCCGTGGTGGCGCTGTTCATGGACGTGGCCGCGTCCGGCGGCTACTACATCGCCCTGCCCGCGGACCGCATTGTCTGCCATCCCACCAGCGTAACCGGCTCTGTGGGCGCGGTGGTCTTCCTGCCCCGGGTGGATGGGCTGCTGGAAAAACTCGGCGTGAACGTGGACGTGGCCAAATCCGGGCGCAACAAAGACATGGGCTCGCCCTTCCGGCAGTCCACCGAAGAGGAACGCGCCCTGGCCCAGACACTCATCAACGAGATGGGCGGTCGCTTCCAGCGGCTCGTGCGCGAGGCGCGCCACCTGGACGACGCAGCCATGGAGACCGTGGCCACGGCCCGGATCTTCACCGCGCAGCAGGCCCTGGAACTGGGCCTTGTGGATCAACTCGGCTATTTGCAAGACGCCTTTGCCGAGGCGCGCGCACTGGCCGAACTGCCCGACGACGCGCGGCTGGTGGCCTACCGCGGCGCGCCCCAGGCCAACGACACGCCCTACAACGCCGCATCCGGCCCATCTCCGGACCGGCCCGCCCTGGTGGACGCGGGCGTGCTCGGCGCGGCTCTGGAGCAGTCCTTTCCCAGGCAGGCGGGCGTCTATTATCTCTGGCTGCCCAACGGAGACTAGGCCAAACGTTCTTGTCTGGAACCCGCTGCCGGCATTGGACGTTTGCGATCCTCTGCTGGTATGTGTTCTGAAAACATAACAACTGCCACGAGGAGTCGCATGAACGTCATTCCCACCCTGCTCATTGCCGTGGGCCTGTACAACGCCCTGGCCTTTCTGATGCCCGAGAACCTGACCGCGGCCCTGGTCACCCTGCCGCTGCTCTCGGGCCAGGCCCTGGCCGTCAGCGCCGCCGACCTGATCCTCTGTCTGGGCCTGCTGCTGCTGTTCATTGAAATCGTCAAGGCCACTCGCACCGGCGGGGCCACGGCCATTGACCACGCCTTGTCCCTGCTGCTCTTCGTGGGCTGCCTGATCGAATTTCTGGCCGTGCCCCAGACCGGGACCGCCGCCTTCATGATCCTTACGCTGATGACCCTGCTGGATGTCATCGCGGGGTTCACCATCAGCCTGAGCACCGCGCGCCGCGACCTTATGGTCGGCAACGCTTCCGGTTTGTAAGACCGCAAGCCAGCGCCCCACGCAAAAAGGCGGAGCACCCCGGGTGCTCCGCCTTTTTTGTCCGAGAACCCGGGGAAGCGCTTGCGCGCCTGCCCCGGATTGGAATGGCGAACCTACGAATACTTTTCCTGGATCAGCTTGGCAAAGGCCTCCGGAGTGAAGCCGTATTCCTGCTCCAGCTTCTGGGAGGGCGCGGAATGTCCGAAGTGGTCGATGCCCTTGATCAGGCCGTCCATGCCCACATAGCGATACCAGAGTTCCGGCCGGCCGGCCTCCACAGCCACGCGCCGGGCCACCTGGGGCAGCAGCACGCTGTCCTTGTACGCCTTGCTCTGCTCCTCGAAGAGCGTCATGGAAGGCATGCTCACGATGCGGATCTTGAACTGCGGCAGCAGCTTGGCCGCACTCATGGCCAGGGAGACCTCGGAGCCGGTGGCCACAATGACCATGTCCACGGCCTCGGGTCCGCCTTCGGGATCCTGGAGCACGTAGCCGCCCTTTTTCACGCCCTCGGTCATGTTCGTGTGGACATGGGGATCGAGGGTGGGCAGGCCCTGGCGGGTCAGGAAGAGGCAGGAGGGCCTGTTCTCGCTGTGCAGCGCGGTCTGGAGGCAGAGCGCGGTCTCGGTGGCGTCGGCCGGACGCAGGTCGATAACGCCCGGAATCAGCCGCAGGGAGGAGATGTGCTCAATGGGCTGGTGCGTGGGGCCGTCCTCGCCGAGGTAGAAGGAATCGTGGGTGAAGACGTAGAGCGCGGGCAGTTCCTGAAGCGCGCTCATGCGCACGGCGTTGCGACAGTAGTCCGAGAAGGTCAGGAAGGTGGCGCCGAAGGGGATCACGCCGCCGTGCAGGGCCAGACCGTTGACAATGGCGGCCATGGGAAACTCGCGCACGCCAAAGGAGAAGTTGCGGCTGCCAAAGCCGTCCACGCCGAAACAGCCCACGTGGTCGCGGAACTTCACGGTCATGTTCGAGGGGTCCAGGTCGGCGGAGCCGCCCACGAGCTGGGGCAGCTGGTCCATGATCTGGGTCAGGCAGTTGCCCCAGGCCTTGCGCGTGGCGACCTTCTCGCCGGGGGTGAAGACCGGCATTTCCACCTGGAGCGCGGAGCGCGGACCCGTGAAGAGCTTCCACTGGGCCGCGAACTCCTTGTTGCCCATTTTGGCCTGGAGATTGGCCTTCCAGTCGCCCACATTGGTCCGCAGGTCGTTGCAGCGGGCGCGGAAGTGCGCCAGGGCCTCGGCCGGAACCTGGAAGAACTTTTCCGGGTCCAGGCCCATCTTGGTCTTGGTGGCGGCGATTTCCTCAGGCGGAAGCGGCGAGCCGTGGGTCTCGTGGTCGCCCTCGCGGTGGGCCGTGCCCTGGGCCATGATGGTGTGGCCGATGATGATGCTCGGGCGGGTGGCTTCCATGCGGGCGCGGGTGATGGCCTCGGCAATGGCCGCGCGGTCGTGGCCGTCCACTTCCTGCACGTGCCAGCCAAAGGAGTCAAAGGCCTGGGTGTAGTTGGTGCAGTCCACGCGGGAGCAGGCTCCGGCGATCTGGACCTTGTTGGAGTCGTAGAAGGCGATGAGCTTGCCCAGGCCCCAGCGTCCGGCCAGAATGGCCGAGCCCAGGGACACGGGTTCCTGGATGTCGCCGTCCGAGGCCAGCACGTAGGTGAAGTGGTCCACCACGTCCGCGCCCAGGCTCTCATTCAGGAAGGCTTCGGCGGCGGCCATGCCCACGGCCTGGGAAAAGCCCTGTCCCAGGGGGCCGGATGTGGCCTCCACGCCGGGAGTCAGATGCCTTTCCGGGTGGCCCGGCGTTTTGGAGCCCCACTGCCGAAACTTTTCCAGCTCCTCCCCAGGCAGGAAGCCCTGGAGATGCAGCAGGGAGTAAAGCAGCATGGACTCATGTCCGGCCGAGAGCACGAAACGGTCGCGATTGAACCAGGTCGGGTCTTCGGGGTCGTAGTTCAGGAAATCCTTGAACAGGGTGGTGGCGAAGTCCGCCGAGGACATGGCCCCGCCAGGATGGCCGGAATTGGCCTTGCGGGTCCCGTCCATGACAAGGCCCTTGACGGTATTGACCACCAATTGGTCTTTGGTGAGCGTATCGTTGGACATGGGAAGCTTCCTTCTGAAATATGGATATCAGTTTTCGATCAGGTTGATGCGGCGCAGGTGGCGTCCGCCTTCGAATCCGGCCTGGAGGAAGACCTCGACGATCCCCTGGGCCAGGCCCTGGCCCGTGGTGCGCTCCCCCAGGCAGAGCACGTTGGCGTCGTTGTGGGCGCGGGCCATGCGGGCCATGTACTCGTTGGTGCAGACCGCCGCGCGGATACCCTCGAAGCGGTTCGCGGTCATGGACATGCCCAGGCCGGTTCCGCAGATCAGGATGCCGAGGGAGCCTTCCTCCTGAAGCACGGCGGCGCAGACCGCCTTGGCGATGAGCGGATAGTCGCAGCTCTCCGTGGTGTGGGTCCCGAGGTCCTCGACGCTCCAGCCCTGCTTTTCAATGGCGGGCTTGAGCGCGTCCTTGAGCGTCAGGCCACCGTGGTCGCAGCCGATGAAAAGTTTCCTGGCCATGTTTTCCCCTTTGGCGCGGCGGGGCCGAGCCCCTGCTGTCTTGGCCGTCAGGCGGCCTGGTTCTTGAGTTCCCGGTCCAGGGCGTCGATCTCGTCCCGGAGCAGGCCGATCTGCCCCATGACCAGCGCACGGCTGGTTTCGGCGTCGTGTCCGGCCTGGATGCGGCCCAGGCGGCAGTACTCTTCATCCAGGCGCTTGGCAAGTGCGCGGCGTTCGTAGCGGCGCAGCAGCCCTTGCCCGGCCCGGAGACTCTCCCGCCAGACAACGCGCAGCCCGAGCAGGAAATTTTCGATCACGCCCGGACCCGGCCCTGGAATGGCATGGGTCTGCGTTGCGGTCTCTTCCTGGTGCGTTTCGGACGAAGTATCGTTATGCAAAGCGTCGTTAGGCAAATCGTCTTGAGGCAAAGGATGTTGGGGAGTGGTCGCTTCGGGCATGGTCGCTCCGATTCGGCTAGGGTTGCTCAGTGGTGGGCCTCGGTTCCTCGCCGGTGGGCCGTCCCGTGGTCCAGTCGCGGGGTGCGCCGTCCAGGGCGCGGGCCTCGACCCCTTCGGGCAGGGTCAGGGCCAGGGCTGTGGCGGGCCATTGCTCCTCTTTAAGCTCTCGGGACTGGATGCGCAAGCTGCCCCGGTTCTCACCGGGCAGGGTCAGAAAGAGGCGCTCGGCCATGGGCGCGCGCTCGGTCCGGGGCTGGGCCGGGTCTGTTTCAGGGCTTTCGACGCTGTCCGGATAGTTGGAAAAGTCGATGCTCCAGAGCCCGCCGAGCTTGTCCTCGTATTCCTCGGGCACGCTGGTCCGGCCGCTCATGGCCAGGGGCCGGGCCGCCTTGTCCAGGCTCAGGCTCCGCACCCGGCCCGAGTGGAAGGTGTAGCGAAATCCGCCGTCGGGCAGGGACTCCACAGCGTCGTAACGCTCGGGCACGAGGTCCGTGAAGTCGCCAAAGAGCAGGGCCGCGAAGTCCGCCAGGGAAAAGGGAAAGGGCAGGCCAAGCAGGCGCGCGCCAATGACCGGGTCCGCATGGGTGTAGGCTTTGAGTTGGTCCGGATAGAGCGCGGCCAAGCCGTCCGGGCCTTCGCGCAGATTGCTCAGGCTGCCGCCCAGGTTGGACCAGGCGTCCATGCGGATGACCGCTTCCCTGCTCATTACGCCGCTGTCCGGTTCCTGGCCGGGCAGGGCCGCATGGGCAAACCCGCCCCAGAGGTCGAGCAGGATCCGCGCGCTCTTCTTGCCCGAGGTCCAGGCCAGACTGGAGGAAACCACAAAGGCCGGGGCCTGTGGGCGCACGCGGTAGTGGGCGGCAAACACGCTCCAGGTCCGCACGGCCGAACCGTAGTCGGGCAGGGGCTTATGGGAGCAGCCGCCGAACAATCCGGGCAGGATTCCGAGACACACGGTCAGCAGCAGCGGCGCGACCGAAAAACAGCGGCGAAGGTCGCTCATAAATTCTTGATCTTGTCCTTGACGCGCTCAACACTCTCGGTCCCATACTGAATGGCTTTGCGGTAGCCCTCCAGCGCGGAAACCTTCTTGCCCAGGGCCGAGGCGATATCGCCATAGTGCTCCCAGAGGGTCGGGTCCTTGGGCACTTCGCGCACAGCGCGCTGGATATGTTCCCACCCCTTGCTCAGATTGCCTGCCTTGAAATGCACCCAGGCCAGGGAGTCGATGATGTAGCCGTTGTCCGGCTCCTGGATCAGGGCGTTTTCAATGAGCACCTGGGCGCGTTGGAGATCGCGGCCCTCCTCGGCCAGGGTATAGCCGATGTAGTTCAGGGCATCGGCATGCTGCGGGTCGCTCTTGATGATCCGCTCCATGATCTCCAGGCTCTTGTCGCGCTGGCCCATGCGGTCCAGCAGCACTCCGTAGCGGTAGAGCAGATCGGGGTTATCGGGCCGCTGCTTCAGACCCTTTTCCAGTGCGGCCCGGGCCTGGGGCAAGTCCTCGCGACTGAGCCAGTATTCGGACTCCATCTGATAGAAGCTGAGCTTTTCAGGGAATTTGTTCTGCCCTTCACGGATAAGCCGGAGGACCTCCTCGGGTCGCTCCAGCCCGTGCAAAATTTGGATGCGGAATTCCAGGGCCTCGTCATAACGATCATCCCCGAGGGGGACCTGGTCCAGGTATTCCAGAGCCTTTTCCACGTTTTCCTCGGCTTCGAAGGCGATCACGGCCTTGTAGAAGAAATACTCCGTGGGCACGGGGTCGAACCCGGACAAGGTGTCCAACACGGCGGACGCCTGGGCCGGAAAGCCCTGGTTCAGAAACGCGCTGGAGGCCGAAAGCAGGTAGGCCTTCTGCGTCGGGCCTTCCATGGCCGTCTTCAGGGCCTGATCCACGTTGTTCAGTTTAAGCAGCAAGGTTACGAGCCGGATGCGGAGTTCTTCCTCCGGGCCGCCCAGTTCAAGCAGGCGCGTATAGGCCTTGACCGCTCCGGGCAGGTCGTTTTCCAGCTCGCGCAGGTAGGCCACCTCGGCCCAGGCTTCGTAGTAGTCCGGGTCGAGCTTGAGGGCCTTGTCCAGGGTCTGGAGGCCCTGACGACGCTTGCCCAGCCGCGACTCGGCTCTGGCCTGGAGGTAGAGGGCGATCTTGTCCCGCTCCTTCTTGGGGATGATGTTGATCTGATCCAAGGCCTTGGCGAAGTCCTGGGTGTCGATGAGCACCCCGGCCAGCCGCTTGCGCATCTCGTGGTCTTCCGGAGCCCTGTAGAGATATTCCTCCAGCAGCAGGGCCGCGCTCCTGGCGTTGCCTTCCAACAGGTAGGCGCTGGAAAGCATGTTCACCAGTCCGCGATCATTGGGAAATTTGTTCAGACCAGCATCCAGGATGGAGCGGGCCTGACCGAGCTGTTCGGAATTGAAGAACAGTTCGGCCTTTTCGCCGTACAGTTCCGGCGTGGGTTGGGCCGCGATAAGCCGGTCCGCCGCCTCGGCCGCGCGGCTCTGGATCTCAAGAGCCTCGGCGTACTGCTCCTCGGACATCTCCGAACCCAGGCGGCTGTAGCGCTCCAGTTCGGAACGCTGATCCTGGAAAAGGAGATAGTCGTATGTCAGCTGGGCTTCAGGGCTCAGGGGCACGTCCACAGCGCCCGGAGCCTTGGTCGCGGCGGTTCCGGCACAGCCGTTCAACACGGCCAGAGCCGCCAGGCAGAGCAGGACCGCCAGAAGCCGGGGGGCATTCCAAACGTGCGCAGGGATGCGGTCTGCGGAGAAAAAGGACCGGACAGCGAAATTCTTCATGCGGGCGCTCCGTCTGGATGCATTGGTTGAAATATTCGGCGGCCGATCAGGCTTCCGGGTCCATTCCAGCAGCCTCGCGAAGCAGCTTGAGCATGATTTCGCCCTGCTCCACTCCGGCCTGAAGAATTTCCGGCCCGTACTTTCTGCCCGGCTCTGTCAGAAAGCCGTCCGAGGCGTACCGCGCGTCGTTCACGCCCTTTTCGAACTGGCGGACCAGTTCAGGCAGGCTCAAGGTGTTGTAGTCGCAATAGATCCACATGACCGTGGAAAAAATGTCCGGCCCGAAACGGAACCAATAGGCGTCATGCAGACTGAAGGTCAAGGCGCGCAATTCACTGCCCTCGGGCATTTCCGCCAGACTCGGACGCCGTCGGCAGGTGCAGGCGCTACGCACGAGCTCCTTTTCCTCCGGAGTCAGGGGACAGCCGTCGAGCAGAGCAAAGGCCGAGCCCTTGTCCCGACCGGCTTCGCCGTCCGAACACTCGATGTCGCGGATCATGGCCGCCACCTGGGCCAGCAGACCCGTGCGCCGCGAAGTCTGCCGGGAAAGCCCGTTGTCCCAGGCCAGCAGCAGGGTGCAGGCGTCCTGGGCCAGTCGCTTGGAATGCTCGATGCCGAACATATAGTCATCATAAAAAAAGGCGACCGAGTCTTCCTGGAGCTTGAGCAGTGCCTGATTGTTGAAGAACAGGTCCGAAGAAAAATCGGCCTCCTCGGCGAAGTCGCTGTAGAAGGAGGGCAGGTTGTGCTGGCGGGCAAGCCGGCAGGACTGTTTCTTCAGGGCAATGAGCTTGTCAGTCATCTTTATTGATCCACTCCACGGAAAAATCGTCTACCTTTTCTTCGAGATGCTGTCTGATCTTTTGCAGCAGCCGGGCCTCGATCTGGCGTACGCGCTCGCGCGTGACTCCGAAACGCTCGCCGATCTCCCGCAGGGTCACGGGGGAGTCCGAGAGCAGGCGCTCGTTGAGTATGGCCAGTTCCTTGTCGTTGAGGTCGTGCTCGATGGCCTTGAGATTTTTAAGCAGTATGGACGAAATCTGGTTATCGGAAAGGGTTTCCTCCACGCCCGGAGCCAGGGAAGGCAAAAAGTCCAGGCGCGTGGAATCGGTGTCGTCACTCATGGGCATGTCCAGGGACATATCCCCGCGCGAAAGGCGCTGGTCCATCTCCACGATCTCGGACTCGCTCACGTTCAGGGATTCGGAGAGGGCCTCGGTGGTGGGGGTGAACCCCAGGGTCATGAGCCGCTGCCGTTCCTTATTCAGATTATAGAACAGCTTGCGCTGGGTCTGGGTGGTCCCGATCTTGACCATGCGCCAGTTGTCCATGATATACTTGAGAATGTAGGCCTTGATCCAGAACGCCGCATAGTAAGAGAACTTGATGCCCTTGTCCGGATCGAACTTGTTCACGGCCTTCATCAGGCCCACGTTGCCCTCCTGGATCAGGTCGAGCACGTTCTGCATCCAGCGGCGCTGGAACTCCATGGCGATTTTTACCACCAGGCGCAGATGGGAGGAAACCAGACGGAAGGCCGCGTCCTGGTCGCCATTTTCGCGCACGCGCTGGGCCAGGGCCTGCTCCTCCTCGGGCTTGAGCAGGGGGAAACGGGAAATCTCGCGCAGGTAGAGCTGGAGAGGGTCGCTGGGCACGACCGCGCTGGAGCGCTTGTCCTTGAGGGCGGGCAGCATGAAACGGTCGGCCTTGTCCGGCCCGACGCTGCGGGAAATCTTGGAGTCTCCGGCTTCGGCTGCTTCCACCGACGCCTGATCGACATCCGGCTGGGGAGAGGTGTCCGGCTTCATGTCTGGATTTTCTTCCGGTGAAAATTTCACCGAGTGATGTTCAGTGGGGGTCAACTACGTACGGTATACCTTTTGAGTATGCTTTTCAACCTTCGCGGGGCAGGACTCCCCGGAAGGGACAGGGGAAAACAATCTGCTGGCTTGCGCCCCTCCATACCCTGCTTTGCCGCATCATGCCAACCGGGGTATTTCTCGGTTGCATATATTGAGATGTCTTGATATAGGCCGCACAGAATCATGCAGGATTACCATGCTGGAGCGAACAGGCCCCGGCGGAACAGAACCCCGGACCAGGACGGAAACCGGGTGAGGCGGCCAGACGCTGCCAGGAGATCCAGATGCCGGACTTTCGCAAGCTTCTCAGCGACGGGCAGGTGCATTTCTTCGACGGCGGTTACGGCACGCTGCTCCAGCAGCGCGGACTGCCCGCAGGCATGTCGCCGGAGCTCTTCGGCCTGAAAACCCCGGACCCCGTGCTCCAGGTCCATCGCGACTATCTGGCGGCTGGTGCGGAAATCCTGACCACCAACACTTTTGGCGGCTCGCGACTCAAACTCGGGCTGGACGCGGACACCCATGAACTGAACCGGGCCATGTGCGCCCTGGCCCGCAAGGCTGCCGGAGACGGCGCGTTCGTGGCCGCAAGCATCGGCCCCACCGGACATTTCTGCGAACCCCTGGGCGAGCTGACCTTCCGCGAACTGGTGGAGGTCTTCAAACAGCAGATCAAGGGCTGCGTGGAAGGCGGAGCCGACCTGATCCTGGGCGAAACGCACTTTGACCTGGCCGAGGCGCGCGCCGTGGTCATCGCGGCCCGGGAGGTCTGCAACCTGCCCGTGGGACTGTCCATGACCTTTGAAGGGGCCAACAGCCTCACCGGCACAACGCCCTTGCATTTCATCGACACCATGCAGAACATGGGCGTGGACTTGGTGGCCACCAACTGCTCGGCCGGGCCGGAACAGCTGGCGGGCGTGGTGGAATCCATGCTCCAGCGGCTTTCCACCCCGCTTTACGTGGCGGCCAACGCGGGCCTGCCCGAACTGGACGCGAGCGGCAAAACCGTGTTCCGCCTCGGGCCGGACGCCTTTGCCGAACAGTCCGCGCGCTTTTTCGAGCTGGGGGCCAAATTTGTGGGCGGCTGCTGCGGAACCGGGCCGGACCACATCCGCGCTCTGCACGCGCGCTGCCGGGGCCGCGACTGGAAACGGCCCGACCCTGCGGACCGCGCTCTGGTGCTGACCTCGCGGGGCGCGGGCGTGCCCCTGGGCAGCGGGCATCCCGCCGTGCTCATCGGCGAGCGCATCAACCCCACGGGCAAGCAGCAACTCATCGCCGAGTTACAGGCCGGACAGCAGGACGAGGCCCTGCGCCTGGCTTCCGAACAGATCGAGTTGGGCGCGCCTGTGCTGGACGTGAATGTGGGCGCAGCCATGGTGGACGAGACCGTGACCCTGCCCGCCCTGGTCCGGACCCTGGTGGGCCGCTTCACGGTTCCGCTGTGCATCGACTCCTCCACTCCGGCGGCCGTGGCCGAAGCGCTCTGGTCCTATCCGGGTTCCGCCCTGGTCAACTCCATCAGCGGCGATCCGGGCCGCATGGCCGAGCTGGGACCGCTCTGCGCCCGCTTCGGCGCACCGTACATCCTGCTGCCCATCAAGGGGCGCAAGCTGCCCGTGACCGCTTCCGAGCGCATCGCCATCATCGAAGAGATGCTCGACGAAGCCGAGGCCCTGGGCGTGCCGCGCCGTCTGGCCGTGGTGGACGGCCTGGCCCTGACCGTATCCTCCAAACCCGAGGCGGCCCGCGCCACCCTGGAGACCATCCGCCACTGCACGGAAAAGCTCGGACTGGCCACCACCCTGGGCCTGTCCAACGTCTCCTTTGGTCTGCCCGCGCGCGAACTGCTCAACTCCACCTTCCTGAGCATGTGCCTGGCCGCCGGGTTGTCCTCGTTCATTGCCAATCCTGGCTCAGCCCGGCTGCGCGAGGCTCTGGCCGCGTCCGAGGTGCTCCTGAACCGCGACCCGCAGGCCGGGCGCTTCATCGCGGGCTATGCCGAATGGAAACCCACGGGCGGCGCGGTTCCGGTGGCCGGTTCCGGCCCCGCGCAGAGCGCGGATTCCGGCGGCGACCCGCTCTACTCCGCCGTGGTCAAGGGCGAGCTGAACCGCATCACCGCTCTGGTGGAGCAGGCCCTGGCCGAAGGCGCGGACCCCTTTGTCCTGGTGGACCAGCGACTGATTCCCGCCATCATGGACGTGGGCGAAAAATACGAACGCAAGGAATACTTCCTGCCCCAGTTGATCCAGTCCGCGGAAACGCTTCAGACGGCGTTCGCAGTGCTCAAGCCCCTGCTGGAAAAGGACGGCGCGGGCAAGGACAAGCCGCGCGTGGTCATGGCCACGGTGGAAGGGGACATCCATGACATCGGCAAGAACATCGTCTGCCTGATGCTGCGCAACCACGGCTTCGAGGTCGTGGATCTGGGCAAGGACGTGCCTGCCGCGCGCATCGTGGAGGCTGCCGAGGCCGAGGGAGCCAAGCTCGTGGGCCTTTCCGCGCTGATGACCACGACCATGGTGCGCATGGAGGACACCATCAAGCTGCTCCGGGAAAAGGGCCTGGACGATGTGCGCGTGATGATCGGCGGGGCCGTGGTCACCGAGGCCTTTGCCGAGGCCATCGGCGCGCACGGCTTTTCCACGGACGCGGTCAGCGCGGTCAAGCTGGCCAAGCGGCTGATGAATTAGACCGAGCCGCAGCGGGTCACCGTGTTCTCGTGCCGGAGGAGACGAGCTTTCCGAGTCTTGAACACTCCGCGTATCCGGTGTATGTGCACGCTTCCCGCGCGGAACCGGGTCGAAACGGGGTCGGAACCGGGCCAGAAATCACGACGCACTCCCGACACGATCCGGCCCGAACCGCCCAATCCGGACGAATCCGCCCGGATCCGGGCAAAGCGTTTTGACCGGGCTTGCCTGAACGCGCCGGGGGCCTTACTGTGTCCTTCTCGGGCCGGAGGGTTTCTGATACAACCGCGCCCAACATCCACGAGGTATCCATGAAAAAAATTTCCGCCATCAGGACGGCTCTGGCCGTGACCCTGATTTTGACCGCGCTTCTGGCCGGCTGCTCCTCCGATCCCGCAAATGTCTCCGCGAGCGGGGAAAAAGCGTCCGCGCCTTCCGGCGCGCACTGGACGGACGGGCTCACGCCCCTGAGCGTCCAGCAGGTCAAGGAGCGCATTGCCGCGGCAAAGGGCAAGGCCCTGCTGATCTGCCTCTGGTCCGTGAACTGCCCGGCCTGCGTGCAGGAGTTGCCCGTGCTGGAGGAACTGGCCGACCAGCTTTCCCCTGACGAGGCGGAAATCCTGCTGCTCAACCTGGACATGGACAAGACACTTGTCCGCAGCTTCTTCAAGGAATATGAACCAGCGGCCACGGTGCTGCTCGTGGAACCCGCCGTGGGCGACGAGCTTCGCGCTGTTTACATTCCCAAGCTCCTGCTCTACGACGCCAAGGGCGAGATCGTCTTCGAGGACTCGGGCTTCTACCCCAAGGAAATGCTTGCGGCGCTGATCAAGCGGGCAACGGCGGCAAACTGAATGGACAATGATTTCGTCATTCGCAAGGCGCGCATCTCGGACGTGAAGCCCATGCACGCCATGCTCCTGGACAACCCGGAGGAAGAGGGGCTGGTACTGCCGCGCTCCTTCAACCAGCTCTACACGCTCCTGCGCGACTTTTTCGTGGTCGTGGAAAAGGAGACTGGCAGGCTTGCGGGCTGCTGCGCCCTGTCCATCTGCTGGGAAGAGCTGGCGGAAGTCCGCTCCCTGGTCATTGCCCGCGACTTCCGAGGGCGCGGCCTGGGCCGGGAACTGGTGGAAGCCTGCCTGAGCGAGGCCGTGACCCTCGGGCTGTACAAGGTCTTCGTGCTTTCGAACACGCCGGACTTCTTCGCGCATCTGGGCTTTCGAGAAGTGCCCAAGGACGTGCTGCCGCAAAAGGTCTGGTCCGACTGTCTAAACTGCCCCAAATTTCCGGACTGCGACGAGACCGCCATGATGATGCGGCTCTAGCCGCGACGGAACAGAGCCGGCTTCGCGTTGAGGAACAAGCAAATGAGTCACGAACTGCATACGCTGGTGGACGCCGCCACTGTCCACAACCGCGTCCTGGAACTGGGCCGCGAGATCAGCGCCTTTTATGGCAACGAACCTCTGGTGCTCGTCTGCGTGCTCAAGGGCGCGTTTCTTTTTTTCGCGGATCTGGCCCGAGCCATGAAGACCGAGTGTGAACACGACTTCGTGCGTCTGGCCAGCTACGGTTCCGGCACGAGCCGGGGTAAGGAAATGCGCTTTTCCAAGGACTTGGAAGTGCCCATCGAAGGCAAACATGTACTCATCGTCGAGGACATCGTGGACACGGGCAATTCCGTGGAATTTCTTCGCCATGTGTTTGCGAAAAGCGAGCCTCGGAGTTTGAAAGTTTGCGCACTTGTTGATAAACGGGAGAGGCGGGAAATCGACATTGAGGTCGATTTCGCCGGGTTCAATCTGACCGGTGCGGGTTTTTTGGTAGGGTACGGCATGGATTATGCCGAAAGATACCGGGAACTTGACGCTATCTACGAGCTAGTGCGCCCCGAGAGCGCCTAAGAGAGACTGCCATGATCGTCGCCTGTCCCAGCTGTGAAACGAAATATAATCTTCCCGACGGGAAGATTACGGCCAAGGGGCTGAAAGTAAAATGCGCCAAGTGCGAGCACGTGTTCCGCGTGACTCCGCCGCCGCCCGTGGAGGAGGCCGAAATCCTCACGGACGACATGGTCCAGACGCCCGCCGCTCCCAAGCCCGCTCCCAAGCCCACGCCCAAGGCCGCATCCAAAGCCGCTCCGAAATCGCCAACCCCCGTTCCTGTGCCGGATTCCGATTTCGACAAGGCCTTTGAGGAAGCGGTCGCCGACGGTGACGGCGATTTGGGAGGCGACTTCGGCGATGACCTCGGAGCCGACCTCGATGCCGACAGACCCGCCCCGGCCTCCAACAACAATGACCTGCGCCTGGACGACGAGGATGCCGGCGAGGACCTCTTCGCAGGATTTGCCGACCCGGACGACGAGGAAGTCGCCGCTGCGGACGATGCGGATGAGGGCTTCAGCGGATTCAACCTGGATGAGGAGTCCGGGAGCGCATTCGGCGGCGTGGACGAAGACGATTTCGGGCTGGCGGACGAGAACCTGGACGAAGACAACGCGGGCTCGGACCTGGTCGCGGAAGACGCCGAAGAGGAGGAATACGACGAGGCCGGCAGCGACCTGTTCCACTCCCTTTCGGGCGACGACCTCGACCTGGAGCCCAAGCGCAAGGGCGGCGGGTTCGGCAAATTCCTGCTCTATCTTTTCCTGCTGCTGCTTCTCGGCGCGGCCGGAGCCGTGGCCACCTATAATTTCGGCATGTGGGTCCTGCCCGAGTCCATGAAAACCGTGGGCATTCAGCTCGACTACAAGCTGCCGTTCAAGGTCCCCTTTGTGCTCGGACCGGACGAACCCGCACAGGCCGAGCCGGGAGAACTGCCCGCCGAGCGGATCAAGAACATCCAGCCCGTGGATTTCCGCCAGTACGTGATCACCAACGAGCATTCCGGTCCGCTGTTCGTGGTGGAAGGCAAGGCTCTGAACAAATTCGCCGAGGCCAAGGAGCGCATCAAGGTGCTCGTGACCCTCTTTGACGAACAGGGCAACGTGCTCGCCTCCCAGGAACAGATGTGCGGCAACACCCTCTCCCTGCTCCAGCTCCAGGTGCAGACCAAGGACGAGATCGTGGAGAGCCTGAACTCCTCCGCGGGCATCTACGCCAACAACTCCTTCATCAAGCCCGAGCAGACCACGCCGTTCATGGTCGTGTTCTTCGACCCGCCCAAGAACGTCAAAGAATACCAGATCGAGATCGTGGACGCCCGCGACCCGAAGCGTTAATATCAAGGCCCCGCTTGTCGGGGCCTTTTGCTTTTCTTGATTTTGATTTTCTTGGGGTGCGGGCCACTGCGCCCCTTTTTTTCAGCCGGGAATTCCGGCTCACCGTACCACCCGGAGAGTGCGCATGAAGACCAGGGAAGTATACCGCTGTGCGTCCTGCGGAGGCCAGTCGCCCCGCTGGCAGGGCCAATGCCCTACCTGCAAGGCCTGGAACACCCTGGAAGCCGTGGCCGTGGCTCAGGGCAAGGCGCGTTCCGCTCGGAGCGCGGATCCGGGCCAGGGGCCGCGCCCCCTGGAGGACCTGCCCGAAGACAGCCTGGAAGGCCGCACCACAGGCTTTCCGGCCCTGGATCAGGTCCTGGGCAAGGGGCTGACCCCTGGCGGGGCTGTCCTCCTGGGCGGGGAACCCGGCATCGGCAAATCCACCCTGCTGCTCCAGCTCGCCGGTCGGCAAGCCGCGCTCGGGGCCAGGTCGGTGTATCTCTCGGGCGAGGAAAGCCTGCCCCAGCTCAAGAGCCGGGCACAGCGACTGCAACTGCTGGGGCCGGGCCTGCTGGCCCTGGCCACCAACCGCGTTGAAGACGGTCTGGCTGTGCTCGAAGGCCCGGAACCGCCGGAACTGCTCATCGTGGATTCGGTGCAGACCCTGGCCTCGCCCAATGCGGACGGCATTCCCGGCAGCGTAAGCCAGGTGCGGGCTGTCTCCGCCGAGCTGGTGGAAGCGGCCAAGAAAAGCAGCACCACGCTGGTCCTGGTGGGGCATGTGACCAAAGACGGCCAGATTGCCGGCCCCAAGCTCCTGGAGCACATGGTGGACACCGTGCTCTACCTGGAGGGCGACCGCAGCCATTTTTCGCGCATTCTGCGCGTGCTCAAGAACCGCTATGGCCCCAGCGACGAACTGGTGGTCTTTGTGATGAAGGAACTGGGCCTGGAAATCGTGGACGATCCCTCGACCATGTTCCTGGGCACGCGGGAGGCCGCGCTTTCGGGCTCGGCCCTGGTCATGGCCGTGGAGGGCCAGCGTCCCTTTGCCGTGGAGGTTCAGGCCCTGGCCTCCAAGACCTTCCTCTCCATCCCCAGGCGCACGGCCCTGGGCTTTGACACCAACCGGCTGCATCTGCTCCTGGCCGTGCTGGAAAAACGGCTGCGCCTGAATCTCTCCCAGTACGACATCTATGCCAAGATTTCCGGCGGCCTGGCCATGCGCGATCCTGGCCTGGACCTCGGAGTGGTGGCGGCGGTGCTTTCCTCGTACTATGACCGCGCCCTGCCGGACGGGGCCATTTTCTGGGGCGAGGTGGACCTCAACGGTCAGGTGCGGCCCGTCTCAGGCCGGGAAACCCGACTGAAGCAGGCGGGACGCCTGGGCCACGATCCCGTGTTCGAGGCCGAGTCCTGCCGGACCCTGGCGGACCTGCAAAAACGCCTGTTCGGAAGAGAATGAGCCATGCCGGGTGGATTTGATCTTGATACTGCGCTGAAAAATGCCGGGTCGCACCTTGACACGGGTGCAATTGCGCATCTTTCGCTCTACCTCGACCTGCTCGTGCAGTGGAACCGGAAGACCAATCTCGTGGGTCCGCGCGACGCCCAGACCATCTTTGACACGCTGATCGTGGACAGCCTGCGGTTGGGTCCGTTTCTGGAGAGTCTGGACCTGCCCACCACCCCGCTCTGTCTGGACCTGGGCGCGGGTGCGGGCCTGCCCGGCATTCCCCTGCGCTGTCTCTGGACCCGGGGCGAGTACCACCTCGTGGAGGTGCGGGAAAAGCGCTGCGTGTTCATGCGGCTGGCCGTGGGCCGCATGGGCCTGGAGCGGACCCACGTCTTCCAGGGCCGGGCCGAGGACGCCCTGGCGCGGATTGCAACGGCGCGGGATCAGGAACGCCAGGCGGATCTGGTTCTCAGCCGGGCCTTCATGCCCTGGGCCGAGCTGCTGCCATTCGTGCGGCCCATGCTCGCGTTGCAAGGCCGGGTCGTGGTCCTGGCCAACGAGCCGCTGCCTTTCGCCCTGCCTGCGGGCTGGAAGGAGGAATCATGCACCTCGTACCGGGTGCAATCTGAAGACAGGAGCGGAGAGCGCTGGTTTTGGGCCTTGCGCCGGGTCGAATAGCTCCGAACCGGGGTCAGCTGGAGGAGAGACTGGTGCAGACCATGGCTGCGGCCATGACCAGGGCGCGCCTTCGGGCCTTGATCAGCTCCTTGCGGGCGCCCTCCTTGAGGACACTTTGCAGGCTGCGGAACAATCTGTAGTTGTTCACGGAGTTGTCTGTGGCGGGCTTGAGCAGTTCGTGAGTCCGGAAGCGGATGCGGCGGCGCAGAAAATCATGCACATGCTCGCCCCTGAGCATGGGGACATCCGTGCGGCCCACGATGAACTGTTCGCCAGGGAAGTGCGCATCGGATCCCACGGACCAGCCGAGGCTTTTGCCCCGATCCTTCATGGGCAGATCAATGGTCCTGCGCAATTTTTCAGCGGTTTTCCGGAAAAGAGGCAGCGTCTTGCTCGTGGAAAGCCGCCTGTCCATGGTCAGGGCTGAACCGTTGTGGATTTCCACGTAATCGCAATTGCGCAGAAGCTGAACATAGGAACGGCGGCAGAGCACATTTCCCGCTGCGGAACGGCAGATGTGAAACGGATGCGGGATGATGGAAATGGCTCCCGTGGCCTGGGCGATCTGCTTCACGTCGCGAATGGAGCGCTGGAAACTGCCGATTTCACGCTCAGACAGCCGCAGCTGTTCCTCGTCACGAAACAGAAAAATCAGATCAATGCCCTCGGCGGTGACGGTTTCCACTCCAGGAATGATCTTCGTGGTCCCGCCTGCCGCCGCATCGGCCAGATACAGATAGGCATCCAGGGGCTTTTTGTAGGAGTGCTCGGTGGACGCCAGATAGTCCAGTTCGCTCGCATCCAGGATACGGGCGATGCTCCGCAGGCGGAAACGGCGCTGCATGCCCGGCATTTGATGGATATTGGCGTGGTAATGCAGATCGAATGTAAGCATCGCTCCCTGTGTCACCTGGAGAAAATGTTGAAACCGGGCGGTTGTTGCGTCCCTTCCAGGCTTGACCCGGCGCAGGCCAACAAGATCTGGATCCCGTCGCGCCCACATTCGGCTCAAAAAATAAACACCCATGCCGTTCGCAGAAAGCAAGGGTACGGACTCGCCCTGAAGGCCGATCAAGCAGCGGGGGTCAGGATGCACTCGCGTGGTGGCTCTGTCAAGGGCCTGCCGTTGATCGGCTCGCCGGTCCACGAACAAGGTTGTTCGTTCAGGCGCGACAACCGACGAGCAACAAAAAGGGCGGCCTGGTCCGGGGTCTCCCCTCCCCGTTCGGGCCGCCCTTTTCGTGAAAGGGAATCGGTTCCGCCTTGCGGCTCAAGGTTTTGTCAGCAGTTGTGAAAGTCCTTGTTGATGTACAGACAGAGGTCGAACAGGTTGTTGACCGCCTCCTGCACCACGTCCTGCTCGCTGGTCGTCGGGCTGATGCTCCGATTGATGATCTTGGAGAACAGCAACCCGATGAGCTGGTCATCGTAGGCCGTCCAGTATTTGGTTCCGGACGGGAATTTCTTTTCAAATCCCTGATAGTACACGTTGTTTCCCCTGTCCGGCGTTCCGCTTCAGGTTGATTCTCCGGGGTTGCCCTTCTTATCGGTCCGGTCCATGCATTGCTTTAGCGCCTTTTGCAATATTTTTATTCAATGATTGCGGTGTACTTCATTCTCAATTTCCATCGACCCTGGCAAACCCTTGCCGTCAGGGAGTATTCACAATAATGTAACAGGAAAGGCTATCCGTAACGGGCGCAAGCAGGTATATCCGCTGACTGCAACGCCGACGCTTCATAAGGAGAAACGCCGTGCCTGAGAAGAAGATCCTGGTGGTGGAAGACCATGAGGATACGCGAGAACTGTTGGAATACAACCTCAAGGCTTCGGGTTTCGAGGTCCGTTCCGCTGCGGACGGACATCAGGGCCTGGAGATCGTCCGATCCTTTCAGCCCGATCTGGTGCTGCTGGACCTGATGCTTCCGGGCATGGACGGTCTTGAAGTCTGCCGCAAGCTGAAAAAGAACCCGGACAGCGCAGGCCTGCCTGTGATCATGCTCACGGCCAAGGGCGAGGAGGTGGACCGCATCGTGGGGCTGGAACTGGGTGCGGACGACTACGTGGTCAAACCCTTTTCCCCCCGGGAGCTGATTCTGCGCATCCGGGCCGTGATGCGCCGCGCCCCGCTCGACGGCGAGGACAAGGTCCGAGCCTGGGAGCGCGAAGGCCTCAAGGTCGATTTCGAAGCCCACAGCATCGAGGTCGATGGCGAAAACGCGCAGCTCACCGCCACGGAATTCAAGCTCCTTTCCGAACTGATCCTGGGCAAGGGCAAGGTCCAGACCCGCGACCACCTGCTGGATACGGTTTGGGATACCCATTTCGAAGGCTACTCCCGGACCGTGGACACGCACATCCGCCGCCTGCGCCAAAAGCTTGGTCCCTACGCCGACTGGATTGAGACCATTCGCGGCGTGGGCTACCGCTTCCGGAGCTGAACGTGATCCGCGCGTCCCGCCTGCCGCTCCGGACCGGACTGCTGCTGTTCTGGAGTCTGCCCCTGGCCACTGCTGCCGGGCTCCTGGCTCTGCGCGCCACGGGCGGTCCGGGTCCCTCGGCTCTGCATCAGGAACTGGTGATTCTGGGAGTCGTCTTTGCGGTCGGTGCGCTGGGGCTTTGCCTGCTGCTGCGGCAGGCCGCGCGGGATGTGCGCTCCATGGCCGACACGGTGGAGGCTGTGGGACGCGGCCAATATGCCACCCAGGTGCGGGTCCAGGCCTGCGGTGAACTGGACGATCTGGCCGTGGCCATTGACCGCATGGCCAAGAATGTGGCCGCAACCGTGGCCGTCGTGACCAGCCAGAAAGAAGAAATCCGCGCCGTGCTCAACGGCATGCGCGAAGGAGTCATGGTCCTCGACTCGGATTGTCGTATCCGCCGCGTGAACAGGGCCATGGAGCGCATTTTGCCCGGCGTGGGCGAACGCCTGGGCCGCTCGCCCCTGGAGATGCTGCCCAGCCCGGAACTGCTGGACGCCTGCCGGCGTCTGATCGACGGTTCCGGGCAGACCCCCTCGCCCCTGCTGCTGGTTCTGGATGAACGCCGCATCTATGAGGTCAACGTCCTGCCCGCCAGCGAGGCGTCCGGCCTGGGGGCCATCGCCGTGTTCCACGATGTCAGCGAGATCAAACGCCTGGAATCCGTGCGGCGCGACTTTGCGGCCAATGTTTCCCATGAGTTGCGCACGCCTCTGACCTCCATCAAGGGCTACGCCGAAACCCTGCTGGGCGATGCGGCCCCGCCGCCGGAAATGGCCTCCAAATTTCTGCGGGTCATCCTGCGCAACGCCGACCACATGAGCAAGATGATCGGTGACCTGCTCTCCCTGGCCCGGCTGGAGGCGGGCGGCGGCGCGGGCAATGCCTTGCCCGGTGTGGCCATGGACCCGCGCACCTCCCTGCGACGCGCCTGGGAATCCATTCAGGTCCTGGCCGAGACCCGAAAAATCACGCTTCAGGACGACATGCCCGAGTGCCTGCCCCGTGTATTGGCGGACGAAGACCAGCTCTGCCAGGTTTTCCGCAACCTGCTGGAAAACGCCCTGAAGTTCGGACCGGAGGCCCGGCCCGTGCTGGTGCGCGCCCACAGCGCCGAGGGTTTCCTGCATTTCACTGTGCGCGACTTTGGTCCCGGCATCCCTAAAAAGGACCAGCCGCGCATCTTCGAACGCTTCTACAGCGTGGAAAAACACCGCCGCAATGAATACGGCAGCACCGGACTCGGACTGGCCATTGCCCGGCATATCGTCCACAACCACGGCGGAACCATTCGTGTGGAAAGCCCCCCCGCCGGACACCTTGAAGGAACCGCCTTCACCTTCTCCCTGCCGCTGGCCTGATTTTCATAAAATTCCGACGAATTGCGAGCTTCGCAAGCTATCTCGAGCTCTTGCAAGCCGGCGCAAACAGGAGTACGCATCGGCAAGCCGGGCGCATTGCCTTGCCACGGCTCAGAACGCAGGAGACATGCATGAAAATCACCGATCTCGCCCCGAAAGAAGCCTGGGAAGCGCTGGAACGCGAACTTCACGACAAATACAGCCTCAACGCCGCCATCAATGACGAAGAAGGCAAGCGCGTGACCAGCT
Source organism: Desulfovibrio sp. (assembly GCA_050251775.1). GTDB lineage: Bacteria > Desulfobacterota > Desulfovibrionia > Desulfovibrionales > Desulfovibrionaceae > Paucidesulfovibrio. The sequence goes on from JBFWMD010000018.1 coordinate 41,021, forward strand.
ATGCCAACTGGGGCAACGAACTCTGCCCGCGCATCAAGGGCGACCCCAAGGGCCTTTCCGCCATCTGCGCCGTTGCCGGACGGCATTTCAGCCAGTACTGCAACAGCTCCCGCCAGCCCCTGGTGGACGAATGCGACGCCTGTCTCACGAAAATCGCCGTACCCGTGCTCAAGAACGGCGAGTACCTCGGCTGTGCCGGTGGCTGCGGCGTGCTCATGCGGGAGAGCGAAGTGGAAACCTTCCTGATTTCCAAGTCCCTGGGCATTGATGAGGAAGAAGTGGAAAAACTGGCCGAATCCGTATGTGGTGTGACACCGGAGCGCGCCGACGAGATCATCGCCTTTCTGAAAAAACGGCTTGCGGAAATGGGCGCGGATCCGGCCTGAGCAAATGCAGCCCCACAGTGCCTCTGCCGCGCCATTGCCAGCCCCGCTGACTTGGCATATCCTGCGCAACGGTTTTTCCGGTCAATCTTGAAATATCGACACACCCAGCGCGCAAAGCGCAGAGAAAACGTGGAACAAGGGGGTGGGGCTGGTGGAGGGCAACAACCCTTTGTATGAGGGGTTCCTTCCTGCCGGCTTCAAGCCTGCTCTTCCCGGAGGACATCATGGAAGCTCCGTCCAAGAACCTGGCGATGGATCTGGTCCGCGTGACCGAAGCTGCGGCGCTGGCCGCTGGCCGCTGGCTGGGCCGAGGCGACAAGAATTCCGGTGACAAGGCCGCTGTGGACGCCATGCGCCTCTCCTTCAACAGCCTGGAGATCGACGGCAGAATCGTCATCGGCGAAGGCGAGAAGGACGAGGCTCCCATGCTCTACAACGGCGAACGCCTGGGCACGGGCGAAGGCCCGGCCGTGGACGTGGCCGTGGACCCCGTGGAGGGCACGAACCTTTTGGCCACGGGACGCCCCAATGCCATTGCCGTTGTGGGCGTGGCCCCGGCCGGTTCCATGCTCGACCCCGGTCCGAGCTTCTACATGGAAAAACTGGTGGTCCCGGCCCCGGCGCGCGGCGTGGTGGACATCGAGGCTCCCGTGGGCCACAACCTCAAGTCCATTGCCAAGGCCCTGGGCAAGGACGTGGACGACCTGGTGGTCTTTGTGCTCGACAAGCCCCGGCATCAGAAGCTCATCGCGGAAATCCGCGCTGCGGGTGCGCGCATCCAGCTGCATACGGACGGCGATGTGAACGGCGCGCTCATGGCCGTGAACCCGCGCTCCGAAGTGGACGTGATGATCGGCACGGGCGGCACTCCCGAGGGCGTTCTCGCGGCCTGCGCCATCCGGATCATGGGCGGCGAGCTCTTTGCCCGCTTCGACCCGCAGCTGGACAAGGAAAAGGCGGCCATGGCCGAGGCGGGCTTCGACCTGAGCAAGGTCTACACCGCCGCCGACCTGGTCAAGAGCGACGACGTGTTCTTCGCGGCCACGGGCCTCTCGGGCGGCTCGTTCCTCAACGGCGTGCGCTACACGGGCACAGGCGCCGTGACCCACTCCCTGGTCATGCGCGGCCGCACCGGAACCATCCGCTATATCGAGTCCGAACACTCCTGGGACAAGCTGATGCGCTTCTCCTCGGTGAAATACGACTAACACCAGTCCATCCGGTTAGCAGCACCAGAGCGGCCCGGTTTTCCGGGCCGTTGCCGTGCCGGGCTTTGGCCAGCGTCAGGGTCTTCCCTGTGGCTGGTTCATCCCGGCTCCGATCCGAAATCCGCCCGGAAGAACCGCCCATTTGAACAACACCCTCCGGGCAGCGCCAGCCGCAAGCAATGAGCGTGCTTGGACTGGGGGGCTTGTCCGTCTCAATCCCTGGCGAGCAGAAACTCCTCCCCTTCATCATATGCAATGGTGATCCCGGCCTGTTTCCAGGCTTCCCAGAGTTCCCGCCCGTGCCCCATAAGCTCGCCCGAGAAACGCCGGGGCGCGCGCAAGATCTTGGGTCCGTTGCCGAGCGGCAGGGCCAGGCTGCGGATGTGCTCGCACAGAGCCAGGGAGCGGATCATCTGCCCCAAAGCGGGATGCCACGGCCCGTCCAGAACGGCGGGCAGCAGTTCCGGTTCCGGGTGCAGACCGATGCGGATCACGGGGATTCCGGCACGCCAAAATTTAAGCAGGGCCGGAGCCAGTTCCTGGCGCGTGCGTTCCAGGCTCCAGGGCGCATAACCGCCCGCGCGCCAGGTTTGCGCCAGGGGCGTGCCCTGGATGACCAGACAGGGATAGAGCCGCACCGCGTCGGGCCGCAGGGCAATGCAACGCTCCACGTCCTCCTGGAACAGGCCGGGTTGGTCGCCGGGCAGGCCGGGCATGAGCTGGATGCCCAGTTCAAGACCGGCCTCGCGTACGTTTTCGCAGCCCCTTTGGGCGGTTTCGCCATCATATCCCCTTCCGGATGCGGCCAGGGCCGCAGGGTCAAAGCTCTGGATGCCCAGTTCGACCATGTCCAGGCCTGCGCGCCGGAACCGGGCGAGCAGGGCCGGGTCCGTGCGGTCGGGCCGGGTGGAGCAGCGCACCCGTGTCAGCAGTCCCTGGGCGCGGTATTTCGAGGCCAGTTCCAGAAAGCGCTCGGGCCAGGGCGCAGGCAGAGCCGTGAACGTGCCGCCGTAGAAGGCCAGTTCCCAGGTCCGGGCCGGGGAGTCCGGGCGGATGGCCGCCGTTTCCCTGAGGAGGTCGCGGTGCAGGTCTGCGAAGATGGTCTCCAGGGGCCGGATGTGTTCTCCGGTCTGGAGCTGCTGGCCGCAAAAGACACAGCGGTGGGGACAACCCGCAAAGGGCAGAAAAACGGGCCGCAGTCGCGGCCCGTTCTGTTTCGCCATTTGTTTTGTCAGCGGGTCGGGATGGGCAAAGCCAAGGGCGTGCATCCCGTCTCCGTTCAGCGGCAGAGTGCGGCGCAGATGGTCCGCTGGTCCGCTTCGCTGAGGTACGGAGACATGGGCAGGGAGAAGATACGCGCGCCAGCGGCCTCGCTCACGGGCATGTCCCCGGGCTTGTGGCCCAGGTTCGCAAAAGCGGTCTGGAGGTGCAGCGGCTTGGGATAGTAGATGGCCGTGGGCACGCCCGCGTCCTTGAGCGTGGCCTGGAGCTCGGCGCGGTGTTCAGTGTCGCGGGCCAGCACGGAGTATTGCGCCCAGACGCAGACGCCGTTGTCCGGAATCACAGGCAGAACCAGTCCGCTGCCTTTCAGGCCTTCGGCGTAGCGCGCGGCCACCAGGTTGCGCAGCGCGATCTCTTCCGGGAAGATTTCCAGCTTGGGCAGCAGCACGGCGGCCTGGAGCGTGTCCATGCGGGCGTTCAGGCCGATGCGCACGTTCTCGTATTTGTCCGTTCCCTGGCCATGCACGCGCAGGGAAACCATGATCTCCTGGAGTTCGTCCGAGTTCGTGAAGCAGGAACCGCCGTCGCCGTAGCAGCCCAGGGGCTTGGCCGGAAAGTAGGAGGTGCAGGCCACGTCGCCCAGGGCCGCGGTCTTCACGCCCTTGTATTCCGCGCCAAAGGACTGCGCGCCGTCCACAATGACCTTCAGGCCGTGGGAAGCGGCGATGTCCAGGATGCGGTCGTAGTCACAGGAGAGGCCGAAGAGATCCACGGGAATCACGGCCTTGGGCGTCAGGTCGGGCCGGTCCGCCTTGAGTTTGCCGATGACGGCGGCGAGTTGGTCCGGGTCCATGTTGTAGGTGACCGGATCAATGTCCACGAAAACCGGGGTCGCGCCCACCAGAACGATGGTTTCGGCCGTGGCCATGAAGGTGAAGGGCGAAGTCAGCACAGCGTCGCCAGGGCCGATGCCCAGGGCCATGAGCGCCAGGACCAGGGCGTCCGTGCCCGAGCCGCAGGAGAGTGCGTGTTTTGTGCCGGCAAAGGCAGCCGATTTGGCCTCGAATTCGCGGATTTCCGGACCCATGATGTACTGGCCGTGCTCCAGAACGGTCTGAAAGTTCTGGTTCACCTGCTCCTGGATGCGCGCGTACTGGGTTTTGAGATCGATAAAGGGAATGCCCATGATGGATGTCCTCTTCTATGATTTCGCCGTTCAGGCAAAGTGGGTTTCCAAGGCGGTAGCGATTTTTGCGCTGCGAGGCAAGGGCGCTCTGCGGGCCGCGCCGTGACAGTGGACAGGTTGGGCTTGATTGCCGCCGCTGCTACGGAAAATCCCGGGGCGGCGAAACCGGCGTCCACTCCACGGCCTCGTCCGCGCGGAGGGTCTCCCGCTCGGGCAGGTGGTCCGGCAAGGGGCTGAACTGGTCGGGCTGCTCGCTCTTGACCCACCAGAGGAACCAGCCCACGCCAGGCACGCTGCGGCAGAGCAGCACATCGTGGTCCCATTGAAAGGCCCGGTCCGTGAGCATGTAGCACTGCTTGTCGATGCAGAAATTGCCCTTCTCGTTAGTCCGCAGAGGTTGCCAATCCGAGGCGCAGACGCCGGGAACCTCCCGGCCCGTGGCACGATCGTACTGCCGGGTTTGCCCGTCCAGATCGAGCACGCGGATCAGGCCGCGCGAGGCCGAGTAGGCCACTTCAAAGCGCGGCGTCTCCGAATACGGGGTCAGATGCAGCGCGCCGTTCCAGGTCCGGTAGCGCAGCAGGCCTTCATCGATAAAGAACTGCGCCAGCTTGCGGCTGAAGGGAACCTGGGTCCGGTTGGTCAGGTCCCAGGCCAGCCGCCGGTTGTCCGCGGTGGTCAATACGATGTAGTGATCCTGAAACCGCGCCGAGGCGAACGGAGCGCCCTTGACCTGGAAGCGCTCCAGAACGGTTCCTTCGCGGGCGTTGAGCAGGGTCACGATACCGCCGGGCGTGACCGTGAAGAGCATGCCGCCCTCGGGGCCAAAGCCCAGCGCCAGCAGCGGTTGCTTCATTTCCGCTGTGAGCTTGGTTTTGCCCCTGGGCGGGCCGACCCAGATGCTGCCGTCCTCGCCTGCGGCGGCCAGCAGAGCGCCGTCCGGCGAAAGAGCCAGCGCAACAATGGGCCTGGGCATCTGGAGGAGCTGGTCCAGATGGCATTTCTCCGTGTCGTACACCGCGACCTCGTCCGGCGTCGTGCCCATGACCGCCAGGGAACGGGACTGCGTCCCCCAGGCCAGGTTGCGCGGCCTGCCTTGCACAGGCTGGTCCATGCCTGCGCAGGAGTGCGCACCGTAGACACGGATGTCACCGTCCGCCAGCCCCACAGCCAGGGCATTGGGAAAGCTTTGATAAACCGTGGCGTCCTGGGCCAGATCCAGAATGGCCGGACCGCTGGAAAGCAGCGCATATCCGGGGGCGAACGCCCCCAGGCCCGTGGGCGTGTCCGCCACCACGGCGGGCGGCTTGTAGAGGTCGGAAACCTTGAAGGCCTGGATGTCCCGGGTCGCGGCGAGGTACTGGGCCAGGGTCAGGCCCTGATAGGCATTTTCCGGCGCGGGGTACGGAGCGGCGCAGGCCGCCAGCAGACCGGCCAGGCATGCCAGAATCGCCGAAAGCCAAAGGGGCGGGAGCGCCCGAAGCCGGGGCTCCGAACCCGCAGGGGACGCAACAGCCTGGAAATGCGCGGAAATGCTCATGGCACTCCTGTACTCCAAAGCCGCACCCCCCGCAACAAGGATGCCTGTCGTTGCTTTCGGATGATTCTTCCTTTAGAAATGGTTCACGTTCAGAACCATCTTTGCGAACCGGAGCAGGGAGAACCCGTACCGTTGTTTTTGACCGCCAACCTTGTCGTGATCGTCACCCCCCTTGCCGTGGGCAGTTTTGTCCTGTTATATCGGCCATTGACAGCCACCTCCTGGTCCACATCGGGACCATCGGAACTCTCGACGGTTATCGTTCGGATTCATCCCGATGCGAGGACGAGGACCGGTTCGAACGTTTCGCTGGGGGCGTCACGTTCCGTTTCGGGAATCGGCGAGTAGCTGCCGAACATCCCCTCCTGCTCCTTTGCTTCCGCCCTACGCCTTGCGCAAAACCATGAACAAATAGTCCCAGGTTCCCGGATGCGCCCTGAACAACGCGATTTCCCGCAGGGTGGCCTCGCCCACGGCGCAGGCTTCGGGTTCGTCCGCAAATCGTTCCCGAAACTCCAGAGTCCGCACCTCCAGGGGCGCGTAGAAATCCCGCCAGCACTCCTCGCCAATGAGAAAGTGATCGAGCACTTCCCAGCCTTTGTCCCTGGCCAGGGCGAGGCAGGCGGGCACGTCGCGCATCTCGGGATAGCCCTCGGCCCAGAAGTCCCGCAGTTCCCTGCACGGCGCATCCACCGTCCAGACGCATTCGGACAGGGCCAGACACTGGCCGGAGCGCAGAGAGCCGCGCAGGACTGAGAGCGCTTCGGCAAGGCCCATGATGTACAGCGCGCCCTCGGACCAGAGCAGGTCGAACATTCCGGGTTCGAGGCCCAGGTCCGCGCCGAGGCTGCGCATGTCCGCGACACGGGCCGTGACCCGGTCCGCGTGCCCCGCCCGTGCGGCCCGTGCCAGAAGCAGATCCAGGAACGGCTGGTGCGTGTCCACGGCGGTGATTTGTGCGGCACTGTTCGCGAGCAGGTCCATTGTCTGCGCGCCCGTGCCGCAGCCGATGTCCAGGATGCGCGGCGCAGGGGGCAGGCCGGGCACGGCGGCCAGAGCCCGCCCGGTGCATTCGCTGCTGCCCGGTCCGAGCCGTTCCAGTCCCTCGAAAAGTTTATACAGATATTTCATGTGACTCTCACTTGATTCCAGAATGTTTTTGATCCGGTGCGGCCCGGCGGCATAGGCCCTGATCAGAGCGATCTCGTCCCTGGGAATGCAAAGCATGCGCAGGAAACGTTCGTGTTTTTCCGGGGAGCGCCGCTCGAATTCCCGATGCCAGGCGCGCATGTCTTCCTCGCTGAAACCCGATGCTCGCAGCAGCTCCACCCAGGCGGCCTTGTCCAGCATGCCGTCCTCGGGCAGTTTGCCGCTGCCGAGCAGCCCAAGGATCAGCCGCTGCTGCTCGCGCAGGTCCCGGATTTCGTCCGAAAGCTCTGCCAGCCGCGATTCCAGGGCCTGGGCCACGCGGTTTTGCGGGGCCTCCAGGACCTCGGCGATTTCCGCCAGGGAGAGCCCAGCCCGGCGATAGAGCATGATCTGCTCCAGCCTTTGGGCGTCCTGCTCGCTGTACTGACGGTATTCGCCCTGAACATGGCAGGAGGGACGCAGAATTCCGATGCGGTCGTAGTAGAGCAGCGCGCTGCGCGAAAGCCCGAATCGCCGGGCCAGCCTGCCCACGGTGTACATCCGCGCCTCCTTGAGGCTCAGACCTCTGCGCCCGCCGGGCGCAATGTTTTTTCCATGCGGATCACGTCCACGCCCTGATCGTCCTGGAAACGCGAGGTTTCCCGCCAGCCCAGATGCTCGTAGAAACCCCGCGCATTGCTGTTTGCCCGGAACACGGTCAGCCAAGCGCGGGCATGGCTGACCGCGATCCGTTCCTCGGCCGCATGCAGGAGCGCGCGGCCAATGCCTTTGCGGTGCTCGGCGGGGTCCACCCAAAGCAGGTCCACGCGGTCGCCGTCCTCGATGCGCATGACGCCCACGACCCGGCCTTCAAGCTCGGCCACGAGCATTTCCGGCCATTGCGCCTCCAGGGTTTCGCGGAGGATCTCCCCCTCGATCCATTGGGCCAGCACGTCCGGCGGAAGAATGCCGCCGTAGATCTGGCCGATGCTGGTCCGGCAGAGCGTTTCCAGCGCGGGAAGGTCCTCTCGGCCAGCGTTTCTGAGCTGCATGCACACTCCTAACCGCATGCCTGCCGGTCATTCCGGGTGCAGCATGCTTCCTGTTTGCAGATAGTGGTTCAGCAATCGTTCCAGCAGGGTTGCCTGGGCAGCGTAGTGCGCTTCGGTCACGGCATCAACCACGGCGTTCCCTTGTTCGTCCAGTCCGGTGTAGGTCCGGGTCCAAATGCTGCGCGAGCCCTGCGCCAGCTCCTCCAGCCGGATTCCCAGCCGCGTGACGTGGTGCGGACCCATAATCACGTAGTCGATACGCAGAGGAGGTTCGTAGCGCGAGCAGGTCCAGGTCTGCGGCCCGGTGTCCGGAAATTGCGTGGTGAACACGCAGTCCGTTTCCGCGACGCCGCACTCGCTGTGGATCATTTCACAACGCCAGTGCGGAATCCAGTCGTACTCCAGCACCGGACAGAGCAGCGGAAACACCGCCTCCACAGGCGCGGTGTGACGCATTTCATTGCTCCGGACCAAGCGTCTCGCCAGGAATTCGGACATGATTCTCCCCCTTGTATTGCTGCGTCGGACCGGGATTGGTCCAAGCAAAAGACCTGTCTGCGGGGTGAACCCGTAGACAGGTCAAGGAGAAAATGCGGAAAAATCGATCCGGAAATCAGCGTTCGGACACGGCCAGACGCAGGCCCAGAAGCAGAAAAAACCCGCCCAGACTGCGGTCCATCCAGCGGCAGAAGCGCGGACTTTGCCGCAAACCCGTGGACACACGGTCGCCCATGAGCACCATGAACGGCTCCACAAAAGCGGCCACCACGATGATCAGGCTGCCGTGCAGGAGCAGTTGCATGGGTGTGGAACCCGCGCCCGGAACCGTGAACTGCGGCAGGAACGCGAGAAAAAAGATCGCCACCTTGGGGTTGAACAGGTCGATGAGCACCCCTTGCAAAAAAACCCGCCCTGGGCGGGCCGGTTCGCCGTTTTCGGCCTTCACCTGGAAGCCGCCGCGCGAGCGCAGGGCCTGGATGCCCAGCCAGAGCAGATAGGCCGCGCCCAGATATTTGACCACGGAAAAGGCCGTGGCCGAGGCCGCCAGAAGGGCGGAAAGGCCAGCCGCCGCAAAAAGCACGTGGCAGAAGGCCCCGGTCCAGACCCCGAGCATGGCCGCGAATCCGCTGACACGGCCGCCGCGCACCGTGTGTGCCAGGATGAAGCCGATGTCCGGTCCGGGTGAAAGATTCAGGAGCAGCGCCGCCGTAAGAAATGTCAGCCAGTGCTGCAGGTCGTAGGCAAAAATCACGAGTCAGCTCCTTTTGTTCCCTCCAGACTAGGATTCGCGGCTCAAAATGTAAAGATCGGTCCAGAGAAGCGCCTCGTTTTGTGCGATAAAGTGCAAACACACCCAAAAACAGACACATTTTTGTCAACTGCTCTGGAAAGCGTTTACTCCCGTAACGTTTTGCTCTACAACCTGCTTTCGGCAGAACTCCCGTTTTCTCGCAAGCCTTGGGGGGATGAATGATTATTTCTGACAGAATTCGTCGGCTGAAGCCTTCCGCAACCCTGACCATCAACGCCAAGACGCAGGAATTGCGCGCCCAGGGGCGGGAAGTGGTCAGTCTGGCCGTGGGTGAACCGGACTTCGCCACTCCGCAACACGTCATCGACGCCGCGAAAAACGCCCTGGACCAAGGCCGAACCCGCTACACTCCGGTTCCCGGACTGCCCGAGCTGCGCAAGGCCGCGGCCGGATATTTCGACCGTTTTTACGGCGCAAAAGCCGAAGCCGAGAATATCATCTGTACCGCGGGCGGGAAACAAGCCCTGTACAACCTCTTCATGGCCCTGCTCAATCCGGGCGACGAAGTGCTGCTGCCCGGCCCCTACTGGGTCAGCTATCCGGCCATGATCGACCTGGCCCAGGGTGTGACCAAGGTCGTGCCCGCCAGCGAGAACAACGGCTTTCTGGTGACCATCGAGGACCTGGAACAATACGTCACGGACAGGACGCGCATCCTGCTGCTGAACTCGCCCTCCAACCCCACGGGTGGGACGTACTCCCAGGCGCAGCTCGATGAACTGGCCGAATGGGCGCTCTCCAAGAACATCTTTGTCATCTCCGACGAGGTCTACGACCGGCTGGTTTACGCCCCGGCCAAACCCGCGTCCCTCTCCCCCTTCTGGCAGAAGCACCCGGAGAATGTGGCCGTGGTCAACGCCCTGTCCAAAAGCTTCTGTCTCACGGGCATGCGCGTGGGTTTCGCCCTGGCCCATCCCGAGCTGGTCAAGGGCATGTCCAAAATTCAGGGGCAGTCCACCTCGAACATCAACTCCGTGACCCAGTACGCGGCCCTTGCGGCTTTTGAGGGTTCCTGGAGCATGCTCGATGAAATGAACACCGCGTTCGCCCGGCGGCGCGACTATGTCCTGGACGTGCTCGGCTCCTGGCCCGGCGTGACCTGCCCCAAGCCCGACGGCGCGTTTTATGTCTTCCCGGTGCTGGCGCCGTTGTACAAGAACGGCATCACCGACTCCACCAGCCTCTGCACCCGAATGCTCGAAGAGGCGGGCGTGGCCCTTGTGCCGGGCGTGGCCTTTGGCGACGACCGCTGCGTGCGCATTTCCTATGCCGTGAGCGACGACACCCTGGCCATGGCCCTGGACAAGATGGCCAAAGTGCTCGTGAAATAATTGAGGCGCTTGTGATTTTTTTTGGGGGAGCGGAGAACCCTTTTAAATTGGTTATACGCTCCCCCCACCCCGTCCTCAACTTTTCATCTCTCGCGGCCTTGCCGCTCGTGGTCACATTTTTCCAAACCTTCCTTTTCAACTCCAAAACAGACGCAGCCACGTCGCACTGCCCTGTCTCTTTCTGGCTACATTCTCTTGATCGCTGAAAACGCCAATGCGCCGGAAACCGGATGCAACGCATCGGTTCCCGGCGCAAAATGGGATTCCAAAGGGGCATTGCCCCGTTATCGCTGCTGTCTTCATCTCTAAGACCAAGCTTCGCTTGGCCTAAGATCTGAAGCGGTCGCCGGAGGCAATTCCTTTTCCGGTTTTTCCTGTTATCCGGCCACTCCGGTTCCGAGCACGAAGCCCTTGTTGGCCCCGCCGGTGGAGGCGGAAGTTCCGGCGATCTTGGAGAGGAAGGTGTCGCCGAGGTCTTCGATGTGGCCGGAGATGTTCCCGAAGTAATTGTAGTGCTGCTGTTCCTCGTCGATGATGGTCTCGAAGAGCTTCTGGCTCACGCTGTCTCCGGCTTCGCGACAGACGAGCAGGAAGTCGTTATACGCGGCAATGGTATCGTCTTCGAGGTCGGAGTCAAAGGGATAGATGGCGCGAACGTCCTGTCCCTTGGTGATCTTGCCGTCCCCGGCGGTGACGGGTTCGCCGCCCAGTTCCTTGATGCGCTCGGCGAACATTTCCGCATGGCGCATTTCGTCGATGGCGATGAGTTTCATGTTCTTGGCCAGTTCACCGTAATCCATGTCGTCCAGATTGTAGTGCTGGTTCATGTATTGCGTGATGGCGGTGAGTTCCATGGCCCGGGCCTTGTTGAGCACGTCCACGACTTTCTGCTTGCGCGACTCGCGTTCTTCCTTGCTTACCTTAGGCATGGGGATCCTCCTTACACCTTGAGGTTATTGTTCTTATCCAAATGAACGCTTTCAGGATAGCCCGACACGGCGGTTGTGGCAACCCGCATCGGTGATCCCGGAGCCGGGTTGAGCAGAAGCGGGCTTTGGCCGGGGCGGATTTACAAAGCCTTATCCTGCGGGTACAAACAGCGCCATGGTCGAATTCAAGCATGTTTCCCATGTTTTCGGGTCCAGCTGGGCGCTCAAGGATGTTTCCTTTGCCCTGGGCAAGGGCGAATTTTTGTTTCTGACCGGGCATTCCGGCGCGGGCAAGACTTCGCTCTTGCGGCTGATGTATGCGGCGCTGGCCTTGAAACGGGGCCGGGCCACCGTGGCGGGATTTGATCTGCACAACCTCAGGCGCAAGGATGTCCCCGAGTTGCGCCGGCGAGTCAGCGTGGTTTTCCAGGACTTCAAGATCCTGCCGCAACGAACGGTCTTTGAGAACGTGGCCCTGGCCCTGGAGGTGCGCGGCGTGGGCCGCCAGCATCTGGAACGGCGCGTGCGGGCCATCATCCGCGCGTTGAGCCTGGAACCCAAGAGCTACACCCGCTGCGCCCATCTTTCCGGCGGCGAGCAGCAGCGCGTGGCCATTGCCCGCTCCATGGTGGTCAACCCCAAGCTGATCCTGGCGGACGAACCCACGGGCAACCTCGACGCGGATCTGACCCGTGATTTGATGAATATTTTCAAGCAGTTTCACTCCTACGGCGCCACGGTGATCATGGCCACGCACAACCGCCAGGTGCTGGAGATGGTTCCGGAAGCGCACGTTTTGCATCTGGAGGGAGGGCAGGTGGCGGAGACCACGCTGCCGGGCCAGCCCGAGCCGGAACAGGAGGGACTGCTGTGATCTTCCGCATGCTCAGGCTGACGTTTCGCGGCGTGCGCGATCTGTTCCAGCATCCCTGGACCCAGGTTTTCACGGTCATGGCCGTGAGCATGGCCGCCGTGCTCGCGGGCATCTTTTTGCTCTTGCTGCACAACGTGAACCTGGAGCTGATCCGCAACCGGGGCACTGTGGAATTTCAGGTCTTCTGGCGGCAGGGCGCGGACCTGGAGCAGGTCCGCACGCAATGGGCGCGCATGCGAGGCATGGAACACCTCAAGGAGATGGAGACATTCACACCGGAACAGGCCCTGCGCGAACTTTCGCAGGACCTATCGGGCCAGGGCGCGCTGGACTGGCTCAAGGAGGACAATCCCCTGCCCGCCTCGGCGTTTTTGTCCTTCAACATTCCGCCCGGCGACCTCAGCGAAGTCTGGGCCAAG
>JBFWMD010000019.1:0-52875 GCA_050251775.1 Desulfovibrio sp.
TGGGCGCGGTGGCTGCATTGAAAGATAAGGGGATTGCTCATACCGTATGCTCCTTGCTGATCGAATCAGGTCGTTTGTTTCCGGCTCAGGAGAATGCGCAGATGGCCGTTTTCCTCAAAGGTTTCCAGCGACCATTCCGGCACGATGTACAGGGCGTGCTCAATCTGTCCGAGCTGCGCCGGGTCGATGAGCGCCTCAATGGCCCCATCCCGAGTAAAGCGGAGATACCAACCTATCTCCATGCCCACGCCTCAGCATTTGCCGCGTAGGTCCAGACGGTGTTTCACATCCATGTTCAGAAGCCCACGAAAAAAGGGTTGTGGTTTTTTTCATCGCCCACCGTGGTGTCCGGCCCGTGCCCGGAATGGATCACGGTGTTCTCCGGCAGGGTGAAGATTTCCTTTTGCACCGATTCGGTCAGGGCCGGGGTGCTTCCGCCCGGAAAATCCGTGCGGCCCACGGAGCGTCGGAAGAGCAGGTCGCCCACAAAGGCGCGGCCCTGGTCCGGAAAGTAGAAGGTCAGGCTGCCGGGGGTGTGGCCGGGCGTGGCCAGAACGCGGCATTCGTGACCCAGAAACTCATGCGTTCCGGGCTTGATGGCCGAAAAATCGAACTTTTCCACCTTGGGCAGGCCGAACAGACCGCCCGCGCCCACTTCGGTCTGGAGCAGGAAGGTGTCGTCCGGGGAGGCCAGCACCGTGGCGTTCGTGGCCTGGGCCAGGGCCTTGCATCCATAAATATGATCACAGTGCAGGTGCGTGACCAGGATGTGGGTCAGTTCCAGATGTTCGTTTCGGAGCAGGTCCAAAACTTCAGCGGGATCGCCGCCGGGATCAATGGCCACAGCCTTGTTGCCCTCGGAGCAGACATAACAGTTCGTGCCCAGGGGGCCGAGTTCCAGCACGGAAATCTTCATGAAGCGAAATCCTCCAGGACGAGTTCGGCAAGGGGCAGACGGTCAGAGCCTCCGGACTGCGCCGGACTGGCTTCTGGATGTGTTTCAGACATGGAGTCTCCTCTTTTCGCAGGCGTACGTTAGCTCAAGCCCTGCCCTGCGGCAAGGCCGGGAAGGCTCCGCCAAGGCCGTTTTCCCTGCGAGCGCGTTTTTGTCGCACGGGAAGCGGCCAGGAGAGCGGGACATGCAAGGTTTTCGCCGTGTTCAAACCCTTTGAAACCGTCTGAAATGCGGGTATGGTTTGAATATGATCCGCGTTTTTCCACAGCTCCCTGTTCCCGCCCTATTCGTACGGGCCGCGTTTGCGGCCTGCGGTCTCCTGTCCGCGCTGCTGCTGGCGGTTCCGGCGGGCGGGGCGGGACAGGTTGCGGCTTCCGGCGGTCCGGAGATCATCCTGCGCGGGGAAAACAACGCGGCCCTGCTGACCCTGCGTCCCGTGGGGGGGCTGACCTTTGACGGCGCGTCCCTGAGCGGAATTCTGACCCTGGCCCCCACGCCTGTGGAGTCGCCCTGGATCCGGGGCACGCTCCGGGGCGAGGTCCAGGCCCGGCTGCAAGGGGACAGGATTGTCTTGGAGCGCATCCGGCTGCGCATGGACAAGGCCTGGATCGCGGCGCTGGAAACGGCCTCTGCGGATACCAAGACCAAAACCTCCCGGAAGCAGGGAGCGGAACCGTCCGGAACGGTTCTGGGCCTGCGTCTGACCGGGCGCGGGATCTGGAGTTCCTCGGGCGGCGCATTGCACCTGGAGAACGCGCGCCTGGAACTGGGGCCGGAAAAGGCCCCGCTCATGGTTCTGCAAGGAAGTCTGCGCTGGTCCGAGGCCGGGGGACTGGAAACGGATTTCGCCCTGGACGCGTCGAGCGGAAAGGGGTCCGCCGCGCTGCTCGCGGCCCTGTTTCCGGAGTCGCTCCAGGGGCTGACCCTACAGGGGCCGCTGCAACTGGGATTGCGCTTCGCCATGGCCGGGGCATCCCGCGATGACCGGAGCACGACCCAAGGCGCGGATATTTCCTTGGGCCTGGACGTGCGGCAGCCCGTGGCCGTGGCTCTGGGCGAAACCCGGCTTTCCCTGCCCCGGCTGCAAGCCGAACTGGGACTCCGGTCCGGAAGTGGCGGCCAGTGGGACGCGCAGGGCCGGGTGGACGTGCGCGGCACGCTCGCTCCCGGCGGAGTGGAGCTTGCCTCGCCCGCGCTGGAATTCGAGGCGGGCATGTCCGGCGGTGCGTACCGGCTGCGCGAACTGCGCCTTTTCAGCGCCGGGGGGCTCGTGCTGGCCGGGCGCAAGGTCCCGCTGGAGACTGTGACCCTTTCCGGGGCCATCAGCCCTTTGCCGGACCACGGCTGGAATCTTGAAGACCTACGGCTGGCCTTTCCCGGCGGCGCGCTGACTGCCTCGGGCTCGGTGGACGGCAACGGCACGGTGCGCTGCGCGTTTCAGGGGCCGGGTCTGGATATTGCGGGGCTGGCCCCCTCCCTGGCCGCGCTTTCCGGCCTGGAGGGCTGGAGCGCCGAGGGCAGGCTGGACGTTTCCGGCCGGCTGGACACGGCAAGCGGGACCATCACCAGCGAAACCGATTTCCGGCTGCGCGGCCTGAACTACATGTCTCCGGACGCCCTGCACATGGGCCAGGACCTGGGCGGACGCCTGCGGCTGCGCTCGCGCCTGAGCCTTTCGACCCTGCGGCGCTGGGTCAATGCGGACCTGCGCCTGGACAAGGGCGAAAGCCTGTTTGGAGCCACCTACCTGAATCTTGTGGAACACCCGCTGCACGTTGCGGCCAACGCCAACCAGATCGGCGCGGACCGCTTCAAGGATCTCAAGGCCGAGCTGGACTGGACCGGATTTGGAGCGCTGCGGGCCGAGGGGGATCTCTGGGCGCACGGGTCCTTTGCGGACTGGCGCTACCGGGGCGAGGCCGAGGCGTCGGATCTGAACATCGGCGCGCTCTTCGCCGCGTTTGCAGCCGCGCCGTATGGCCTGACCCGCTGGCAGGGACCCGACGCCGGGCCCGGGGGCCGGGGAGGCTTCACCCTGGCTGTGGACGCGGATGGAACCATTGCGGACCTGAACGGGCGGCTGGCCATTACGGACGCCTCCCTGCGCAGCACCGAGGGCGACGTGGACGTGCGCGGGGCCTACCTCGACCTGCCGCTGACCTACCGGCTCAAGGGACCCACCCGGCCCCCGGCCCGGTCCGAGGTGACAGGGGAGCAGACCGGCATGCTGCGCATCGCGCGGTTGAAGACACCCTGGTCCCGGCGGGAGAACTTCGCCGTGGGCATGGCTCTGGTTCCCAACCGCTTCTATCTGCTGGACCCGATCCGCATTCCACTGTTCGGCGGGCGCATCCGTCTGGACAACCTGCGCTGCGACGAGCCCCTTTCGCGTGAGTTCAATCTGTCACTGGATGCGGGCTTCAACGACATTGATCTTTCCCAGTGGTCGCGGGAGAGCGTGCCCCTCCAGGGTGTGCTGCACGGCGATCTTGGCCGGATCACGGCCACGCGCAAGCGGGTGGTGATTCCCGGAACCGTGGAGGGGGATTTCTTCGGCGGGAGTGTCCGCGCGGACAAGTTCTTCATGGACTGGCCCCTGGAGGCGCGGCGGCAGTTCGGCGCGGACGCCTCGGTGCGCGGGCTGGACCTGGAGCGCCTTTCTGCGGCCCTGGGCATCGGCCGTGTCACCGGGTTGCTGGACCTGGATTTCCGGAACCTGCTCATCGCCTATGGCCAGCCCTTTCAGTTCCAGCTTTCGGCCCAGACCTCGGGTCAGGGGGACTTTGAAAAAAGCGTCAGCCTGCGCGCGGTCAACTCCCTGTCGGTCATCGGAACCGGATCGGGCATCGGCGATGTGGGCGTGGGGCTCTTCGCCTCGTTCTTCGAGGAGTTCTCCTATGCGCGTATCGGCTTCCAATGCATCCAGAACAATGATAGATTCCAGGTCCGCGGGTTGATCCGCGACGGCGGAGTGGAATACCTGATCAAGAAGCCGTTCTTGACCGGGATCAACGTGGTGAACGGCAACCCGGAAAACTACATCAGCTTTTCGGACATGCTGGAGCGCATCCAGCGGGTGGTCAAGGGCTCGGCGTCCAGTGCGCCGTAGACTCCACCCCGGTCCGGCATGCCTCAGAAGGAGCAGACATGAAACGACTTTTCAGAATCCAGGCCGCTGTGGTCCTGCTGTTGGTCACGGCCTGCGTGACCGTGAACATTTATTTCCCGGCGGCAGAGATCAAGAAGGACGCCGAGAGCGTGGTCAAGGATGTCTATGGCATCGAGGGGCCGTCCGCTCCCAAGGGCGAAAATCCCACGGAAGGCTCCTGGCTGAACATCTTCGCGCCCAAGGAAGCCTTTGCCCAGGACTACCGCTCCCTTTCCAACTCCGTGACCCGTGGCATCGGCCAGCAGCTCAAGCAGCTCTATCCCCAGCTCCGGCCCTATCTGCTTGCGGGCAACATGGGTTTTGACAACGACGGCTTTGCCGTGCTGCGCGACAAAAGTGGCCTGAACATGCAGCAGGTCGGCGAAATCAACCGGCTCGCGACGCAGGATAAGCAACTGAAGACCCAGCTCTATCAGGAAAAGGCCAAGGCCGCGCAGACTCCGGACAAGGTGGCGCAGGTCCAGGCCATTTACGCCGATGTCTGGAAGGGGTTTGCCGAACCCGGAACCTGGATCCAGAACGGCGGGAGCTGGAAGCAGAAGTAGCGTTTCGGCGCTTGGATGGATGATGGTGGCGCGGGCTTTGGTCCGCGCCTTTTTTTGTCCGGTGCGGCCAGGGCGGACAAAGCCGAGGCTGCGTCAGATGCGAAAGAGCAGGCCCACCATCAGCAGCACGCCACCCAGAATGGCTGCCACCGGGGACCACGTCGCCCCCAGGGCGATCAGGCCGCCGAAGCCGCCTCCGGAAAGGGCCAGAAAGGAGTCGTAGGCGGATTGGTCGTAGGTCAGCGGGGTGGTGGAGATGATTTCATTACAGAAGAACCAGAGATAGAGACCTCCGGCGCAGAGAAATCCTCCGATAACGGCGAGTATGGGAATGCTTTCCGGATCTGGGGTGCGCAGGTTCGGGGCCAAGCGCCGGAAGCCCGGAACACCCTGCGGACCGGAAAGGGCCAGCCCGGCCAGCCGCGCCAGGAGGCAGAGACTGACCTTGTCCGTGAGTTCCACAAGGTAGGAGGTGCTGATGATCGCCTCCCAGACATCCTTGCCGGAGCGGATCAGTAACTGGGAGATGACGCCTTCGCCGGACGCGAGCGCGCCCTGCGCCAGCAGGCGGATGGGCACGGAAGCCAGGGTGGCCGCTCCGGCCAGAATTCCGCCCGCCATGAGCGCGGTGGCCCAGTGGCGAAACAGCCCCACGCGCATGCACCAGCCTGCGCAAAGTCCGATCACGGCCCCGGTGGGAGCCCAGTAGAGCATGCCGGGTCGCCAGAGTTCCCAGACGAGGGAACTCAGCGCGCCGCAGAGCGCGCCCGCCCAGGGGCCGCAGAACAGGGCGAGGAGCGTCGTTCCCAGGGAATCCAGGTAAAGCGGCAGGGAAAGGAACAGGGCCAGTTCGCCCAGCGCGAGGTTGAGCCCCAGGCCGGCCAGGAACAACAGTCCGGAGAGCCGGATAGAAACCTGGTGGGGAGTGTCGCTGCCGTGCATTGCTGTTCCATCCGGATTTTCTGTACGCTGCTCTTGCGATGCTAGAATACACATTGGGCAAAGTAAAGCCGTGGAACCGTATTGTCGCGGGAATGCAACAGAGGAGAAGACGGTTAACGCGGTTTGAGATATCCTTGCCGGAGCATGCGCTCCGGGTCTTGGAAGCGGGCCATGGCCGTGACCATGGCCTGGAAGCCGAAACGCTCGTAAAAGGCTTCCTTGCCGGGCACGGCAAAAAGCAGGACAGTCGCGCCGTTGATCCGGTCGAGCAGGGCCTGGAGGAGTACCCGTCCGTGCCCGTGGCCCTGGTATTCCGGCAGCAGGCAGATGTCGTAGAGCGCGGCCTGATAGACGCCGTCGTCCAAAGCGCGGCCCATGCCCGCGAGGCGGGTCTTGTCCCAGGCAAAGACCGCGACCTGGGAGTGCTCGAAGGCCGCGCGCAGAGGGGCGGGTTCGCGTTGGGCCAGGGTGCTGGAGATCAGCTTGGCCGCCTCGTCCCAGTCCACTTCGGAGGCGTCGAAGGTCAATCGGAGCGGCATTGCGGCCCGCCTCAGGCCAGGAAGTTCCGGATGCCCGTGAACACGAGTTGCGCGGAGAGGGCGGCCAGGATCAGGCCGGTGAGCTTCATCAGAATGGACAGGCCCATGGAGCCGAGCAGCCGCTCAAGGTGGCGCGAAGCCAGCAGGATCAGGCCCATGCCCGCGGCGGCGCAAAGCAGGGCAATGGCCCCGGTGTAGCGCTGGGTCCCGGAAAGCTCGGACCCGAGGACCATCAGCGTACCGATGGTGGCTGGCCCCACGATGATGGGCACGGCCAGGGGGACCACGGCGATGTCGTCGCCGGGCTCCGGCTCCTCGGGCGCGGCCTTGCCTTTGACCAGGGAGATGGCCGAAAGGAAGAGCAGGGCGCCCGCGCCGATGCGAAAGGCGTCCAGGGTGATGCCCAGGGTCTCGAAGATGGCCGGGCCGAAGAAGAAGATGACCAGACTCACGGCCATGACCGCGCCTGTGGCCCGGACCGCGGTGCTGCGGCGTTGCGGCGCTTCCAGCCCCTTGGTCATCGACATGAAGGCCGAAAGCCCGAAAAAGGGCGTCAGCAGAAAAAAGATCTTGATGAAGACCGAAATGAAGAGCGTAGTACTCAAAATGTCATCCCAACAGTTCGTCCAGTTCCATGGCCTTGTAGAATGCCAGTTCGGCATCATTTCCGTAGAGGATCGGCAACGGACCTTCGACCTTGCGCGCCAGGTAGTCGTGCATGGTGTGGCCGAGGCCGAAGCCTTTGTAGGAGGCGTAGATGCAGAGGTCCAGCAGGGCGTGGCCGTCAACAGTGGGAGCCACCCGGCCCAGGCCGATGAGTTTGTCCATGTCGTAGGCAAAGCAGACCGCGTGCGCGGCATCGAACGCAAATTTCAGTCCGGCCGCGTCCCGGCCTTCGAATCCGGCGGCGCGGTAGATTTCGGCCGCCTTGTTCCAGTCGATGTTCACAGTGTCGAATTTCAGGGTCAGATGCATGGGAACTCCTGCGATGTCATGGGCGGCAACAGCGCCGCTGCGGGAATGTGGCACAAAAAGGGGAGAAAATCGAGCCTTGGCCCGAGCAGGGGATCAGAGCAGCTTTCCGGCCAGGGCCTCGCCGCGTTCGCCGCCGCCGGCCATGCGCGAAAGTTCCTGGCGCACGGCTTCGCCGCTGAGGCGGGAGCAGCGGGTGAAGGTCTCGCCCTCCTGCACGTCCTTGGCAATGAGAAAATGGCGCACGGCCAGGGCCGCGAGCTGGGGCCAGTGGGTGATCAGCAGGACCTGCTGGCGTTCGGCCAGGGAGCGCAGCTTGTCTCCGAGGCTGTTCAGGGTCAGGCCGCCCACGCCCGCGTCCACCTCGTCGAAGAGCAGGGAGGGCAGATCCTCGCCGCGCCCGGAGCGGATGCTCACCAGGGCCAGCAGAAAGCGCGAGAGCTCGCCGCCCGAGGCGATGCGGTCCAGGGGCTGGGGAGCCTGTCCGGGGTTGGGAATCCACATCAGCCGTCCGCGCAGTTCGGTCAGGCCGGGGTAGGGCTCGTGCGGCGTGAATTCCATGTCCACGCGGGCGTGCTCGGAAAAGCCCAGCCCGTGCAGTTCGTTTTCCACCCGGTCGCAGAATTCCCGCGCCGCATTCCGGCGGGCTTTGTTGAGCCGCTCAAGGATCTCGCCGAGCCGCGTCGAGGCTTCGGCCTCCTGCTTTTCGAGCCGTTTGCGGTCCAGGGCGCAGGCATCGAGAAAGGAAAGGTTCCGGGCGATTTCGTCCTTGAGGCGCAGAATTTCGTCCAGGGAGCGGTTCAGCTTGCGCTTCAGCCGGGAAATGGCGAAAAGCCGCGATTCCACGCTGTTCAGGTCGCCTTCTTCCACGGCCTCGGCCGGGTTGCGGCGCAGGCGTTCCACAAGGTCGCCCACGCGGTGGCGGAACTCGTTCACCGCGTCGCGGTCTTCGGCGAAGTCCGGGTAAAGGCGCGAAATCTCGTCCATCTGGCGGGAGAGCGCGGTGAGCAGATCGGCCAGGGCCACGTCCCCGTGCAGCAGGTCCAGGGCGCGCCCCAGGGATTCCGAGGCCAGCTTCTGGTCCTTGAGCCGCTGCTTGAGCGCTTCCAGCTCCTCTTCCTCGCCGGGCTGGGGGTCCACCTTGTCGATTTCGGTGCGCTGGAACTCCAACAGTTCCCGCTGGCTGGCCAGTCCTTGCGCGCGCAGTTCCAGCTCGCGCCGGGCTTCGAGCACCGTGTCCAGGGCGCGACCTGCCTCGTCCCTGGCGGCGAGCAGGCCGGGATCGGGCAGAAAGTCGTCCACAATGCGCATCTGGTAGGCCGGGGAGAGCAGCTTTTGCTGGCCGTGCTGGCTGGTATGCACGATCAAACGGGGCTTGAGTTCGCGGATGGTCTCCTGGGAACTCAGGCGGTCGTTGACGTAGATGCGGCTGCGCCCGGTTTCGGCGGAAAGTTCGCGTCGGATCTGGGCGTCGCCCTCGGGCAGCACAAAGAGCGCTTCGACCACGGCCTTTTCCTTGCCGGGCCGGACCATGTCGCGGCTCATGCGTTCCCCCGTGAGAAAATCCAGGGCGCGCAGGATGAAGGATTTGCCCGCTCCGGTTTCGCCGGTCAACACGTTCAGACCGGACGAGAACTCCAGTTCGGCGTCCTCGATCAGGGCGAGGTCATGGATGCGCAACAGTTCCAACATTTTCTGGCTTGCTCCGGCAAGGGTCGATTCACTGGATTGTATCCCAACGGGAGCGTGCTGCCAAGGGTGCGGAGGGGTGTCGCAGAATGCGGTATATCGTACCAGATTTATCTGGTGTGCCGACCGCATTCCTGGTAATTTTTGTTCATCACCGGTCAATCCAGAAGGAGTTGTGAAATGCGAAATATGGGAATTCGTAACAAGATATTGCTCCCCACATGCCTTTTGGTGGCGGTGGGTATGCTGTCCACCAGCCTGCTGCTGGCGTTTTGGATGGGGCGTGCCGCGGAGAGCGACGCGCGCGACCTTGCCCGCGAGATCGCGGAGCGGCAAGCCGTGGAAGTGTTGAATTTCATCAGCCCGATCATGGATCAGGGCCGTGCCCTCGCCGCCGCATACGAGGCGTCCATTCTCAGCGGCGGAGAAATTTCCCGCAACGAGTTCGGCCATGTGCTGCGACAGATGGTGGCGCGGACGGACGCCTTTCTCGGTGTCTGGGCCGCGTTCACCGTGGACGGCTTTGACGGCCCCGACGCGCTTTGGGCCAACGCGGACAAGTCCCACGACGCCACCGGGCGGTACATGCCGTATTATTACCGGACTGCCGGCGGCATCGAAATGCAGCCTTGCAGCGATCCTGAGCGTGCAAAGTGGTACACAGTACCACGCGACACAAAGAAGGATTACCTGACCTCGCCGTACACCTTCAAGGCGGGCGGCAAGACCGTGCTTGGCATTGATTCATGCATCCCCGTGCTGGTGAACGGAAACTTCCGGGGCGTGGTGGGCCTGGACTACAACGTGACCTCCTTCATGGACATGGCCGCGTCGATTACGCCCTTTGGCAGCGGCAAGGCCTACATCGTGGCGGACAACGACAGTTTCGTGGGCACACCGGACAAGTCCATGATGGGCAAGCCCATGCAGGACGCCTTTGGCGAGGAAATGGCGAGCCGTGTCCATGACGCCGTTGCCTCCGGTAAGGAGCTCTCCCTGGACTTCGAGCAGGACGGGGTCCAGTGGCATCGCATTTTCGTGCCCATCGACGTGACCGGCGGCGGCCAGTATTGGGGCCTGGGCGTGGACATTCCCCTGAATGTGGTCCTGGCGGGCTCCAAGGCCATGCTTTATCGCGCCGTGGGCATCAGCCTGGGCGTCATCCTGCTGCTCTGCGTGCTGATCTGGTTCCTGGCTCGCTCCATTGCCCGGCCCATCTGCCGCGCCTCCTCTCTGGCCGAGCTGATCCGCAAGGGCGACCTCTCCGAACGGATCGAATACGACGCTCATGATGAGATCGGAGTCCTGGCCCGTTCCCTGAACCACATGGCCGAAGGGCTGGAAGACAAGGCCCAATTGGCCCAGGCCATCGCCTCCAACGACTTGACCGCCGAGGTGGAGATCGCCTCGGAAAAGGACGTGCTTGGCAAGGCCCTGCGCCAGATGTCCCGAAATTTGAACGGCGTGCTCGGGTCGGTGTTGCAGAGCGCCCTGGAAGTGGATTCCGGCGCAGGCCAGGTCTCGGCGGCCAGCGAGGCGCTCTCTCAGGGGGCCACGGAACAGGCCGCCTCCCTGGAGCAGATCACCAGCTCCCTGACGCAGGTTTCCTCCCAGACGCGGGAGAACGCGGAGAACGCCTCCCGGGCCAGCAGAAACGCCAATGCGGTGCGCGGACGCGCGGATACCGGTTACCAGGACTTGGAGCACATGGTCGAGGCCATGCGGGAAGTCAGCGAGTCCTCCCAGGCCATTGCCAAGATCATCAAGGTGATTGACGAAATCGCTTTCCAGACCAATCTGCTGGCCCTGAACGCCGCAGTGGAGGCGGCCCGGGCCGGGCAGCATGGCAAGGGTTTCGCCGTGGTGGCCGAGGAGGTCCGTAATCTCGCCTCGCGCAGCGCCAAGGCCGCCCAGGAAACCGCCCAGCTCATTGAAGGCTCGGGCGAACGGGTCCGGCGCACCAGCGAGATGGTCGGCCAGACCGCCGAGGGCATGCAGGCCGTGGTGGCCGAGGTGGCTGAAGTGGCGACCCTGGTGGATGCCATTGCCCAGGCTTCCTCTGAACAGTCCCACGCGCTCATGGAAGTGACCCAGGGCTTGCAGCAGGTGGACACCGTGACCCAGCGCAACACCGCCAATGCGGAGCAGACCTCCTCGGCGGCGCAGGAGCTTTCCAGCCAGGCCGGGCTGCTTCGTTCCCTGCTGGCCAACTTCCGGTTGCGTGGCGGCGCGGACCAACAGGCTCCCTCCGAAGCTTCGTCCGCCCGGAGAACCGCGTCTGAATCCTCCCGGTTGCGCGTGCAGCGCAAGCCCCCGCAGTCCCTGCCCCAGGGGAACAAGCCCGCAGCGCCCCGCCGCCCGGTCGATCCGAAACAGGGCAGCACAACGCCGCAGGACGCCTGGGGAGCCGAAACCCGGCCGCAGGGCAAAGGCGCACCTTCGAAGCCTGTGGCGCGGCGGGAAGCCACTTCCGGCGAGCCGGAAGTCGTGATTCATCTGGATGATGACAAGTTCGGTCGCTATTAGACCCGGCATTGGCCCGGCATAAGCGCCGGCTCCGCTCCGAAGCCGGTTTCACGCAAAAAAAAACGGCCCGCCTTCCCGCTTGGGAGGACGGGCCGTCCGCTTGCCCCGCACGGGGATTTCTGGAACAATCCTTTGCAAGATAAGTCAGGTAGAAACGCCCGCCAATGCGGGCCGGAGGAGATCCATGAGCGCGACCGTGATCTGGTCCCACGGCAAAGATGCCCAGCCCTGGGGGGCCAAGAGTAGACGCATGGCGGATATGGCCCGCCAGCTGGAAGTGGAATTCGAGATCGTGGACTACCAGGATCTCAATGATACCGTGGACGCGCCGGAACGCCGCGTGGAGCGGCTGCTGGAGCACTGTGCCCGGATTCCGGGACCGCTGCTCCTGGCCGGTTCGAGCATGGGCGGATACGTGAGCCTGTGCGCGGCCTCGGCCCTCCGGCCCCTGGGCGTGTTCGCCCTGGCTCCGGCGGTCTACCTGCCCGGCTATGGACGCCAGGAATTCGCTGGAGTGGAGTGCCCCCTGGAAGTGGTCCACGGCTGGCGGGACGAGGTGGTCCCCGCCCGCAATGTGTTGCGACTGGCTGAAATCACCCGCTGCACTCTGCACATGGTTCCGGACGGACACCGGCTCTCGGCCAGCGTGGAGCGCATCGCGTTCTGGTTCATGATGTTTGTGGAGGGCGTGCTCTCCCGCGCCACGCGGCCCGTTGCTCCCGAGGGGCTGGAGGCCTTTGCGCCCTCGAACCAGGGGCCATGCGGCTGCGAACCGAGCGGCTGTGAACCATTCGGGTCTGGGCCGGGCCGGATCCGGGAGGGCGACGATATCTGAGGCAGGGACCTGGTTCGGGCATCGCGACGTTGAAATCGCTCAGGGCCGTTGCGGAATTTTCCGCAACGGCCCTGTGTGCGTTGATGGAGTCGCGGCCCCGAAGAATCGTTTCCGGGCTAGGCGCTGCCGATGAAGTAGCCGGTCAGGAAGACCAGGATGCCGCCGAGCATGACTTGCAGGGCCGCCGAGAGGATCGGGGTCTCCATGTAATGGGAGCGGATCCAGGTGATGGCCGCCAGCTCCAGAATGACCACGGCCAGGGCCGCGAGCATGGCCTGCTGGTAGTTGGGGATCAGGAAGGGCAGGGTGTGGCCGATGCCGCCCAGGGTGGTCATCAGCCCGCAGACCGCGCCGCGGATCCAGGGATGGCCGCGTCCGGTCATGCTCCCGTCGTCCGAAAGTGCTTCTGCAAAGCCCATGCTGATGCCTGCGCCCAGAGAGGCGGCCAGGCCCACGAGAAAGGCCTGCCAGCTGTCCTGGGTCGCGGCCGCGGCCGCAAAAACAGGGGCCAGGGTGGAGACACTGCCGTCCATGAGCCCCGCCAGGCCTGGCTGAACCACCTGGAGCGCGAAGAGCCGTCGCTCCGTGGCGGCCTCGGCCTCCTGTGCGCCGCCGCCCAGATGCGTCTCGCTGAGTTGCCGGGCATTGGATTCATGCTTGCGCTCGGCCTGGGCCAGATCATCCAGCAGGCGGCGGATGTCCACGTCCCCGGTCCTGGCGGCGGCCTTCTCGTAGAACTGCCGGGTCTCCAATTCCATTTGGGCTGCGAACTTGCGGACGGTCTCGATGCCCAGGGGCCGCACGCGCCAGAGGGGCTTGCGTTGCACGAAGCCCTTGACATCCTGGCGTCGGATCAGTGGGATGTGTTCGCCGAACTTGCGTCTGTAGAGGTCGGTGAGTCGGCGTCGGTGGACCGATTCCTCCGCACCTGTACCCGTCATGATCGCGGCCGTGGCCGGGAAGGAATCGCGCAGGCCGTCCGCGAAGTCGGCGTAGATGCGTTCATCCTCTTCCTCCAGGGCGATGGCCAGGGCCAGGATTTCCGCTTCCGTGAGTTCCGAGAATTTTTTCATGTTCCGCACGCTGCGACGGACCACGTTGCCGAAGCCGGTCCGTCGCCATGCTTGATGCCGGCTGTTTTCGGGATTCCGGGGTTGATCCTGCCGGGTCCGGGTCCGCTCCGGGACGCCACCTTCGCCGCGAGGCGGGTCGGAGCTTCCGGCCATTGGCGTGTCTCGGACGGTATAGCAACTCGTTGGGATGGGCAACGGGCCGCAAGGGAGGTTCCCCGGCGGGATGGGCGGAGGAGTGGGGTCAGAACACCCGGTTGATTTTGGCCAGGCAGGCCGCAAGGCAAGCGGTCTCCTCGGGAGTGAGCTCCGCCACGATTTCGCGGGTCAGGTCCGCGTGCAGCTTGTCGTGCTCCTGAAAGCGCTCCTGTCCCGCCGCGGTCAGCTCCACGAGAATGGAGCGGCGGTCCGCCTCGTTGGGCCTGCGCCGGAGCAGTCCGCGTTGCTCCAGTTTGTCCGCCACCACGGTCAGGGTTCCGGTGGTCACGCCCATGCGTTCGGCCAGTTCCTTCATGCGCAGGGCCTTGTGGGCGCCGAGAATTTCGATCACGTGCATCTGGGTCGGGGTCAGCCCGGTTCCGCGCACCACACCGTGCTCCCAGGACGAGAGCTTTTCGTAGAATTCCACGATCTGCTGAGCCAGATTCTCCGTTTCCGCGCGCGTCATCCCCGCCTCCGAGGGTTGGGTCATCTCAAATCCCGGAATACAGCGAATAGACGCCGAAAGCCACCGTCATCAGACCGATGCCGCGCAAAATTCCATCCTCCACGCGGTGGTCGTTGAGCCGCCGCGCCCAGCTTGCCGCGCGGAACAGCGCCCAGATCACCGCGCCCACGGCCAGGGCCGTGGTCAGGGCGTAGGCTCCGAACACGGCCACGCTGCGCCCGATGCTGCCGGAATTCAGGGCGTAGGAGTACATGATCGCCACAGTGGGGCAGGGCACGATCATGTTCACGAATCCAAAGGCGAACAGGCCTGGAACCGCTGCCCGGCGCAGTCGGGAAGGCTTGCGGGGGTCCGCGCAATGGCAGGACGCGTGCGCTTCTTCGTGCGCATGTTCATGAGTGTGGTCATGTGGATGGTCATGTGGCTCTGCGTGCGCGTCTTGGCCCTGGCCCTGGTCGTGTTCCTCGTCGTGTTCATGCTCATGGTCATG
The DNA here is from genome assembly GCA_050251775.1 of Desulfovibrio sp. GTDB lineage: Bacteria > Desulfobacterota > Desulfovibrionia > Desulfovibrionales > Desulfovibrionaceae > Paucidesulfovibrio. The sequence goes on from JBFWMD010000019.1 coordinate 14,400, forward strand.
ATCGTGATCGTGCAGCAGGTGGGGACGGACAACCAGGACCAATCCCAAAAGGATGATCACCACACCGGCTACGATATCCAGCCAGTAGCTGAAAGAGGGTGGGAAGAGCGTGGACACCGCGCCCAGGGTCAGGCCGAGCAGCAGGCAGGCCAGGGCCGTGCCGCCCAGAAACGCGGCGGTCAGGGCCAGGACCCGCGCGGCGCGGCGTTCTCCGGAGACGAACGGGGCCAGGGCCAGCCAGGAGTGGCCGCAGGGGTTGATGCCGTGGACAATGCCGAGGAGCAGCGAGGATTGCAGCGCAACGAGAAAAACGTGTTCTTGGGGCATGGGCACTCCGTTAGTTTGAACTTCAAGCTTTTCTAGCGCTGGATAGTTTGAGGGTCAAGCTAAAAACGGAGGGCTAAAATTAAGACATAAAAGTGTATCGCGACAATGTGTTGCACTGTCGGATTTGTCGGCGAGTGTGGAAGCTGTCCGGAAACGAAGAGCGTCTGAAAACGGAAAGCGGAAAGACCGAAAGGCGCTATTGCCGCAGGCGCGGGTCGAGCAGGTCGCGCAGGCCTTCGCCGAGCAGGTTGTAGCCGAGCACGGTGATCAGAATGGCCAGGCCGGGAAAGATGGAGAGCCAGGAGGCCACGCCCAGGACCTCCTTGCCGTCCGTGAGCATGTTGCCCCAGGACGGGTCCGGGGGCTGCACGCCCAGGCCCAGAAAGGAGAGGGAGGACTCCACGAGAATGGCCCCGGCCACGCCGAGCGTGGCGGAGACGAGCACCGGGGCCAGCGCATTGGGCAGGATGTGCTGGAAGATGATCCGGCCCGGTCCGGCCCCGGCCACGCGCGCCGCGAGCACGAAGTCGCGCTCGCGCAGGGTCAGGGTTTCGGCCCGCACCAGTCGCGCCACGCCCATCCAGGAGGTCAGGCCGATGACGATCATGATGTTCAGCAGGCTGGGCTGCAAAAAGGCGATGACCGCCAGGATCAGAAAGAAGCTGGGGAAGCAGAGCATCACGTCCACAAGGCGCATGATGGCCTCGTCCACGAGCTTGCCGAAATAGCCCGCGGCCAGTCCGAGCACCAGACCGATGCCCGTGGACAGGCCCACAGCCACGAACCCGACCCAGAGCGAGACGCGGCCTCCGTGGAGCATACGCGAGAGCACGTCCCGGCCCAGGGCGTCCGTGCCGAACCAGTGCTGGGGCGAGGGCGGCAGGAGCAGGGCGTTCACGTCGATGAGCCCGGGCGGATAGGGCGCGATCCAGGGGGCCAGGAGCGCGGCCAGGGACACCGTGCCCACAATGAGCGCGCCCGCCAGGAACAGGCCGTTGCGCGCGAGAAAACCGCTGCGTTTCAGTTTCCGGATCATCTACGCATCCCTCCCGGCCAGCCGCACGCGCGGGTCGGCCAGACCGTAGCCCACATCGGCCAGCAGGTTGCCCGCCAGGGTCAGCACCGCGCCGAGCACCAGGGAACCCATGATCAGCGGATAGTCGCGGGCCATGACCGCCTGGTAAAAGAGTTGGCCCAGGCCGGGCAGGGCGAAGATGGATTCGATGATCACACTGCCGCCGATGAGGCCCGGAACCGAGAGGCCGAGAATGGTGATCACGGGCATCAGCGCATTGCGCAGGGCGTGGCGGAAGATGACCGCGCTCGTGGGCAGGCCCTTGGCGCGCGCGGTCATGATGTAGTCCTGGCGCAGCACTTCGAGCATGCTGGTGCGCATGAACCGGGACATGCCCGCCAGGGAGCCGAAGGTGTAGATGAAGATCGGCAGGGTCAGGTGCTTTGCCAGGTCCCAGAGCTGGCCGAAAAAGCCCAGTTGCGGGTAGTCCAGGCTGGTCAGGCCGGAAATGGGCAGCAGGTTCCACCAGATGCCAAAGGCCTGCATCAGCAGCAGGGCCAGCCAGAAGCCGGGCATGGCAAATCCGATGAACACGAATACGGTCATGCCCTTGTCGAACGCGCCGCCCCGTTTCCAGGCCGAGAGCACGCCGATGGGCACGGCGATGAACAGGGTCAGCACCAGGGAGGCCATGTTCATGCCGAAGGTCAGGGGCAGGCGTTCCTTGATCTTTTCCCAGACCGGGAGGTGGTCGCCGGACAGGGACTGGCCGAAGTCGAAGGTCACGAGCCTGCCGACCCAGGCCGCGTATTGTTCGTGGATGGGCTTGTCCAGTCCATAGAGTGCCTGGAGGCGCTGCTGGGTCTCCGGGGTCACCGTGGGGTTGAGCTGGGTTTCCAGGTCCGTGGGCGATCCCGGAGCCAGATGGATGACCCAGAAGCTGATCACCGTGATGCCGAAGAAGATCACGGTGACCCAGAGAAGTTTGATCAGAATGCGCTTGAGTATGGACATGGGCCTCGTTGCGGTTTGTACGTCCTGTTCATACGCAAAGCGCGCCCTGCTGGCAATCGGTGAGGCGGAAGAGTTAGTTGCTGACGAACCGGTGCGCGGATGCTATGGAAAAGCGTGGACAGGCCAGAACCAGCGGGCGATGTTATCGTGAAATACTGGTCTCGTCGCGGAGCGAGGAATTTTGAAGTTCCCGGCTCGTTGTGATCTGGACGGCGGCGGCCATGACGATGGATGCCGCAAGCAGTGGTGGTAAATTCGGGTTGAACGGCCAACAAACACGACAGAGAACATGACGCACATAAAGCACCATCGTGACATTGCCAAGGATTCGGTTATCTGCTCCTTCTTTCCGCAGAAGAAAAATCTGAAAATCTACGAGGCCAGCGCGGGGAAAGGCGAATTGGCCTACGAGCTGTCGCAATTGGGGCATGATCTGACGGTATCCAGTCTTGGCGGAGGAGCATTGAAGTTCGGGGGGCTGGTCGCGGACGCGGTCAACCTGGAAAAGAATCTTCCCTACGGCGACAGCGTGTTTGACGTGATCATCTGCCGGGAAGTCGTGGAGCACATCGACTCGGTCTATCGATTGTTCGGCGAATTCAACCGGGTACTTAAGCCGGGGGGCGTACTGGTCCTCACGTTTCCGAACAAAATTTCATTGCGCTCCCGATTCTACCATCTGCTGACCGGCTTTTGCTACGGAATGAAATCGCCGATCAATCTTGATGTTCCTTTTGGAGAGGCGCACGTTAACCTGAAGTCATACCCTGAAATCGACTATCTCCTGCGCAAGCAGGGGCTGGCCGTGGAAAACGTCGGCTCGAGCTATCTGCCAAAGAGCATGTACGCGTTCGCCTTTTTACATCCGTTTGTACTGCTGTTCACATACTTTTTCTTGCTGTCCCATAAGAAAAAAGCTCGCGAGCATCGCAAGGACCGGCAATGCGATGTCGAGTACAATCGGTTCATCATCGATAAGATTACCTCGCGCGCACTGTTGTATGGGAAGGACGTGATTCTCTCCGCAAGAAAGGGAGGCTCGCTCTAAAACGCGGATTGTTGTCCGCCGGGAGTGCTCAAGGTCATACCGGTGGGAGAAAAGGCCTGTCGCGCTTGAGAGTGCGACAGGCCTTTTATTGTCTCTGCTGAACTCAGAGTACCGCGCTGTAGAGCGCGGCAATCTCTTCTTTGTCCGGTCTGCGCGGGTTGAAGTTGCAACTGCCGTTAACCACGGCGTCCGAGGCCAGCCGGTCAATGTCCTGCTCCTTGATCCCGAAGGCCGAGAGGTGGTTTTCCAGACCGGTTTCCTCCAGCAGTTCCTCCACGCAGAGCACGGCGGTGCGGGCCGCGTCGCGCAGGCAGAGGTCGTCCACGTTTTCGCCCAGGGCGCGGGCGATGTCCCTGAAACGCTCCGGAGCCGCGCCGCGGTTGTAGTCCATGACCACGGGCAGGAGCAGGGCGTTGGCGTGGCCGTGGGGAATGCCGAAGAGCGCGCCCAGGGGCCGGGACATGGCATGCACCAGGGCCACCGAGGCGTTGCCAAAGGCCAGGCCCGCATGCATCTGGCCCCGCAGCATGCCCTCGCGCGCCTCCATGTTTTTGGGGCCGTGGACCGCCTTGATCAGGTTCCGGCCGATCAGCCGGATGGCCTCCAGGGCATGCACATCGCTCAGGGGCGTGGCAATGGAGGAAATGTATGCCTCAATGGCGTGGGTCAGGGCGTCCATGCCCGTGCCCGCAGTGACGTGGGCGGGCATGGTCACGGTCAGCTCCGGGTCGAGCAGGGCCACCTTGGGGATCAGGCCCGCGCCCTGGACAAGCATTTTGACCTTGCGCTCCGTGTCCGTGATCACGGAAAAGCGCGTGATTTCCGAGCCGGTTCCGGCCGTGGTGGGCACGGCCACGATGGGCGTCCCGTCCTTTTCCGGGGCCTTGGTCTCGTAGTCCGTGATCTTGCCGCCGTTGGTCAGCAGCAGGGCGATGCCCTTGGCCGCGTCCAGGGGGCTGCCGCCGCCCAAGGCCACGATCACGTCGCAGCCCGCCTTGCGGGCCAGTTCCGCGCCCGCACTCACCGTGGCCACGCTGGGGTCGCTCTCCACCTGGGCGAAAAGGGTCGCGGCCACACCCGCCGCCTTGAGCGAGGCCAGGACCGCGTCCAGGCTGCCCGTGCGCGCGGAGGAACCCTTGCCCGTGACCACCAGGGCATGGGAGCCGAAGCGGGCGGCCTCGGCCCCGACCTTTGCCACCACGCCGTTGCCGAAGAGGATGCGGGCCGGGGACTGGAACATATATTCGTTCATGGGAAATCTCCTGTTGCGGGTGGGATGTCGCAAAGGCTCCGGGCGGGCCGGAGCTGCCGGGAACGAGTCGAGGACTAGCAGATTCCACGCCGGGAAGAAAGCCGCTTGTGCGGCCCCACGCCGAAGGTCGCCGGCTCCGCGCGGCGCGCGGTGTCCTGCTTGAGAAAGCATGGTGGAAAATATCTCAACGGGTTGACCCGGACTGGGAGCGGGCCTAGGCTTACCGGAACCTCAAACCTCCAAGGAGGGTAGGAAGATGCGGAAATCGGTTACTGTTTTCCTGCTGTCGGTGTGCCTGTTCATGTTTGCGGCGAGCCTGGGCTTTGCCGCGGAACCGGCCAAGACCCTGCCCGGGGACATCACTCTGGTCCAGGCGCAGAAGACTCTCGATGCGGCCCTGGTCAAAGCCAGGGAGATCAAAGTGCCCATGAACATCGCCGTGGTGGACGCCGGGGGCAACCTCAAGGCCTTCTACCGCATGGAGGATGCCTTCCTGGGCAGTATCGACATCTCCATCAAGAAGGCCGTCACGGCCCGCTATTTCAACATGCCGACCCGTGCGCTGGGCGCGGCCTCCCAGGTGGGCCAGCCGCTCTACGGCATCGAAGTAACGAACAGTGGGCTGGTGATCTTCGCGGGCGGCGTGCCGCTGGTGGACAAGAACAACGTGATCATCGGAGCCATCGGCGTGAGCGGCGGCAGTGTGGATGAGGACGAGAGCGTGGCCAAGGCCGGAGCTGCCGCGCTGCTCAAGTAGCGGATCGGATCATACGCGCCCCCTGGGCGCGTTCGAAGGCCGGAGCTGGTGCGTTGCGCCGGTTCCGGCCGTTTTTTCGGGGATGAAAAAAAACGTGCGCCGCCCGTTGACATCCGGGTGGAAAAGGGGCAGTAAATCACTCCCGACGACGTGGGGCTGTAGCTCAGTTGGGAGAGCGCTTGAATGGCATTCAAGAGGTCGTGGGTTCGATTCCCTCCAGCTCCACCACATATTTCAGAAAAGACCCGGTTAGCAATAGAGCTGACCGGGTCTTTTTTTAGGAATTCTTCGTGATTGCCCCTTTTATTGATGGAGAGCCATTTATCTTGACTGCTTAGCAAAAAATGTTGTTTTATAAGATGTTAGCTGGCAGCCCAAAGAAAGCCAAACCCAGTTTGATCGCCAACGGGCTCACATGCTGTGCGCATGGAAGCTGGCACGCCCCGGAGTCACATTAAACGCACTCTGTGCAGGCTAAGAAGTTCACTGAACTTGATCCCCAGGCCGGACAACACACCGGCCCCAGGGGCGGACACAGAACAGCTCCACGAGAACAGGATATGAACAGAGAACAGGAAAAGCTCAAAACGATTTACATCGGCTACCATCCCCGGACGCATGACGGCAGCTCTCCACAGTCTCGCACGCGCGGCGACGCCATGGCAGTCATGGAGGCCTTCAATAAAAGCCACGCTGGGGGGGCGCTTCGGGCCGAGCTTGTCGCAATCGCCTGTAGCGATCTTTGCGCCGTCGCCGTTATGGAAACAACAATCGGTAAAGTCTGGCAGTACATCTAATTCCCCAAAGAATTCTTTCAAAGTGCCACGGTAACCGCGTCCAGTCTGTGGGCGTTCCCCCCTTACCCATCCGCAGTAGCGATGTATCGCTTTCGCTCTGGGAATAAAATGGTCCTGTGCAGGGCAGGGCGGCTGGCACACCACCTCGTTTCTCCCCCTGTCTCCCTGGTGTATATAATCAAATAATGTTATCATATGCGGCAGATGTAATCATGGAGAGCGCTGCTGGAGTGTGGGGTTCCCGTCATGCGGGAGGAAACAATGGAAGTGTGGCTGTGAAATATGCGGGATCGTGTCTCTGCGGCAAGGTTGTTTATGAGGTCGAAGGCGAGTTTGAGGGTTTCTACCTGTGCCATTGCGAGCGGTGTCGGAAGGATACCGGTTCGGCCCATGCGGCGAACATCTTTTCATCCACAGCCCGTTTGCACTGGGTGTCCGGTGCGGAAAAGGTGAGGACATTTAATTTCAATGCGACAGGCCATATCAAGAGCTTTTGTACGGAATGCGGATCGGCGCTGCCGAATATGCAGATGGAAGGAAGGCTGCTGGTGGTTCCCGCGGGAAGTCTGGATTGCGATGCGCCGATCCTGCCGCAGGCGCATATTTATGTTTCGCGGAAGGCCAATTGGGATGAAGGGTTGAATGCGCTCCCGGCGTTTGACGAACTGCCCGAGGAAGAAGGGACGTGAGGCTTGGAATGCGGCAGCGGGGACTCCTTCAGGCCGAGACTCTAGCGCGGATCGGCCTGGGGGCCGGGTTTGCCGCTGTGGTGGTTGTAAATGCGGTACAGGGCTTCGAAGGCCTCCACGGAATAGTAGACCGAGAAACCCGCGCAAAAGTAGGTGACCAGGTCCCGGCTCAGGGACAGGGAACCCAAGTAGAGCAGAAAAAAGATGTATTTCGCGCGGATGAATTTTCGGAGTTTCACTTCGAGCGCGTTGGCGTAAACCACGAGGCCGATGAAGATGAGGTCGGAGCAGGCAAAGACCACCATTGCCGGACCCCAGGCGTTGAGATGGTGGACCGCCGCTGCGGAGAGGAACACGACGCCGAGTTGGTCGGCCACGATGTCCACCAGGGAGCCTCCGGGGTGGGCGTTACCGCTGCGCCGCGCCAGGGGGCCGTCCAGGCCGTCGCAAAACACATAGAGGGCGATGCAGGTCGCGCTGGCCACGGCAAGGGAGTTGGGCAGCAGGCAGGCGACCATCAGGAACGCTACGCCCACGCCGGTGACCTGGTTGGGGGTGGCGCCCAGGGCCACCAGTCCGTTGATGATGGGCGAGAAGATCCGGTCGCGTCTGGCTGCGAACGCCTGCTGTTTTTCGCGTTCGTCCTTATTGAAATAGTCCATGAGTGTCTCCGTCCAGAATTCTGGGGAAAACCGTGCGAAACGTCAAGAGGGCATAACCATGGTCTTTCCGGATGCCGCTGTCGCCTGGGCTTGCACGGGGGGGCCGGAACAGAGGAAAAGTGGTCGATTCCGCCCGGCAGCGAATCACCTTAGGTAAATTCATGGTTTTGTCCAGCGTCCGGTGGCCCTGCGGCCCGCCAGCGGGCCGCAGCGTGGAAAAGGCGTAGGCATCGGACTTCGGAAAAGTTTCTCTCTTGAAAAGGGTCTGCCGCTTGTATATTGGTCAATGATCAGGGAGAGTATGTCTCTTGTCCGGGGTGAGGAGTTCAGCGCTTCGCGGCGGCACAACATTTCCATTGGGGCAGTTGATGATTCCGATACTCTCGCGGGGTTCCATCAGAAAGCGGTTGCTGTTTCTGATTTTATTGTCGGCTTTGCCGGGAATGCTTTTTATCCTCTTGACGGTACTGCATGACAGAACGGTTGATATTGATCGGGCAAAACAAAAACTTCTTGAATTTTCACTGCATGTTGCCGACACTCAAACCCAGGCCACGCACGCCACCGAACAACTTTTGGAAGGATTGGCCAGACTTCCGCAGGTGCGCACCCGCAATGTGGGGGCGTGCAGGGAATTGTTCGCACAGTTGCTCAAGCTGAATCCCGTATACGGGGCGCTGCATCTGGTGGACACCAGCGGCGAGCTCATCGCTTCCGGAACAGCGCAGGGGGCGGTCAACTTTTCGCACACGAAGCACTTTCAGGATGCGCTCCGGTTCAAGACCTTTTCCACGGGCGAATATCTGGTCGGTGTGACGCTGAAGGTTCCCGTGTTTACCTTTGGGATGCCGGTGCTGGACGACACGGGTGAGGTGCGGTCCGTCCTCCTGACGAGCTACCGGCTGGAACGGTTCGGCGATTTGTTTCGCTACACCTCGTTTCCAGAAAATTCCTTTGTGGGCTTTGTGGACCACAAGGGGATGCGCATTTTCCGCTACCCCTCATTGCCAGACCTGCTGCCGGGCACGCCGATCAATACCACAGTGTACGGAATCATCCGGCAAAATGACGCCTCCGGAATCTTCACACAGCGATTTTCGGACGGGATGATGCATGTTTCCGCCTACCAGCAGTTGAGGCTCTCCCCGGACAGGGAGCCCTACATGTACATCGTTGTCGGGTCGCCGTTGGAGGCGGTGCGGACCAATGCCGAGGAGGGCCTGATGCGCAGCCTCGTCACTCTGGTTCTTTCGCTCGGTCTTGCCTTGCTGTTCGGCTGGCATTTCGGCGGCAAGTATCTTGGAAGGGCGCTGGAGGCCATGGCTGATGCCGCAACGCGACTTGGTCAGGGCGACCTCGGTGTCCGGGTCGAATCTTTCCGGGAAATAGCGGAACTGGCCACGCTTTCGGACTCGTTCAATGCCATGGCGGACGCCCTGGAGGCGGACAACAGGGAGCGCACCCGGATTGGGGAGGCACTGCTCCAGGCCAAGAATTCCGCCGAGGCCGCCAACCTCTCCAAGACCGAGTTCCTGGCGAACATGAGCCACGAGATCCGCACGCCCCTCAACGGGATCATCGGGATGCTGCACCTGCTGCAACTTTCCACGCTGGATGAGGAACAGAGCCGATACACGCAAAATGCGCTGCTATCCGGCAAGCGCCTCACGGACCTGCTCTCCGACATCCTTGACCTCTCCGCCATTGAAGCGGGCAGGCTCAGCCTTACCGTGGCCCCCATCGAGATCCATGATCTGGTCAATTCCGTGGATTGCCTCTTTGGTCTGAGCGCTACCCAGAAAAGCGTGGCCTTTGTCAAAAAAGTCTGGCCGGGCGTGCCCGGACGGGTCAACGGCGACGCATTGCGCATCCGGCAGGTTCTTTTCAACCTGGTGGGGAACGGCCTGAAGTTCACTGAATCGGGTCAGGTTCGCCTGGATGTCTGCCCGCTTCCCCGGGGGGACAATCCCTGCGGCAACCTGCTGTTCATCGTCTCGGACACCGGCTCCGGAATCCCGGAGGATCAGTACCACACCGCCTTTGAATCCTTCCGGCAGATTTCCCAGGGTTACAGGCGCGATCACCAGGGCGCGGGACTCGGGCTGGCCATTGTCCGGCGGCTTGTGACCCTCATGAAGGGAACCCTCTGCCTGGAAAGCACTCCTGGAGAGGGGACGACATTTTATGTTTCCATTCCCGTGTCCCCGGTGGGGGGCGACCAGTCGGAGAACGGCACGGCGGGGAGCGTCGCGAAGCGGAGGCCCGGTGAATCCGGCCTGCCCCGAATCCTTTTCGTGGGGGGCGAGGCGGGTCCGGTCCCGGCCATGGCGCGGATGCTCGAATCCAGGGGCTACACGGTGCGCGTTGCCACAACGGGGCGGACAGCCCTGGACCTGCTCCGGGCGGGATGTTTCGAGATCATGCTTATGGATATGCGGCTGCCTGCTCCGGAGTTGGAGGAAACCGCGCGAAGCGTTCGGGAGGGCCGGGCAGGCGCGGACCACCGCTCCATCCCGATGATCGCCATGACCGAAATCTCTCCGGACGGGGAGGACGCGACCCGCGAGGTGGAAGGTATGACCGGAAGCATTGCCGCGCCGTTCAGCATGGAGCGTTTTCGGAATCTTTTTGAGAGGTGTCGTTGAAAGCATAGCGGGGAAACGAGCATGTTGCATTCAACAAATCCAACAGCATTGGCGAGCTATTGCCAGGCAATGGTGCGACAAGAAGAATGGCTTGTGGAGCGCACTCTGGGATTCGCCAAAAAATATGGATACGCGAAGTACACGTCGACGTTGACCGCCGCTTGGCGCGTATCCATCGCCGGGCTGTCCAGAACCATCGTCGAGGTACACCAGCGATGCGGAAACGCGTTCCCCGGCATGTCCCCTGACGACGACTATGCGAGCGACCCCATGACACGGTTCGGGGTTGTTGAAGCAAGGCTGCACCGTGAGCGGGGAATCAGCCTGTCCATGTTTCTGGGGTTGTACAAAGGGTATCGCTATGCGTTCCAGGAGGTCGCGCGCATGCTGGATCTGCCCGCTGCGGACCAGGCGTATTGCCATGCCTTTGTGGAACGCTGCTTCGACAGGATTGAAATCGCCATCTGCTCCCATTGGACCGCATTGGGAGAAGACCGGGCCCTGGAGGAGCTGCAACGCGCCAACCGGCAGATGACCAATGAGAAAAACAAGTATCTCACCTTGTTTGAGAGCCTGGATTCCCCTGTGTTCCTCCTGGACGAGCACGGGGTTTTGGACAATGCCAATGTGGCGGCGGCGCGGCTGCTCGGACTGGAACACCGCGAAGGCGGGATGTACTATGTCCTGGACGGCGACGAATCCCCGCCGCGACACCGGCTTTCGGCCTTGCTCCCCTGGCTTCGCGAGCCGCTCAACCGCCTGCGGCAAGACTCCTGTTCCGCGTTTCGTTGCGAGCTGGAAGGGCTCGGCGCCCAGAAGGGGCAGTATTTCGCGGCCACGTTTTCGAAAATGCGGGATGTCTCCGGAAAATTCCATGGCGGGATCGTCCTGCTTGACGACGTGACCGAACAGAAGGTCATGGAGCGGCTGAAGGACGATGTGGAGCATATGGCGCGGCATGATCTCAAAGTGCCCCTGAGCAACGTCATTTCAGTCTTCAATTATCTTCTTGACGAGGGCGGACTGACCCCGGAGCAGCGCGAGATGCTCACCCTCGGGCGCGAAAGCGGCTACACCATGCTCGGAATGATCAACAACTCCTTGGATATCCTCAAAATGGAAATGGGGATTTATCGGTTTGAACCACGTGCCGTGGACCTGGAAAAGGTTCTGGCCCGTGTGGTGGAAAACGCCGACAGCGCGGCCCGGCGTCAGGGCGTGTCCGTTTCCACCGAGGTTCGCAGTGCCGGATGCCGCGAGGGATCGGGAGGGCTGCGGGTTCTGGCCGAGGAAATGCTGCTCCATTCCGTCCTGGGCAACCTGCTGGCCAACGCCCTGGAGGCCTCTCCGCGGGGGGGCGGCGTGCGCATAATCGTGCTGCCGGGGGAAAACTGCCGAATCATCATCCGCAACCAGGGAGGCGTTCCCGAGCAGGTTCGCGAGCATTTTTTCCAGAAATTCGCCACCTGGGGCAAAAAAAATGGAACCGGTCTCGGCACATACAGCGCACGGCTGATCATCGAAACCATGGGCGGTTCCATTGCCATGGAGAGCGATGGGGACAGCACGGAGCTTGCTCTGGAACTTCCCACGGCGGAGGCGGAGGCATAAGGTCGCATTCTTCCGGCAAGCCGGCTTGCGGAGGGGGGCGGGGAAAAGCGTCAGCGAGGTCGCCATGCGGCCAATATCTATGGATGTGGATGAGATCGATTCGAAAGCATCTCTTGAACACGATCAGATCGTGGTCGTCCTGCCGCACATCGATCAGGAACTGGCAACGCGGCGTGAACCCGTGCTCACAAGGCGGGCGCACACAGGCTTCGGCGATCTGATCGAACTCTTTGAACCCGCCTGATGCGGCAGGTTTCTGAGCCAGAGAACCAGGGATGCGGCCCTGCCTCTTTGTCGCGTCCTGTTTTACGGAACGGGCCGGGGAATTGAAAAGAGCTCCCGAACGGGGGAGGAAGGGTCTCCGAGGTTGAAAACAGCAATCGCAGCGGGGAGAAAGCATCGATGACACCGGCGATCGACAAGGCGAAGCAGGCGGGGATCACGTTTCAGGTCCACGAATATGAACACGATCCCGCCGCCGACTCCTATGGCCGGGAAGCGGCGGACAAGACGGGCGTGGCCCCGGACCGGGTCTTCAAGACCCTGGTGGCGGGCGAGGGCCGGGCGCTCTTTGTGGCCGTGGTTCCCGTGTCCCGGCAGCTCGACCTGAAACTGCTGGCCAAGGCCGTGGGCGTGAAGAAGACGGCCATGGCGGAGGTGGCGCTGGTGGAGCGCACGACCGGCTATGTGGTCGGCGGGGTCAGCCCCCTGGGGCAGAAAAAAAGCCTGCCCACGGTCATCGACGGCTCGGCCAGGGCTTTTGCGACCATTTTCGTCAGCGCGGGGCGCAGGGGCCTGGAGATCGAACTGGCCCCCGATGACCTGGCCGCCCTGACCAACGCGGCCTTTGCGGAGATTGCGCGCTAGCGGCTTGCCGCGTTTGGCGTCCTTGCCGGGGCGAAAAGGGGTTTCGGTTCTGCCGGAGCCCCTTTTCGTTATCCGGCGAACAGGCTCCAGAGCCAGGAAAAGGGCATGACCAGGAGCAGAGCCGGGATCATGTTCGCCACGGGGAACGGCTTGATGCCGCAGATGCGGAAACCGGTGGCGAGCATGATCAGGCCGCCGCAGGCGGAAAAGTCGGCCATCATCGCGGGCGTGGTCAGGGGCAGGATCAGGCTGGCGGCGAAGTAGAGCAGCGCCTGGACCGCGAATTGCGGCAGCACCAGAAGCCCCACAGTGTATCCCATGGAGGAGGCGAAGATCGGGGCCGTGAAAAAGTCCAGAATCGCCTTGATGATCAGCAGGGTGGGGTCGCCGGTCATGCCTTCGTTCATGGAACCGTACACGCCCATGCCGCTGACGCAGAAGAGCACCAGCAGCGCCACGAATTTATCCAGGAATTCCTCCTGGGGCATGTCGCCCGAAGGCGGGGTGATCTTCTCGATCCATTTGCGCGCCTTGTTGGCTGAGCGCTGAATGGCGCTCTCCAGGTGGACGAGTTCGCCGAAGAGCGTGCCCAGGATCAGGGCCAGCACCACCGGGGCGAAGAATTGGGCCTTGACGATCATGGCCACGCCAATGCCCATGGAGGTGCAGCCAAAGACCAGGGGCATGCGGTTGCGCAGGTTCTTGTCGAGTTTCGGGCCGATGAGCCCGCCGGCCACACTGCCCAGAAGCAGGGCCGCGCCGTTTACAAGGGGACCGATCATAATAGAATCCTTTTGACGCGGGGAAGACCAGCGCGCCGCGCTCCTGAAGAGGGGCGGATGTGACGGTAAACCGGGCGGCCGACGCGGAGATGGAGCGGGACGTGGGACGCGGGAATCAGACGATGAAAACGGAGTTGCCGGACTCAGGTTTCGCAGGTGAAACCGAACTCGATCCGGGCCTTGGTGTAGAAGACGCGCACGCCTTCCGCCTGGAAGCGGACGAACAGGGCGTTCAGTTCGTCGAGGCTCACGGCCATGGCCACCTGCAACGGCTGGTCCTCCAGGTCGAAATATCCTGGAGAATGGTAGCGGCCGTCGTGACCGAAGCCTTCCTTGCCGGTGAACATGGTGGCGCCGCCCACACCGAGCTGTTTGGCCTGGTCCACGATCCAGTCGGCCAGGGGAACGTCGTTGTGCGTTCGGTTCTGCTGCGTGAAAAAGGTGACCAGATATCCTTCCATACTCTTTCTCCTGTCGTGGCCCCATGCGGATGCGACTTCTTGCAATCGTACTGCGATTTTGTGGAACGCGTTCGCAACGGCTTTCCGGGGTCCCGTCTTCATGGGGGGCGTTGCAATGCGGATGCGTGGCTTGTTCAGGGCGGGTCGGGGAACGATCCCGGTGCGGAGCAGGGTAACGATGCCTGTTCAAGGGAGCAACTCTTTTGTTCGGGGCGTGAAAACGCCCCGACCAGGATAGCCCGGCCGGGGCGCGTGACGCGTGCGCAAGGAGGGAGGACCGGGATTGTGGGCAGACACGCCCGGCCCGAACACGCATCAGCGAAGTATGAGCACCGAGGAAAGGGCGTTGTTCACCAGTTCGTCCACGTGGTCACGGGTGAAGAGCCGCTGCAGGGGGGATTTGGGGCCGAGCCAGAGGGCCATGAGATCGGTGCGCGAGCCCAGGGAGAGGAAGGCGGGCAGCGCGCCCGCGTCCACCACCCTGACCAGGGCGCGCACCCCGCGCTCAAGGTAGTAGTCGAGCACCTCGCCCATCTTGCGCTCCACGTCCTCGCGCAGTTCCCCGCGCTTGAGCACGCCGGCGATTTCCAGGTCCACACCGTGGAACGTCACGAGCTGGTTGATCATCTCCAGGGACTGCTGGCTGATGTTGGCGTGGTCAAGGCAGCAGGTCATCTTGGCGGGCCGCCGGGACTCCTTGACCACCAGGGCCGAGCATTCCGCGCCCTCGGCCACCCTGCCGGGAACCTCGCAGCCTCCCCAGCCCGAGCCGCCCTGGCCGCAGCCGAGCACCACGAGGTCGCTTTGTCCCTCTCCGGTCTCGTCCAGGATCGCCTTGGCCGCGTTGCCGGAGCGTAGCCGCAGCCGGAAATCCTTTCGTCCTCCAGGGGCGTGTTCCTCAAGCAGGTTTTTGCCCGCCGCGCGGAAATCCGGGGACGCGGGCGGAGCCGCATAGAGCTCCGCGCCCTGGTCCATGGACGCGAGAAAGGCTTCCCGGTAGTGGCGCAGGGTCCGCAGCATGGGATGCCGTTCCTCCAGGGGCAGGGTCTCGTCTCCGGCGGGTAGCGAGTTCGCCTCGGTCTCCACGGCCAGCAGGGTCACATCGGGCCAGGTGTTTTGCGCGAGCCGGGCCGCTTCGCCCAGGGCGTACATGCTGTACAGGTTTTCATCCACAGCCACGAGAATCTTCATTTCCGCCTCCCGTAGAAAAAGATTACCAGCAGAGCAGCAGGGGACAGGGAACCCTGCCGAGCATCTCGGTCAGGGGGGATTTCCGTCCGGACTTGCGGTCCAGGGACGAGACCAGCAGCCCGTACTCCCGCAGTTCCTCGGCCACGGCTTCGGGAGCGCCATGGAGCACCCCGGACCGGGCCGGAACCCGGCCCTGCTCCCGCAGCAGCCCGGACGCGGCGCGCAGGCGGTCCTCGGCCGGGGTCTCGCTCGATTGCGGCGCGTCCATTTCATAGGCGAGCAGGTCGAAATCCACGTCCGGCTCGTCCAACAGATGGAGAAACCGCCCGACCAGATCCGTGGGATCCGTGTCCGCGTCGAGCAGGAGCAGGACGCGCGGCGAAAGAATCAGGTTTTTGACCATCAGCACCGGACAGGGCATCTGCTTGTAAAGCCGGGAGCGCAGCAGCTTGCGGAATTCGCCGGGATTGAAGTTGGAGATCACGCCTTCGATGAACAGGTCGTAGTCGCCCCGGCGCAGTTCCTCGAGAATGGCCTCGCTCCGGTCGCCCACGGAGATGACGGCCTGGGGCATGACCACGCAGTCCAGGGTCTCGCTGTTCAGAATGCGCTGGACCTCGGCGCGGCCCGCCTCCTGAAGGCCGGACTCCCAGGTCCTGCGGATCCAGCCGGACTGGGAGGAATGGGCCTTGGCGTCCGGCTCCTCCACGTGGATGGGCTGGAGGCTCATGTGGAACAGCTTGGCCTGCGCGCAGGCGTAGCGCAGGGCGATGTTCGAGGCCAAATTGAGTTCTATGGGAATGAGCGCGTTGAGCATCTTGCCGCACCTCGCTTTATTGGCTTGGAGTGGATGGGATCAGTTCCCCGCGGACTGCCGGACCCGGGCCTCGGCTTTCTGGATGACTTCCTGGATTTCCCCGAGCTTGAAGGGCTTGGCCAGGAAGTCGAAGACCCCTTTGCGCAGGGATTCCTTGGCTGTCTCCATGGTGGCGAATCCGGTGATGACGATGATCTCGGTGCGCGGGGAGCGCTCCTTGACCTCGGTCAGGAACTGCATTCCGTCCACGCCTTCCATCTTCAGGTCGGTGATCACGATGTCGAAATCGCGCTGGCGCACGCGCTCCAGGGCGTCCGCGCTTCGGAAGTAGCTTTCCACCTCGTAGCCCTTTTTCTCCAGCGCGGGCTGGAGGCGCTTGCTGACGATGGGCTCGTCGTCGAGGATAAGTATGCTGGTCTTGTTTGGGACGGTCATGACGCACCCCTCCGTTGAATGGGTTCAGGCGTCGGACTTGAGGATCTTTTCGAACAGCTCCACATGGGCCTGGATCTGTTCGTCGTCGATCATGGAAACGTCCAACTGCCGGGTATAGGCCACCAAGAGGCCCAGGACGCGGACCCGCCGGAGAAGCAACGGCGCGTCGAGCTTTTTCATCCGGGCCACCACCAGGTCTTCCTGGAGGGTGGTGGAAAAATCGTGTCGGCTCAGAACTTCGGCCAGGAAGCGGGCCCGGCGGGAGCGCCGTGTCGCGCCTGTGACGCCACCCGCAAAGCGGAAATAGAGGTAGTTGTCTTCCTTGAAACGGCTCGCGTAGCAGTCGATCATGCTGAAATGGTAGCCCAGGCGCAGGCTGAGATGCGCGTAGCAGTCCGAGACCACGGCCAGATTCTGGCCCATCTGCTGGGGGCTGACCAGTTCCGCGGGCATGGTCCGGGTCAGGCTGGACATGAAGCTGCCGAAATCCACGGACACGGGGTTGGACTGCCAGACGCCCGGCGCGGTCACGCCCCCGATAAAGGCGTGCATGGGCGTGGAGACCACGTCCGCCGGGGTGATTTCCCGCCGCCGCCAGCGCCTGCCGCGCGCCTCGTCGTTCTCGGGCTCCCCGAGCCCGCCGCCGATATCCATGAGCACCAGGTCGAGCGGCACGGGCAGCACGAGCTTGCCGTTGGCGTTGGAGGCGTTCACGTCGCGGACATGGTTGATGTTGATCAGTTCCTCCACGGCCTTCTCGTGGATGAAGCGGGTGATGTCGTGCAGGGTCCTGCAGCGCTCGGGCGAGAAATTCGCGGCGGATGGGTCAATGAGGTTCAGAGGTTCCACCAGCCGGAGCACCCGCCGCAGCACGCGGTATTCATAGGCGTCCTCGATGCGGTCGCTGGTCAGCTCCAGCATGCAGAGTTCCTCGACCATGCCTTCGTACACGGTCTTCTGCTCCGCATCCAGGGTGATGCGCTGGCCGCCATGCAATACGCGCGTGGCCGTGCCCGCGTTGAGCAGGGCTGGCACGCGGTACTCCCGCGCAATGGTGGCCATGTGGCCCACGGCGGAGCCCACGTCCGTGATCACCCCGGCGGCCCGGCGCAGCACCTCGGCAAAGGAGGGCGAGGAATGCGGGGCCACGAGGATGGCTCCGGCTGGGAAGTCCTCCAGCTTCGTGCCCTTGCGCATCAGGAAGACCGGACCCGTGGCGATGCCCTGCTGGGCCACGTCGCCGCGCCCCGAGAGCAGCACGGGATAGTCCTTGAGCGTTTCGGACAGGTCCCGGCAGACCTGTTCTCCGGAGCTGTGGACGCGCAGGGGCCGGGCCTGGAGCAAGTAGAGGTCCCCGTACTCGTCAAAGGCGTATTCGATGTCCTGGGGTTTCTTGAAATGGCGTTCCAGGCGCAGCGCGGTTTCGGCCAGCAGGGTGATCTCCCCGGTGGAGAGGCTGGCGCGGGTCTGCAATTCCTCGGGCACGGGCTCGGAATGCACGCCCCCGCCCGGAGCCACGCGTTCGGCGTTCTCCTTGCGCACGACCGAGATGGAGACCTGGCGGTGGGGTCGCTCGCGCGAGACCACGAAGCGGTCCGCGGCCGCGTCGCCGGAAACCAGCGGCGCGCCCAGACCCCAGGTTCCGGCCACGACCACGTTGCGGTCCTCCGGAGCCTCGGGCGGCAGGCTGTAAATCACGCCGCTGGACCGGGCCGGAATCATGGCCTGGAAGGACACGGCCATGAAGACCTCGTGCGCGGCAAAACCCATGTCGCGGCGGTACTCCATGACCCGGGCCGAGTAGCCCCCGGCCAGGACCTTGCGGTAGGCGTCGTGGAGTTTATCCGGGGGCACGCCCAGCACGCTGCGGTACTGCCCCGCAAAGGAATGTTCGCCGTCCTCGCCCCAGGCGCTGCTGCGCACGGCGTAGCAGGTGTCGGGATCGTCCGGGTCCAGGCGCAGCAGTTCCACCCCACGGGCCAGGGCCCGGCGCAGGCGCGGAGGCAGTTCCCCGGCCAGGATCAGCTCCTGGATGCGTTCCGACGCGGAGTGGGCGTCCATCTTGCCGTCCTGCCAGTCCGAGGTCAGGGCCGCGATGGGCTCCCTGAGGTGGTTGTGGTCCAGGAAGGCCTGGTAGGCCGTGACCGTGGCCACCATGCCCTGGGGCGTGCGCAGGCCGAGCGCGTTGCCGAGCTCGGCCAGATGCGCGGTCTTGGCTCCCACGGCCTCGCGGAACTCGGGCCTGATCTGCGAATAGCGCAGCACCAGGGGAGCCTCGGGAATCACGGTCCGTCCAGCGATCTCGGCCTCGATGTTGCCGCAGATGGACCGGAAAGACATGTTCAGGCCGAGATACTTGCCCGGCACCAGACCGTCCATGGCATAGATCAGCTTGCCGACCAGGTCCTCCAGCTCGCTGCTGGCGCTGCGGATGTATTGGCGGTCGAAGATGTAGCTGCCGCCGAGCTTGCTGTTCATGGAGGCCACAGCCGTGAGCACGGCGTTGTTCAGCTTCAGGATTTCGCGGAAACGCCGGAACAGGTCGGCGAAGGACGGTTTTTCCGTCCTCCACCGCCTGCGCAGCAGCGAATGTATGAACGAGCTGAACGACATCATCCGTCTCCGGGCTAGTGCGCCCCTCCGCGATCCTTGAAGACCAGGGTCATGAGCAGGCCGGCCATGATGGCGATGAACGTGGCCATGATGCCGTAGAGCAGCGCATGGCCAAAGGCCAGGGAGGAGAGCATGGACGGGAATCCGACCAGGACGGCGGGAATCCTGTCCACAGCCTGGGCCACGACCTGGCCGTCGCGCACCGCGAAGAGCTGGACCTCGTAGTCACCCTTGCGCAGGGCCGAGGGCAGTGCAAGCCGGGCCGTGAAGTCGCGGTGACCGTCCTTGGCCGGGGCGTATTCAATGGCCCCCTGCTGGACCTGATAGAGTCCTTCGTTCTGCTTCAGGTGCAGGAATTCCTTGAAGACGCCCTCGTCCGTGGTTCCCCGGAAGGACTGGAAGCCCAAGTCGGCCCCGGCCAGCGCCGAGTCGCAGTCCGCCCCGGTCTGCCCGTCCAGGCCGATGAGCAGCACGCCGGGCACGTCCGGGATGCTCACGGTGGCTAGGTTCATCCAGAGCATGCCCAGGACCTTGCCCTTCTGTTTGAAGTGCTTGTCGCCCCGGTCGCCGATCATGCGCACCACAGCCGTGCTGCCTTCGGGAACGCTTCCGGAAAAGGTCAGGATTTCGCCGTTGTAGTCCGTGCCGATGGTGATCGTCTTGGGCAGGCTGTTCAGGCTCGCGGCCGGGTCCGCCTGGGCCGGGCCGCAGGCCAGGGCCAGGGTCGCCAGCAGGGCCAGCGCGGTCAGCGTCTTTTTCATGGCTAGTGTCCTCCGGTGTAGGCCAGCAGCACGTCGGGGGTGAGCAGCAGGTTGAGCAGCATCTTGACCATGCAGGCCAGCACCAGGGAGGCCAGCAGAATCTTGAGCTGCTCGCCCTTGAGGTGCTTGCTGACCCGCGTGCCGAACTGGGCGCCGATGGTGGAGCCGAGGAGCAGCAGCAGGGCCAGCACGAAGTCCACGGTGTGGTTGGTGTAGGACTGGAGAATGGTCACGTTGATGCAGGTGAAGAGGATCTGGAACAGGCTGGTTCCCACCACCACGTGCATGGGCATGCGCAGCAGGTAGACCATGACCGGGACCATGATGAAGCCGCCGCCCACGCCCATGATGGCCGCGAGCACGCCCACCAGGCCGCCAAGCACCAGCGGCATGAGCAGGGAGAGGCGCACGCCGGACTTCTGGAAGTCGGTCTGGAAGGGCAGCTTTTCCAGCAGCACGGCATAGCGGGATTTCTTTTTCGGGGGTGCGTCCGTGGCGGGCCGGGCGGTCTTGCGCAGGCCCTGGAGGCTCTCGATGAACATGTAGGAACCCACGAAGCCGAGCATGAGCACATAGGTCACGTTGATCAGGAAGTCGGCGTTGCCCATGGCCTTGAGGACCTTGATGGCCTGGACGCCGCCGAAGCCGCCCACCACTCCGCCCACCAGGAGCAGCAGGCCCATCTTGAAGTCCACGTTGCCGAGGCGGTAGTGCGCCAGACAGCCCGAGGTGGACGCACCCACGATCTGGTTCGAGTCGGACGCCGCGGCCACGGTCGGGGGAATGCCGAACATGATCAGCAGGGGCGTCATCAGAAATCCGCCTCCCACGCCGAAGATGCCGGACATCAATCCCACGAATCCGCCCAAGGCGAAGATGAGAATCACGTTTACGCTGTTCCCGGCGATGGGAAGGTACATATGCCACATCGTCGAACTCCTTTCCTGGTTAGTGATTTCGCCAGGTCGGCCCGTCCGGGTGCTGGCCCTCGGGCCTGACCGGAAAAGGCGCTCTCATCCACTCCACAATCCACAGAGGCGCGCGAAGGCCGCAGGGGCGGCGGAGACGAATCCCTCGGGCGTTGTTCAACGTTCCCGCCGGGCCGCGACTTTTTGCACGACCTCGATATGACAGTTGGTCTGCTTGTTGATGCGTTCGAGCATTTCCAAGAAGCGCCGCGTGCGCCCCGGGTCCCTTCCGGATGGCCGGGAGATGACCAGAATGGTGATGCCGTTCTCCCAAACGAAGTGCAGAATCTCCTGCTCCAGGGAACCGTGGGCCACGTAGTAGGCGATGCGCGCCTGGTCCGAGCCTTCCTCGGCGATAAGCGATTCCAGCCGACGTTCGGGCAGTCCGATCCAATCGTCGTCCTTGGACAGGTTCATCAGCTCCTCGTCCACCACCATGAGGATGGAGACGTTGGCCTTGACCCTCCGGGTCAGGCCCACAGCGTAAAAGGCCAGCCAGAAGCTGGATTCCGAGGAGTCGAGGGCGATGAGTACGTTGTCCATGCGGTGCGTCCATTTGCCCCTGGCAGAGCAAGGCCGATGCCAAGGTTTTGGACGATGTAAATGACGTTTCTATGCTAAATTAAAGAGTAATTTCATCTAGCGTGACGCCACGTCCGTAAAGTGTGTGTTCTTGTGTTTCAATCTGGAACCAGCGGAATGGCGGGGACAGGAATGAGCTGGCGCAAAGCGCGGCCAAGGGGAGGGCGCGCGGCAGTCGCCGTGGCAGACCCGTTGCAAGGCTCTGCCAGAAGCAACGAGCGCTTAAGGTTGGCCGGACGGTTGTGAAATTCTTCCGGAGCGGAAACAGGCCTGTTCAAAATGAAACAATGGCTTCAGAGCGGGCGGGCCGCAATCAGCGGTTGCAACGGCTTTGTGTTTCAGATTGAACCAAGAATCCGGTCGCCGCGAAGCGCCCCGGACAGGCAGGGGGGAAAAGCGGGAAGAAAAACGGAACCAGGGCAGAAAAGCTGGAAAGCGGAAAGGCGGAAAAGCGGGAGAGCGGCTGGAGCCGGGGCTATTCCTCGTCCTTGAGGCCGAACTGCTTGATGCGCCGCCAAAGCGTGGTCCGGGGCAGGCCCAGGATGTGGCAGGCCAGGTTTTTGTTGTAGCCCGTGGCTTCCAGCACGCGCTGGATGTGGCGGCGCTCCATTTCCTCCAGGGGGAGCAGGCCGGAGCCGCCAAAGGTGCTGAAGGCCAGGTTGAGCAGGTCCGGGGGCAGTTCATTGATGCCGATGGTCTCGCCTTCGGCCAGGGCCACGGCGCGCTGGACGATGTTTTCCAGCTCGCGCACGTTGCCCGGGTAGTTGTAGTGCATCAGCACTTCCAGAGCCTGGGGCGAGAGGGCTTTTACGGATTTGCCGAAGCGGGTGTTGAAGGTCTTCAGAAAGTGGTTGACCAGGATGGGGATGTCGTCGCGGCGCTCGGCCAGCCGGGGCAGGTAGATCATGACCACGTTCAGCCGGTAGAAGAGGTCCTCGCGAAACTGGCCCGCGCCCATGGCCTGTTGGAGGTCCCGGTTGGTGGCCGCGATGACCCGGATGTCCAGGTGGATGGGCCGGGTTCCGCCCACGCGCAGGATCTGGCGCTCCTGGAGCACATGCAGCAGCTTGACCTGCATGTTCAGGGGCATCTCGCCGATTTCGTCCAGGAAGACCGTGCCGCCGTCCGCGGATTCGAGCAGGCCGATCTTGGTGGCCGTGGCCCCGGTAAAGGCCCCTTTTTCATGGCCGAACAGCTCGCTGGAGATGAGTTCTTCCGTGAATCCGCCGCAGTTGAAGGAGACGAAGGTCTTGTCCCGGCGCGGGCTGAGGTCGTGGATGGCGCGGGCCGCACGTTCCTTGCCCGTGCCCGTGTCCGCCTGGAGCAACACGTTGCAGTTGACCCGGGAGACCTTGCGGATCATAGCGAAGACTTCCTGCATGGCCGGGCTGTTGCCGATGAAGTCCTTGAGGGGCGGGGTCTTGTCCAGGGCGGCCTTCAGCCTCCGGTTTTCCTCCTTGAGCTGGAGCTTTTCCAGAGCCTCGCGCGCAACGGCACGGATGTCCTGCAAGCGCAGCGGCTTGACCAGATAGTTGCTCGCGCCCTTGCCCGTGGCTTTGACGGCCGAGGGAATGCTCCCGTGGCCCGTGACAATCAGGGCTTCCACGTCCTCGAAGCCCTTTTTGACGAAGTCGAGGATCTCCATGCCGTCCATGTCCGGCAGTTTGAGGTCGATGAACACGAGTTGGAAGGGGGCCTCGGCCATGCGCGCCAGAAAGGGATGGCCCGCGCCAAAGGTCTCGGCCTCGAAGTCCATTTTTCCCAGCACCCTGGCGATATGCCGGGCGGCCTGGGCCTCGTCGTCAACGACCGCTGCCCGGAATTTGCTCATGCGTTCCCGTCCTCCTTGTCCATGGTCAGGAGATGGATGGAAAAAGTCGTGCCCTGTCCCCGTTCGCTGCGCACTTCGATGAACCCGCCGTGCTTCTTGACGATGCCGTAGATGATGGACAGGCCGAGGCCCGTGCCCTTGCCCACGGGCTTGGTGGTGTAGAACGGGTCAAAGATGCGCTCCAGGGTTTCAGCGGACATGCCGCAGCCCGTGTCGGACACGTCCACGCAGACGTAGCCCTCGGGGCAGGGCCGGGCCGCGATGGTCAGGAGTCCGCCGCCCTCCATGGCCTGGGTGGCGTTCATGAACAGATTGATAAACACCTGTTCCAGAGAGTGCAAATCGCCGCGAATGTCCGGCAGGTCCTCGGGAATGCTGGAGAGCACGCGCACGTGGTCGAGCATGAGCTGGTTGCCCACCAGCTTGAGGGTCTGGCGGATGACCTCGGCCACGCCCAGGCGGGTCATGGGCTGGCGGTCCTCCCGGGAGAAGTCCAGGAGGTTGCGGACCACCTCGCTGGCCCGGGTGGTCTCGTTGATGATATCCAGAAGCATCTCCTTGGCCTCGACCTCGGAAAGCTCATCGAACTCCTCCAGGAGCGTGTCCGCGGTCAGGGAAACGTTGTTCAGCGGGTTGTTCAGTTCATGGGCGATGCCCGAGGTCAGGGTTCCGATGGAGACCAGCTTGCGGGATTCAATGAGCTGCTCCTGGCGCGATTCGATTTCCTCGGCCATTTTGCTGAAGGCAAGACGCATCAGCCGGGAGGCGTAGTCGTCGCTCTTGATGTGCTCGATGGCCTCGTATTCCCCCTTGGCCACGCCCTCGGCCGCCTGCTGCACGTAGGCGAGGCGGTCCATGACCCGCTTGGCCTGCCAGGAGAACAAAGCCACGATGAGCACGGCCAGACTGATCATCACCGCGATGGGAATGTAAAGGATCTGGATCAGGGCCTTGTGGATGCGCTCCTGCTTGAGGTCCAGCAGCCGCTGGGCAAAGCCGACCATGGCGCTGCCCAACCGCCGGACTTTGGAAAAGTCGGCCTTGCCGCCCTCGGAAAGCACATGCAGCCGGCTCTTGTATTCCTTGAGGTCCGCGATGAAACGGGCGTACTGTTGCTGACCGCCGATCTCAACGATGTTTTCTTCAAGAATGCCAGCCGTCTGCTCGGTCATTTCGATGTAGACGAGCATTTCCTTGAGGCTGCCCGGTTCCGGATAGAAAATGTAGTTTTTTTCATAGCGCCGGATTTCCAGGATGTCCGAAAGCAGCTCATGAAAATGATCCAGAACCCCGAGCCTGTCGCGGAAGGAGACGATGTTCCAGCCGTACATGGCGGTGTTCAGGGTCATGAAGCTGATGAACGCGACGAAGAAAATGATGATCTTGAGTCGAATCTTGTTCATGGTCTTCCCGTTGGTCGTGCGGTTCGCCGCGGGCGACCGGATGCCGCCTCAGGACCAGGGGGCTGTTGCAAGGCACATACCAGCTTCGGCTCAAAAAGGAGAGAGGAATGCCCCGGCAGGTGCGAAGCATAACGGACCAGCCGGGGCAATGCAAAGATGGGGGTGTGGCTACTGCTCCACCTGCATCACGCGGCGGATGTCGTTCGCCCGGGACTTGATCAGGGCCATTTCCTGCGCGGGGACGTGTTCCTGCATGTCCTGCATTTCGCTCATGCCGCCCTGGGACTGGTCGAGCATCTGAAGCATTTGTTGCTTCTGCTCCGGGGTCATGGTCTGGTCCGCCATGATCTGTTGGCGGGCCTCGGCCAGCTGAGCCAGGATGGCCGGTCCCTGTTCCTCCATGGCCAGACCCGAGATGCCCACGGCGCACTGGTGCGCCACGTAGAAAAAGCGCTCGTGGTTCCAGCCGAGGCTGGAGACAAAGGCGGCGGCCTCGCGGGTCCAGATGTCCTCGTTGCCGGTCTGGTCCAGTTCCTCGCCCCGGCTCTCGGCCCACTGGGTAAAGGCGGGCCAGTCTTTCAGGAAGCTGTTCAGTTCAGTCGGGGTGAAGGGCGACATGTGCGCATAGTCCTGGTCGTAGTCCTGAGCGTATTCCGTGGCGGTCTCCTGGGCCGAAGCCGGGGTCGCCAGAAGCGCCACAGCAAGAAGCAGGGAAAGTATCGTTGGAAGTTTCATGGTATCTCCTGTCCGTTTACTATCCGGATACGGTTGAAGTATGTCTTCAACAATAGCATGATATCAGCATGAAGAAAAAGAAAATTACACGGGATGCAATCCGTTGCCATAATTTCTTTTTTTACCTGTATGCGTAATCCGGCAAATGCGCGGCAGGCAAGGATCGGTGGCAGGGAGCACGGCGATGATCCAAAGCGGTTTTTTTTGTTTCTTGCTTGTTGACATCCAACGCGAAAGTGGGCAAAAGAATTCTTCCCAACGACGTGGGGCTGTAGCTCAGTTGGGAGAGCGCTTGAATGGCATTCAAGAGGTCGTGGGTTCGATTCCCTCCAGCTCCACCAGAAAATTTCCCTAAGAAAACAGGGCTGATTAGCTTGATAAGCTAATCGGCCCTGTTTCTTTTGGTGGTCACCGGATGGTCAATTGAACTGATCCGTTCGTTCGATCCCTGCCGTGTTCAATCTTCTTGAATAATAAATAATATCAATTTATTGAATGAGCGTTTTGGGCGGTGGTCGCGTTTTGTGTGCTCACAGGTTGAATTCCCGTAACATGTTGTCTTCATTGACCATGCGGAGGATGTGCCGTGTTAAATATTGTTGCCGTTTCTCCGGATATGATGCCGATGCGTCTTTTGCTTGAGGCAGATCCGTCTGAAGAGAAAGTTAAAAAATATATCTCTACATCATTCTGTTATCTTGCTGTGGAGTCAGATGTGCCCGTTGGCGTCTGCGTGTTGGGCCATACGGATGATAAGACCTTGGAGCTGTATAATATTGCCGTTTGTCCCAGTGTTCAGAAACAGGGGATCGGTACGGCACTGCTGCGTCATGTAATTGAGGAGGCAAGAGCCAAAGGCGTTGGCCGTCTTGTGTTGGGGACGGGGACGTTCGGGTATCAACTGGCGTTCTACCAGCGTGCCGGGTTTCGCGTGGAGTCGGTGGTCAAGGATCATTTTGTCGAAAATTACGACGAGCCGATTTTTGATTCGGGCATTCAGCTCAAGGATATGCTTCGATTGGTTCTTCAATTTTAACTTGGGAGTTGGCATGCCAGAGGCTGCTGTTCCGCGTGTCTTAATATAAATGAATATTTATTAATGAACGTTTTTGTAAAGCTCTTCCCATATTGGGCCGAAGAGACATTGTCGGACCTATACAGGAGGGTGTCGCATGGATTCCATCACTGGGTATGCTATTCAGGATTTACTGTATCCGGGGGCGTCGTCCTCGGGGAACACCGCAGGCACTGCAAGCGCTTCGGGTGCGGCGCAGGAGGGCGGCGATGAGGCGGCCCGGCTGGCCGGGCAGGGGGACACGCTGCAAATTTCCCAGGAGGCGCGTGCTCTGCTGGCCACGAAAATGTCCGAGTACGGCGTGAACGATCCCACGCAGTTGAGCTCGGAAGAGCGGGAGGGGATCCGCACGGCGCTGGAAGAAGCCGAGGGCGTCACGGACCAGGATCGTGAGGCCATTGCGGCGGCGGACAGCCATTTTGAACAAATGGCTTCCGGAGACGCCGGGGCCGCTGGAGGACAGGACGGTTCGCGGGAAAGCGGACAGGCCGTTTCGGACGGAGACGGGCAGGCCCAGGCCGCAGGCCAGGGCGGTGGCGCGGCCGCTGGTTCGGGATCGTCTTCCGGGTCGGACGTGGAGGATGAGATCACGGACAAGGAAAACGAGATCGACGATCTGAAGGCCGAGATTGAGAACTTGCAGGCCAAGGCCGTCAACGATCCCGAGGCGTCCGAGGAACTCAAGACCAAGCGCGTGGAACTCTCCATGCTGGAGATGGAGCTGGCGCAACTGGAGCAGCAGAGCGGGGAGTGAACCTCGATTGGAAACGGGCGTGTGGTTTTGGCCGTCCTGGCGAAATCCACGCAACAGAGCCGCTCCTTTTGGGCGGCTTTTTCGTGTCTGCATCCCGTGATTTCGAGACTCCCAGATGCCGCGTGGCCGCCGTGTGAAATTCTGTGATTCCTCGTGACCGTGCCGCATCCCATTTCTGGACACATGGTTGTGTGTTGTGCCAAATTCAATACGAAATCAGATCACGTATTCCAGGGAGACATGGCATGAACAACAAAGGGATTTTCATTGCTTTGAGGCTCTGCTGTTCGGCGCTGCTTTTGCTGGCGCTCATGTCGGGACCGGCTGTTTCAGCGGAGCTTCCCGAAGGGTTTGTCTCTCTGGATGAAATGATTCCGGGTGCTGTCTATGATGTGCGTTACTTCAGCGAGAACAATTTCGTGGGTGCGCGCATTGACGGCTATCAGGCTCCACGCGTGATTCTGACCGCACCGGCGGCTCGCGCCCTGGCAGGAGTGCAGAACGAGCTGGCCCGGTTTGGATTGTCGCTGAAGGTCTTTGACGGCTATCGCCCGCAGCGGGCCGTGGACCATTTCGTGCGCTGGGCCGAGGACCTCTCCGACACGCGTATGAAGGCCGCGTTCTATCCGGGTGTGGACAAGGAGAACCTCTTCCGCGACGGCTACATCGCGGCCAAATCCGGGCACTCGCGCGGCTCCACCGTGGATCTGACCATCGTGGACGCGGCCACCGGGGCGGAACTGAACATGGGCACGCCTTTCGACCATTTCGGTCCGGAATCCTGGCCGGGAAATCCGGATATGAGCGGCCAGATACGCGCCAACAGGGCATTGCTCCAGCAGCTTATGCGCATGCACGGCTTCCGTCCCCTTCAGGAGGAGTGGTGGCACTTCACCCTGGAGAACGAGCCCTATCCCGAGACCTATTTCGACTTTCCCGTGCAGTAGGAGCGCAGGGGAGACAGAGCTTTTCAAACAACCGGTTTGTGAATCCGATCCGCATTTTTTCGCATCCGAAGGAGGTGTTTTGTCCTCGATTCGGTGCAAGGCGGGCTGGAATGCATATTCCCGCACTCGTTATCCGAGGACGGATTTTTCTTGCGCGTCCGCCGAGCATACTCTATTTGCTTTGTACCAAAAGCCCACCCGGGCCAGAGGCTGTGTAACCGAACACGAGGTGCTTTTGACGCGCAGCCCTATCTCCAGGAAAAATAAACGGAAGCGTGCTTCCGGAAGTGTTCGTGCGGGCGCGAGCGTGCCCCTGGCCGTGGTTCCGGAGGTCGCGCGGGAAGACCTGCACGAGGCTTTTGCGCGGCGGGTCACCGAGGAGCGCGCGCTGGCCGTAACCGAGGCCCTGGAGCAACGCAGCGTGGCCGCGCTCTGCAATGTTGTCGGGGAGTCCTACGCGCTCTTCGACGAGCTGCTCGCGGACCTGGACCTGGATCCGCCCGTGGCCTGCGCGCGCGGGTGCAGCCACTGCTGCTACAACCAGATCTCCCTGACACCGCCCGAGGCGGTCCATCTGGGCCTCTTCGTGCTGGAGAAGTACCGGGGTGAGGCTCTGGCCGAGGTGGCCAGCCGGGTGGAGACCATCCTGGGATTGATCCGGGGCAAGTCCCGCTCCGAGATCGGAACCATCCGGCATCTGCTGCCCTGTCCCTTTCTGGAGGACGGAGCCTGCGCCGTGCATCCGGTACGGCCCCTGGTCTGCCGGGGCTGGAATTCGGTCAATGCGGAGCATTGCCGCCGGGCCAACGACGATCAGGACCCCTGGACCTTGATCGAAAACCATTCCCTGCCGCGCGTTCTGGCCGAGGCCATCCAGCTCGGGCTGTTGCACGGCTCCCGGGGGCTGGGGCTGGAGGCCGGATTTCTGGTCATCACCAGGGCCGTGCGCCTGATGCTCGACCATGGGGTGGGCGAGTGCGCCGTGGACTGGCTCCAGGGGCGGCCCTTTTTCGGGCGCAAAGGTTCCTGGTAGGGGTGTCCGTTGCGAATCCACCCATGAAAAAGGCTCCCTGTTGCCGGGGAGCCTTTTTCATTTCAGAGCTTGCAGCGCGGGCTTCAGGGCGTGGCGCAGCGGAAGCAGTGGCGGCCTTCCTCCTTGGCCAGGTACAAGGCCTTGTCCGCCGCCGCGATCATGTCCTCCAGCCGGCCTTCGCTGCTGGGCAGCAGGGAGCAGAGGCCCATGCTCACGGACAGCCGGTCCGAGACCAGGGAGGTTTCGTGGGCAATGTCCAGGGCCTCCACTGAGGCGTTGATCTCCCGTGCGCAGTGCTCGGCTTCCTCGGCCCCGGCATAGGGCAGGATCGCGGCGAACTCCTCGCCGCCGTAGCGGGCCACGAAGTCTCCGGCGCGGCGCAGGGCCTTTTGGATGGCCTTGGCCACGGCGCGCAGGGCCTCGTCTCCCTTGCCGTGCCCGTAAGTATCGTTGAAGAGCTTGAAGTAGTCGATGTCCAGCAGGATCATGGAGAGCTTCTGGTGGGAGCGCAGGGCGCGCTGCCATTCCTTCTCGGCCACCTCGTCGAAGCGGCGGCGGTTGGGAATTTCTGTCAGCGCGTCGATGAAGGCGTATTCCTCCAGCAGTTCCTGCTTGCGCTTCAGGTTCAGATGCACGCCCACCCGGGCCTTAACCATGGGCGGGTGGAAGGGCTTGGTGATGTAGTCCACCGCGCCCAGGGCAAAGCCCCGGGTCTCGTCCATGACCTCGGAAACCGCCGTGACGAACATCACGGGAATGGCGCGGGTCTGCTCGTGCTCCTTGAGCTTGTTGCAGAGTTCGTAGCCGTCCATGCCGGGCATGAGGATGTCGGAGAGGATGATGTCCGGCGGCTGGTCCGAGAAGGCGATCTTCAGCGCGCGTTCTCCGTTGGTGGCCGCCGCGATTTTGTATTCGTCGCGGAAGAGGTCCATGAGCAGTTCGATGTTCTGCTTGTTGTCATCCACGATGAGTATTTTCTGGCGAGTGTCTTCCGTGCTCATTGGCGCTTCCTCAGCCGTCCAGCGTGGTGCGGATGGCTTTGATGGTCTCCAGGGCTTCGTCGATTTCAAAGTTGTCGATCTGTTCCAGCAGTCTGTCGCAGAGTTGCTCTCCGGCGGCGGCGCGCAGTGCGGGCCCCAGGTGCTCCAGCGTGCTCCGGGCCGCGTCCAGGTCGTCGTCCAGCAGGGGGCCGAGGGCTTCCAGTTCCGAGCGGAGCGCATCCGCGTCCAGGTCCGCCGATTCGACCGGAGCCGGTGTGGAGCCGCTCTCCGTGAGTTCCTCCACATTCAGGCCGCCCAGCACTTCCTCAAGAGCCTTGGTAAAACCATCCCACAAATTCGAATTCATATCCAGCGAACTTGTCTTCAGGGCGTCTTCAACCTCGGCGGCGCGGGCGGAAAGATTCGCCGCGCCGATGTTGCCCGCCACTCCCTTGACGGAATGGGCGATGATCCGGGCGTCGTCAAGCTGATTCTGCCCGATCAGGGCGCGGATCCGCTCCAGGGTATCCGCAAAGTCGCGCCCAAAGGTGCGCAGGAGCTTGCGATAGAGCTTCACGTTGTTGTTGCTGCGGTAGAGGCCCTCCTGGAGGGAGATGCCGGGCAGCGTTTCCGGGAGCACCTCGGGCGGGGCGGCCGATTCCGAAGTCCGGTCCGGGCCGTCGTCGGCGTCTTCCGGGAGGGCGTCCGCCGGGATCTCGCGTTCCCGGACCTCGACCCATTGGGCCAGTGCCGTGAAAAGTTGGCGCGGGTCAATGGGCTTGGTCACGTAGTCGTTCATGCCCGCTTCCAGGCA
The DNA here is from genome assembly GCA_050251775.1 of Desulfovibrio sp. Lineage (GTDB taxonomy): Bacteria > Desulfobacterota > Desulfovibrionia > Desulfovibrionales > Desulfovibrionaceae > Paucidesulfovibrio. Next base: position 45,266 of record JBFWMD010000019.1, read on the forward strand.
GCGTTCCCGGTCGCCCTTGAGCGCGTGGGCTGTCATGGCGATGATCGGCAGGTCCGCGAGGCGGGGATCGGTGCGCAGGCGTCGGGTGGCTTCCAGGCCGTCCAGTTCGGGCATCTGGATGTCCATGAGCACCACGTCGGGCAGAGGTCCGGCCTCCGGAGCGAGTTCCTCCAGGGCGCGGCGTCCGTTTTCCGCGATGCGCACGCGCATCCGGGCGGTCTTGAGCCACTCGGTGGCCACTTCGCGGTTGATCTCGTTGTCCTCCACCAGGAGCACCGTGGCTCCGGCCAGGTGTTCGGCGGGTTTCAACTCATCCTGGAGCGGCTGCTGGCCTGGCGAGACCGTGGAGGCGTCGCGGCCAAAGAGTTCCATGATCGTGTCGAAGAGGAAAGACTGGTTCACAGGCTTGTGCAGGAAGGCGTCCAGGAAGGACTTCTCGGCCTGCTGGATCAAATCCTCGCGGCCGTAGGCCGAGACCATGCAGACCACCGGGGTCTTGTCCAGCTTGAGGTCGCGCTTGATCTTCTTGGCCGTTTCCAGCCCGTTCAGGCCGGGCATTTTCCAGTCCAGCAGCACCAGATCATACGGCGGATCGGCCTGGGCCATCATCTCCAGGCCCTGTTGGCCGGAGGCGGCGGTATGGGCGTCCATGCGGAAGGAATGGACCGCCGCGGCCAGAATTTCGCGCGAGGTGCTGTTGTCGTCCACGATGAGCACCCGCAGGCCGCGCAGATCCTTTGGCGGCAGGTGTTTGATCTCGTTTTCCCGGGGCTGCTTGCGGAACACCGCGGTGAACACGAAGCGGGAACCCTTGCCCTGCCCCTCGCTCTGGGCCTCGATGCCGCCGCCCATGAGCCGGGTGATCTGCTTGCAGATGCTCAGCCCCAGGCCCGTGCCGCCGAATTTGCGGGTGGTGGAGCTGTCCGCCTGGGTAAAGGAATCGAAAATGGACCCCAGGCGTTTCGGGTCGATGCCGATGCCGGAATCGCGCACAGCGAACTCCAGGGCGACCTGTTCGTCGTCCTGTCCGGGAGCCCCCACCCCGGTCTCCACGGGCCGCACCTCCACGAGGACCTCGCCCTTTTCCGTGAACTTCAGGGCGTTGCCCGTGAGGTTGATGAGCACCTGGCCAAGGCGCACCGGGTCGCCCACCAGGGCGCAGGGAGTGCCCTCGGCAATGGAGACGAGCAATTCCACGTCCCGTTCGTGGGCCTTCTGGGAGAACATCTCCGTGATGTTGGCCATGACCTCGTAGAGGGAGAATTTGATTTCCTCCAGCTCCAACCGTCCGGCCTCAATCTTGGAAAAGTCAAGAATGTCGTTGATGACCGCGAGCAGCGACTGGGAGGAACTCTTGATCTTGCGGAAGTAATCCACCTGCCGGGGTGTGCCTTCGGTGCGCATCAGCAGGTCGGTCAGGCCCATGACCGCGTTCAGCGGCGTGCGGATCTCGTGGCTCATGTTCGCCAGAAATTCGCTCTTGGCCTGGGACGCGGCCTCTGCCGCGCGGCGGTCCTGCTCGGCCTGTTCCCGCTCCAGGCGGGAGCTGATGTCGTGGATCATGCCCTCGATGATCGGTTCGCCCGTGCGCGCACGGGCGTAATGGGCGCTGTCCTCGGTCCAGAATTCGCTGCTGTCCCGGCGACGCAGGAGCAGGCGCATGTTCTCGACCCGGCCCTCTGACTGCAATTTTTGGAGGAACTCCTCGCGGGCCTCGGGATGGACATAGACCCGGCTGCCGAGGTCGGGCGCTTCCTCCCGGAGCTGTTCCAGAGACTCGAAGCCAAGCATGCGGACCAGGGCGGAGTTGGCCGTGAGCAGCTTGCCGTCCATCGTGGACTGGTAGATGCCCTCAGAAGCATTTTCAAAGATGTTGCGGTACTGCTCCACCATGCCGCTGAGGTCGTTGCGGGCCTGGGAGAGCTTGGCGGCCATCTGGTTCAGACTGCCCGCAAGCGCGCCGATCTCGTCGTTGGAGTCCACCTGGATGCGGGTTTCCAACCCGCCCTGGCCGATGCGCTCCGCGCCCTCTTTCATGGCGATGATCGGCAGGCCAATGCGTCTGCCGAGATACCAGCCCGCAAAAAGGATCAGCGGCAGGGTCAGACCAAAGATCGCCAGGGCTTTGTAGAGCAGCTGGGTCTTGTAGGCGGCCACGGTGGAGGCGGAAATGTCCAGGCCGAGGATTCCGGCACGACTGCCGTCGGGCGCATAGAAGGGCGCGTAGCCCGAGAGCCAGGTTCCCCATTCGTCGGTGTAGAAGTTTTGCTCCACCAGGGGCGCACCCAGGTCGGCGAAGCGCTCGCGCAGGAGCGGGCTCGCGTCGTCATACGGCTGGAAAAGCGGGATGGAGTCGTCCGGATTGGATTCGCCGTCCACCACAAAGCGAATGCTTCCGTCGGGCAGTTGGTCCAGTGTGTAGATGTACTTCACGTCCGTGGCCGCGTCGCGGATTTTCTGCAAGCTGTGCCGCACGGCCAGAAATTCCGGCGAGCCGTCCTGGGCCGGGTCTTTGAGCTTGAGGTAGTCGTCCACGTCGAGCACGGTCACGGCCACGCTGACGATGTCATGCAGCCGGTGGCGGATGTCCTTGGTGACCTGCCGGGAGGCGGCTTCGTAGAACACGAAGGTTGTCAGTGCGCTGATAGTCGCGGCGAAAAGAAAGAAGGCGAGTGTGAGCTTGTGGGAAATGCGCAGCCGTTGCCGTTGTTCACTGGCGTTTTGCGTGCTCATGGTGGTCCTGGTGTTGAGGCAAGGTTATGGGTGACCCCGGTGTCGTGCGAAGGGGGACTCTCCAATGAATGAAAGATTAGCCTGAAAGGGGCGATGTTGTCCAATGCGCCTCTTTTCGCGGTCTTGGTTCCGGGACTGTCGGAAAATCATGCCGCTGACCAGGAGAAAGCGCCGCCCGCGCGGGGAGGGCGGCGCTTTTCTTTCCCTGGGGGCGGCGGGAATCAGCAGGCCAGCTGGACCTTGCCGAGGAAATCGCGCAGCCGGGGATGCTTGGGATGGGCGAAGAACTCCTTGGGCTCGTTCTGCTCCTGAATCACGCCCTGGTCGATGAAGATAACCCTGTCGGCCACTTCGCGCGCAAAGTTCATCTCGTGGGTGACCACGACCATGGTCATGCCTTCCAGGGCGAGCTGTTTCATGACTTCGAGCACCTCGCCCACCAGTTCCGGGTCCAGGGCGCTGGTGGGTTCGTCAAAGAGCATGGCCTTGGGCTGGAGCGCCAGGGAGCGGGCAATGGCCACGCGCTGCTTCTGACCGCCGGAGAGTTGCTCCGGGTAGGCCTTGGGCTTGTCTCCCAGGCCGACCTTTTCGAGCAGAGCCAGGCCGAGCCGGTTCGCGTCGGCGCGGTTCATGTGTCGGACCTTGATCGGCCCGAGGGTGACGTTGTCCAGCACGCTCATGTGCGGGAAGAGGTTGAACTGCTGAAAAACCATGCCCGCTTCGGTGCGCACGTAGTTGATGTCGGTCTTGGGGTCCATGATGTCCAGGCCGTCCACGACCACCGTGCCGGAGGTGGGGACCTCCAGCTTGTTGATACAGCGCAGCACCGTGGACTTGCCCGAGCCGGAAGGGCCGATGATACAGACGACCTCGCCCTTGCGGATGTCCAGATTGATGCCCTTGAGAACTTCCAGGGAGCCGAAGCTCTTGTGCAGATTCTTGATTTCGATCATGGCGTTCTCCTATCGGCCGCCCTTGAGCTGCAGGCGTCTTTCCAGCCGTTTCAGCGCCCAGGATATGGCGTTGGTCATGACCAGATAGACCAGGGCCACGGCGAGGTAGACCTCGAAGGCCCGGAAGTTCACAGCCACGATCTCCTGGCCGGTGCGCAGCAGTTCGCCCACGCCGATGACCATGAGCAGGGAGGTGTCCTTGAGGCTGATGATGAACTGGTTACCCAGGGGAGGGATCATGCGTTTGAAGGCCTGGGGCCAGATCACGTAGATCATGGCGTCCCGGCGGCGCAGGCCGATGGAGCGGGCGGCCTCCATCTGACCGGGGTTGATGGACTGGACCGCGCCGCGCACGATTTCCGCGATGTAGGCCCCGGAGTTTACGGCGATGACGAGTATGCCTGCCTCGTGCGGAGGGATGCGAATGCCCAGGGCCATGGGCACGCCGAAATACAGAAACATTGCCTGGACGAGCATGGGCGTTCCACGAATGGTTTCCACATAGAAACCGGCGAGCTTGCGCACGATGAATTTTTTGGAGAGTTTCATCAGACCTGCGGTGGCGCCAAGCAGAAAGCCGAGTCCGAGTCCCCAAGTGGTAATCTTGATGGTCAGCTTGAGTCCGCGCGTGAGCATGGGCAGCGTGTCGATGACCACGCTGGGTTCGAATTGGAATGCCATGTTCGCCTCGATGGTTGAAACTGAAAGAAGGGGAACCGCGGGACGCGGCCCCCCCTCGTCGTTATCTGCTGCTCAGCGGGACTACTTGGGTTCGGTCTGGAACCACTTCAGGTACAGGTCGCGGTAGGTTCCGTTGGCCTTCAGCGCGGCCAGGGCGGCGTTGACCTTGGCGACCATCTCGGTGCTGCCCTTGGGGAAGGCGATGCCGTAGGACTGGCCCTGGTAGAGCGGACCCACGACCTTGACCTGGCCCTTGCCGGCCTTGTTCATGAAGTCGGCGATAACCGGGGAGTCGAAGACCACTGCGTCGGCGCCGCCGGCGAGCAGCTCCATGAACATGGCGTCATTGTTGGGGAAAAGCTTGATGTCGGCGGCCTGGGCATTGGCCTTGACGAAGTCTTCGGAAGTGGTGCCGGTCTTGGTGGAGACGACTTTGCCCTTGAGGTCTTCGATGCCGTTGACGGTGGTGTTGTCGGCCTTGACGAGCACGAGCAGGCCCGCATTGTAGTAAGGATCGGAGAAGTCAACCACTTCGGCGCGTTCGGGCTTGATGGTCATGCCCGCGATGCCCACGTCGATCTGGCTGGACTGGAGGCCCGGAATGATGCCGTTGAAGTCCATGGGCTGGAGGTCGTACTCCGCGCCGATTTCCTTGGCGATGGCGGCCCAGAGTTCCACGTCGAAGCCGGTGTGGGTCCCGGTGGCCGGATCCTTGAACTCGAAGGGGGGGAAGTTGGTGTCGGTGGCGACGACGAGCTTGCCGGCAAAGGCGGTGGCGGCGCTGACGACCAGGGCGGCGGCCAGCAGCAGGGTCACGATGCGTTTCATGGGTCCTCCTCGATTAGAATGGAAGGCTATGGTTTTTGCAACCGAATCGCCCGGCGTTCGGGCGTATGGTCCGGAAAATTCGACCTCCGCCACTCGGACGGATTGTCACAAAAGCGTCGCATTTTCCACCAAACTGGAGGATTTTTCAAGAGTAAAGGCGCGAAAATCAAGCTTCGTGCCGGGGAATATTCGGCAAGGCAGGAAGGGAATACCGGGATCGTTGGCCCGTAATGGTTGCGGGCGAAAAAGCTTCAGGCCGTTTCCAGTTTGAAACGCAGGCGCAACACGCCGTCCTCGAAATCGTGGGAAACGATGCGCAGCAGGCCGACCTCGCGGGTGTTGGACGCGTGCGGCCCGATGCAGGGGCAGGCGTCAAAGTCGCCCACGCGCACAATGCGCACCTCGTCGCCGGCCTCCTCGGGCAGGCGGGAGAGGTCGAACTCCCCGGCCGCCTTTGCGCGGTCGAGGAACTCCTCGCGCACGTCCAGCCCGCGCGCCAGCTGCGCGTTGACCAGCGCTTCCAGGTCGCGGACTTCCCCGTCCGTGAGGGGGCGCTCAAAGCGGTAGTCGCACTTGGATTTCTTTTTGTTGATATGCGCGGAGAAACATCGGCCGCAGCCAAAGGTCGCGACCATGGCGCGGTTGAGGACGTGTTCGGCGGTGTGCATCCGTTCGTCGTAAATTTTGGACATGGCGGGTCTCGGCGGGGTGGTCAGGATTTGAATTTGAGGCGCAAGATATGGGCCGGGTTCCTCTGGACCGTGCGCTGGTAGCGCACGTCTGGATGGCCGAAGAGCATCACGTAGCCAAGGACATGGCCCTCGGGGATGCCCAGGGCCAGCCGCATTTCCGGTACGATCCCCATGGCCCACTTGGCCAGCCCGCACCAGAGCGCGCCCAGGCCCGCGCTGGAGGCCAGCAGTTCGAAGTAGCTCAGGGCGATGAGGCAGTCGGCTTCGGCGGAAGCGCCGTGGCCCGGGCTGGAGACCGCGAACAGGTGCGGCGCGCCCCGAAAGATCACGTCATTGCCCTGGGCAAAGGCCTCGGGAAACCGCGCGAAGAAGCCCAGAGACTCGGGAATCTGGTTGTTTTTGGCCGCCAGGTCCAGGCCGTGGTAGGTCAGTTTGCGGTACTGTTCCATGACGTTGGCGTCGTCCACCAGGGAGAAAAGGCGGTCCGCATTGTTGCGGCCCGACGGGGCATGGGCCACGACGCGCATCAGCTGCTCGATCTCGTCCTTGTCCACGGGCTTGTCCGTGTAGCGGCGAACGCTGCGCCGGCCCATGATCAGGGTTTCCAGCTGTTGCCGGGAAGGCAGCGCGCCCTTGAGCGGGCGGCTCTCCTCCGGGCGGCAGCCGTGGATGGACAGGGCTTCGGTCGGACAGATGGCCAGACAGTGCTGGCAATTGATGCAAAAGCTTTCCTTCTCCGGAATGATCGCGGGAAAACCCGTGTTCATGGTCAGAACCTTCATGGGGCAGTCCACGACACATTCGCCGCATTGCACGCAACGTTCCTGATCTACGTGAAATTCAATCATCTCGCATCCTCTTCACCGGGATTGGACGAAGCCAATGCGCCTCGTCCATATCGTTTAGCACGCGAGTCCGGGGCGAGGGAAGCCCCAAAGCCGATACGTTCACTCCTCGGGCCATGCGGGACGCCCGTTGCGTTCCCGCCGGAGAAGAAACAGGGCCGCCAGGGAGGGCAGCGCGCCAAGGATGTAAAGGATTGCGAGGATCAGAGGCTTGTTCGTCCAGTTCAGCGAAATCAGCCACATGCCGCAGGCGCCCAGAGTGAACACCGCGAACGTCAGCAGGGAGGAGGCCGCGCCCACATCCGACTCGACCTGCTCCAGAACCATGTTGTTGCTGATGGGCCGCGAAAGGCCCAGAAAAAATGTGCAGCTGAACGCGGGAAGCGCCAGCCCGAGCGGGGAGGAGCCGCCCGCGAGCAGCAGGACTCCCCCCGAAAGCAGCAGTCCGAACAGGGCCGTGTTCAGGACCGATTCCCCGCCCCTGCGTGCGCCGATGCGCGAGCAGAGCGAGGCCCCGAGCATGAAACCCAGGGAGTTCAGGCCGAAGTACAGGCCGTAGGCCTGCTCGCTGATGCCGAAGTCGGTAATGAAAATGCCCGGCGAAGCGCCCACATAGGCGAAATGGGGAATCATCAGGGCCGCGAAGGCGGTGTTCACGAGCATGAAGCGCCGGTTGCGCAGGAGAACGAGATAGCGGCCCGCCACGGCCAGAACACCGCCTGAGGTGCGCGTGATGTCCGGCTCCCTGAGCCGGAAGGATCCGTAGAGGCCCACCAGGGCGAGCAGGGCCTGGGCTACGAAGATCCAGCGCCAGGAGCCCATGAGCATGATCCAGCTGCCCAGGGTTGGGGCCAGCATGGGGCAGATGGAAATGATCA
>JBFWMD010000020.1:0-52151 GCA_050251775.1 Desulfovibrio sp.
CCCCGCTAAAAAATATACCAAACGCAGCGCTGTGAACGGAAAAACCGCTTGGATTTGGAAGTCCATTGGGCGCTCTGGGCCGGATGCGCAGCATCCGGCCCAGAGCGCCAAATGGGGTTCCAAGGGGCCGCGGGTCCCTTGGCCGCCGGAGGCCTGTCTTTTCTCAGATCATGCGGGTGGCGAGCCAGTCGAGCACGAGGGAGGGGTTCACGGGGCTGGGCCGTGCGGCCAGTGCGATGCGGGCTTTGTCCAAGGCAAGGTCGAAACGCCGCAGCCGCGCGGGGTCCAGGGCGGCGAGTTCGTTCGCCAGGGGGATGTGCGGCTTGTTGCTCAGCGCACCCACCAGGGCGGCCTGGAGCACGAGCAGGATGTTTTCGGCTAGGGCGGCATCGGGCTTACCCATGGTCCGGGCGTACCAGTCGCGGCCGGAGCGCCAGAACCCGATCATGGCCCGGGCCCATTCCAGGGCCTCGGGGTCCGGAGGCGCGGCCTCGGGCCAGGCCAGAGTCAGCACCCAGCTCCGGGAGATCAGGGTTTCGAGCAGACGCTCGCGCTGAGGCGTGAGCAGCACAAAGACGTTGCCGGGCCGGGGTTCTTCCAGGGACTTGAGCAGGGAATTGGACACATCCGGGCTCATGTCGCGCACGTTGGGCAGAACCGTGACGCGCCAGCCGTTTCCGCGCGGGGGCTGGCCCCAGACGGGCCGAAGCGCGCGCACCGCGCTGACGGAGAGCTGGCTTTTGCCTTCTTCGTAATAGATCTCGTCGATGAAGAGCAGGTCGTTGAAAACCTTTTCCAGAATCTGGCGGCAGGGCGCGCAGTCCAGGCAGGGCCGGGCAGCCGGGTCGGGATCAGCGCAGTTGAGCAGCGCGGCATAGTGCAGGGCCAGAGCCCGGCGTTCGTCGTCGGAACCGCCTTCCAGCACGAGGCTTTGTGGCGGTCCCGACGGCGACTCCAGGGCCAGCTTGCGCAGCAGTCCGGCCACGCGCTCCTGTCGCCCCACCAGGGCGAGGTGCTCGATGCCGGCGCCCATGGAGCTAGCCCCGCGTGAAGGTCTGGACCCGGTCCGGTCCCACGGACACAAGGCCCACGGGCACGCCGGAGAGTTCTTCCAGGCGTTCGAGATAGGCGATGGCGGCGGCAGGCAGTGCGGCCCAAGCGGTCACGCCCGAGATGTCCTCTTCCCAGCCGGGCATGGATTCGTAGACGGGCTCCACATGGGCCATGCCGTTCTGTTCCTGGGGCGGGTAGTCCATCAGCTCGCCGCGATACTTGTAGGCGGTGCAGATTTTGAGTTCCGGGAGGCCGGAGAGCACGTCGAGTTTGGTCACGGCCAGTTCCGTGGGTGTGTTCAGCCGGACGGATTCGCGCAGCACAACCATGTCGAGCCAGCCACAACGACGGCGACGGCCGGTTGTGGCGCCGAATTCGCCGCCTTTATCCTGCAAGCGGTCGCCGACTTGATCAAGAAGTTCGGTGGGAAAGGGACCGCCTCCCACGCGGGTGGTGTACGCCTTGACAATGGCGATGATCCGATCTAGCTTCCGCGGTCCGCATCCGGAACCCGAGGCGGCATTGCCCGTGACCGTATTGGAAGAGGTCACAAAGGGGTAGGTGCCGTGGTCAATATCCAAATGGGTGCCCTGCGCGCCCTCAAAGAGAACGAACCCCTCGGCCTCGGCCTTCTGGATCGCTCCGGACACGTCCCCAAGATAGGGCTTCATCCGCTCGGCGAGCGGCAGAACGTCCTGGAAGACCCGCTCCGGGTCCAGGGGCTCCACTCCATATAAATGCTTAAACAAAACATTCTTTTCGCTCAAGGCAAGCTTGATCTTCGCGCGCAGCAGCTCGGGGTCGGCAAAGTCTGCGGCACGAACCCCGCAACGGTGCATTTTGTCCTCGTAGCAAGGACCGATGCCTCGGCCCGTAGTGCCGATCTTACCGGCGTCGTCAAGCACGCTTTCACGACAGTTGTCCATGAGCCTATGGTAGGGCATGATGACGTGGGTTTTCTTGCTGACCATCAGTCGCCGGGGGGAAGTTTCCACGCCCTTTTGGGCCAGGACCTCGACCTCCTTGAGGAAAACCTCCGGGTCGAGCACCACGCCGTTGCCGATGAGGCAGGCTTTGCCCGGATGCAGAATGCCCGAGGGAATGAGATGCAGGATGCATTTCTCACCGGCCACCACCAGCGTGTGACCGGCGTTGTTGCCGCCCTGAAAACGGACGATGGCGGCCGCTTCCTCGGCGAGCATGTCCACGATCTTGCCCTTGCCCTCGTCTCCCCACTGGGAGCCGAACACTACGACGTTGGCCATTTGTATCTCCTTGGGAAAAACGTAAACGCCAGTTTGCACGAATTGCGCACAAACGGCCTTACTGCCTAAAATAAGGAATCCACGCATGTCAACCGAGACAGCAGGAAAATCACCGGATACGCTCCAATTTCGTCCCGGCCTCTCGGGGCTGGCGGCGGGCCTCGCGTTTCTCGCGCTGGCCGTGGGCGCGCTCTGGTTCTTCTTCGCCACCCATCCGCGCCCCATTTCAACGTTGATCGTAGCCGCGCCGGACCAGGAGCGCATCTTCTCCACCATTTCGCCTTACGGCCCTGGGCTGGAACGCGAACTGGCGGAAGATTTCTGTAGAGAAAACGGCTATAAAATCAAATGGGTTCGCACCGAAACTCTGGAGGATGGCTGGCAAATGCTGGCCGAGGGCAAGGCCCACGTCTTCATCAGCACGGGCTTCAAGCCCGAAAGGATCGCCCCGGAGCTGCACGTGGCGGCGGGTCCGGTTTACGAGACACACCGCCCGGTGCTGCTCGGCCCGGCCAGCAGACCCGGACACCGGACCACGGAAGATCTGGCCGAACGGACTGCGCTCAGCCGGAACATTCCCAGCCTGACCCGCGAGCTGTATCGCGCCGCGATCCGTGACGATGCCGCGCCCAGTGCTCTGCCAAAAGAGAATGCCGATCCGGGCGAAGCGTCGCGGTACACAGCCGACGCCAGCGGACCGCCGAATTTCGCACTGGTGGAAAACGGCTCCTACCTGCCCTGGCGTCCGTTCCATCACCGCGTACGCCCGGCCATGGCCCTGGACGAGTTGGTCGGCTACCGCTGGTTCTGGCGATCGGACGTGCCCAAGCTCGACGAACGGATGCAATCCTACTTCCGCAAGATCCGCGACAACGGACGCCTGGAAGATCTCCAGGAGCGCTACTTCGGCTTCTTCCCCAGCCAGGGCGCTTACGGCCAGCTTTGGCTGCTGCGCAACGCCGTGCGCAACAAGCTGCCGCTCTACAGCAAATACATCCTGGACGCGGCCCAGCGCTATAAACTCGATCCACTGCTGTTGGTGGCCGTGATTTTCCAGGAATCAGCCTTCAACCCTGACGCCGTGAGCTACACCGGGGTCAAGGGCTTGATGCAGCTGACCCAGCAGACCGCCAGCGCCCTCGGCGCCACAGACCGCACGGACCCGGCCCAGAGCATCTACTTCGGCGCCAAATATCTCAGCCTGCTCTGGAAGGAACTGGAGCAGCTCGACATGCCCACCTGGGACCGCTGGTCCTTTGCCCTGGCCGGATACAATCAGGGCATCGGGCATGTTTTCGATGCCATGTTCCTGGCCAAACACCTGGGCAAGAATCCTACCAACTGGCGCGAGGTCAAGCAGGTGCTGCCCATGCTCGCGGACGAGCAATGGCACAGCAGGACGATCTTCGGCTACAGCCGGGGCTGGGAAGGCGTGGAGTACGTGGACCGGATCCGTTTCTACTACTACGTGCTCAAGGGATTATCATTTATTCCGGGGCTTCAGCTGGAGCAGCTTGCCCCTCTTGTCCCCGACCTTGACAGGGCGGGGTTCCGCCCCCTGCTCAGCGATGTCCGTCTTCCGGCCTTTCCCGGCTGAGACGCCGGGCGTGGGCATGGTCAGAGCGGTCAGGTCCACGCCCTGCTCCGGAGGAGTGCGGCGCGATTCGGAAAGATTGTGGTTAAACAACTGGTTCTTCATGCGCACGCCCTGGATCAGGGCCAGGGCCAAAGCCGCCTCTTCCCAGTCCGCCGTGGGTTCGAACCGTCCCACGCGCTCGGCAAGACGCTCCCAAAGACTCATCAGAGACGCCTCATCATAGGCGTTGATCTGTTTTGCGATTTTCAACAAGGCTTTTTCCAAAGACATTTTTTACCTCTTCTTCCATGCTGGGGGCAGTATCCCATATTCCAATCAGCCGGTCCAGGCAACGCCTGATTGCCCACCCGCCGGGCATGTGCTATGACCCCTCTTCCACGAAAGCAAGCCAGGAGCGACACGGCATGAGCAATCTCAAGGACATGTACAAAACTCTCCAGCAGGACCCGTTTCCGGGCGAGCTGGCCATCCGGCTGGGCGACAAGGAACTGGTCTTCCGCAAACGCACCTGGGAGATCGACGGCGAAACCAAAGGCCTGCGCTACGGTGAAAACCCGGATCAACCCGCCGCGCTCTACGAGCCGGTTTCAGGCGGAATTGAGGCGGGCGGCGTGGCTCTGCGCGGACCGGGCAAGGGACTTGTCTCGGCCATCACCGAGGAACACATGCTCCAGGCGGGCAAGCATCCCGGCAAGATCAATCTCACGGACGTGGACAACGGCCTGAACATTCTTCAATACCTCGGCGACAAGCCCGCAGCCGTGATCCTCAAGCACAACAACCCCTGCGGCGCGGCCTGGACCGACAAGGGCATCGCCGAAGCCCTGCGCCGCGCCTTTGACGCGGACCGCATTGCGGCCTTTGGCGGAGCCATCGTGCTCAACCGGCCCGTGGACATGGCCTGCGCCAAGGTGATCAACTCGGCCTACTTCGAAGTGGTGGCCGCGCCCAAATTCGCGCCGGACGCCCTGGCCGAGTTGAAGACCAAAAAAAATCTCCGTATCATCCGCATTCCCGGCATCGACACCCTGGCCGAACTGGGCTCCGAACCTTTCCTGGACATCAAAAGCCTGGTGGACGGCGGCGTGATCGTGCAGTTCTCCTTCCGCAACCGCATCCGCACGGCCGCGGATTTCCTGCCCGCCAGGGCCGAGAAGGACGGCACGGAATTCATCGCGCGCGCGCCGAGCAAGGCCGAGGCCGACGATCTGCTCTTTGCCTGGGCCGTGGAGGCGGGCGTGACCTCCAACTCCGTGCTCTTTGTCAAAAACGGAGCCACCGTGGCCATCGGCACGGGTGAACAGGACCGGGTGGGCTGCGTGCAGCTGGCCGTGAACAAGGCCTACACGAAATATGCGGACCTGCTGGCCTTTGAGGAACTGGGCAAGAGCCTCTTCGAGCTGCAACTCGCAGCCAAGGAGGATCCGGCCCTGGCCGCGAAGCTCGAAGACATCGAAGCGCGCACCTGCGAGGCCAAGAGCGGGCTGATCGGCTCCGTGGCTGTGTCCGACGGCTTCTTCCCCTTCCGCGACGGCGTGGACCTCTGCATTGAGCAGGGCGTGGCCGCCATTGCCCAGCCCGGCGGCTCCATCCGCGACCACGAGATCATCCGCGCCGTGAACGAGGCCTCGCCCCAGGTGGCCATGGTCTTCACGGGGCAGCGCTCCTTCAAGCACTAGCATGATACCGCCGGGAGAGATTCCGCTCCTCCCGGCGATGTTTCGCGTTCAACACCCGGATCAGCAATGCCCAAATTCCGTTCCGTCACCCTCCCCCGGCCCGGCTGCGTGGTCGAATTCATGCAGGGCAACCAGCCCCAGCCAGCCTGGGTCCAGGAGGAGTCGTCGGGCAAGCTCCATGCCCTGACCCTGACCAAACGGGAGATCAAGCTGGCCACGGCGCGCCTGCTGCCCTGGTCCGGACCGCAGTACGAAGCAGGGGCCAGCCGCCAGGAAATCCTGGACCGCCTGGAGGCGCACCAGCGCCGCCGGGGCGAAATCCAGGCCGGGCTGGATGTCATGGAACTCTGGGAACTGGCCCAGGGCGAGATGGAGGAGGCCTCCCTGGACTGGCTCGCCGAGCTGATCTTTGAGGAGCCGGGCATCGACGAACTCGCCGCCCTGGGCCGCGCGCTGCTCTCGGCCAAGACGCATTTCAAATTCCGCCCGCCCGTTTTCGAGATCCACCCGGCGGACAAAGTGGAACAGCGGCTCAAACAGGAAGCCGAGGAACGCATTCGTGAGCGGATCACCGCTCTGGGCGTGGAGCTGTTCAAATCACTCTGGAACGCCCACCGCGCCCCGGCCGGGCTGGAAATCCCTCAGGACGTGGCCGATGGGCTGCGGGAGCTGCTCCTGGCGCAGATTGCGGGCACGGCAGACGAAAAGTCCAACAAACTCTGGGCCTCCCTGCGCGCCGGACTGCCCGAGCACACGCATCTGGCCCTGCTCCTGGCCCAGGCCTGGGGAGTGGTCGAACCGCACCACAACCATCTCCTGGATGAGGCGGGCTACGTGCTCGACAACTCCTGGGCCGAACCGTTGCGAGCGGACATCGACGCCCTGTGCGGACGCGTGCGCGCCGTTGCCGAACCCGCCCTGGACATCCCCTTTGTGAGCATCGACTCGGCCACGACCAAGGACATCGACGACGCCTTTTACGTGGAGCGCGACCCCGCCCCCGGACAGGGCTGGCGACTGCTCCTGGCCCTGGCCCGCCCCACCCTGGGCTGGGAATTCGGCTCGGCCCTGGACAAGGCCGTGGCCAGCCGCGCCACAAGCCTCTACCTGCCCGAGGGCAACGGGCACATGCTGCCCCAGGAGCTGGGGCTGAACGCCTTCAGCCTCATTGCCGGGGAAGACCGCCCCGCCCTGGTCACGGAATTCCGCTTCGGCCCGGACGGTGAGGTGCTTTCCGTGGAGCCGCGCCTGGCCTGGGTCCGGGTGGCCGCGAACACGCCCTATGAGGACGCCGAACGGATCATGACTCAAGGCGGGGACCCCATGCTCGGCGCGGCCAGAGAACTGGCCGAAAAACTCTTCGCGCGGCGGCTCGCCGCCGGAGCCTCGGTCATTGACCGGCCCGACCCGGAGGTCAGCCTGGTGCGCAACGGCGAAGAACTGGACGTGGAAATCCAACTCAAGGAGCCCACGCCCCAATCCTCGCTCACGGTCAGTGAATTCATGATATTGGCCAACAGCGGGCTGGCGAAGTGGGCCAGGGAGCACAGCGTGCCCCTGCTGCACCGCACCCAGAACATCGCCCTGCCCTCGGAGGCGCAAGGCGTGTTCTCCCGGCCCGAGGACATTTTCCGTGCCGTGAAGTACATGGCCCCGCCCATGCTCGAAGCGCAGCCCAAACGCCACGCGGCTCTGGCCGTGGACGCCTACGCCCCCGTGACCTCGCCCATCCGGCGCTACACGGACCTGATCAACTCGGCCCAGATCTGCGGCCAGCTGGAAAACAATGCTCCGGCATTCGACCAGGAGACCCTGGAGGCCCTGCTTCCCGGCCTGAACGCGCGCATCGGCCAGGTTTCGCAGGTGCAGCGCTTCCGGCCCCGCTACTGGAAGCTTGTCTACCTGGCCAAACGCCGCAAGCAGCCGCACCCCGCCGTGCTGGTGGAGGAAAACGGCCAATACCCGAACCTGGCCCTGCCGCATCTGCAAATCAACGTGCGCGCGCCCCGTGCCCTGCTCGGCGACAAGCTCTATCCGGGCCAGCGCTTCCAAATCACCTTTGGGCGCATCGACCCCCTGACCAACGAAATCAAAATCTCGGAGGCCCTGGAAGAGTAGCCCTTTGCAAGGGGCTGTCCTTTGGGTACATTCCGCGAAACGCACTGCAAGGAGCCACCCGATGCACTGGATACTCTGGCCGCTCTTTTCCTATCTCCTCGGCGCCGTGCCCTTTGGCCTGGTGCTGGCCAAGCTCGTCAAGGGCGTGGACATCCGCACCGAGGGCAGCCGCAATACCGGCGCCACCAACGTGGCCCGCACCTGCGGCCTGCCCCTGGGTCTTGCGGCCCTGGCCCTGGACATTCTCAAGGGACTCGCGCCCGCCCTGCTCGCCGCGAAGATGAGCGACAACTGGCTCTTCCTGAGCCTGAGCGCCCTGGCCCCGATTCTGGGCCATGTCTATTCGCCCTTTCTGGGCTTCAAGGGTGGCAAGGCTGTGGCCACCACCATCGGCGCATTCCTGGGTTTGGCCTTCCTGCCCACGCTGATCAGCGTGCTGCTCTGCGTGGCCGCCATCCTGGCCTCGGGCTACGTCTCCCTGGGTTCGCTGGTCTTTGGCGCGGCCCTGCCCGTGTCCATGCTGCTTTCGGGCAATGCCCGCTTCGCGGCGGTGGCCCTGGCCGTGACCTTGTTGCTCTACTGGCGGCATCGGGAAAACATCGCCCGGCTTCTGCGCGGCGAGGAAAATTCCTGGCGCAAGTCCAAAAACAAGTAGTTCCGTTTTCCCGCTTGAAAGAATCAAGCCCCCGCGTTCATTATAAACGCGAGGGCTTGATTCTTTTTGCCTGGGCGGCCAGAATGATCGCCCATTGTTCTCGGAGACTGTCCATTGACTGACCAAGGAGCCCCATGCCCTCGCCCCGCCGCTACGCCCTCTATTCCATCGCCGCCTCCCTGGGCACGCTGGTGCTCAAGTTCGGCGCCTGGCATCTCACAGGTTCGGTGGGGCTGCTCTCGGACGCCACCGAGGCCCTGGTCAACCTCACGGCGGGCGTGCTCGCGCTCTCGGCCCTGACCATCGCCTTGCAGCCTGCGGACGAAACCCACGCCTACGGCCACGGCAAGGTGGAATACTTTTCCTCCGCCGCCGAGGGTCTGCTGATCCTCGTGGCCGCAGGGGGCATCCTCTACGCGGCCATGGACCGCTTTCTGCATCCCCAGGAACTGCACGGCCTGGGCTGGGGCATTCTCGTGGCCCTGGCCGCCGCCGGGGTCAACTGGATCACGGCCGTGGCCATGCTCCGGGCTGCCCGCCGCTTCGACTCCATCACCCTGGAAGCGGACGCCAAGCATCTGCTCACGGATGTCTGGACCTCTGCGGGCATGGTGGCCGGGCTGGCCGTGCTGCTGGTGGCGCCGCCTTCCTGGCGGATTCTGGACCCGGTCATCGCCTGCGTCATGGCCGTGAACATCGCGTTCACCGGCATCAGCCTGCTGCGCCGCTCCGTGAGCGGGCTCATGGACGTGGCCCTGCCCGAGGTGGAAGTGGAGAAGATCGTGGAAATCATCCGCACGGAGGCGGGAGAAGGCACTCCCTTCCACGGTCTGCGCACCCGCAAGGCCGGTTCGCGCCGTTTTGTGGACTTCCATCTGCTGCTGCCGGGCGCGACCACGGTACGCCAGAGTCATGATCTCACGGAGCGCATTGAGCAGCGCATTTGCGAGGAACTGCCCCGCTGCCACGTGACCACCCATGTGGAACCGGTGGAGGACCACCGCTCCTGGGACGGCTGGCAAATCGGGGGCATCTGTTCAAGCAAAGAGGGTTGCGAAAAAAAGGAATAGCCATGCTTATTCCTTACTTCCGCTGAGGCATTTCCGGACCGCGAGGCACAAAAAAAGTTCACCCCCCTCCCTGTGCATCCTGTGCCAGGGGATGAACCTGTTCCCGCGACATCACGGATCCATTGTTTAAAAGACCGTCAGGGCAGGTGCTCCAGAATGGCCTGCACCAGCGGCTCCAGGCTCGCGCGGGTCACGGCGCTGATGGGCACGCCCTCCGGATAGATGTTGCGCATGCGCTCGCGCTCGTCCTCGTCCAGCCGGTCCCACTTGTTCAGGGCCAGCACGCGCGGCAGTTCGGCCAGCTCCATCTCCTCCAGAATACGCAAAACGGCTCCGACCTGCTCCTCCACCTCGGGATGCGAGGCGTCGGCCACGAGCACGAGCACGTCCGCGAACTCCAGTTCTTCCAGGGAGGCCCGGAAGGCCTCCTTGAGGTCCGGGGGCAGACGGCGGATGAAGCCCACGGTGTCCGTGAGCGTGACCTCCTGGTCGCGCGGAAAGCGGATGCGCCGGGTGGTGGGATCCAGCGTGGCGAAAAGCTTGTTTTCCGCCAGCACGGCGGCGTTGGTCAGGGTGTTCAGCAGGGTGGACTTGCCCGCGTTGGTGTAGCCCACCAGGGAGACCACGGGCACGCCGGACTTGGCTCGGCGCTCGCGGGTCTGGGCGCGGTGCTTACGCACGGACTCCAGCTCCTTCTTCAGCCGGGTGATGCGGTCACGCGCCTTGCGGCGGTCCGATTCGAGCTTGCTCTCGCCCGGTCCGCGACCACCGATGCCGCCCATGAGCCGGGACATGGCCTTGCCGCTGCCCGTGAGCCGGGGGAGCATATACTTGAGCTGGGCCATCTCCACCTGGAGCTTGCCCTCCTTGCTCGTGGCCCGCTGGGCAAAGATGTCCAGGATGAGCTGGGTGCGGTCGATGACCCGTCGTTCCGTAAGGTCCGCGAGGTTGCGCATCTGCGCCGGGGAAAGGTCCTGGTCGAAGAGCACCATGCGCGCCCCGCTCTGGAGCGCGCGGACCTCCAGCTCGGCCAGCTTGCCCCGGCCCATGATCGTGCGCGGGTCGGTCTGGCGCAGCCGCTGGATCATGGTGTCCGCCGGAACCAGCCCGGCGGTGCGGGCCAGCTCGGCCAGTTCCTCCAGGGAACGCTCCTGCGCCTGTTTCGACTCCGTGGACGCGCTGACCAGCAGGGCGCGGTCGCCCTTTTCCAGCTCCACCGCGGCATCTCCGCGCCCGAATTCCTCTTCCAGCGCCTCGGTCAGGGTGAAGAGGTCCAGGGTCTGGCGGTCGTGCCGCTCGGAGGGCAGGATTTCATGGGACCGGTTTTCCGGGTTGGGCGGCAGCAGGTGCGCCACCTGGATGCGCTCGGGAAAGCCCTGGCCATCCACGCCCAGGGCAGCCACGCTGTCCAGCCGCAAAAAGACCATGTCCATGAGGTCTTCCTCGGAAAGCTGTTCCGGGCCGAGATGGGTGTGGATCAGGCGCAGCCCCCGGAGACGCCCCGCTCCCTGGCGCGCGCGCGGCAGCTCCGGGATGTAGATGGCTTCGGGATCGCCCACGATGACCATGGACGCCTTGCCCTGGCGGTCGATGAGCACGCCGATCTGGCGGCCCGTGTCGTGGGAGAGCGCGGCCAGCTCGCGGGCCTGCTCCACGCTCAGGGCCTCGCGCAGCGGGTAGCGCCGCTGGGAAAGCCTGCCGAGCCGTTTGAGTTCGCTGGGTTTGAGTCCCTGGGTATTGCCCTGCACGTGATGTGCTATGGAAGTGCTCCTTTGCCCGGTCAGGCCGTGTGGCTGCCGAGGTAGTCGCTGATCATCCGATCGTATTCGGAGACCATGCCGAAGGTTTCGGCGGCAAGACGGCGGCGCAGGTCCAGGCCGACCCTGCCCTGGCAGGCGCGCATCTCGTCCATGATGGCGGGATAATGCCGCACGCCCGGCACAACGAGAATGGAATGAAAGTTCTTGGCCGCGGCGCGGAGCATGGTTGGACCGCCGATGTCGATCTCTTCCACGGCCTGCCGCAGGTCCAGTCCCTTGTTCGCGGCCTCGGCGAAATTATAGAGGTTCACGCAGATCATGTCGAAAGTCTTGATCCCGTGCTCGTTCAGGGTTTTCATGTGTTCAGGGTCGTCCTTGTCCGCGAGCACGCCGCCATGCACGTGGGGATGCAGCGTTTTGACCCGGCCACCGAGGATCTCGGGAAAGCCGGTCACGTCGCTCACAGAGGTCACAGGCAGGCCCGCCTCGGCAAGCCGGCGTCGCGTGCCGCCTGTGGAGACCAGTTCCACATGGTTCTGGACGAGAAACGTAGCGAATTCGACAAGCAGGGACTTGTCGGTCACACTCAGGAGAGCGCGTTTAACAGGCAAAAAATCCATGCACACACCTCACACTGTTTCGTGAGGGAGTGCCAGATATTCCGGACGCGCGCAAGGCCGCCCGAGGCGGTGTCCCCGGTGCATGAAACCGGCCCCCGCCCCGTCCGGACATCGGGCGGAGCGGAAAGCCGATAGGAGGGGAGACCCAATATGTTGCGGCCCGCTATTCGCGGATCTGGGTAAGCAGTTCCTGGGCCGAATCGTTGGCGGGATCCGCCGCCAGGATGCGTTCCAGTTCCACTGCGGCATCGTCCTTGCGATCCATGCAGACCAGGCAGCCGGCCAGGGCGTAACGCACTTCGTGCTTGCCCGGATCAATGGCCAGATAGTTCTCCAGATGCGGGACGATTTCGCCCAGACGGTCATTTTCGTGACCAAGACGCACCATGCTGAACAGCGCGACCATGTTCTCGGGATTGAGGCTCAGGGACTCGGCGAAATGCTCGAAGGCGCCGGCGGTGTCGCCGGACTCCATCAGGATCAAGCCGATTCCGGCATGACTTTTGTCCGTGGCCTCAATGGTGTGGGCCTTGCGGTACTGGGTCATGGCCTCTTCCAGGGCGCCGCGTTGCACCGCGATGGTGGCGAGGCCCAGGTAAGGATCCGGATGGATGCCGTTGGACTTGGCGGCCTTCTGGTAATACTCCTCGGCCTTGTCCAATTCACCCATGAAGAGATAGCACTCTCCGAGTTCCTTGTTGATCTCATAATCCAAATGCGAACTCATGACATTCCCCTCCAAAATCTTGCAGGCTCTTGGGCCATGCTCTTTGAAATGTCTGCCTAGGTTGGCCCACTGCTTATTGCAACGCTCGTGCCAATGGCAGGTTTTGCACGGGTCGCGGCGCGGCCGGCCGATTCCGTCCGCATGGGAAACATGTCCACACGGCGTCACAACAAGTTATAATCAATAGAAAATCTTAATAAAAACCAGGGGGGATCTTCCCTCTGTTCCAAGCTCCTGTCTTTCAACGTGGCCCGCCCTTCATCCCGTCGCGACGTCGCGGGAAAACTCTGCCGCCGGAATGCCGACAGCCTCCGTCTTTTGCTAAAACTTGTTTTATTATTTAATTTCAGCTTGATACAAGAAATGGAACGCTTGTTGCTTTTCTGCCGACGTGTCCGGAGTGGCTGTTTTCCCAAACCGGACCACAAAAATGATTCAACCCAGGAGTGGCAAGGCATGAAGGCACTGTTCGCATCGCATATCGACCTGACGGCGAAGGTCCTTGATCTGCGTCTTGAGCGTCAAAACCTCGTCGCCGGAAACCTCGCCAACGTGGATACCCCCGGCTACCGGGCCCGGAGCATCGAGTTCGAAAACGAGCTGCAATCCGCACTGGCCCTTGACCAGCGCGGCAAGGTGACCCGCACCAATGCCAAGCACATGCCCACGGTCTTTTCCGTGGACGGGTTCGAAGGCAAGGGCATCATGGAATTCGAGCCGCGCCAGGTCTTTGGCGAGGACAGGGTGGACCTGGACAAGGAAATGGCCGTGATGGGCAAAAACGCCATGCTCTACAACGCGCTGACCGAAGTGATCACCAAGAACTTCGCCGGAATCCAGCGCGTGATCCAGGAAGGAGGCAAGTAAATGGATTTCATGACCGCACTGGATATCGGCGCTTCCGGCCTGAGCGCGCAGCGGGCCTATCTCAACGTCATTTCCATGAACATGGCCAACGCGCGCACCACACGCACCGTGGACGGCGGCCCCTACCGCCGCAAGGCTCTCTCCATGGAATCAACGCCCATCTACACGCCCTTTGACGCCGCCATGAAGGACCAGATGAACCGCGATCTGCACGGCGTGACCGTGCGCGGTATGGTCAACGATGACCGGCCCTTCAAGATGGTCTACGAGCCGGGCCACCCCGATGCCAACGACCAGGGGTACGTGGCTTATCCGGACATCAATGTGGTGGAGGAAATGACCAACATGATGTCCACCATGCGCAGCTACGAAGCCAATGCGCAGTCCATTGCCTCGGTGAAACAGATGTTCAGCAAGGCCATCGCCATCGGCAAGTAGCCTGAGGGCACAAGGAGTTTCCCATGATCAAGAGCGTCGCCATGCAGGCCTACCGCAACGCGCTTCAGGACGCGAACCAGCTTTCCCAGAGCATCCGCTCCCGGACCGAGACCAAGAAGTCCGCCGAGGGGTTCGGAAACATGCTCACCGAATCCTTGAGCAAGGTCAACGAAATGGACGAACAGAAGTCCTCCATGATCGAGGACTTCGCGTCGGGCAAAACCCAGAACGTCCATGAACTGATGATCAGCATGCAGAAGGCGAGCATCGCCATGCAGATGACCAGTGCGGTGCGCGGCAAGGTCATCTCGGCCTACCAGGAACTCATGCGCATGTCCTTCTAGGCAGCGTCCAGAGCAACTAGCACGACATTTCGAGGAGAGAGACCATGCCCCCGTTCTTGAAGGATACCTGGAGCAGATTCGAGTCGTTCTGGAGCCGTCGCAGCATTTCGCAGCGCGTGCTCATCGGCGGCCTGGCCGTCGTCGTCACCCTCGCCTTCGTCTTCATGATCTACTGGCTGAACATGCCGGACTACCGCGTGCTCTACACCAAGCTCTATCCCGAGGACGCGTCCAAGGTCGTGAACATGCTCCAGGCGGCCAAGGAAGATTACAAGCTCCAGGACGGCGGACAGACCATCATGGTCCCGGCGGACCGGGTCTATGACCTGCGCCTGAAGATCGCTGGCGAAGGATCGCTCCACGGCCAGGGCATCGGATTCGAAATTTTCGACGATATCAAGATCGGCCAGACCGACTTTGTCCAGCACATCAACTATCAGCGCGCCCTCCAGGGCGAACTGGCCCGGACCATCACCGAATTTCCACAGGTGGAGCGCGCCCGCGTCCACCTTGTCATTCCCCAGCGCAGCCTGTTCATTGAGGAGCAGGCCCCGCCGACCGCTTCCGTCGTACTCAAGCTCAAGGATCAGGCCACCCTTTCCAAGAAGGAAATCTCCGGCATCGTCAACCTCGTGACCATGGCTGTGGAAGGCCTGGACAAGAGCCGCATCACGGTCACGGACATGCACGGCCAACCGCTGTTCGAGCCTTCAGAGGATGAAACCACTGTGGGCATGTCCACCACCCAACTCGAATACAAGAACGAGCTGGAACGGAAGATGGAGCGCCGCATCCAGGAATTGCTGACTCCGGCGGTGGGTCCCGGCAAGGTCATTGCCCGGGTCAACGCTGAGCTGGATTTCTCCCAGAAGACCATTCACCGCGAGCTCTTCGATCCCGACGCCACGGTGCTCCGCTCCGAAACCCGCAGCGAGGAGACCACCCAGGGTCGCGCCAATCTGGACGGCGGCGTGCCCGAGGCCAACTTCCGGGGCGACGGATTCACAGGAACCCAGTCCACTCAGGACTCCACCCGGGAAACCCGGACCTCCAACTTCGAGATCAACCGCGAAGAACAAAATATTGTCACCCCGGTGGGCGATCTCAAGCGTCTGTCGGTTGCAGTCCTGGTGGACGGCACATATACTGTGCCCGAGGCTGGGGGCACGCCCATTTACGCGCCGCGCAGCGCCGAGGAAATGGCCGACTTCGAACGTCTGGTGAAGAGCGCCATCGGCTATGATGCCCAGCGCACGGACACCGTGGAGGTCTCCAACGTTTCCTTCGGCGGTCCCGAGGGACTCGACAGCGACTCCCTGGTGCGCACCATGCTCGAATACGCGCAGCGCTTCGGGAAGCCCTTCCTCAACGGTTTGCTGATCTTCCTCTTCCTGGTCCTGGTGGTTCGCCCCGTTGTCATGGCCCTGATCCGGCCCCGGGTCCACGAGCAGGACATGGACGAGGTTTCCGGACTGCCCGGAGCGGACCAGCGACTGGCCCTGGACGAGGGGGAAGTGGACGAAGAGGCTTTGGACACCTCCATGCGGCTGGAAAACGCCAAAAACATGGCCTTCCAGCTCTTTGAAGAGAACACCGACCAGGCTGTGCGCCTGCTCAAGTCCTGGATCAAGCAGGAGGCTGCGTAAATGGCCGATTACAGCGGGCAGCAAAAGACCGCCATCGTGCTCCTCGCCCTGGGCGAGAAGTTCACTGCGGAAGCGTTCAAGCGCATGGAACGCGCCGAGATCGCGGCGGTCTCCAAAGCCATGCTTGACACGGAGTCCGTGCCCAAAGAGGACGTGCTCGACGTGCTCAAGGAGTTCAACGAGCAACTGGCCTACGGAGCCGAAATGCTCATGGGCGGCCCGGACCAGGTCAAGCGCCTGCTGACCAAGACGCTCGACAGCGAGACCGCGAAGTACATTCTGGACACGCTGGACATCGCCACCGGCCCCACGCCCTTCCAGGAACTGGAAAACGTCAGTCCCAAGATCCTGGCCCAGATTCTGCGCAACGAACATCCGCAGACCCTGGCCCTGATCATGGGACACCTGCATCCGGAACAGGCCGCGGAACTGATCCAGAACCTGCCCTCGGGCGTGCGCGCCGAGGTGCTCATGCGTCTGGCCAAGCTCGAAGCCGTGGCCGAGGAAATGCTCATGGAAGTGGACAAGGTGCTCCAGAGCCAGCTCATCGCTATTGGCGGCAAGGAAGGCAAAAAGGTCGGCGGCGTCAGCGCTGTGGCCGAAATTCTCAACGCGGTCAACCGAGAGACCGAGGAAGAAGTGCTCTCCGAGATTGAGGAGGAATCCTCGCAGATGGCCGACGAGATCCGCAACCTCATGTTCGTGTTCGAGGACATCAAGGCCATCGACGACCGCTCCATCCGCGAGCTGCTCAAGGAGGTTTCCAACGAGGACCTGACCCTGGCGCTCAAGGGGGCCAGCGACGAACTCAAGGAAAAGTTCCTCTCCAACCTTTCGGAACGCGCCGGTGCCATGATCAAGGAAGACCTGGAAATCATGGGCCCGGTCAAGCTGGCCGACGTGGAGACCGCGCAGCAGAACATCGTCAAGACCGTCCGCCGCCTGGAGGACGAGGGCAAGATCGCCATCAGCAGAGGTGGAGGCGATGTCTTTATCTAATCCCGTCAAGACCGCCACACACACCGGCCGCGTCTTCATCGGTGTGGACACCCCCGGCCCGGACAGCATGTCCATCCAGGAACTGGAGGGCAAGAAGCAGCTCACCTGGGACGGGACCATGGACAAGGAGTTCATCTCCAGGGTGCGCTCCAAGGCCCAGGGCATGGCCAAGGAAATCATCGCCAAGGCCATGCAGGAGGCCGAGACCATCCGCGAACAGGCCCGTCAGGAAGGCGTCCGCCAGGGCATGAGCGAGGGCGAGCGGCTCCTGCAGGAACAGCTCGACAACACCGCCGCCGGACTGGGCCAGGTGCTGGAGTCCATCAGTCAACAAGCCGACACTGTCTGGGAGGCCCGCAAGGCCGACATTCTTCAGCTTATCCATGCGGCGGTGCAAGCCACGCTGGGCGTGGAACTGGCCGAACGCCGGGCGGAAATTCTGGAGCTGCTGCTGCGGCAGTCCCTGGACCGCCTGGAGTCCGACCGTTTTCTAACCCTGCGCTGCGCCCCGGAGGACGCGGACCTGCTGGATGAACTGCTCCAGAAGGCCCGCCAGACCAATCCCAAATTGCTCAAGTGGATGGTCCGTCCGGACGCGACCCTGAGCGCGGGCGTCATCGTGGAAGCCGAAAATGCCAAGGTGGAGAACGGCGTGGACGGGCGCTGGGAAGGCGTCCGGGTGATCCTGGACCAGCTCGGCCTGCGCCGCCCCGAAGACGCGCCCGGCCAGGAGCGCTAGCTCCATGGCTCTGGATCCGCGCGATGCCGCCCGGATGATCCGGGAGCTGGATCCCTGCCGCTCCTATGGCAAGGTTACCAAGGTCGTGGGACTCATTGCCGAGGGTCAGGGCATCCGCGCGCCCCTCGGCTCGGTCTGCCACCTGCTGCCCAACGGAACCGCCGAGGAAGGCGTCGCCGCCGAGGTCGTGGGATTCCGCGACGGAGCCTGCCTGTTTATGCCTTACGGCGACATGCGCGGCATCCAGCCCGGCAGTCTGATCCGAAACTCCTCCAGCCCGCCCTTTGTGCCCGTGGCCCAGGCCATGCTGGGCCG
Organism: Desulfovibrio sp.; assembly: GCA_050251775.1. Classification (GTDB taxonomy): domain Bacteria; phylum Desulfobacterota; class Desulfovibrionia; order Desulfovibrionales; family Desulfovibrionaceae; genus Paucidesulfovibrio. Next base: position 17,893 of record JBFWMD010000020.1, read on the forward strand.
AGCCCTGGACGCCTTTGGCCTGCCTCTGGACGGCAACGGCAGCTACGCGCCAGAAACCCACGTCCCGCTCTACGCCGAGCCTCCGAATCCTCTGGACCGCCCCCGCATCGTGGAACCGCTCGATGTGGGCGTTCGCGCCATCAACGGTCTGCTGACCCTGGGCAAGGGCCAGCGCGTGGGCATCATGGCCGGTTCCGGCGTGGGCAAGTCCACGCTCATGGGCATGATCGCCCGAACCACCAAGGCGGACATCAACGTCATCGGTCTGGTGGGCGAACGCGGTCGTGAGGTCGTGGAATTCATGGAACGCGATCTTGGCCCCGAGGGCATGGCCCGCAGCGTGCTGGTCGTCGCCACCTCGGACAAGAGCCCGTTGATCCGCATGCGCGCGGCCTACGCGGCCACGGCCATCGCCGAATGGTTCCGCGACCAGGGCAAGGACGTGCTGCTGATGATGGATTCCGTAACCCGTTTCTGCATGGCCGGGCGCGAGGTCGGGCTGGCTGCGGGCGAACCGCCCACGCGCGGCGGCTACACCCCCTCGGTCTTCGCCCATTTGCCCCAGTTGCTGGAGCGGGCGGGCAAGAGCCCCAGGGGTTCCATCACAGGCATCTACACCGTGCTGGTGGACGGCGACGATTTCACCGAACCCATTGCCGACGCCACGCGCTCCATCCTGGACGGTCACATTGTGCTCACGCGCGAACTGGCGGACCAGGGCCACTATCCGTCCATCGACGTGCTCAAAAGCATCAGCCGGCTGCGCTCGGACATCACCCCACGCACCGCGCTGGACGCAGGCAGAACGATTCTGCGCCAAATGGCCACGTTCCACCGCGTGGAGGACATGGTCAACATCGGCGCCTACCAGAAAGGTTCCAACCCGGACATCGACAAGGCCATTGCCATGCGCGGCCCCATCAATTCCTTTCTGCGTCAAAACGTTGACGAAAAGGAACCGCTGGAAACCAGCTTCATCAAACTCGTGGAACTGGCGGAGGGCAAGGGCCCCTCGGTCAAGCCCAAGGGCGGCAAATAATCCCGCGCCCAGCCAGGCCTCTCCGGAGCGGTTCCGTCCCGCTCCGTTTTGGAGTATGTCCGTCCCATGAACACCATCACCGGACTCGTGCTTACGCTCAACGGCGAGCGATTGCTGGACAAGTGTCTCGCTTCCCTGGACTTCTGCGACCAGATTCTGGTGGTGGACTCCCTGTCCACGGACCGGACTCTGGAAATCGCCAAGGCACACGGCGCGCGGGTTCTGCAACGGGCCTGGACCGGTCCCGTGGACCAGTTCCAGCTCGCCCTGGGGAGCATTGAAACCGAATGGGTGATCAGCCTGGATCAGGACGAATATCTGGAGCCGGAACTGCGGAACTCGCTGCAGCAGACCCTCAAGACCGGCACGCCTTCGCATGATCTGGCCGGATATTGGGTCAACCGCCGCTCCTTTTACTTCAACCGCTTCATGAAGCATTCCGGCTGGTATCCGGACCGGCTTTTGCGCGTGTTTCGCACGGGGCGCATGACCGTCAGCGCCTCAGGCGCACACTACCACTTCACCCCGCAAGGCCCCACATCCCGGCTGCATGGGGACATCGTACACCATCCCTACCGCAACTTCGCCGAACACATGGAAAAGATGAATTCCTACGCCCAACAGGGAGCGGACGCCCTGCGGGCCAAGGGGCGCAAAGGCGGCATCCTGCGGGCCATCGCCCACGCCAAGCTGCGCTTTCTCAAGCTCTACCTGCTCAAGCTCGGCCTGCTCGACGGCCGCGCCGGATTCATCAATGCCTGCGCCGGCGCCTACTACGCTTTTCAGAAGTATATCAGAATCGATGAAAAAGGAGACTGGGGGGCTTAGACCTCTTGGCCCGCCCCCCCGTCGGAAGCTCAATAGCGGTTGAATTCGTCGCCCAGGTCGATCTCGTCCTCGGGACGCAGGATTTCTTCGTCTTCGTTCCCATTCCCTGTTCCGGCGCTGCCCCAGGCATCGCTTTTCAGCGCCATTGGCCCGGTCGGAGCGCGCGGCGCACGGCCCGCAGGCAGGGGTTGGGGCATCTTTCCTTCCGCCCTTCCCGCTTCCTTGCCTATCTTGATCCAGTTCAGCAGTTTCTGAAGCTTTTCCGCCTGATCGGTCAGTTCCACCGCCGCCGAGGCGGTCTGTTCCGCGCTGGCGGTATTCTGTTGGGTCACCTTGTCAATCTGTTGCATGCCCGTATCCACCTGGGCGATGCCTTCGGCCTGCTCCCGCGAGGCAGCGGCGATGTCCGCCACCAGGTCGGCCACCTTGGTCGCAGCCTCCACGATGCCGTCGAAACTCTCGGTCAGGCGCTGCGACAACTCCTGTCCGGCCTTGACCCGCGACACGGCGTCCTCGATCAGTTCTGCGGTCTCCTGGGCAGCCTTGGCGCTGCGCCCCGCAAGGTTGCGCACTTCTTCCGCGACCACGGCGAAGCCCTTACCGTGTTGTCCGGCCCGGGCCGCCTCCACCGCCGCGTTCAACGCCAGCAGGTTGGTCTGGAAAGCGATCTCGTCGATGACCTTGATGATCTTGGAGACCTGCTGACTTGAAGAGGAAATCCGGTCCATGGATGCGCTCATCTCCCCGCCAGCTCGCTTGCCCTCATCAATGACCTCCTTGACCTTGCCGACCATGCGATCCGCCTGGGACGCTGCTTCGGCATTGGACTTGGTCTGGCTTCCCATTTCGGTCATGGTGCTGGAAATCTCCTCCACGGCCGATGCCTGCTGCGACGCACCGGCGGACAGGGACTGGCTGGATTCCGAAACCTGACCCGCACTGGAGGCCACTTCGTCCGCTGTGATCAACACATCACCGAACAGGCCCCGCAGCCGTTCCACCATGTGCTTGAGAGCCTTTCCAAGGGCATCGCGGTCCGAGGCAAGTTCCACCCGGCTGGTCATATCTCCCTCGGCAATGGCCCCGGCAATGACGACCCTTTCCTCCAACCGCTCCGCCATGTCGTCCAACGCCTTGGCCAGACGCCCCATCTCGTCCCTGCGGCTCAATTGCAGCCGGTTCGAGAAACATCCGTCACGAATATCTTCGGCAAGCCGAACCGCATCGCGCACAGGTACGGTAATGCTTCGGCCGAGCAGCCAGATCATCAGCAGGGAGATGATCACGCCCGCCGTCATGCAGATAAAAATCACATTGATCACCAACCGGTAGTCCTTCTCCGCTTCAATGTGCTCCGCGTCCACGCGCTGCAGCACCACCTCGGTCAGCTTGTCGATATGGCCGCGCATGTTCTCGAAGGCGACCGCATGCTCCGTCAGCACCCGGCGGCGAAGGTCCTGATCCCCGCCCTGTCCTGCCTGGAGATCGGCCATCAATCGGGCCGAAAGGGTTTCCCATTTCTTCACGTCCGCGTTGAACTCGGCCCGGATGGCCGCCACTTCGGAATCAGGATTGAGTTCAAAGAATACGTTAGAGCGGTCCTTCATCTGCTTGATGTTGGTCGTATACTCGTCGAGCAAGCTTTTGGCCGCTTCGGAATCCGGTTCAACAAAAACCAGACTGCGCTCGGCCACAAGCGCCTGCTGGAGATCGCGGTCCGCCTCCAGCAGCTTATCCATGCTCGGCAGCCTGACCCGAAAGGCGTTTTCCAGGTCCGCCAAAAGTATCCCGGAAGCGAAATAGCTCGAAAAACCCAACACGAGCGTGGCCGCCACTGTACAGGCGAATCCCAACCCCAGCTTCCAACGAATTCCCATATTGCTCCAAGCGGCCATACCCATCTCCTTTCTTACTGCGCCTGCGAACACGAAATCTCTGATTATGCAACATAGGACATTTTGCCGTTGGAATCCATGCTTCAGCTCGCATTTTTTCCTGGCAAATTCCATTTTATAAGGGCGGCTGCTGAAGCAACACTTTTTGTTCTACTCCATGCCGTACAGGACATAATAAAAAAACGCCTGGCAACTGCCAGGCGTCCAAATAACACTATAAAATACGCTCAGATCAATGCAGGGAGCGAATCCACTCCAGGGCCGCGCGCACGTCCAACGTTCCGGTATAAATGGCCCGTCCGGAAATGGCTCCCTCCAACCCCTTGGCGCACAGCGGGGCCAGCCGCTTGAGGTCGTCCAGGGTATGCACGCCGCCCGCAGCGATGACCGGCAGGCTCGTGCGCTCGCAGAGGGCTTCGAGTGCATCCAGGTTCACCCCGGTCTGCATGCCGTCCCGGGCGATGTCCGTGTAGATGATGAAGGCGGCTCCGGCCAGTTCCATGCGCGGCAGCATGTCAAAGATATGCAATCCGGCATCCTCGACCCAACCCTTGGTCTTCAGCTTGCCATCAACCGCATCCAGGGACACGCCCACCCGTCCGGGCAGGGCCGCGCACATTTCCGCGAAGGTCTCCGGCTGCTCCAGGGCGATGGTCCCAATGATCAACCGCTGCACGCCCGCATCCACGTAGGCCCTGGCGGTTTCCAGGTCGCGGATGCCGCCGCCGAGCTGCACGGGGATGTCAATGGACGAACAAATCTCACGAATCAGGTCCGCATTGCGCGGACGACCGGAAAACGCGCCGTCCAAGTCCACCACATGCAGATACTGGCAGCCCATTTCCGCCCATTCCCGGGCCATGGCCACGGGATCGGACGAGAAAACCGTGACCTGGTCTTCCTTGCCCTGGGCCAGGCGCACGCACTGGCCGCCCTTGAGGTCAACCGCCGGGAACAGTATCACAGACCGAGCTCCAGAAGCATTTCATTCAAGCCGTAGCGGGCCAGTTCCTCGGCTGTGAGCCAGGTTCCGCCCCGGTCGAAATGCCGCCCCGCATTGCCCAGATCCTCGGACAGGGCGCGCTGCGTTTCGTCATAGTGTCGGCGGGCCAGCAGCACGCCGTTGTTCACGTCCAGGATGTAGACATCCATGACCACGCCCGCGGGTTTGTCCACGCCCCAGTCGCTGCCCTGACGTTCCTGCCAGGAAAGCAGCTGCGGAATCACCAGATAGTCCACCTTCATGCACTGGCCCACCGAGGTCCAGTACTTCAGGGCGCTGATGCGTTTGCCGCCGGACTGGTCAAAGGTCACGATTTCCTGGCACTGCCGTGTGTTCGCGGCGGGAATCACTTCACTCACGCCGTGGGAGGCCAGCAATTCCATGACGGTCTGGTCCAGGCCCACAAGCACTTCGCGGGAAACGCCCTTGCCTGCGCTGGGCAGGTAGCCAGCCAGGAGCTGCCAGTCATACTTGGGATTGGTCACGCCGGCCACGGCGTAACTGCCCACAGGGCGCTCAATGGGCGGAACGCGATGCTCTGCGCAGCCCGCCAGGACAACAACAGCCATGCAAAAAATCACAACGGGTGCGATGCGTTTCATCAGTCCAGACTCCCTTTGGTGCTGGTGACGCCTTGCCGCGTCAGGGCCACGGCGCGCTTCAGAGCCAGTCCCGTGGCCTTGAACGCCGCTTCCAGCAGATGGTGGCCGTTCAGGCCGTGCTCGTAGCGCAGGTGCAGGTTCATTCCCGCCCGAAACGCCAGGGATTTGAAAAATTCCCGCCAGAGATCCTTTTCCTCCCCCGCAATCACGGCGGGGAGCAGTTCGTCGGCGTAGACCAGATAGGCCCTGCCGGACAAATCCACCACGGCCTCGACCAGGGCTTCATCCATGGGCACTTTGGCCCACCCGATGCGCTCGATGCCCGCCTTGTCCCCCAGAGCCTCGGCCAACACCTGCCCCAGGCAGAGGCCCACGTCCTCCAGGCTGTGGTGGGCGTCGATCTCCAGGTCGCCCTTGCAGGAGAGCTCCAGGTCGAACCCGGCCCAGAAGGCCAGGAGCGTGAGCATGTGATCCGCGAAACCGAATCCGGTCGCGATTTCAGCGCGGCCCTGGCCGTCCAGCACGAGGCGGACCTGGATGTCCGTCTCCCTGGTGGTTCTCGTCAGTTCGGCTTCGCGCTTCTGCATGGGCATACCCCTTTCGTATTATAGGAGAACCGGGAAAAAGGAAACCTCCCGATTCCACCCGCAAACCAACCTACTTGGCCTCGGCGGCTTCCGCCTTGGCGGCCTTGGCCGCCTCCTCTTCCTTGGAGCGCTTTCCGAACAGGAAGGCGACCCAGATGCCGATTTCGTAGAGGATGACCAGCGGACCGGCCATGAGCGTCTGGGTGAACGGGTCCGGCGGCGTCAGGATCGCGGCCACCACAAAGGCGACCAGAATCGCGTATTTGCGATAGCGCCGCAAGCCCTTGTGGTGGACGAGGCCCACCCGGGAAAGGAAGAAAATGAAAATCGGCAACTCGAAGACCAGTCCGAACGCGATCAGCAGTCGTAACGAAAATCCCAGATATTCTGAAAGCTTCGGAGTGAATGAAATCATGTCCGAAGTGTAGCTGGCAAAGAACTCGAATCCGAACGGGAAGACCACGAAGTAGCCGAACAGCCCTCCGGCCACGAAAAACAAGGCGGAAATGACCGCAATGGGCATGATCCAGCGCCGTTCATGAGCATAGAGCCCTGGAGCCACAAAGCACCAGAGCTGGTAGAACAGGAACGGGCTCATCAGAAAGAAGCCCGCCACCGCGCCGACCTTGACGTAGGCGAAGAAGGCTTCCGGGGGATAGGTGTAGATAAACTGCCCCTGGTGCAGCACCACCTTGACCATGGACTGTTGCAGGGAATCAAAGAAGATGGGCAGTTGCGCCATGTACGGGAAGTCGGTGCCTTCGAGTCCCTTGACCACGGCCTCCTGAAAACGAAGGAAAAAATCCGCTGGCAGCACGGTGGTGTTCTCGGAAACCTTGGTCAGCGCCTTGACCATGGGTTCCATAAGAATACCGAACATCTGCTCGGCAAAGGGGTAGCAGATCAGAAAGCCGACGCCGATACCGATGGCCGCCCACATCAGCCGCTTGCGCAGCTCCAGCAGGTGCTCCATGAGCGTCATGCGGCCCTGGCCTTCCTCTTCCGCCTCTGCTTCCCCGGCATCGGAAGCCTCGGAAGTCGGATCGTTCGCGGCGGGAACAGTGGCGGCAGGAACGTCGGCTGCCACGCTGTCGGCGACGGGTTCCCCGCCCCCGACTTCCGCAGGAGACTGCCCCTCAGCGCCTGTTACGCCGTCCTCAAGCGAGGGGTCGTCCGCCCCGCCGTCCTTCCGGCCACTGGTCTCCTGGTCTTTGGATTCCTGACCCTCGGACTCCGGGCCGGTCGTCTCCTGGCCGGTCGTCTCCTGGCCGGCGTTCTCGGGCAGTTCCCCAGGCTTGCCGTTGTCCGGACTCATGCGTTCTCCCCGCTCTTCTCCGGCGTCGCATCCGCGGCCTTTTGCTCAGGTGCGGATTTCGCTTCCGCCGGTTCAGCCACCTGCGCTGCTGTCGCGGGAGTCTCTAGCACGGCTTCGGCCTTTTCCATGGCCGCCTTCTTGACAGCCTCGCGGGCCGCTTCTTCCTGCTTTTTGATTTCCTGTTCGGCCTGCTTGACTTCCTTGTCCAGAGTGTCCTTGACATCCTGGCCGACACGCTTGAACTCCGCAAGGCCTTTGCCCACGGAGCGCATCATTTCGGGAAGCTTCTGCGGGCCGATGACGATGAGAGCCACGATGATGATTATGATCAGTTCCGTCGAGCCGATGCCGAACATGCCGTTTCCCGTCCTGTAGCCGTTTATCGAGCAGTAGTCGCCAGCCAGCCTATTCCCATTCGATGGTGCTGGGCGGCTTGGAGGAAATGTCCAGGACGACCCTGTTCACTCCCTTGACTTCATTAATGATCCGGTTGGAAATACGCGCCAGCAGCTCCGAGGGCAGCCGCGACCAGTCCGCGGTCATGGCGTCCACGCTGTCCACGATGCGCAGGGCGATGACGTGCTCGTAGGTCCGGTCGTCGCCCATGACGCCCACGGTCTTCAGCGGCAGGAGTACGGCAAAGCCCTGCCAGACCTTGCGATACCAGTCCGACGCCAGCAGTTCGTTCTGCACGACGCGGTCGGCCAGGCGCAGGATCTGGAGCCGCTCCCGGGTAATCTCTCCGATGACGCGGATGGCCAGACCCGGACCGGGGAAGGGATGCCGCCAGATGATGTGCTCGGGCATGCCCAACTCGTAGGCGGCACGGCGAACCTCGTCCTTGAAGAGTTCCCGCAGGGGCTCCACCAGCTTGAGGTTCATCTTTTCAGGCAGACCGCCCACGTTGTGGTGGCTCTTGATCACCGCCGATGGGCCTTTGAAGGATTCCGACTCGATCACGTCCGGATAGAGCGTACCCTGGGCGAGATACTTCACGCCTTCAATGGCCTTGGCCTCGCGGTCAAAGATCTCGATGAAGGTGTAGCCGATGATTTTGCGCTTCTTCTCCGGATCGGTCACGCCTTCGAGCTTGTCCAGAAACTCGTTGGCCGCATCCACGCACTTGACGTTCAGTTCGAAATGCTCCTCCAGGAAGCCGATGACCTCCTGGCGTTCGCCCATGCGCAGCAGTCCGTTGTCCACAAAGATGCAGTGCAGATTCTTGCCGATGGCCTTGTGCAGCAAGACGGCCGCCACAGTGGAATCAATGCCGCCGGAAAGGCCAAGCACGACCTTGTCGTTGCCAAGCTTGGCGTGCAGCTCCTCCACGGTATTTTCCACGAACGAGGCCATGGACCAGGAAGGCTTCAGTCCCGCCACCTTGAAGAGGAAGTTCTGAAGCACCAGGGCGCCGTCCTGAGTGTGGGCCACCTCGGGATGGAACTGGAGCGCGTAGATTTTTCTGCCGGGATGGCCCATGGCCGCAAAGGGAATGGTCTCTGTCCGGCCCATGATCTCGAACTCGGGAGGAATGGCCTCGACCCGGTCGCCGTGGGACATCCAGACCGTCATGTCCCCGGGGCTTTCCACGCCGTCGAAAAGCGGACAGCCGCCCAGGACGCTGAACTGCGCCCGGCCGTATTCCCGCTCGGACGAGGCCACGACCTTGCCGCCGAGATTGTGGGACAACAGCTGCATGCCGTAGCAGATGCCGAGGATGGGCAGGCCCCACTCCAGGTAGGCCGGATCCAGACTCGGAGAGCCGGGGTCCAGAACGCTGGAGGGGCCGCCGGAAAGAATCAGCGCCTGGGGCTTGAGCGCCTTGACGCGCTCGGGGTCCACGGTGCAGGGGTGGATCTCGGAATACACCCCGGCCTCCCGGACGCGCCGGGCAATGAGCTGGGTGAACTGGGACCCGAAGTCGAGAATGACGACCTTGTCCATGCTCTTCTCCTAGTTGGAATCGACCCGGTAGTTGGGCGCTTCCTTGGTGATGGTCACGTCGTGGACGTGGGATTCGCGCAGTCCCGCCATGGAAATCTGCACGAACTGGGCATTCTCCTGCAAGTCCTTGATACTGGGGCAGCCGGTGTAGCCCATGCCGGAGCGCAGGCCGCCGATGAGCTGGTGCAGGGATTCGGACACGGGTCCACGGTAGGGCACGCGGCCCACAATGCCTTCTGGCACGAGTTTCTTGGATTTTTCCTGGAAATACCGGTCCGAACTGCCGCGCTTCATGGCGTCGATGGAGCCCATGCCGCGATAGGTCTTGTAGGTCCGGCCCTGGTAGAGCACGGTCTCGCCGGGCGATTCCTCGGTTCCGGCCAGGATCGAGCCCATCATGACCGAGGACGCGCCCGCGGCAATGGCCTTGACCACGTCGCCGGAGAACTTGATGCCGCCGTCCGCGATGACGCACTTGTCTTCTTCCCGCGCGGCGCGGGAAGCCTCCATCACCGCCGTGATCTGCGGCACGCCCACACCCGCCACGATGCGGGTGGTGCAGATGGAGCCGGGGCCGATGCCGACCTTGACCGTATCGACGCCCGCCTCAAGGAGCGCCTTGGTTCCGGAATACGTGGCCACGTTGCCGCCGATGAGTTGAGCCGAGGGAAACGCGGCGCGCATCGCACGCACCGAGTCAAGAATGTTTTTGGAATGGCCGTGGGCCGAGTCGAGCACCAGGAAGTCCGCCCCGGCCCGCAGCAGCGCCTCGGCGCGCTCCAGGCCCGCCTCGCCCACGCCGATGGCCGCGCCCACGCGCAGGCGGCCCAGGTCATCCTTGCAGGCAAAGGGGTACTTCTTGACCTTTTCGATGTCCTTGATGGTGATCAGGCCCTTGAGCTTGTTCTCCTCGTCCACCACGAGCAACTTTTCGATGCGGTGCTGGTGCAGATAGCGCTTGGCCTCTTCCGGAGCGATGCCCACGGGCACGGTCACCAGGTTGCGGCTGGTCATCAGCTCGGAGACACGGGTCTCGCGGTCCTTGACAAAGCGGATGTCGCGGTTGGTGATGATGCCCACGAGGTGGTCGCCCTTGACCACGGGCAGACCCGAGATGCGGTACTCGCTCATGATGTCGAGCACCTTGCCCAGGCTGTCGTCCGGATGCACCGTGATGGGATCGATGATCATCCCGGACTCGGATTTCTTGACCTTGTCCACTTCCACGCACTGTTCGCGCACGGAGAGGTTTTTGTGGATCACGCCCGCGCCGCCGTACCGGGCCAGGGAGATGGCCATGCGCGCCTCGGTGACCGTATCCATGGCCGCCGAGAGCAGCGGGATGTTCAGCCGGATCTCCGGCGTGAGCTGGGTGGATACGTCCACGCAGTCCGGGGTCACCTCGGAATAGCCCGGAAGCAGAAGCACGTCGTCGAACGTCAGGGCCTTGGTCACGATCTTGTCCATGAGAACCTCGCCTGGGCGATGTTTGTTGATTTACCGTATTCTACAGGCCGAGATAGGCCTTTTTCACACTGTCGTTGGCCAGAAGCTTGTCGCAGTCGTCCGCCAGGGTGATCACGCCGTTCTCCATGACGTAGCCGCGGTGGCCGGTCTTAAGCGCGAGGTTGGCGTTCTGTTCCACGAGGAAAATGGTGGTTCCCTGTTCCTTGTTGATCTGCTTGACGATCTCGAAGATCTGCTTGACCACCAGGGGCGCCAGGCCCATGGAGGGTTCGTCGAGCAGGAGCAGCTTGGGACGGGCCATGAGCGCCCTGCCGATGGCGAGCATCTGCTGTTCGCCGCCGGAGAGCGTGCCGCCCGCCTGACGCCGGCGCTGCTCCAGGATCGGGAAGAGTTCGAACACGCGCTGCATGTCCTTTTTGATCCCTTCCTTGTCGTTGCGCAGGAACGCACCCATGTCCAGGTTTTCCGTGACGGTCAGACCGGGAAAAATCAACCGCCCTTCCGGAACCTGGCAGATGCCCATGGAGACGATCTCTTCCGGAGCCGTGCGGGTGATCTCCCGGCCCTGGAAAACGACCTGGCCGTTACGCGGCGGGGTCACACCACAGATGGACATCAGCGTGGTGCTCTTGCCCGCGCCGTTGGCGCCCACCAGGGTGATGATCTCTCCCTCGTGGACCGTGATGTCCACGCCATAGAGGGCCTGGATATTTCCGTAATAGGTGTCGATGGCCTTGAGTTCGAGCATGGGCTTAGTCATCGGTGTCCTCCCCGAGATAGGCCTTGATGACATCCGGGTTCTTGCTCACTTCCTCGGGGGTTCCGGTGGCGATGCGCTGTCCGTAGTCCATGACGTAGATGCGGTCCGAAACGCTCATGACCATCTTCATGTCGTGCTCGATGAGCAGCACCGCAATGTTGAAGCTCTCGCGGATGTGGTCGATGAGCCGTTCCAGTTCCAGGGTTTCCTGGGGGTTCATGCCTGCGGCGGGCTCGTCCAGCAGCAGCAGGAAGGGCTCCGTGGCCATGGCCCGGGCAATCTCCAGCCGGCGTTGCGCACCGTACGGCAGGTTGGTGGCCAGTTCATTGGCCCACTTGTCCAGTCCCACCAACTCCAGCATCTCGTAGCTGCGGGCCACAACCTGGGCTTCCTGTTCGCGCGTCTTCTTGTTGCGCAGCACCGCCCCCAGGATGGAGGAACGGTTGCGACAATGCCGCCCGATCATGACGTTCTCCAGAACGGTCATGGACGGGAAGAGCCGGATATTCTGGAAGGTGCGAGCCATGCCCAGTTCCGTGACGTGGTTGGGCTTGCGGCCGTTGATGGAGACGCGGTTCTTGCCGTCCGGCAGCGCGAAGATCTCGCCTTCGGTGGGCACGTAGATTCCGGTGATGCAGTTGAAGAACGTGGTCTTGCCTGCGCCGTTGGGACCGATCAGCGCGACGATCTCCCCCTGGCGGACCTCCAGGTCCACCTTGTTGAGCGCGCGCAGACCGCCGAAGTCCATGCACAGGCCGCGAACTTCGAGAGCCGGATTATTCATTGGCGTTCACCGCCTTCTTCTTTTCGTAGAGGTAGACCTTGCGGCGGGCGCTGATCAGACCCTGGGGCCTGAAGACCATGACCATGATCATGAACGCTCCAAAGGCGAGCATGCGGTACTCTTCGACGCCGCGCAGCCATTCGGGAACGAGGATGAGCACCAGCGCACCCACGATGACGCCGGGAATGGAGCCCATGCCGCCCACGACAACGGTGGAAAGGATGATGATCGATTCCATGAGCGAAAAGCTCATGGGGTTGATGAAGGTGGTCTTGGCCGCGAAGACCACGCCCACAAGCCCGGCCCAGGTGGCTCCCAGGGCAAAGGCCGTCAGCTTGGTCTTGGTCTTGTCAATGCCCATGGCCTGGCAGGCGATCTCGTCCTCCTTGAGCGCGAGCCAGGCGCGCCCGATGCGGGAGTTCTTCAGCCGCGTGACCACAAAGATGGTGAACAGCAGCAGGCCCAACATGATGTAGTACATGTAATCTGTGGCCTGCATGATGGTCAGGTCGGTCACGAAGGGCGGCCGATCAATGTTGGAGATGCCTGACGGCCCCATGGTGAAGTCGGACCAGTTCTCCAGCACGAGCCGGATGATTTCGCCGAAGCCCAGGGTCACGATGGCCAGGTAGTCGCCCTTGAGCCGCAGGACCGGGTAGCCCAGCAGGATGCCGAAGGTGGCGCCGAGAAGCATGCCGATGGGCAGCACGTACCAGAAGCTGATGCCGAAATGATGGTTCAGCAGGGCGTAGGCATAGGCGCCCACGGCGTAGAAGGCCACGAAGCCGAGGTCGAGCAGGCCGGCCAGTCCGATGACGATATTCAGCCCCAGACCCAGCACGACCCAGATCATGAAGTTGACCATGATGTTGGTCTGGTAGAACTGGACCATCTGCGGATAGAGCACGGCCAGCACCAGAAGCAGCAGGTACAGCGGGCGCATGGCCTTCTGGCTGTCCACCAGCCACTGCATCACGTTTTCCGCATAGGGGTTCGGAGCCTCCCCGTCCGCGGCGGCACGGCGGCGGAAATAGGCCTGGTAGAGCCAGACCAGCAGCGAAACCGGGAAAAGGATCATACAGGGCCAGTCGTGCCAGTCCCTCTCGCGGGCCAGGGAGCTGCGCATCAGATCCACCAGCCAGAGCGGAGCGAGCAGGATCATGAAGATTTTGTCAGCGGTGGCCAGGGGCTTGCGGGTGTCGCGGCTGACGATCCAGCCGATCCAGAGCAGCGGCAGGCAGACCAGGATGATCCAGGCCAGGGTATCGCGGGGGCGCTCCTGCTTGCGCAGTTCATGGATGTGCGACCAGGCGTACCAGAGGATCTGGAGCAAGAAGATGCCCACTCCAATATACAGGGAGTTCATCCAGCGCCAGACAATGATGTCGTTGATCGTATCAACCCGGATGACCAGGATGGGGAAGGTCAGAAAGACGAACCAGAGACTTACGAGCAGGGCTTTGATGAGTTTTTTCATGCTCGTCTCCTAGACCTTCTGGGTGGAATCCTTGCCCAGGATGCCCTCGGGCCGGAAGATGAGAATCAGCACCAGGAGCGCGAAGGCGAAAACGTCCTCGTAGTCCGAGGAGACATAGCCCGTGGCGAACGCCTCGGTCCAGCCGAGCACCAGCCCGCCGAGCATGGCGCCCGGCACGGAGCCGATGCCGCCGAGAACCGCCGCGGTGAAGGCCTTCACCCCCACAAGGAAGCCAAAATAAAAGTTGATCTGTCCAATGTGCGAGGCGATGAGCACGCCGCCGATGGCCGCCAGGGCCGAGCCGATCACGAAGGTGGCGGAGATGACCCGATCCACCTTGACGCCCACGAGCATGGCCATTTTCCGGTTCTGGGCCGTGGCGCGCATGGCCTTGCCGAGGCGCGTGTACTTGATGAACAGGGTCAGGCCCACGCAAACCAGGGCCGTGGCCACGATGATGAACAATTCCGATGAGCTCAGGAAAGACCGAAATGGCTTCATGAACGCGAAGTCGTGAGTCAACTTCCGGAAAGGCAGGAAATCAGAGGTTTGGGCCAGCAGCACGTAGTTTTGCAGAAAGATGGACATGCCGATGGCGGAGATGAGCGGGGAAAGCCGGGGTGCGTTGCGTAGCGGTTTGTAGGCTATCTTTTCAACCGTGTAGCCGTAGGCCGCCGACCAAATCACCGCGCAGGCCAGGGCGATGAAAAGGATGCCGAGCAACGGAAACCCGAGGGTCCCGAGCACGCCAGCCACGATCAAGCCTGTGAACGCGCCGATCATGTAGATTTCGCCGTGGGCGAAGTTAATGAGCTCGATGATGCCATAGACCATTGTGTAGCCTAGGGCGACGAGCGCATAGATGCTGCCCCTGGTCAGGCCGCCGAAAAAAAGTTCCAGGAAATAGTCCATGTTACCAACCCGCTTGAAATAACAATGCCAGGGGACGGGCATACACCCGTCCCCTGGGATCAATCGAGGCGGCCCTGCCGCCTCGTCCCTATCCTTACTTCAGCTCGACGTACACGCCGTTCTGAACCTGGTACATGGAGAAGCCCACGCCTTCAGCGTCGCCCTTGGCGTCAAACTTGATCTTGCCGACCGGAGTATCGACGTACTCGGTATGCAGCGCGTTGACGATGGCGTCGTAATCGGTGGAGCCGGCCTTCTGAATGGCGTTCAGCAGCGCCAGCGCGGCGGAGTAGGCCTCGTAGAAGAAGGCGCCCGGCTCGGTGCCGTACTTGGCCTTGTGCGCGTCGAGGGCCACCTGGTACAGCGGATTGGCGGAGATGTCCATAGGACCGGTAGCGTACACGCCCTCGGCATAGTCGCCCGCGACCTTGATGAAGGTGTCGTCCTTCACGCCGTCATCGGAGATGAACGGAATGGTCAGATCCTTCTTACGCATCTGGGAGACGATCTTGGAGGCTTCCGGATGGTAACCGCCGAAGATCACGGCGTCCGCACCGGAGTTCTTGATCTTCTGGACAACGGCGGAATAGTCCACCGCGCCGGGGGTCACGCCTTCGAACAGAGCCACGCTCAGCTCGGGGTCGGCCTCGATGAACTGCTGCGCAAAGGTGGCGAAACCCTTGCCGTAGTCACCCTTGTCGTGAATCACGGCGATGTTCTTCAGACCGACGCTCTTGGCGAAGTTCACGCCGAGCAGGGCCTGAGCGTCGTCGGAAGCGATGGTGCGGAAGAAGCAGGGGTAGTCGCCGCTCTGGGTCAGGGGCGGGTTGGTGGCGGAGGGCGACATGCAGACGATCTTGGATTCATTATAGATCGGCAGTGCGGCCTTGGTGGCGCCGGAGCAGATGTGGCCGAGAACCACTGTCACGTTTTCGGACAGCAGCTTGGTGGCCGCGTTGGTGGCCTTCTCGGGCTTGCACTCGTCGTCCTGCGGCACGACCTTGACCTGCATGCCCAGAACGCCGCCTTCGGCGTTGATCTTATCGGCCACCAGTTCGGCGGCGTTGACGGTGGGCAGACCGTAGGAGGCCAGGTCGCCGGAATGGGCGCCGGCAACGCCGAGGACGATCTCACCCTTGGGAGCTTCGGCGGCCGGAGCGGCCTTTTCCTCGGCCGGAGCAGAAGCGGCCTCTTCTTTCTTCTCGCCGCCGCAACCGACGGCCAGCATGGCCACCATGAACAACGCAAGCACGTTCAGGATCATTTTCGCTTTCATCATGTCCCTCCTGACAAATTCAGGCGCTAATTAAGTGAACGACACGGACCATTTCAATACGTACGAATCCTTCGCCCAACACCGGCGAATCAGGGCGCGCCGACATGTTGAGAAGTTGGCTAATCTAGTTACAATCCTCTCTTGTTGTCAACCGAACAGCGTTTTCGGCGTCAGCTTCTAACCGTCGGCCAGAGCCTTTTGGGCCTGCTCCCGGAGGTCCTCGAAATCGTGTTTGCCCTGGGCCACCTTCTCCAGGTGCTCACGAGCCTTTTCCGGTTGGTTCAAGCGGTATTTGTAGAGCAATCCAAGATTGTAGTGCGCAAACATCTCGTCCGGCTCGCTCCGGAGGATGGTCTCCAGAGCCTGAGCGGCCTTGTCGAAGCGCTCCAGTTCGAACCAGCGGCCCGCGATGTCCATGAGCGCGAGCTTGTCCGAACCTGCGGCGGCCTGGGCCCGGTCGATGAATCCGGCGGCCCCTTCCTTGTCCCCGCGCATGGTCCGGATGCTGGCCAGTTGCAGCAGCGCTTCAATATCCTTGGGGTTTTCCTCAAGACGTTTCTCCAGCCCGGCGATCATGGCACGCACGCCTTCCATGTCCATGCCCGCCATGCCGCCCATGCCCTCGGGGGCCGAACCGGCCGCGCCCGGAGCCTGTGGAGCCTCGGACGCCTGCTGGCGCATGGCCTTTTGCAGACCGGGATGCTCCCAGCGATAGAACAGCGAGGAGAAAAACATGGCAGCCAGCCCCAAGACGGCCAGCAGCAGAACGATTTTCCGACCGGGAGTGAATACGGATCCGTTATCTTTGCTCATGGCTCAACAGCTCCAGTTGTCTCTGCCGACGGGCCAGTCCGGCGGAACGCACGACGAGGAATGCTCCATACGCCGCAAGTCCGCCCCAAACCACCAAATTCGCCAGAATGATGTACGTTGTCGCGCTCATGCGCCCTCTCCTTCCGAGGTCAGCCGCTCGGCCAGCCGCGCGTCAAGTGCCTTTTGGCGGGTGCGCTGGCTGCGGCGCGTCAGCAGCAAAAGCAGCCAGACCAGCCCGAAGGCCCCCAGGCCCACAAAAACCGTGTGCCACATCTGCGGCGTCATGCCCGTGGCCTTGCGCGCGGTTTCCGCCGGATGCACCCCGCCCCAGAGCCGGGTGGCGAAGAAGACCAGCGGCACGTCCAGAAACGCGGCCACCCCGAGCACAGCGGCCACGATCTTGCGGCGTTCCCCGCCCATGGGCGAGGCGCGCAGCACCAGATAGCCCGCGTAGACGTACCACATGATCAGGGTGGTGGTCAGTTTGGGATCCCAGAGCCACCAATGGCCCCATTCGGCCCGGGCCCAGATGGAGCCGCTGACCAGGGCCAGACCGGAAAAAAGCACGCCGATCTCGGCGGCTGCTCCGGCCAGGTCGTCCAGGACTTCGCTACGTTTCCAGAGGTAGCCGATGCTCGCGCAGAACACGGTGAAAAAACTGATCAACGCCCACCAGCCCAGCGGCAGATGCAGATAAAAGATTTTCTGCACCGGGCCGGATTGGGCCAGGGGAGCGTATTTCCAGATGAACCATTGGTGCACGGCAAGCGCGAGCACAATGGGCAATGCCAGGATCCGGGTTGCGGTCATTCCGGTTCTCCTTGAGGGATGACTACTCCTCCCCCCCGTAAACAAAGGGGAACAGCAGCAGCGCGGCTCCGGCGTAGAGCGCGTCGAACGCGCCCAGAAGCCCGAGCCAGGATTTCGCGTTGTCGCCTCCGACACCGGAGAGGACCACGGCGAACAAGGTGATCCCCGCGAGCAGCGCGGGAATCAGCAACGGAAACACAATCACGGACAGCAGGGATTCGCGGGCGGCCTGTCCCTGGGCCAGCGCGCCCAGCAGCGCGCCCACCACCACAAGCCCGAGGTCCGCGGCGCCCCAGGTCACGGGCAGCAGCCAGAGCGGGCCGCGCAGGTTCTGGCCGAGAAACACGATCATGGCCGGGAAAAAGACCAACTGCGAGACGAACAGCAGCGCGAATCCGGCCACGGCCTTGCCCAGCCAGATGGAATGGCGCGGCACAGGCGAGGAAAGCATTCCCAGCCGGGCGCCCTCGGCCTCCTCCAGGCTGAAGAGTCCGTTGAAAACCAGCACCAGTCCAAAGGCCGAGGCCAGCCAAAACACGGCGGCGGCGGCCTGGGGCGGAATGCCCTGCCCCTCGGGATAGGCCAGACTGAACAGGAAGATCAGCAGCAGGCCAAGCAGCACGGACTGCACCAGCCCCTGCCCGCCGGACACGGAAAGACGCAGGTCTTTGGAGGCGATGACAGCGGCGCGCCTCAGCATACGGCCTCCGGTTCATAGTCCCGAGCCGGGCCGTACCAGCGCACGGTATTCCCGCCCAGGGCCAGCACCGAATCCGCCAAAAGCCTGTCCTCGGCCACGTGGTGGCTGATCCAGACCACGGCGGTCCCAGCCGCACGCAGACCCGTGATCTCCCGGCGCAGCAGCGCGATGGAGGCCACGTCCAGCCCGGTTCCGGGCTCGTCCAGAAAAAGCAGCTCCGGCTCCACGAGAAACACGCGGGCCAGATTCAGACGCTGGGACATGCCACGCGAAAACGATCCGGCCCGTTCCTCGGCCACCCGGGCCAGGCCCACGCGTTCCAGGATGACCAGGAGCCGTTCGCGTTTTGCGGACAATCCATACATCCGCGCCCAGAAGCCCAGGTTCTGCAAGGCGGTCAGGGCCGGATAAATGAAAGTGGCGTGCCCGAGATACGCGGTGCGCTCTGGCGCAGCATTGCATTCCACAAGTCCCGCCGTGGCCGGAGCCAGCCCGGCCATGACCTTGAGCAACGTGGTCTTGCCCGCGCCGTTGGGTCCGGCCACCAGCAGGACCTCTCCGGCCGCCACCGCGCAGGTTACGTCCCGGAAGACCAGCTTCGGGCCGAAGAACTTGGCCGCACCCTTGATCCGCAACACAGGGGCCGTGCTCATGCCGGTTCCGGATTCCTCCGCAGCAGCAGGAGCGGCGCGAGGCTCATGAGCGTGCCGCCGATCCAGAGCCAGTTCACCAGGGGGTTCACGCTGGCACTGAGGGTCACGCTGCCGTCCTTGCCGTCGTAGCCCAGCAGAGTGGTGTAGATTTCATCTCCGAGGCCCGGAATGACCGAGACTTCGGCAAAGGAGTTGCGGGAGTTGGGATACCAGCGGCGTTCGGGCCGCACCGTGCCGATGGTCCGACCGTCCCTGGTCACCGTGACCTCGGCCTTGTAGGCCAGCACGGCGCGGCTGCGCTCCTGGGAAAGCTTGCCGTAGGTCAGCAGATAGTCGCCCACCTGCATGCTTTCACCCGGATGCAGCGTGGCTTCGGCCTCCAGCTTGTAGGGGCCGGAAAAGGCCACGGCCAGAGCCATCAAGGCCATGCCCAGGTGGACGCCGTACGCGCCCCAGGAATGGCGGGAACCGCGCATGCGCGGGGTCAGCGCAAAGAGCAGCACAATGGAGGCCATGGCGGCCACCGCGCCCGAAGCGGCAATGAGCGCCAGGGGCACACGGATTCCGGAGAACCAGAAGGCCGCAAGCGCACCCGCGAAGACTCCGGCGGTTCCGGCGGCCCCGCGCGCGTCGCGCAGGCCCTCCTTCCAGCCCAGCCAGGGGCAGACGCAAAAGACCAGGACCACCAGGGCAAAGAGCGGCAGGCAGACCCGGTTGTAAAACGCCGGATCCAGGCCCACGGGCGTGACGCTCCAGAGCTTGCTGATCACGGGCCACATGGTTCCCAGGCCCACGACCATGCCCAGGGCCAGAAAGACCCAGGCCGTGATCACGAGCATGCCCTGGCGGCTGGTGAAGCCGGACAGCGCGCGGTACACGGGTTTTTCGCCGAGCAAAACCGTGACCAGGGCCACGACCAACCCCCCGAGCATGAAGACCACCAGGGGCACGGCCACCGCGCCCTCGCCAAAGGTATGCAGGCTCTGCACGTCCACGCCGCTGCGCACGAGATAGGTCCCGAAGACGCAGAGTAGGAACGTCCCGGCCATGAGCAGGACGTTGGTGCGCTGGAGCGCTCCCCGCCGGCTTTCGATGAGCGAGGTGTGCAGGAAGGCCGTGGCCGAGAACCAGGGAATCAGGGAGGCGTTTTCCACCGGGTCCCAGGCCCAGTAGCCGCCCCAGCCCAGCTCCATGTAGGACCACCAGCCCCCGAGGATGATTCCCGAGGTCAGAAAGGCCCAGGCCAGCAGATTCCAGTTGCGGCAGACGCGGATCCACGGACGCGGTTCTCCGGCCAGCATGCTGGCCAGGGCGCAGCACGCGGGCAGCGCGAACAGGCCGTAGCCCAGAAACAGCAGCGGCGGATGGAAGGCCATGCCGGGGTTCTGGAGCAGCGGGTTCAGGCCCAGGCCGTCCACAGGAACGGGCACGGCTTCGAGGAACGGGTTGCTCGGCCCGGTGAGCAGGAGCAGGAAAAAGGCTTGCGTGAGGTTGAAAAGCAGCCAGTACAGGCTCTTGGTCTCGTCGGAAAGGCCGCGATAGCCCCTGGTGAACAAAAATATTCCGCCCGCCACGGCCATGATCAGATGCCAGAAGAGCAGCGATCCGGCCCGGCCCGCCCAGAAGGCCGTGATGCGGTAGAGCAGGGAGAGCGTGTTGTCCACGTTCTCAAAGACGTAGACGAACGAATAATCCCGGCCCACAAGGGCGATGAGCAGCAGATAACTGGAAAAGACCACGAAGACCGCGTTGAGCAGCTGGCCCCGTTCCAGGAAGGGCAGCGCTCCCCGGCGGCCCTGCCAGGAGGCATAGGCGGCAAGTCCGGCCAGGAAGAGCGAAATGAGCAGCGCGAACAACAGCCCCACGTAGGCGGCAAAATGCATAGACGCTCCTTGAATGTCAGCGCGAAGACCGCGCAGGTGTCGCCGATGAAGTGGGAAGGATTGCCATAGTCCGGTATGGCCCGAAATTCAAGACAAATCGGTACGGCTTCACCGGGGATCAACCTTCGGCGCGTTTTTCTTCATATTTTGACGGGCATTTGGTGATCAGCTGCGTGGCGCGGAATATTTCGGCGTCCTGGTCCCAGTCCCCCCGGAGGATGACCTCGGCCCCCTCCTTGAAGGTATCGGGAACCGCACCGCGATACTCGACGCGCAGGGACACGGAGGGGTTCGTCTCGTCGGCCACGATGAAGGCCACCCCGAGATTGTCGTCGCGCAGGGCAATCTCCTGGGGCAGGACCTTGCCGAAAAGCCGCACCCGCTGCAACTCGTCCACGGCCTTGGCCTTGGCCTGGGTCACGCTGAGCGTCGGGGTCGCCCCCTGGCTCAGCCCCGAGGTCACGAGGTAGCCGAGCCCGCCCAGCAGCAGGACGAAGGCCGCGATATAGACACCTTTGGATCCCTTTGCGCTCATATTTTGAATTCCTTCTGATTTCTGTCGGTTGAGAATATGGCCTGCGCGTCCGCCGGGCCAGGCCAGTTACGGGGTCCAGCAACGAGGTCCGGGTCCACCGGCTTCACCGACATCAGACGCCCGGATCGGAAACCCGACCCGAAACCACCGCATCTCTGCGGCGGCGGGCCATCTCCCGCATGTCCACGACCTGGTCGGTCTCGTCCACGATCTCGCTGCCGAGAATTTCCTCCAGCACGTCTTCCAGGGTCACGACCCCGGCAATGCCGCCATATTCGTCCAGGACCACGAACAGGTGCATCCGGCTTTCCAGAAAGCGCACCAGCACCTTGTCCAGGGTCATGCTCTCCGGCACAAAGCGCACCGCGCGCATCAGGTCCGAAAGCCGCTTGTTGTCCTCGTCGTCCGCCAGAGCCTCAAAGACCTGCCTGCGGTAGACCACGCCGACCACGTCCTCGGGATTCTCGCCCTCGTAGACCGGAAACCGGCTATGCGGCCAATTGGAGCGGGAATCGCGCGCCTCGGCCACGGTCATGTTCGCGGGGAGCGAGAAGACCACAGTGCGCGGGGTCATGATCTGAGCCACGGTCTTGTCGTCCAACAGCAGGATGTTGTTGATGGACCGGGCCTCATAGGGCTTGATGGTCCCGGCCCGGCGGGTCATGCTCACCAGGGCCAGAATGTCTTCCTCACCCGCGTCCGGCGCGGCATGCCTGCGCCGCAACGACCTGCCCAGAATGGCGGCCAGCCGGGCCACGGGCTTGAACAGGAAGACCATCCAGAGCAGGGGTCGGGCCAGGGGCGGAGCCAGGGGCCGGGCATAGATCACCCCGACGGTCTTGGGCAGAATCTCGGAAAAGAGCAGAATGATCAGCGTGAAGCCCACGGCGAACCAGCCCAGGGTCTCCTCCCCGTAAACCCCGGCCCAGGCCGCGCCCGCCAGGGATGCGCCCACGGTGTGGGCCACCGTATTCAGGGTCAGGATGGCCGTGATCGGCTCCTCGACATTGTTGCGCAGAACCTCAAGGTCTTCGCCGGAGCGTTGTCCCCGCTTCTTGAGCGATTCCACGAGGCTCCACGGAAAGGAGTAGAGCACGGCTTCGGCAACGGAGCAGAAGGCCGACACAAAGGTGGCCAGCCCGACGGCGAGTATGAGTTCTATCATTGGTTTTTTCCGGTCTCCGCGATGCGGGGCCATTGCTATTGTAGCAGAGGCGGTTGTGCCCTGCAACACCGCGCCCTTGACTTGCGCGCCGCCTTGGGGGAAGTGTGGGCATCCGCAGGAACCTAAAGGATATACGACGTGACCGTACCCCGCGCAAGCCAAACCTGCGTTGCCTTCCGCCTCGGCGCTCTGGGTGACGTGGTTCTGACCACGGGCGTGCTCGACTTCTGGCGACGCACCCGCGACCTCTCCTTCGTCTTCATCACCCGGCCCGGCCCGGCGGAGATTCTGGCCGGCCATCCGGCCATTGAACATCTGGTCACGCCCTCCGAGGCGCAGCTCAAGGGCTCCGCCTGGATCCGCATGGCCGCGCAACTGGCCCGTGAATTCCAGGGCCTGCCACTGCTGGATCTGCACGGCACGCTGCGCTCACGCATCCTTGCGGCACGCTGGCGCGGCCCCGTGCATCGCTACCCCAAATTCGGCCTGTCCCGCCGCCTCTTCCACCGCCTGCGCCTCGATTCCCTGCGCCGCCGCCTGGAATGCACCAATGTGCCCCAGCGCTACGCCCTGGCCCTGGAATCCGCTCCACCGCCGAAAAGCGAGCTCCTGCCTCGCATCGTGCCGGGGGCGGACGAGTTTGACCGGGCCAAGACCCTGCTCGGACCGCTCGCCGCGACGGAAAGGCCGCGCCCCGTGGTGGCCCTGCATCCCTACGCCACCCATCCGGACAAGGCCTGGCCGCGGGAGCACTGGCTCGCGCTGGCCGATTTGCTGGAGGCCGAGGGGCTGGACTGGTTCGTGCTCGGCCAGGACACCGCCCCGCTCTTTCCGGAACAAAGCGCAGGCCCGGACCTCGCCCGGAACCACGACCTGACCAACGCCTCGAACCTGCGGGAAGCCTGCGCCCTGCTCTCCCTGGCGGACGCGCTGGTGACCAACGACTCCGGTCCCATGCATCTGGCCGCCGGAGTGGGCACGCCCGTAGCCGCCCTGTTCGGCCCCACGGCACGGGCCTGGGGATTTTATCCCGCCGGACCGCACGACATCATCCTGGAACGGGCCATGGCCTGCCGCCCCTGCACCCTGCACGGACAAAACCGCTGCAAGGGCGGACGCGGCTGCCTGCGCCAAATCGCGCCGGAGGAGGTTCTGGAGGCGGTCCGGACCATTCTGGCCGGAACCGAACGGCACGTCAGCCCACGGAGGTAACCCATGCGGCCCCTGTATTTCGACCACAACGCCACCACGCCCGTGGCCCCGACCGTGCGCGCGGCCATGCTCCCGCTCCTGGACGAGGTTTTCGGCAATCCCTCCAGCGGCCACGCCTGGGGTCTGGACGCCAAGGAGGCCCTGGAAGCGGCGCGCGGCCAGGTGGCAGCCCTGATCAACGCCGACCCGGACGAAATTTTCTTCACCTCTTGCGCCACGGAAGCCAACAACACCGTGATCCAGGGGCTGCTGCGCGAGGGCGGCGGCATGCTCACCAGCACGGTGGAACACCCCTCGGTGCTTGGCCCGGCTCGGGAGATGGCCCGGCGCGGCGCGGGCCTGCTGCTCACTCCGGTGGGCCGCGACGGCCTGATCGACCCGGAACGCGCCATCGCCGCCATCGGCCCGGAAACCCGGCTCGTGTCCGTGATGCTCGCCAACAACGAAACCGGTGCGATCCAGCCGGTCTGGGAACTGGCGGAAACCTGCCGCGAACAGGGCGTGCCCCTGCTCACGGACGCGGCCCAGGCCGTGGGCAAGATCCCGGTGGACGTGCGCCGTCTCGGCGTGGATTTCCTGACCCTTGCCGGACACAAGCTCAATGCGCCCAAGGGGGTGGGTGCGCTTTTCGTGCGCCGGGGCGCGGACCTGCCGCCTCTGCTCTTTGGCGGCGGCCAGGAGCGCGGCCTGCGGCCCGGCACGGAAAACACGGCCTTTGCCGTGGGCCTGGGTGCGGCCTGCGCCCTGGCGGGCCAGGGTCTGGAAGCGGAAATGGCCCGCAGGCGCGGCCTGGGCGAAGTGCTTCTCGACGGCCTGCACCATCTGAACGAGGATTTTCTGATTTTTGCCGAATCGGCGCGACGGCTTCCGAACACGCTGCTCGTGGGCTTCCGGGGACTGGCCGCCGGGCGGCTGGTGGAGGGACTGGCCCTGCGCGACGTGGCTGTGTCCGCCGGAGCCGCCTGCCACAGTCCGCACTCCGGCGGAACCGAAGAAGCCACCCTCTCCCACGTGTTGGAGGCCATGCAGGCCCGGCGCGAATACGCGCAGGGCACGGTGCGCTTTTCCTGGGGCCTGGGAACGACCCAGGACGACGTGCTGGAGCTGGTGGAGCGGCTGGGCCGCGTGCTTGCGGAACTGCGCCGGACCTGAGGAACCTCAGCGGAAGCTCATGACCGTGAAACGGTCGATGCCCGCCAGGACCAGGGCATCGAAAACCAGGACCACGGCCACGACAAGGCTCCAGAACAGCCGACGGCGCTCCGGCGGCAGGTCCGCCATACGCTCCCGCAGGAGCAAGAAAGCGTTGGCCGCCACATAGCACTCCACAGCAAAGGGCGGAAAGCCCAGAAAGCCGAGCACCGGCATCTCGAAAATCTTGCCGCCCCCCACAAAGGGGATGTCGTAGACCCACTTGGCCCCGGCCTGAAAATTCCAGAACTCCCAGAGCCCCCCGCAAACCAGACCAGCCACGAGCAGCAGCAGGAAGCGGCGCGGCTGCCCCTGCTCCCAGTCGCCGAGCAGCGACCGACCCCCGTTGCCGTTCACCCAGGGTTCCAGCAGGAAAATCAGCGCGCCCCAGACCAACGGGAAAAAGAACTGCGGCAGGGCCAGGGGCAGGAGCAGAAATGCGGCTCCGGTAAAGGCCAGGGGCAGATGCAGAAGGTGGGCGTCCTTGAGCGGCGCACACTTCACAGCCCGGAACAGGCCCAGGAATTCCAGCAGCCGGGCCGTGGCGAACAGCCCGGGCAGTACCGTGGCAAAGGAAAGCGTGTACCCGGCCCAGCGCTCCAGGGCCGAGGCAGGCAGGTCCAGATATGACCAATTGCCCAGCCGGAAATTGAGCAATTCGAAGAAGAGCCAGAGCGTCACGGAAAGAGGCGGAAGCAGCAGCCAGTCGCGCGGGTGGTCGTAGAGGTCGGACTCCGCGCCGCGCAGCGCCAGCAGCGACTCCACGGCAAAGATGTACGGCCACCAGGCAAAGCAGTAATACCAGGAGACGAACGGCTCCCGGCCCAGGGCCAGCCCCGCCCCGGCCACAAGAAACACGAGCACGGAGAGCGCCAGCACCAGCGCGGGCAGAAGCGCCCGCAGCCTGCTAGGCATCGCCGCTTGCCCCAGCGCCCCGGCGCACTCCCCAGGCCTCCACGTATTCGGGCCAGTCCGCGAGCAACGCACGCTGCACCGCCGGAGGAACCAGCAGCGCGAGATCGCGTCCCTGCCGCCAACGTTCGCGGACATCCCGGGCCTTGATGTCCAGCCGGGGAATCTCCAGACAGACCAGACGCGCCCCCGAGGCGAACCGCCAGGACGGTTCCGGCCCGGCCGCGGTCTGCTCGGCCTTGGGCCAACGCTGTTTCACCAGGGCGGCAACGGATTCGAAATCGTGGCTTTCAGATCCGCCGCCGCGATTCACGCAGACAAGGCTCGAGAGCTCCGGGATCTCCAGCCCTCTCCGCCAGGTGGGAATTTCCAGAAACGTGCCCACGCCGAGGATGAAATGGAGTTCGTCCGGCGGGGTGGCGTAGCAGGTCAGGGTGTCGCAGGTGAAGGACGGACCTTGCCGTTCCCCTTCGATGGCACTGGCGTGCAGGCCATGGATGCCCTCCACTGCGAGCTCGCACAGCCCGAGGCGCAGATCAAAGGCCAGCATGCCGTCCGCTGGCTTGTGCGGCGGCACGGACGCGGGAACAAGGTCCACCCGTTCCAGTCCGAGCCGTTCCAGGACCTCGATGGCCATGCGCACGTGGCCGGTATGCACCGGGTTGAAGCTGCCGCCGAGAATCCCGACGCCGTGTTTTCCGCTCATGCTCTCGCCTCCCTGTCTGGGGCCGCCACATGGCGGCCCCTCGTTGAAAGACGAGTATACCTCCCCCCGGGTTTCGCTTCAACCGTTCTCGAACGAATCTCGAACGAATCAAGGCATCAAAAGCCCGGAGGAATTTCCGGAACTGCCGTTCAGATCCCGGACCGGGTGATGTCGTCCATGCCAGCATCCCCCTTGGCCACTCGCTTTTCCAAGGCCGCCTGCCGGACCTTCTTGACCAGCACCTCCGTGGGGCATGGCTTGATCAGATAGTCGAATGCTCCCTGGGCCATCATTTCCATGGCGTCGTTGACCGAGGCGTGGCCCGAGAGCACCACCACCTGCACGTCCGCCCCCAGGGCACGGATCTCCGCAAAGGTGGCGCGCCCGTCCATTTCCGGCATCTTCATGTCCAACAGCAGCACGTCGAATTCGGCTTCGCGCAGAGCCTCCAGGGCCTGGCGGCCCCCGGCCGCTCCCTGGGCGACCATGCCCTGGGCCGTGAGCAGACGGACCATGTTCTCGCGGAATCGGTCCTCGTCGTCCACTATCAGCACTCTGGTCCGGGATTCCATGACTACACCTCCGGTTTCTTCAGGGAAGGCAGACGCACGATGAACTCCGCTCCCTTGCCGCGCTCGCTCTCCACGTCGATGTGCCCGCCGAGCTCGTTGACAATGCGCATGCAGATGGACAGGCCCAGCCCCGTGCCCTTGCCCGGTTCCTTGGTGGTGAAGAAGGGATTGAAAATCTTCTCCAGGTGTTCCTTGGCGATGCCGGGGCCGGTATCCTTGAAGCGCAGCACGGCCCAGTTCTTGCCGCTCTTGGATTCATGCTCCGTGGAGATGATGATCCGGCCATCCCGACCCATGGCCTGCGCCGCATTGTTCAGCAGGTTCAGAATCACCTGGCGCAATAACGGCGGGTCCGTGTCGATGCAGGGCGCGGGGTCGGCATAACGGCGTTCGATGAAGATGTTCTTGTTGCGGATTTCCAGCTCCACCAGCCGGACCATGTCGTCGATGAGCCGGTTCAGGTCCGTCTCCTGGATCACGGCCTCCCGCCGCCGGGCAAAGTCGAGCATGCCGTGGGTAATCTTGCCGCAACGCTCCACCTGGCGGCCGACCTCGGAGAGGCATTCCTCAAAGTCCTTCTGGTCCTCGGCGGTCTCAAATTTCACGCGCGGCAGGAGCATTTCCATCAGCTCCACTTCCTGGGTGATCACGGCCAGGGGGTTGTTGATCTCGTGGGCCACGCCTGCGGAAAGCTCTCCCAGGGCGGAGAGTTTCTGGGACTGGATGAGCTGTTCGCTGAGGGTCTGGATTTCGGTTTCACGCTCCACAAGATTGCGCCAGAGCCGGAAACCGAGCAGGGCCAGTGCCAGGGCGCAGACACCCGCGATGGCCTCGCCGCCGCGTCCACCCACGCGCAACGCCGCCAGCGTGCCCAGGAGCACGGCCGGGGGCGCCACGTACCGTTCCACAAAAAGCAGCCGTCGTAACGACTGCGCACGTCCGAATTCAATCCGTATCGCCTGCATCCCTACTTGCCCCGGTTGAGCTTGGTGCGTTCATAGGCCTTGAGGATGCGCTCCAGAAGGTCCTCGATCTTGAAGGGCTTGAGCACATAGTCATAGGCTCCGAGGCTGATGCCCTGGATGCCCGACTTGACCGAGCCGTGGCCCGTAAGCATGATCACTTCCACCTGCGGGTGTCGTTTCTTGATCTCCTTGAGCGTCTCCAGCCCGTCCATCTTGGGCATCTTCACGTCCAGAACGACCACATCCACAGGGTTCTCGCGCAGGTAATCAAGGGCTTCCTGTCCGCTCGTGACCCCTTCAACGTCGAGATTGCGCATCACGAAGCGCTTCACGAACAGTTTTACAAAATCGCGCTCGTCGTCCACGACCAACACTTTGACATTGTTCATACGCTTCCGCCTTGTTTTCCCCGTGCGTTTACCGCGCCGGAAGATGCACCGTGAATGCGGCGCCCTTTCCGGGCTCGCTTTCCGCCACGATCCGGCCGCCCAGCCGCTCGATGATGCCGTAGCTGATGGAAAGCCCCAGTCCCGTTCCCTCTCCCACCTTCTTGGTGGAAAAGAACGGATCAAATATCTTGTCCAGGATTTCGGGCTCAATGCCCGGTCCCGTGTCGCGAATGGTGAAGCCCACCTCGTGGTCGCTCTGGAACGTGCGCACAGAAATTCCGCCGTCTTTGTCCACGGCGTCGATGGCGTTCTCCAGCAGATTGAGGACCACCTGCTGGATCTGGGTCGCGTCCGTGTTGATCAGCGGCAGATCCGGCGCGAAGTCGCGTTCGATGGTGATGTTGCGGTGCATGGCCTCGTTGGCCAGGAAGGAGATGGTCCCCTCCAGCAGGGAACCGAGATCCACATTCTCCTGGGTGGGTTCCATGCGCCGGGCAAAGCCGAGCATGCGGTGCGTCACGGCCTTGGCCCGCTCCACGTGCCGATCAATGTCGTGCGCCGCCTCTTCGATCTCCTCGAAATGCCGCAGGGAGCTGGGTTCCTCATCCGTGAGCAGATCCGTGATCCAGCCCGCGGCCTCGCGGATCAGGGTCAGGGGATTGTTGACCTCGTGGGCCACGCCCGCCGCCATTTTCCCCAGTGCGGCCAGCTTGCCCGACTGCATCAGGCTCGCATCCATGGCGGCCTTTTCCCGGTCCGTGCGCTCCAGCTTGGCGATGATGGCCCGCATGGTCAAAAACGCCCCCGCGAAGATCACCAACGCACCCCCGAGCACCATGGAAAAGGCCAGCGACTTCACGGTGAGCAGCGGGGACATCTCCTCGCCCGGGTCCTCGGTGATGACCAGCTTCCAGCCCAGAGTCCGCAGCGGAACCACCCCGGCCAGCACCCTGCGCGTCCGGTCCGGCACGTCGAGCACGCTCAGATCCTTGATCCCGTCCAGGGGCAGCCTGCAATTGCCCAGTACCGGTTCCCCGAAGCGGGACGGCGTCTGGAGCACGCCTTCCCCGTTGACCAGAAAGGCATCGCCGCGCTTGCCCACCTGGACGTTCTGGACCATGGAGTTGAAGACCTCGGAATCAATGGTGGCCCGCAGAATCCAGGTCTTTCCGCCTTCGCGGCGCAGCACCGCGATGATGAAATGGGGATAGTTGCGAAAGCCCATGAACACGTCGGAAACGTAAACGCCCTTGAGCATGACCTGATGATACCAGTCTTCCGACGAGTAATTCACGTCGCGCAGTTCAAAGGGGCCGGCATAGGCCGCATGTCTTCCGTCCTGGCCGATGACGCCCAGGTCGATGAAGGAATTGGACCCGGCCTGAATCGTTTCGAACAGGCTGGTCAGAAACATCTGGTCGCCCATCTCGGCCAGGGTGTGGGTATTGGCCAGATTGCGCACCTGGGCGATGCGCTCGTGCAGAAACATGTCGATGGCGTAGCGCTTGTTCTCCACCAGGATGCGCAGGTTCGAGGTGACCTTTTCCTGATAGGTGTGACTGAACTGCGCGTTGATGAAATAGCCCAGCGCCAGCAGCGGAATGAGCGAGAAGCAGAAAATCACGCCCATGAATTTCCAGCGCAGAATGCCGTAGCCCCTGGCGTCCATGCCCATGCCTCCTTGTCTCACCGACCGTTCGGACGCGGGCTGGGCAGTGGTACGCCCGCTGCCCGAGCCGCGATGCCCGCGAGGTCGCGGCGCATTTCCGCACCGGCCCGCGCGGCCTCGTCCGGGTCGCCCATGATCATATCGAGCTGGCGGGTGTGGACCACCAGATACCCCACGACGCGCAACAGCCTGGACAAAGTGGCCCGGTCCGCCCCCTCGATGCGGGCGTAGAGCGAGTCCTCCTTGATTTCCACAATGAAGCCCCGTTCCTCCAGAATCTCGCCCACCATGCTCGCCCGGCGTACGCGCCGGTTCAGGTCCGCGGCTCCACCCTTGAACTGGAAAATGACGTAGTTCTCCTGCGCATCCTCGCCAAGCAGGCCCTCCACCGTACAAAAATGAAACCCGAACCGGGCCTGGAGCGAGCAGTATTCCCGGGAAACCAGGAAATAATTGCGCACGGCATAGGGCGAGGCCGCGCCTTCGGCCAGTCCGGGATCCATGGCGGACCGCGCCATGACCGCCATCAGCCCGCCCGCGTTGACAGCCGGAGGACCGCGCCACTCCACGGCGCGCATCCCGTCCCAGAGCGCCAGCATGGGTTCGGAGCGCACCTCGGTGATATCCACCGTGCCGTCGTTCCCGCCGCCCTGCGCTTCGGACTGCGGGACCAGTCCGTCCTCAAGATCCACGACCCAGTATTGCAGCGGAACACCGGCCACCAGACGGCGGCTCAACCCCTTGTCCAGGCCGCTGCCCGGCTCGCGACCGAACATCTCCCGCACGCCCAGTTCATGGCAGTAACGGATCACGTCGTGCAGAGTACGACAATGCGCCGGTGTGAAATGTAACGACTGCGGGTCGGTGAGATGCAGCGGGGCAAGCCTGTCGAGCACCTGGACCAGGCTGCGATGCACCGCGCTGCCCTGTATCAGATTCCGGGTCGCGGAACGGTGCAGCAACGTCGGAACCCGGCCCGGATAGACAGCGCGATGATCCGCATCCACAGTGATTTCTCCGGCCTGCCGCAGTTCCCGCAAGGCCCCCGGCAGGGAAAAAAGTGCGGGAACACCGTATTCGCGGGCCACGCTGGCCAGATGTCCGGCCACGGCTCCGTGTTCCGTGACCACGGCGCTGGCTTTGGAGAGCAGCGGGGCCCAGCGCGGCAGGGCATTGGCCGTCACCAACACGAACCCGGACGAAAAACGCAGGGCGTCCGCATCGCTGCGCACCGCCATGGCCCGCCCTGTCGCCGCGCCGGCCGACGCGGTCACCCCGCCAGAGAGCAGGGGCGGGGGCAAGGCTTGCTTGCGTTCCGTTGCGGCGGGCGAGGTAACGAAGTGTTCCGGTTCTTCGATCTCCTCGTCGCCCACGCCGTCCGCTGTGGGGAAATGCAGGTCCCGGCACTGCAGCAGCACAATGCCCCGATCCTCGCGCAAGGCCCACTCCACATCCTGGGGCGCGCCAAAGACCTGTTCCAGCAACAATCCAATGCCCGCGAGGGCCACGGCCATCTCGTCGCTGACCGCCGGGAGCCGTTGCTCCGTCTCCGGGATGTCCACCAGCAGCGTGCCCTCTTCCGGGTCGCAGACCGATTTGCGGCTTTTGGCCGCGATCTCGCGCCGAATCAGCTTACGCCCCTTGCGGGAAATCTCGAAACGGTCGCAGTCCGCGCTACCGTCCACAATGGACTTGGGCAGGCCGGGCATGGCCGCGATATGCACGGCATCCGACAGCTCGTTCAGCGGATCGCGGGTGTAAAGCACGCCTCCGGCCACAGCCGGAACCATCTCCATGCAGCCCACGCACATCTCCACGTCGCTGTCGCGGATGCCCCGATTGAGGCGGTAGGCCATGGCCGAGGCTCCGTATTTGCTGGCGACCACGGTCTTGTAGGCGTCAAAGAAATTTTCCGGGGCCACGTTCAGTTCGCTATGGTACTGCCCGGCAAAGGACGCACCCGGCGCATCTTCGCCCAGGGCCGAGGAACGCACGGCCAGCCGGAGCGGCTCCGCGTGCAGGGACTGCATCCGGACCAGGGCCGCTTCCGCGTCCCTGCGCAGGCCCGCCGGAATCTCCGCCGCCAGTATCAGGGTGCGGATGCTCGAGCTGAGCGCGTACAGCCCGGCCATCTCTTCAGTGCTCTCCATCTGGATCAGCCGGTCGATCTCGTCCTGAAGTCCGTTGGACGCCAAAAAACGGCGACAAGCCGAGGCTGTCACCGCGAATCCCACTGGAATGTGCAGCCCCAGACTGCGCCGGGCCTCGCCCAGTCGGGCCATCTTGTCTCCCGTTTCCGGGGCGTGGCTTCTGTCCAGGCTTTCCAGGAGCAGCACGTTTGCGCCGCTTTCGGCCACGGGCCTGCGGGCCAGCCCCTCCTCCACGGCCGCCTGGATCGTCCGGAGCGCATCGAAGAGCCCGGCATGGACCTTTGGAGCCATGCGGTCGAGCTGCTTGACCATCTGGTAGCCCGCCGCAAGACAACGAACACTGTATGCGCGGATCTGCGGCATGCCGTAGGGTCGTCGGCCGCGCAGCAGCTCTTCGAGATTGGCCAGGGCGGCCAGGGCCTCATGGTTGGCCTTGACCAGCAACCGGAAGCTGCGGCAACGCGCCCGGTATTCGCGCCGCAATTCCTCAAGCCTGCGCTCCTTGCCGCGTCCGCCTCCAAAGCGGAACAGATTGCGTATGGCCACGAACGCGGACCCCATCCGTCACCTTCCTGTCCCCGCCGGGTTATTCGCTCTTGGCGGCGTCCTGAATCTTGGCGAACAGCTCATCAAACGCCACGGGCTTGATCATGTAGTCGAACGCGCCGAGCTGCATGCCCGTGTAGGCGGACTGGGCGTCCGCGTGACCAGTGAGCAGGATGACCTCGGTCTCGGGCAGTTGGGCCTTGATGCGCCGCAGCGTCTCAATGCCGTCCAATCCGGGCATGCGCACGTCAAGCACCACCACATCGAAGACCTGCTCGCTCAAGAGGCGCAGGGCCTGCTCCCCGCTTTCCGCCGTGGTCACGCTCACGCCCCGCCGGGCCATGCGCTTGCTCACCAGCGCGAGAAACTCGGTCTCGTCATCCACGAGCAGCATGCTGATCTTCCGCACGGTTCATCACTCCTTGCTGTCCGGGCTACGCGCCGAGCAGCATTTCCTTGACCTGCATGATCACGGGCAGGGCTGACCAAAACAACAGAATATATAGGCCCACGGACACCAGCAGGGCGATGGCCGCCTGCCACCAGCGCAGTCCGCAGGCCTTGACCATTCCAATGCCCACCAGAAGCGCGCGGATCGGCTCTGTGAAGACCTGGAGCGCCGGTATCCAGGAAACAGGCATGACCGCGCCGGAGGCAAAGGCATAGATGGAAAAGATGCGGCGGAAGGGGACCTTGACACCCAGGAACATGGACATGACCAGCATGGCCATGGCCGCGAGA
This sequence comes from Desulfovibrio sp., assembly GCA_050251775.1. Classification (GTDB taxonomy): domain Bacteria; phylum Desulfobacterota; class Desulfovibrionia; order Desulfovibrionales; family Desulfovibrionaceae; genus Paucidesulfovibrio. Next base: position 51,394 of record JBFWMD010000020.1, read on the forward strand.
ATCGCGGGCAGGACCATGGCATTGAGGAGCAGAATGCCGATCATGGCCAGTTTGTGGTCGAAGAAATAGGTGATGCTGACCACTGCGTAGAAGAGGGAGGCATACGCCAAAAAACGCCATGAATTCTTATAATTCTCCGGCGTGTCTTCCAATTGGGCATAAAACTGCCGGGGGGCCCGGATCAGTTCGGTCAACGTCTGGAAGAACTTCGACGTGTCCACAGTCGCGATGTTCCCGGACTCCGGGGTCCCGCCTTCCACAGCTGAAGACAGCAGGATGTTTTCCCGCGTCATGAAATCAACCTCCCGTGGTGCTCACGCCTTCGATCACGCCCCAGATGAGCATGACCACGGTGAGCACGAAAAAGATGGACCGCTCGGTCTGCTTGGAAAAATACAGCCGTCCGTTTTCATAGCGAAATCGCTTCACGCGCCTGATGCTTTCTTCGCCCCGTCCGCCTTGTGCGGATTGCGTGTTCGCCTGCTGCATCGGTTTTTCCTCCCGGTTTCAAATTCTGTGATGGACCCGGCGGCCCTCGAAAGGACCGCCGGGGTTGTCATCCACTGGGGTCAGAAGCCTGGCAGGCCGCTGAATCCTCTCGATGCCCAGTAGACCGCCGTAATGACGATCAGCACGATGTTGGCGATGAACCACATGGGCACGCCCACACGCAGGTAGTCCTTGGGCTCCAGGTAACCGGAGGCATACACGATGGCGTTCGGCGGAGTACCGATGATCAGGCAGTACGCGAAGGACGA
>JBFWMD010000021.1:0-51363 GCA_050251775.1 Desulfovibrio sp.
TCTTCCGATCTCAGGGGGCCTTGGGCTTGAAATTGAGCACCAGCTTGCCCTTGTCGTCGCGGAAATAGCTGAAGATATCCCGCGTGAAGGAATGGCTGGTCAGGATGGTCCGGCGGTAGTTTTCCTGGCCCTTGACCAGGACAAGGTCCGCCTCTTTCCAGACACGGGCCAGGGCCACGCTCATGCGATAGGGATTCATGCGCTCGCGCGTGCCGTCGGAGATGACCACAAAGGCATGCTCGCGCATCTCCCGCAGCAGCTCGTTTTTGCTGATGCGCACGTTGGTCAGCAGCCGGGCGTCCTTGAGCTGTTCGGAGAGCACGGGGTCGTTCTCCATGTCCCAGAAGGTGGGCGCGTCGAAGTAGAAACCCTCCTTGAGGGCCAGAACCACACGGTGGCCGCGCCGGAGCATGGCCCGGATCAACTTCAGGTCGAAGATCAGGCCACCGCTGTTGTAGGGCATGAAGAGAATCTTGAGCGGTCCGGGCGTCTCCGGCGAAAAGAGCCGGTGCAACTCACTGAAGGCGTCTTCGTTTTCCCGGATTTCCTGCTCCACCGCGCCGCAGGACTGGAAAAACTCTTCCCAGTGGTTGAAGTTCTGAAGCGTGGAGGCGCAGATCAGCCGCTTCATCTCCAGGAAATCCATCTCGAACCGGAGGTCGTCCATGCGCATGCAGGTCCGGAACTGCTCCGGACACTGGTTCACGAAACGGTCCCACTCCGTGCTCTCCACAATCTTCCGCGCGGCCTTGTTGGAGAGCTGCTTGCGTTCGCGGTGTGGATCGTCGATACCGCTCTGGGAGAGGAAGATGGTGATCATCCGCTTCATGACCCGCGAGGGAATGGCGATGCAGGAATCCATGGCCATGCGGAACTTGTAGCGCGCCAGGGTCAGAATCTTGCGGCGCATATACTGATCGTGGCAGGAGCCGCGCACCAGCCGCACCAGGCTGCGCCACTGCTCAAGATACATCTCCAGCAGCTCCGGCGACATGCGCGATTGCAGAAGTTGCAGAAGCATCCAGTCCGAGCAGGGCGCGTAGAACGTGTCGCTCTTGCAGGCGACCATGAAGCGGATTTGTTCCGGAGAGGCGTTCTTGAGCGGATCGATGCTGTATTCCAGGCCGTTTTCGGTCATGAAGTGCAGCAACAACGCATCCATGGCCGGATCCTCGCCACGGCGGATATCGAGAATGGAGCGGTAATTGCGGAATGTGGTCACGTCAACCTCCTTGCAGGAAGCCTTTGGCGATCAGTCTTGAGAAAAAGGTCCCGCCGCCGGTCTGGGCCAGCAGCAGCTCGCGGGGGCAGCGTTCGACCATGACGAGGTCGCCGGACGCGAGCGGAACCACCTCCTGTCCGTCTTCGGTCAAATACACGTCCGATTTCCGGGCGTCGCATTCGATCTCGACGGAGAGAGGCTTGTCCGCCGGCAGGATCAGCGGCTTGAAGCCGTTCAGGAAGGGGCAGATGGGTGTCACGCCGTAAGCCGTGGTTTCCGGATAGACCAGAGGGCCGCCCGCGGAAACGCCGTAGCCGGTGGAGCCTGTGGGCGTGGAGATGATCACCCCGTCCGAGCGCATGCTGGTCACGGGTTCGCCGTCAAAATACATGCCCAGACGGATCAACCGCGCCAGGGAACCCCGACTGATGACGATGTCGTTGACGGCCACGCCCTGGGCGGCCTCTTGCCCGTCGCGCAGCACGCGGTAGGAGAGCAGCATGCGGTGCGAGATGCGGCTCTGGCCGCTCAGAACCCGCTCCAGCCGCCTGCGCCAGTTCTCGCGGGAAAGTTCGGCCAGGAAGCCGACCTGCCCCAGGTTCAGTCCGATCAGGGGCACGCCAAGTTGGTAGAGGCGCCGGGCCGCGCTGATCAGGGTTCCGTCCCCGCCGAGCACCAGAATCAGCCCGAAGGGACTTCCGTCGGCGCAGACCGGGTCGCAGGGCGCGTCGATGCGGTGCTCGCGGCAGTCCGCTGCGCAGCCCTGCTCCGCGAGAAACGCGGCAATCTCCGAGGCCAGCTCACGGGCTTCGAAATTGCCTTCCTTGATGACGAGGAGTACACTTTGAATGGCCTTGGACATGCCCTGAAGCCATAGTCTTTTTCCAGCCGAAACGCCACCGCATTGTGTCCATGCCGCTGAAATCAGGTCCGCGACTGGGGCCGCCAGAAAATATATTTTTATTTTTTTTCACGCGAAACCCTAAAGTTTTTTCAGCCCACACCGATACTAACCACAGGAGGAAATCTTTATTGTGAGCGCAAATCCGGCAGAAGTCCGCAGAATGCTGCATACCTACGGTAGGCAGCTCACCAGCGCGAAGCGGCTCGCCCGCTTCCGCAGGGCCCTGATGCTCACGGGCGGTCAGGACCAGGTGGACATCTCCCGGGAAGCGAGAAGGCGTGAGCTGGTGCAGCGCATCGCCAAGGAAATTATTGAAAACCTGATCGTCAATGGTTCGCATTCGCCAGTCATTCGCGACATTCTCGATCAGTTGGAATTGGAAGCCGGAAACCGGGTCATGCTCGACTACCCCCTCGACGGAGGGGACGTTCGGCTGCTATTGGATACCGAGGCCGGGCCGCGTGAACTCACGGGAGACGAGAAGAACCGTACGTTGAAGCGATTGTGGGAGATCACCCTGGCCAAGGTGGACGACACCATGCTTTGACCAGGCTCAGGGAGGCGATTATGGATATTAACAGCATCGTTGGGGAACTGAACCCCTACGCCAAGCAGAAGGTGCAGGAAGCCAAGCGCGCGAAGAACGAGGCCACGACGGACTCCAAGTCCTCCGAAGCCGGCGACTCCGTCCAGCTTTCCTCCGAAGCCCGTCTGCGCGGAGCAGCCCTCTCCGAGGCCGGACACACTTCCGATGTGCGCTCCGACCGGGTGCAGGAGCTCAAGGAACAGGTCCGCAACGGGACCTATCAGCCGGACATCAAGAAGGCGGCCGCCAACCTCATCCGCGACGACCTCAGCCTGTTGTTCTGAGGACACGGAAAAATCACGCCCCCTTCCAAGGGGGTCCTGTGCCCGAAAGCAATTAACATTTCCTTAATATACAGCACGTTCCAAGACATAGAACGAACGTTCAGCCCCTCTTCCGCTCCAGGCGTCGGAGGGGTTGAACGTTTTCCGGCCGCGCATTCCGAAAACGAAAACGGCGCTCCCCCCTGCGGGAAAGCGCCGTTCACGCAACCAAGACGAATGGTCCGGCCTAGTGTCCCTCGGTCAGGTACACGTGGGACGGGTAGGACGAATCGGTCTGCGGGGACTGGATGCCCACCCGCGCGGCCGTGTTGATCACGATGGGGCCGGAAAGGTTCAGGGTGGTCTTTTCGGGCTCGTTGCGCGGAATGCTCACAGTGGTCAGCACCGCCACCTCTTCCTGGCCGGTCATACCGAGAATCTTCTTCTCGGCGCTGTCCAACCGCACTCCGTAATCCTTGATGAAGGCCAGGGGGTCGGCCACGAGCAGGCCCAGACCCGGATCCTCGATGGACTGGAGAAGCAGGAAAGGCGAGGTCTCGTTGACCTGCAGGAGCACGAACTCCCGCTTGTCCTCGAAGCCGATCAGGCCGTGGGGGAAGCGGACGATGGAATCCTCGGCGATTTCCCGTTCGCCGAGACGCGTCCGGATCACTCGCTTTCCTTGCGCTGCCATAACGTCGCCGCCTGAAGGAGGTCCTGGTCGGTGCATTCCAGAGCCTGCCGGTTTTGTTCCTTGATCCGCAAATAGACTTCTTCCCGGTAGACGGTCATTTCCTCGGGTACTTCCAGGCCGAGCTTGATCTGCTTGCCCTGGACGCTGAGGACCTTGAGCTTGATGTTGTCGCCCAGATAAAGGCTTTCTCCGGGCCGCCGGGTAAGAATCAGCATCGTTCCTTCCGTTTCCTCGTTGCAAGGATTCGCCGGGATCAGGCCCGGTTGGAGCTGTCTACCCCAGCCCCCCGGGAAAGTCCAGGCGAGTTCTCCCCGCAGTACCCTAGATAAACTTCATCAGGTTCATGTTCATGATCAGCGAGGTGGAACGCAGCACGGATTCGTAGACGATCTGCCCCTGGGAAATCTGGGTCATCAGCTCAGCCACATCCGCATCCTCGATGCTGGACATGCGTTCCTGCTCGTTGAGTTTGAGGTTGGACACCAGCCCCTCGGCCACGGTGAGCCGGTTCGTCCGGCCGCCCACGCTGGCCTCCGCGGTGAGGATCTGCTGCTGCGAACGGTCCAGGCTCTCCAGGCAGCGCTGCACGCCGGTCTGGTTGTTGGTTTCCAGGAAGGCCACCAGGTTGCCCATGGTCTCGAAAAGGTTCTTGGTATAGCCTCCGTTGGACGTGCTCAGAGTGCTGGCCCCCGAGCCGTTGTCGAAGACCACTTCCGTATTGGCGCTGCTGACCGCGAGCCTGCTCCCGCCGTTGGCGCGCACCAGATCCGGGTCCTGGTACAGTCCGCCGAAGATGTCCTTGCCCACGTCGTTGAGCCGGACCGTCTCGCTCACGGATATGTTCACGTTCACCGAGGCGGTGCGCGGGCTGACCACGAACTGGCTGCCGGGCTGGAGCTGGTTACTGCCGTTGGAGGTCAGGGTGAGCATGCCGCCCGGCGGGATGGTGATCAGCGCCTGGTTGGAGGTCAGATCCGCCGAGGTGGTGTTGCCCGTGACCCAGCTCGCGCCGCCGTCCAGGCTGTAAGAATAGTCGATGACCTCGTTCATGGCCACGGGAGAAGAGTTGTCGATGCGCACGACCACGCTATTGGACTTGAAAGAGCCTGCGGCCGTGGCCGTGATGTTCTGCACGCCGTTGCCCATGCTGTCCACGCGGATGGCGTCCATGTCGTCGCCGCAGTACAAGGCCGAAGGGCGCAACCAGGCCCAGGTTCCACGGGAATCGTTGGTGTCCGTCGGATCATTGGCCTTGACGCCTTCGCCCGCGTCCACACCGGAAAAGACGATGGATGTGCCACTCTGGGGCAGGTTCACGCGAACCTCGCCGCCCACCACGTTGCTGACCGTGCCGTCTTCGAGGAACGTCTTGCCGCCATCGATGGAGTAGCGCACGCCCACGTTGCCGGAGTCGAAGGACACGGTGTCGCCCACGGCCGTAGCGCCGGTGGTGTCGAAATACTGCACGAGCACGGTGTTGTCCGAGTTGCCCTCGATCGTAAAGCTGGTCTCCTCGTTCAGGTCCTGATCGTTGGTCGTCATCCAGAGCACCTTCTCAAAGGCGTTGGAGTCGGTCTTGTGTCCGGCGTAGATGCTCTTGTCCTCGAACTCCATGTTGGACATTTCCAGGAGTTGGTCGAAGATGGAACGCATCTCGTAGCTGATCTGCTCGCGGTTCTGTTCGTCGTAGGTTCCCGAAGCGGCCTGCCCGGCCAGTTCCTTGGCCCGGGTGATCAGGGTGGAAACCTGAAGCAGCGTGGAGTCGGACCGGCCGAGCCAGCCCTTGGCCGTGCTGATGTTTTCCTTGTATTGGTCCAGGGTGCGGATGGCGTCGCGATGGTCAAGCACGCGCTCCATGCCCACGGGATCGTCCGACGGGCGGATGATGCGCTTCTGCGACTGGGCCTTGGTGTTCAGGTCCATGAGATTCGCCAGCGACGAGTTCATGTTCGTCACGTAGTGCGCGTAGAGCATTTGCTGGGAAACTCGCATCTCGTTCCTCCCCCTACGGCTTCATGGACAGCACGGTTTGCAGCATCTGATCCGCCGTGGTGATCAGCTTGGCCGCCGCGGTGTAGGAATGCTGGTACTTGATCAGGTTGGCCATTTCCTCATCCAGGTTCACGCCCGAGACTTCCTGCTGGCGGTCGTTGAGGTCGCTGGCCATGGTCGTGTGGTACGTGCTGTTGAACTTGGTCGTGTTCACGTCCGCGCCCACACCACCCACGATTCCGTTGTAGTAATCCAGCAGCGACTGGCTGGTGCGGCCCTCCTGCGCAGTGTAGATGCTCACGTCGGTGTCCTGGAGGTCCACCATGGCCATGGCCACGGTGTTGTCGCCCGCGTTCATCTCGCCCGCCCCGTTGACGTGGCCCGCGCAGAGGAAGTCCTGGTCCCCGGAAACCCGCACGTTGACTTCCATGGTCGCGGCGTTGGTTCCGGTGAAAAATGTGTTTACGCCGAGGGCCGCGTTGAGTCCCGCCGTGTCCGTGCCAAAGAGGAATTCCTTGCCGTCCTTGGCCTCGATGCGCAGGCGGTTGTTGACCACGCTGGCGGTGAGGTGGTCGCCGAAGCTGCGGTTGTAGGCCTCGGCCACGTCGTTGAGACTGTGGACCTCGGGGTCGAAATTCTGCTGCCCGGCGGCGTCGGAAAAATCCAGGGCCGCGCTGGAGGCCAAAAGGCCCGTGTCCTTGTTGTAGATGTAGACCATGGTGCTGCCGGATTCCAGCTTGCTGCCGAAATGCAGACCCGAGGAGTCGCTCCCGAGTGCCCTGGTGGGATCATCCACATCATAGGTCCCGTCCACGTAAGTAAACTTCTCCAGGCCCGCGCCCTGGCTGTGGCGTCGGTTGACCTCCCAGATCGTGGCCTCGGCAAAGGCGTCCAGCTTGTCGCGGTACTTGCCCACGTAGGAATCGCGGAAGTTGAAGTAGGCAGTGAGGCTGCCGCCCGTGGCCCGCTGCTCGTCGTCCATGCCCGAGAAGCTGATGATCGGGGTGATGTTTTCCTTGTTGGAAGTATTCTGCACCCAGTAGAGGCCCTTCTGCGGAATGATCGTGAAGGTGTCTCCCGCCTTCATGCCGTTGGCGGGCGCGGTCCGCGCGTTGCTTGTGGCGCCGAAGTAGATGCCCAGGTCGTTGGCCTGGACCTCTTCGCCGTAGGGCCGGGCCTCGAAGATCTTGGTGGAGCCGTCCTCGTCCTGGAGCCAGGTGGACCCGCCATCCAGAGAGACGCGGAAGGTGGCCACGCCCGAATCCGAGGCACTGCCCACCACGCCGTCCGAGAGCACCTCGATGGTGTATTCGTAGTTGTCGTTGCCTGTGAAATAGGCGGTTCCGTCAAAATCGGAGCCTTCCTGGACCTGCTTCACGGTCTGGGGCGCGCCGAATTCCAGGCTGAAATGTTCGTAGCCGTCCACCAGAGTCTGGCCGCCCTTGGTCAGCACGGTGAAGTTGCCGCTGCCCTTGTCGATGGTATAGACATCGATGATGCTGCTCAGGTCGCGCACGAGCTGGGCACGTTCGTCATACAGGCTGTTGGGCGCGGTTTCCCCGAGATTCTCGTGGATGTTGATGTTCTTGTTCGTCTCCGCGATCTTGTTGATGATCGTGTTGGCGTTGGTCACATCATTGCTGATGAGTTCCTCGATGCGCTGCTGCATCTGGGCGAGGTTGTTGTTCGCCGTGTGCAGGGTCGAGGTCAGGGTCAGGGATTTCTCCAGCAGATCGCTGCGGGTTCCGTAGTCGTCGGCGCGCTGCGAAAGATCGTTCCAGGAGTTGAAGAATCCGGAAATGGAGCTGCTGATGCCCACGCCGTTGGCTTCGTTGAAAAGCGTCTCCACAGTCTTCAGCGAGGAGTTCAACGCACCCCAACGGTCGCGCATGCTGGCCTGTTCCAGGTACTGCGCTTCCACGAACTCGTCGAAATGGCGCACCACCTCGGCGGCGCGCACGCCCGTGCCCATCTGGCCGGGAGCGTAATCAATGCTGACGCCTTCTTCCAAACGAACACTGCGACGGGAATACCCCACGGTATTCACGTTGGAGATGTTCTCTCCCGTGACCTGAAGCTGCGCCTGGGAGGCGAACAGGGCCCAGCGGCCCATGTCCAGAATGGAACTGGCGCCGAACATTACAGCGTTCCCCGCACCAACCGGGATTCACCGGGCTTGGAGGAATAACGGCCCTTGGCGGAATAGCCCTCAAGGCGCTTGGGCTTGATCTTGGAATGCATGAAGGTCAGCAACTTGCTGCTCTGCTCGAAAAGCGCCAGGGCGAGCTGCTGGTTTTGCGCGGCCTGCCGTGCGCAGCGCTGTTCATCCTTGTCCAGGACCTTGAGCCGGGCTTCCATGGCCGAAGCTTCCTCTTCGGGGAGCAACGGCAGGAGCTGGCGCACCCGCTGGGCCTTACCCTGCGAAATGACGCCCACAAGGCCCGAAAGATCCTCGCGCTCACGCATGAGCTGGCGCATCAGCTCCTGGATGGAGAGCTCCAACGGGGAAACCCCGCGCGAATCGCGCTCCATGAGACGGGAAAATTCTTCCTCCAGCAGCAGGTGCAGAAGGAGCATGGCCTTTCCCTGGCGGGCTAAATTTTCCTTAAGCCGGTGCAACATGACTTTCCCCGAGTTGTTTAACTTGCTAACATTCAAGGTTCTTTATCCAGTGGCACGACGGCTACCGGAGAAAACCTCACTTGTAATCTGCAAGTATCCGGCCAGGATTCCTCGCGCCCCTGACGCCGATTTCCTCGGCCAGGAGATTCAGGCGCGACTCCACCTCGGCCTGGGTCAGGTCGCCCAATCCCGTGGAGGCGGCTTCACCATCGTTCAGCGACACGTCTCCGGTTTCCAGCGGCGTGGCGGTCTCGGCCGGGGTTTCCGGCTCCGGCCCGCGATCCAGCCGGGTATCCAGGGCGGCCTCTTCCAGCGTCTTGATCTCGGACTTGCCGTTCATGGCCAGAGGCTTGATCTCGGCGTTGCCGGGCAGAGTCTCGCCGCTGGCGGTCTTGAGCCGCGAGGCGAGCTGGTCGTAGAGCATCTTGGAAAGGCCGATGCCGCCCGAGTCGGCCATCTGCTCGGAGAAGGAGCGGTCGAACATGGAAATGTACATGTCCTCCTGCTCGTTGTGCATGCCTTCGGCCTTGGGCACGGTCTTGCGCATCTGCTCCCAGAGCTTGCCGATGAACACGGCCTCGAAATCACGGCAGGCCTTCTTGAGCTGCTGCTCCTTGCCCGGCCCGGCGGTCAGGCGCTGCTTGAGGCTGTCCATGCTCTGCTTGTAGCGCAGCATCTCCTCATGGCCCGCCTTGGCGTTGGCCATCTGCACTTCCATGGCCGCAGTGTCGCCGATGCCCGTCATGTTAGATCACCTCCAGGTCCGCATAGAGCGCGCCCGCGGCCTTCAGGGTCCGGATGATCGAGATCAGGTCGCGCGGGGAAGCGCCTATGGCGTTGAGTCCGTCCACCAGCTCCTGCAGGGTCGCACCCTCCATGAGCATCAGACGGTTGTTCTGTTCCTGCACGCCGATGTCGGTCTGCGGCGTAACCACGGTCTCGGCGTTTTCGGCAAAGGGGCCGGGCTGGCTGACCTGCTGCGATTCCGCGATGACGATCTGGAGGTTGCCATGGGCCACGGCCACGCGGGAGAGCCGCACATCGTTGCCGAGCACGATGGTTCCGGTCTTCTCGTCCACCACCACGCGGGCCTTGCTGTCCGGTGAAACATCGAGATTTTCCAGGGAAGCCATCAGGGGGACCATGTTGCCCACGTACTTCTCCGGCACTTCCAGATGCACGGTGGCGGCGTCGCGCGCGCTGGCGTACGGACCGCCCAGGGCGGCGTTGATGCGGTTGACCACCTGCATGGTGGTTCCGAAATCCTGCACCGAAAGATTGATGGTCAGGGAGCTCTGCTCGTTGAAGCGGAAGGGAACCTCGCGCTCCACAATGGCTCCGCTGGGGATGCGCCCCACTGTGGAAATGTTCTTCTGGGCCGTGGCCGCCTCGCCCGAGGCGGTGAATCCGCCGATGGTCAGGGAGCCCTGGGCCACGGCATAGACCCTGCCGTCCAGCCCCTTGAGCGGAGTGATCAGCAGCATGCCGCCGAGCAGGCTCTTGGAGTCGCCGATGGAAGAGACCGTCACGTCCAGGGGGGCGCCAGGCCGGGCGGACACGGGCATCTTGGCCGTGACCATGACCGCGGCCACGTTCTTGGGCCGCAATTTGTCCGCGTTGACCTCCACGCCCATCTTGTCGAGCATGTTGCGCATGGAGGTGATGGTGAAGTTGGAGTTGGTCCCGTCGCCCGTGCCGGAAAGGCCGACCACCAGGCCGTAGCCCACCAGTTCGTTGTCGCGCATACCGCTGATGGAGGAAATATCCTTGAGCCGGACCGCCGAGGCGGCCTCGGCCAGCACCACCAGCAGGACCAGAGCCGCTATGGTGGCGGTGACGACCTTGTCCCAGGCCCGGAAGGCCGGCTTGCGGTGGTAGTGTTCGCTGATCATGAGCTTGCGCCTCCTTGCGCCGAACAATCTAGAAGGGCCACACGTTGTCGAGAATGCGGGTCAGCCAGCCGGGCCGCTGCTTGTCCGCCAGCACACCCTCGCCGTACAGCTCGATCTGGGCTTCGGCCAGGGAACTGGAGGGGACCGAGTTGTCCGCCTGGATGTCCCGCGCGCGCACCAGGCCGCGCACCACCAGGATCTGGGTCTCGTTGTTCACGCGGACCCGGCGCGCGCCCTCCACCTGCATGACCCGGCCCGGCAGCATCCGCACCACACGGGAGGCCACGGTGGCGGTCAGTTCCGTGTTGCGGGTGGTCTCGCCCTTGCCCTCAAAGGTGTTGGCGTTGTTCGACTCGATGGCCAAGCTCGGGGTCAGGCCCAGGGTGTCCATGGCTCCGCCCAGCAGCGTGCCCTTGTCGGGCGCGGCCGTGATGCCGTACTTGTTCGTGCTGGTCCGGTCGGATGTGGTCTCCGCCTTGGAACTGGCGTCCGCCACTTCCGAGACCACCACCAGGACGATGTCGCCCACGCGGTTGGCACGGTTGTCCTCGTAAAGGAATTCCGCCGTGTTCTCGGTGAACAGGGAGCCGGGATTGTCCATGGGCTCCGGTTCCTCGTAGGCCGGCTCCGTGAGAATCGGCATGGGCATGGATTCGTTCTTGGCGGCGCATCCGCCGAACAGCAGCGCCACGAGGCCCGTCAGGATCGCCGATAGCGCGATGCGCTCAATGCAACGTCTCATTGTCCTTCTCCCTATCTGACCGTCACGGTGTTGCGGTCCACCACCGTGGCCAGGACCGTCTTTTTGCTTTGCAGGTTTCGGACCTCAACGGTCTCCCCCTGGTCGCCGTCGGCCAGAGCCTCGGCCTTCACAGCCAGGGTGATGCGCGCTCCGCGATAGATCAGGTTGACCGTATCCCCTCGGGATACCATTGGTTCACCGTCCAGAAACTCCAGCTCCAGCGGCTGGCCCGTGCCCACGGAGCGGTTCAGACGATACGGGCCGGACTTGCCGTCCCAGACATCGCCCAGGTAGGCCAGATTCTTGCGCATGAACATGACCTTGGCCGGGGTCACCGACTCCAGCCGATTGATGGGCTGCGCGGCGCAGGGCACGGCCTTCCAGAGATTCACAAAGGCGCTGGTGGCCACACGGCGGGTGATCCTGCCGTCCTGGGCCACGGCCCGGATGAGCATGTTCACGCGGCCCGGCGTGAGATCGTTGTTCAGGGCCACCTCGACCCGGTCAAAAGGATCGTCAAGAAACAGGAACGAAGGCAGGCGCACGTCCTTGATTTCCGGTTCGCCGCCAAGACTCGCGGCCTTCGGTGTCAAAAAATCGACAACAAGCTGTTCCAAAGCGCGGCGCTCATAGACCCTGCCGCCCTTCTGGACCACGAGCCGGCCGGGCAGCGCACAGGAATCGGCCACCTCCGGCACGTAATAGGCCAGCATCCTGGCGATCTGTTCGCGCGGGAGCGCCTGCTGGCGGCCCGGATATTCCGGCGCCTTCCAGAGAGGCCGCTGGACGAGATCGCTCCAGACCTCGGGGCGGACGGACCCCACGGGTTCGGCAATGTCCCCGAGGAGCACGCGCTCGGTTTCCACGCAGGCGGCCTCGCGGATGCGCAGACTCCAGCCGGGATCTCCGGCGGCGTCCGCACCCAGGGGCAGAAGCGCCAACGCCAGCACCGCGGCGGCCAGGAGCAACAGGATCACGGCGGGTCCGGTGCGTCCCATTCTCGCTATTCTCGCGTTGTTGCGTCTCATCCTCTTCCTCCGTCGGCGTTTTCGCGTCTAGCGCTTCACGTTGATGGCCGTCTGCAACATGGCGTCCGAGGTGGTGATGGCCTTGGAGTTCACCTCGTAGGCGCGCTGGCCGATGATCAACCCGACCATTTCATCCACCATTTCCACGTTGGAGCCTTCCAGAAAGCCCTGAGCCAGGGTCCCGAAGTTGGTGTCGCCCGGCGTGCCCGCCGTGGCGGCTCCGGAGGCCTCGGTTTCCTTGTAGAGGTTGCGGCCCACGGCGTTCAGTCCGGCGGGGTTGATGAAGTTGTAGATCTCGATGTCGGCGGAGGCGAGCTCCTTGCCCGAACTGTCCAGGGCCGCGATGTGTCCGTCCTCGGTCAGGGACACGCTGACCGTGTCCGACGGGACCGTGAACTCGGGCTGGAGCGGATAGCCCTGGGCCGTGACCACGCGACCGTCGTTGTCCAGCTTGAACGAACCGGCCCGGGTGTAGACATCCTCGCCGTTGCGGTTCACGAGAAAGAAGCCGTCGCCCTCAATGGCGATGTCCAGCGGGTTGCCCGTGTTCTGGAGGTTGCCCTCGGTGAAGAACTTGTGGACCGTGACGGGCCGCACGCCCATACCGACCTGCAACCCCGTGGGGATTCGGTTTCCGGCCTCGTTGATGGTCCCGGCCATGCCCAGGTTCTGGTACATCAGGTCCTCGAACTCGGCCCTGCTCTTTTTGAAGGCCGTGGTGTTCACGTTGGCCAGGTTGTTCGAAAGCACGTCGATGTGGGTCTGCTGGGCCACCATGCCCGTGGCCGCAGTCCAAAGCGAACGCATCATAATAGATATCCTCCTGCCGCTTACGAGCTGGCGCGGCCCACCGTGTTGATCAATTTTTCATCAATCTCGCCGGTTCCCTGCATCATTTTCGTGTACATCTGGTGGGCACGCTGGGTTTCGATCATGTCCACCATCTCGGTGACGACCTCCACGTTGGGCTTTTCCAGAAAGCCCTGCTGCACGGTAAGCTCCTCGGGCGGGACCTCGGCCGCGGTCCCCTTCGGATCGATCTGAAAGAGGTTGTTGCCGATCTTCTGCAACTGCCGCTGGTCGTCCACAGCCACCAGCTCCAGTTCCCCGACCACCTGCCCGTCCGAACGGATCTGCCCGGTGGAGTCCACGGTCAGGCTCACGGTTCCCGGCGGAATGGTGATGGGGCCGCCGTTTCCAAGCACCTCGAAGCCCTGTTCCGTGACCAGCGTGCCCTCGGAGTTCAGCCGGAAGCTGCCGTTGCGTGTCATGTAGTCCCCATCCGGGGTGCGCACGCGGAAGAATCCCTCGCCGGAAAGGGCCAGGTCCAGCGGGTTGCCCGTGCTCTGGAAGTTGCCCTGACTGAAGTCGGTTTTCTGGTCCGAGAGCCGGGGCTTGGCCATCAGGTCGGCCTTGGGCCACATCTCTTTGTCCCGCAGGGAAGGACGGGCATCGACCATGTAATCGCTCGCAAAGCGGAGAAACGTGTCGTGAAAGGCGACATTGTCCCGCTTGTAGGCCGTCGTGTTGACGTTCGCCAAATTGTTGGCGATCTGGTTCATCCTGATTTCATTCGACATCGCGCCGAACATGGCGTTCATCATGCTGTCCCGCATGGGATCACCTCCTCTTCGGTCACGGAAGATGCAACATCCGGTCCAAGCGAAGGGGCGTCCGCGTCACGATTTCTTCACCCATCCGTAGCGTCCCGGTCATGCCCGATCCCATGGATCCGCGTATCCGGAAATCACGGAGGACCCCATGCATATCCGCCCCAAAAACGTGTTCAAGGCCATCTGCTACGGGCATGAATGCAGCGTCGAAGCCGACGGCGGGCCGGATTCCCGCTCCGGTCGCGCTGGCCTCGTGGACATCTCGGCCACGTCCGCGCGCCTGCTACTGCTCGCGGACGCGGACACCAGCGGCGTCCCCCCGCTCCGCCAGGGCGACAACGTCTCTCTCCACCCGCAATTCCTCGAACCCACAGGCTACGAAACCATCCCCACCCGGGTCGCCCATGTGCAGGGGCCGGACGTGGTTCTGCGCTTCAAGGCCAAACTGCCCTTCACCTGCGCCCGTCTGGTGGCCCTCACGCGCCGCTGATTCCCTTTTGCGCACCGCACGTTGCGGTCAGCGGCTTCAGAACGCAAATAACGGTTGACAAGCTTGAGGCTCCCGCCTAAAAGATTTTGTTCGCACAGGGGGCACTCCCCGGTGTGGATGAGCGGGTGTAGCTCAGCTGGCAGAGTACGAGCTTCCCAAGCTCGGTGTCGCGGGTTCGACCCCCGTCACCCGCTCCAAGGCTCAAGAGGGAAATTCCGCCCAAGCCACAAGGGCTTGATCATCGGGGTGGGCCTTAGGGTCCACTTTTTTATTTATGGACCGGCGGAAACGGACATAATCAGGCGATATGTAAATGAAGCGCACCAGACTGGAAGAAAAATTATACGCACTGGCCGAGCCGCAGATCGAAGCGCTCGGCTACCGCCTGTGGGGCCTGCTGGCTCCGGCAGCCGGGAACAAGACCGTGGTTTCCGTGTTCATCGACACGGACCAGGGCGTGAACGTGGACGACTGCGCCAAGGTCAGCCGCGATCTGGGCGTCATGCTGGAGATGGAGGACGTGATTCCCAGCTCCTACACGCTGGAGGTCTCCTCCCCCGGCCTGGAACGCAGATTCTTCAACCTGGAGCAAATGCGCGGCTTCATCGAACGCACCGTCGCCGTGGAGCTCTCCGAGCTCGTCAACGAACGACGCAAGTTCAAGGGACGGCTCGTCCTGGTCGGCGACCGCGAGTTCGAACTTGAGGAGAACGGCGCGCCCTTGCGCATCGAGTGGCAGCGGGTCAAGACGGCCCGCCTGGTCCACGAATTCTAATTTCCCAGCCCTTCCGGCCGTTCCGGAAGGCGGAGGTTGCACCATGTCGGAACTGAAAAAAGCCATCGATCAGATCAGCAAGGACCGGGGTATCGACCGCGACCTCTTGATCGACACCCTTGAAGAAGCCGTGCGCTCCGCCGTGGCCCGCAAGTACGGCGACGCCATGGATATCGAAGTCACCTTCAACGAGGACCTCGGCGAAATCGAAGTCTACCAGTTCAAGGTGGTCGTCGATGAGGTGCATGACGAAATTTCCGAGATCATCCTTGAGGAAGCGCAGCAGCACGATCCGGGCGTCCGCCTGGACGACGAGATGGGCTTCAAGCTCAAGATCGAGGATCTGGGCCGCATCGCCGCCCAGTCCGCCAAGCAGGTGATCATCCAGCGCATGCGCGATGCGGAGCAGGAGATCATCTTCGAGGAATACAAGGATCGCGTGGGCGAGATCGTGGGCGGCATCATCCAGCGCCGCGACCGCACCGGCTGGATCATCAACCTCGGCCGCACCGAGGCGCTCCTGCCCAAGGACGAGCAGATTCCCAGAGAGCGCTACAAGCGCGGCGACCGCGTCCAGGGCTTCATCATCGATGTGCAGAAGGAATCGCGCGGACCGCAGGTGCTCATTTCCCGCTCGCACCCGAACTACATGGCCGCCCTCTTTCACCGCGAGGTTCCCGAGGTGGCCGACGGCACGGTCAAGATCATGGGGGTGGCCCGCGATCCGGGCCTGCGCGCCAAGGTGGCCGTCAACTCCCGCGACCGCGACGTGGATCCCGTGGGCGCCTGCGTGGGCATCCGGGGTTCCCGCATCCAGAACGTGGTCCAGGAACTGCGCGGCGAGCGCATCGACATCGTGGTCTGGAGTCCGGACATCGTGATGTATGCGCGCAACGCCCTGTCCCCTGCCGTGATCAGCCGGATCACCGTGGACGACGAGGACGAGGTTCTGGAAGTGGTCGTGCCCGACGATCAACTGACCCTGGCCATCGGCCGCAAGGGTCAGAACGTCAAGCTCGCCTCGCGCCTGCTGGGTTGGAAAATCGACATCTTTACCGAAAGCCGCTACGGCGAACTCAACGCCGCCCGCAAGGGTCTCGACCAACTGGCCAGCGTCGCCGAAGTCGGGGTGGAGGCTTTCCTGGCCGCCGGATTCGAAACCACCGAGGCCCTGGCCCTGGCCACGGACGAGGAAATGCTCGCTGTGAACGGCCTGGACGAATCCCGCATCGCGGACCTGCGCGCGGCCATCAACATGCTCGGACTCAATCCGGCCAACGGACAGACCGGGTCGGATGAAGACGAGCAGCCCGCCGGGGCGGACGCTCCGACGGACGCGGAGTCCCCGGAAGCCGCGCCCGAGGCCGAGGCCTCCGGCGAGGAAGACAAAGCGCCAGAAAGCGGCGAATAGGACCGCATGGTCCCGGAATCCGGTGAAGGCGGCGACTTGCATGTGCCTGTGCGCACCTGCGTGATCTGCCGCCGCAAGATGCCCAAACAGGAGCTTCTGCGCCACGTGCGCGACGGCTCGGGGCAATTGAGATGTGATCCTGCCCAGGTTCTGCCCGGGCGTGGGATATATGTCTGCTCGGATGAAGCGTGCAGGAAACGGTTTGAAAAATTCGGTCTGCGGAAGCATCCCAAGGGGGGAAAGCAATGGCGGAAACCTACAGAGTGAAAGACCTGGCGACCGAGCTCGGCGTCAGCAACAAAGATATTCTCCATCGACTTCGGGAGTTGGACGTTCAGGTCAAGAGCCACATGAGCGCCATTGACGCCGAAGACGTGGACAAGCTCCGCGCCTCGTTGAAGACCGAAGAAGGTCCGAAGACCGAGGTCGTGCGCCGCGAGGTGCAGCCCGGTGTGATCGTGCGCCGTCGGCGTCGCAGCCGCGCCCAGGGGCCGGATGAGGCCGGGGATGCCATCGATGCCGAGGACAACGCGTCCGAGGATGCGGAAGCCGAAGAGGAAGTGGAAGCGGTCGCCCCCGCCACCTCCCGCCCGCAGGAGGATGCGCACGCCGAAGATGACCCCGCACAGGCCGAGACCGAAAAGACTTCGGGGTCCCGCACAGAGCGCGCTGCTCCGAAAAAGGCCCCCAAGCGCAAACAGGCTCCGGTGGAAGCACCGGTGGCCCGCATCATCTCGCGCCCAGAGGACGAGGTCGAAGTCAAGCCCGAACCCGAACTGCCCGCCGCCGAAGCTGAATCCGAGCCGGTCGCCCCCCAGGCCGAGCCCGCGCTGGAAGCTTCCGCGCCTGCCGCCGAGACCGAGCCAAACACGGAACCCCAGCCCGAAACGCGGATCGAATCCCCTGCCGCAAAACAACCCGAAGCACCCCAGGCCGTGGAATCCACCGGGGCTCCCGAGGTTGCCGAAGCCGGAGAGCAGCCGCAGAAGAAGGGCAAGCCCGGCGAAAAGCAGGCCAAGAAAAAGAAGAAGCGCACCGTGCAGGAACCGCCCACCGTGCGCATCATCTCCCGGCCCGACCCCGCCGAGGTGGCGCGTCAGGCCGCGTTGCGCGAAGCGCGCGAGAAGTTCCTTCCGCCCACGCCCGCACCTTCGGCCGAGCCGGATCCGAGCGATCCCATTCCTCCGTCCGACGACGCGCCCAAGCGCAAGAAGAAGAAGGACCGTCGCACCGTTGAATTCAAAAAGTTCGACGACGGCCCGCGCGGCAAGAAGAGCGCGGACGCTCCCGGAGACAGCAATTTCGGAGGTCGCGGCAAACGCAAGAAGGGCCGTCGCCAGCCGGAACCCGTGCTGCCCAAGTCCACGCAGCCCCTCAAGGCGGCCAAGCGCAAGCTGCGCGTGGACGACACCGTGCGTCTTTCCGACATGGCCAAGCAGATGGGCGTCAAAGCCCAGGATCTGATCAAGACCCTCTTTGGCCTGGGCGTAATGGCCACCATCAACCAGTCCCTCGACTTCGACACCGCCGGGGTTCTGGCCGCCGAATTCGGGTACGAGGTGGAGAACGTGGCCTTTGACGAGCAGGAATTCCTGCTGCCCGCCGAGGTGGATTCCCCCGAAGAGCTCAAGCCGCGCGCTCCGGTCGTGACCATCATGGGCCACGTGGACCACGGCAAGACCTCCCTGCTCGACGCCATCCGCAAGACCAACGTCACGGACGGCGAGGCCGGCGGCATCACCCAGCACATCGGCGCATACCACGTCAAAACCGCGCGGGGCGAGATCGTCTTCCTGGACACTCCGGGCCACGAAGCCTTCACCACCATGCGCAAACGCGGCGCCCAGGTCACGGACATCGTGGTCCTCGTGGTCGCGGCGGACGACGGCGTCATGGACCAGACCCGCGAGGCCGTGAGCCACGCAAAGGCTGCCCAGGTTCCCATCGTGGTGGCCGTGAACAAGATCGACAAGGAAGGCGCCAACCCCGAGCGCGTGATGCGCGAGCTCTCCGACCTCGGCCTCGTGTCCGAGGACTGGGGCGGCGACACCATCTTCGCCAATGTCTCGGCCAAGAAGCGCATCGGCCTGGACGAACTGCTCGAAATGATCCTCTTGCAGGCCGAGGTGCTCAACCTCAAGGCCAATCCGGACAAGCCCGGACGCGGCCACGTGGTCGAGGCCAAGCTGGACAAGGGACGCGGCCCCGTGGGCACGGTCCTGATCAAGGAGGGAACCATCCGCCAGGGCGACTCGTTCGTCTGCGGCATGGTCCACGGCAAGGTCCGCGCCATGTTCACGGACCAGGGCATCAAAATCGAGGAAGCCGGTCCGGCCATCCCCGTGGAGATCCAGGGCTTCGACACCATTGCCGAGGCTGGCGACGAATTCGCCGTTGTGGCCGACGACAAGGTCGCCAAGCGCATCGCCTCCACCCGCGCGGGCAAGCACCGCGACAAGGAGCTGGCGGGCAAGGCCAAGGTCACCCTGGAATCCTTCCTGGCCTCCCGGCCCGAGGACGCGGCCCAGGATCTGAACCTGATCGTCAAGGCCGACGTGCAGGGTTCCCTGGAAGCCGTGACCGAGGCACTGAACAAGCTCTCCACGGGCGAGGTCAAGGTCCAGGTGCGCCACGGCGGAACGGGCGCCATCACCGAATCCGATATTCTGCTCGCCTCGGCATCCGATGCCATCATCATCGGCTTCAACGTGCGGCCCGAGGCGCGGCTCAAGGAGATCGCCGAGCAGGAGAAGGTCGAGATCCGCTTCTACGACATCATCTACAAGCTCACCGGCGAGGTGAAGGACGCCATGAGCGGCATGCTCACGCCCGACACCGTGGAGGACTACCTGGGCCAGGCCGAAGTGCGCGAGACCTTCTCCGTGCCCAAGATCGGCACGGTGGCGGGCTGCATGGTCGTGGACGGCAAGCTGACCCGCAACGCCAAGGTCCGCCTGCTGCGTGACGGCGTGGTCATCTACACCGGTGCGCTCTCCTCGCTGAAGCGCTTCAAGGACGACGCCAAGGAAGTGGTCAAGAACTTCGAGTGCGGAGTGGGCCTGGAGCGGTACAACGACGTGAAGGTCGGCGACATCATCGAGGCGTTCGAGGAACGCGAGGTCGCCCGAACCATCGACTAGACATACCGGCAGGGCCGCTGGAGGGGGGCACGGGCTCCCCTCCGGTCCTTCCGATTTTATCCGCGGCGCGGCCTCCCGCATGGCAACCCTCGCTGCGGGCGGGTGTGAATATTTCAGGAGAGCCGGTCCCAACGGAGGCTCGAAACGATGATCATCGGCGTTCTCAGCCTGGAGTTTCTGCTGCACGGCAACGACTCCCTCAAGGGCAAGCGCAAGGTCTCCCTGAGCCTGAAGCAAAAGCTGCGCAACAAGTTCAACGTGGCGGTCGCCGAGGTCGAGGCCCTGGATTCCCACAAGCGGCTGGTGCTCGCCGTGGTCACCCTGGCCAACGAGACCGCCCGGGTCGAAAGCACCCTGGCCAAGGCCCTGGCCCTGGTCGAGGCCCTCTCCCCGGCGGAACTGGTGCGCTGCGAAACAGAAGTCTTTTCCGGCGACTGACGCCGAAACATACGAGGCGACCAAGCCATGAAAACGTCCTCATCCCGGCGGTCCATCCGCCTTTCCGACCAGATCCAGCAGGAAATCGGGACCATGCTTCTGGAGGACATCCAGGACCCCCGGCTGGAACTGGTGACCATCAGCGGCGTGCGCATGAACCGCGACCTGAAGATCGCCGAGGTGCTCTACACCATGAGCGGCGGCCCGGAACGGGAAGCCGAGGTCCAGACGGGTCTCGAGCATGCGGCGGGATTCCTGCGCTCCCAGCTGGGACGCAGGCTGAAGCTCAGGTACATTCCCCAACTGCGCTTTGCGCGCGACCAGTTCCTTGAGGACATGATCTATGGAAAGCCCGGTCCGGCAAATAGCTGACATCATCCGCCAGAACGACGATTTTCTGGTCGCCGCGCATGTGAACCCGGACGGGGACGCCATTGGCTCCACCGCCGCCCTGGGCTGGATCTTCCGGCTGCTCGGCAAGCGCTTCCAGCTCTACAACGTTTCCGAGCTGCCCCGCTCCTTTGACTGGGTCCGGCTGCCCGCGCCCCTGCTCAGCGAACTGCCCGCGCCCCTGCCCGCCTGGACCTTTGTGGTGGACTGCGGAGCCGTGGCCCGCGTGGGCGAGCCGCTCATGGCCACGCTGGTCCCCGAGCGCACTGTGAACATCGACCACCACCTCAGCAATCCCGGCTTCGGCGCGGTGAACTGGGTGGACAAGGGCTACCCGGCCGTGGGCGTGATGATCGGCGAACTGGCCGAGGAACTGGGCCTGGAACTCTCCGGCCCCCTGGGCGAGGCCGTGTATCTGGCCGTGGCCACGGACACCGGATTTTTCACCTACGGGAGCACAAAGCCCGAAACCCTGGAGTTGACCGCCAAGCTCTACCGCCAGGGCATTCAACCCGGCCTGATCAACCCCAAGATCATCAACCAATGGACGCCCCAGCGCCTGAACCTGCTTTCCCAGGTGCTCTCAACCCTGACCATGCACCTGGACGGGGATATGGGCCTCGTGGTGGCGGATCTGGCAACCCAGGCCCGCACCGGAACCAACGCGGACGACTGCGACGGACTGGTCAACTTCGTGCGCAGCCTGCGGGGCGTGCGCGTTTCGGCCATCCTGCGCGAGGACGAGCCCGACTACTGGAAGTTCAGCCTGCGTTCCAACGGCGCGGACGACATCCAGGGCGTGGCCGCGCTTCTGGGCGGCGGCGGGCACAAGAACGCGGCGGGCGGCAATCTTTCCGGCTCCCTGGAAGAGGCCACGGAAATTCTGGTGGACAGCGTGGCCCAGGTTCTGGGAAAGAAATAACCATGGGCAGGAAACCCAAATGCGATCCACGCCAGCTCGACGGCCTGCTCGTGCTGGACAAGCCCTCGGGGCCGACCTCGGCGGGCTGTCTCACGGATATCAAGTACAAGCTGGGCCAGTTCAAGATCGGCCATGCCGGAACCCTGGACCCGCTGGCCAGCGGCGTGCTGCTCGTGCTGCTCGGCCAGGGAACCAAGCTGGCGCCCTACCTGAGCGAGGATTCCAAAACCTATCTCGGGGAGATGCGCCTGGGAATCACCACCGACACCTACGACATTCAAGGAGAAATCCTTGAGGAACGTGCGGTGGACGTAAGTCCGGAAGAAGTCCGCGCGGCGGTTTGCGCCTGGCGGGACTTGACAGAACAGGATGTTCCCGCCTATTCGGCGGCTAAACATAATGGCAAGCCGCTTTACTCACTCGCGCGTGCGGGGGAGGAGGTCCCGGTGAAAACCAAGCCGGTGACCATTTTTGCGGCGGAATTGCTGGATGTCGCCCTTCCCGTGGCGAAATTCCGCGTCCGGTGCTCGACGGGCACTTATGTACGCTCCCTGGTCCACAGCTTGGGGATGCGATTGGGATGCGGAGCGGCGCTCACAAGCCTGATCCGGGAAGAGAGCCGTCCATTCGGGCTCGACCAGGCGCACAGCCTGGAAAAGGTCCTGAGCGAACCGGAGCGTTTCGGCGAGAAGGTCATTCCCCTGGCCGACACGCTCCCCCACTGGGCCAAGTACCGACTGACCGAAGCCCTCGCGGCCCTGGTCAGAAACGGGACCTGGCTTCCTGTGGTTGATGCCCCCGGGAAGCTGCTTTCCGGGACCCCGGGCCAGAAGGCCATGCTGCTCGCCCCCGAAGGCGAACCGCTGGCACTGGTCGAGGCGACGCTCAAGGATGGGGAACCCAAATGGTCGATTCTCCGGGGACTTTGGGCCTGACGCCATTCGGCGCGGGCGGCGACGGAAGCAAGTCACTTCAAGACAGGAGGTAATTGCTGTGGTACTGGATACTCAGGACAAGTACAAGATCATTGAGGATTACAAGCGTCACGAGGGAGACACCGGTTCTCCCGAGGTTCAGGTCGCCCTGCTCACCGAGCGGATCAACTACCTGACCGAGCACTTCAAGACGCACAAAAAGGACTTCCATTCCCGCACGGGTCTGCTCAAGCTCGTGGGCCAGCGCCGCAAGCTCTTGAACTACCTCAAGAACAAGGACATCCAGCGCTACCGCGACCTGATCCAGCGCCTGGGTCTGCGCAAGTAACAGAGACAGCGTCTCTTGCGGGGGAGGGAACACCGTGTTCCCTCCCCCGACATACGTTCGACCTGTTCCGGGAGGCATTTTAGTTGGCTGCGGAAAGCGTTTCTGTCCACGGACAGGAGCTCTTCCCCAAGCCGGCTACAGCTCCCGGACCAGGCGGTTCAACCGCCAAAAAGGAGGAGCCATGCTCAAACCTTTCGACAAGACATCCCTGACCACCAAGGTCGGCAACGTGGAAATCACTCTGGAAACGGGCAAACTGGCCAACCAGGCCAGTGGCGCTGTCTGGATCCAGTCCGGCAATACCGTGGTGCTCGTCACCGCCGTGAACCAGCCCCTGGCCGAGGATCGCGGCTTCTTCCCCCTGACCTGCAACTATCAGGAAATGCTCTACGCCGCCGGCCGCGTGCCGGGCAACTACTTCCGCCGCGAAGTGGGCCGTCCGTCCGAGCGCGAGACCCTGGTCTCCCGGCTCATCGACCGCCCCATCCGCCCGCTCTTCCAGAAGGGCTTCCGCGACGAGGTCCAGATCATCGCCACGGTCCTTTCCGCAGGCAAGAGCACCAACCCGGACGTGCTCGCCCTGACCGGCGCGTCCGCCGCGCTGATGCTCTCCCCCATGCCCTTCCTGGGCCCCGTGGTGGGAACCCGCGTGGGCTACGTTGACAACAAGTTCGTACTCTTCCCGACCTATCAGGGCATGGAGGACTCCACGGACCTGAACCTCGTCTTCGCGGCCACCCGCGACGCCGTGGTCATGGTCGAGGGCGGCGCGCGCTTCCTGCCGGAAACGCTCATCGCCGACGCCCTGGAATGGGGCCACGAGCAGATCCAGCCCCTCTTCGACCTCCAGGACGAGCTGCGCTCCCTGGTGGGCAAGCCCAAGATCGAGGCCGTGGCTCCGGTGGAGGACGAGGAAGTGGCCTCCTTTGTGGAGGAACTCGTCTCCGACGAATTCAAGACCGCGCTGACCACGCCTGAGAAGATGGCCCGCAAGGCCGCCAAGGAACAGGTCAAGGAAAAAGTCAAGCTGGCCGCCGCCGAAAAATGGGCCGAAGATCCCGAGAAACTCAAGCTGCTCGGCGACGCCATGGGCAAGCTGGAGAAGAAGATCGTCCGCCGCCGCATCGTGGAGGAAGGCATCCGCATCGATGGTCGCGACCTGACCACGGTCCGCCCCCTGTCCATCGAAGTGGGCCTGCTGCCCATGACCCACGGCTCTGCCCTGTTCCGCCGCGGCGAGACCAGCGCCTGCTGCATCGCCACCCTGGGTTCCTCGCGCGATGAACAGCGCATCGAGACCCTCACCGGCGAGATCAACAAGAGCTTCATGCTGCATTACAACTTCCCGCCCTACTGCGTGGGCGAAGCGCGGATGCTGCGCGGCCCGAGCCGCCGCGAAGTGGGCCACGGCGCCCTGGCCGAACGGGCCATCAGCCCGGTGCTGCCCGGCGCGGAATTCCCCTTCACCGTGCGCGTGGTCTCGGAGATCATGGAGTCCAACGGCTCCTCCTCCATGGCCTCTGTCTGCGGCGCGACCATGGCCCTCATGGACGCGGGCGTGCCCATCAAGGCCCCGGTGGCCGGCATCGCCATGGGCCTGTGCAAGGAAGGCGACCAGTTCTTTGTGCTCACGGACATCCTCGGCGACGAGGACGCCCTGGGCGACATGGACTTCAAGTGCGCGGGAACCAGCGAAGGCGTGACCGCCATTCAGATGGATATCAAGATCACGGGCATCCCCTCGGACGTGCTGCGCCGCGCCCTCCAGCAGGCCCGCGACGCCCGCCTGCACATCCTCGGCCTGATGGCCGAGTGCCTGGAGACCCCGCGTTCCGAGCTTTCCGCCTACGCCCCGCAGATGTGCGAGCTGACCATCAACCCGGAGAAGATCCGCTCCGTGATCGGACCCGGCGGCAAGAACATCAAGGCCATCACCGCCGAAACCCAGGCCGACATCGACATCGAGGACTCCGGTCGGGTCATGATCTTCGCGCCCAACCAGGAATCCCTGGAAAAGGCCAAGGAGATGGTCCTCTACTACGACCAGACCCCGGTTCCGGGCCGCAACTACGTGGGCACGGTGCGCAAGATTCTTGAGGTCGGCGCCCTGGTGGAAATCCTGCCCGGCGCGGAAGGCATGCTCCACGTCTCCCAGATCGACATGGAGCGCGTCGAAAACGTGGCCGACTTCCTCCAGCTTGGCCAGGAAGTGACCGTCAAGGTCATCTCTCTGGAGCCGGGCGGACGCATCCGCCTCTCCCGCAAGGCCTGGCTCATGGAGCAGGCCGGCCAGGAGGTCAACCTGGACGACTTCAAGCGCCCCGCCGGCAGCGGTGATCGCCGTCCTGGCGGTCGCGACGGAGGCCGTGACGGCGGGCGTGACGGCGGTCGTGGACGCGATCGCGACGGCGGACGCGGCAGACGCTAGACGCCTTGCGCGAATACAATCAAAAAGGGACGGCCAAGCCGTCCCTTTTTTTGTCCGAAAATTTGCCCGACGCCAAGTCAATCCACAAGCACGCCCGCATAGCCGACCACCTGCTCGAAATCGCGCGAGGCCTCCCCGGAGGTGGCGTAGGCCGCCAGACGGGCCTCGGTTGCCCCCAGCTCCCTGGCTGCGGCCAGGCCCAGAGTCATGGGCAGCACCCCGCACATGGAAATGCGTCTGGCGCGCACGGTCTCATAGAGCTTCAGCGGATCCAGAGACAAGGCGGCATCCACGGCCTGACCGTCCAGTTCGCGCGCGCGGGCGTCGCTGACGTAATGGCTCATGTCCGAGCTGACCACCAGGGAAACCGGCTCCGGCCAGTCCGCCAGTGCCCGGCCCAGGGCCTTGCCCGCGCGCAGAAGCACGTCCGGTGAGGGGTCGGCCACCACAATGGGCACGATGCGCGTTTCCGGGTTCAGCCGATGCAGAAAGGGCAGCACCACTTCCAGGGAATGCTCCCGGACGTGCGCCAGGGTGTCGGCGCGCAGGCCGGTCCCTTGCTCCAGGAGGGCAGCGGCCAGTTCCCCGTCCACCTCCAGCCGTGCTCCGGGGAGCAGCCAATGGCCGTCCGGCCAGACAGCGAGGCGCTCCCCCAGGCCGGTGTGATTGGGGCCGAGCAGGACCAGGGTTCGGGGCAGGCGGGCCTGTCCCAGGGTCTTGCCGCAGACGCCTCCGGAAAAAACGTACCCGGCATGGGGAACCATGGCCAGCAGCGAGCGCCGCGTTTCATGCGCGGGAGCATCGGCCTGGGCCAGATACCGCTCCACCTCGGCGTACAGCGCTGCGGGATCACCGGGGTAGAACTGCCCGGCCACGATGGGTTGCCTGTTCATGGTTGCACCTCCCGTACTCCAAGGAGCGCGTTTGCCAAAATCATACCTGAACGGGAAAGAGGGTCAACCGGTCCGACGCAACGGATCAGTTGGGCACGGGGGCGTATTCCGAAGCGCGCTGCTCCAGCTTCTCCGTTTCCAGGGCTGTGGCGGCCAGCCTGCCGTAGAGCGACTCCGGCTGCTTGTCTCGCAGTTCGCCCATGACCCGCTGCCACTCCTCGGGCAAACCGGACTTACGATACAATTCCGCGAGCTTGTAGTGCTGCGCCGCCCACTCCGGGTCGTTTTCGGGCACGTATTTGTCGTATTCCAGCGCCCATTGCAACGCCTGCCGGTAGCGGCCCGACCGTTCGGTGGCATAAATGGACATCAAAAGGCAATCCTTGATTTTTTCCGGATCACCCTTGGTGGAAAGCAGCAGGGAGAGCGCCTCCTGCGCATAGACGAACACCCGACGCAGGTCCTCGTGCTTCATGGCCTCCTTGGCCATGAAATAGAGCGAGTCCGCGCGGATGAACGGCTCCACATCCTCGTCCGCGCCCAACTGCGCCCAGAGCCGCGCGCTTTTCTGGTTTTCACCCAGATTCTCCAGGGCCACGGCATTGGCATGCATCAGCAGACGGCGCGCGCGGGGACTGAGTTCCCAATTCTGCTCGGCATGGCTGGAAAGGTCGTTGATGCGGTTCCAGGCCTTCTGCTTGAGGAAAATGTCCGCAGCCAAGGCCAGGGCCATTTCCGAATATTCGGGAACCTGGGTGTCGCCCAGGAAGGGCTTGAGCAACTCCAGGGCCTTTTCATAATCGTTCAGCGCGGCATAGCCCTGGGCCACGCCGACGCGCGTGGCACTGCTCTCGTCTCCCTGGGAATCGCTGATAAAGTGGTACTTTTCCCAATAGTCCACCACGGACTGGTATTTTTCCTGATCCAGCAGTTGCGGCACGGCCAGGGCAAAGGCCCGGTCACCCAGTTCGCGGGCGCGGTCCGTGAGCGGGCTGCGCGGATATTCGTCCAGCAGCCGCTGGGCCGCGGTCAGAGCTTCAGGATATTCCTTCTGGAAAAAATGCCACATGCCGAGCTTGAGCAGGGCCAAGGGAGCCAGGGGGCTGTCCGGATGCTGGTTTGCGATTTCAGTGTAGACCTCTTTGGGCCGCAGGGTAAAGGGCCGGTCGAAGACCGTGACCATCTCCACCATGGTGGGCTCGTCGTGGATGCCCTCTTCGGCAAGGCGCATCTTGGCCACCAATCCGCCCTCCAGGTCTGGATAATCCTGCACAGTGCGCTCGTAGATGCTGCGCGCGGCCTGGAGTTCGTTCTGTTGCAGCAGCACATCGCCGATACGCGCCAGGGCGATGTCCGCCTCCTCAGCCTTGGGATTGATGTTGTAATAGGTCCAGTAGTGGTTCTTGGCCTGATCCAGCTTGCTCAAGTGGTATTCCACATCTCCGGCGAGCTTGAGGAAACCGGGGCTGGATTCAAAGGCCTGGGGCCAGCGTTTATCGATGTAGTCCACAATCTGGTAGGCCTGCTCGTACAGCCCGAGATTTTTCAGCGCTTCGGCCAGCCGGAACGCAGCCTGGCGCGCGAGCCGCTCCTGCTCCGGGTAACGCTCGATGAAGCCCTGGAAACGGTCTGCGGCCTCCTGCCAGTCGCCCTGGCGGAAATAGTATTCGCCCCAGTAGTATTCGATGGCGGGCACGTTCTGGTCGTCGGGATATTTGGATTTGAGCAGGTCGAAATAGGCCTGGGCCTCGGGCAGGTTGCCCACACGGAGGTTGAGCAGTCCGAGGTTCAGCAGGGCCTGGGGCAGCTCCGGCGAACGCAGGTCCGCGTTCATGGCTTCTTTGTAAAGACTGTTGATCTCGTCGAAATGCTCGGCCGCATTGTCCTTGTAGAGAGTCATGAGCACACCGCCGAGGCTGTAGGTGGCCTCCAGGCGCATCTTGGGCGGCACATTGGGCTGGGCCAGAATATTCTCCAACTCGCCCCTGGCGTCGGCCAGCTTGCCCGTGGCAATGTGCGACTGCGCTTTGATCAAAGAAAGCTGCAATCCCTCCAGACGCTTGGCTTCCTCTGGAGAGACACCCGACTCGGACGTGGATGCGGCCACATCCGCAGTCACCTGGGCTTTCTGGGCCTCGATGGTGTCAATGGCGCTCTGGACAGCGGAATCATTCACATGCACGCCCCCGGAATCCTGCTTTGGGGGCTGATTCGGAGGCGGGTTCGATTCCGGAGCCGGAGCGGCAACGGCGTCAGGCGCGTCAACCGGGGCAACGTCCGGAGCCGGCGCGGAAGTGTCCGGAGCTTTACCGTCGTAGGCGGCCTGGGCCTGTTGCATGGCCTGCTGGGCCTGCGCGGCCAGGGACGACGCAGGGGCTTCGACAGCGCTTCCGGAGGGCGAGGAGGCGGACGCCCCCGGGGAGGAGTCCGGCAAAGCATGGGGCTGTGCCAATCCTCGCGGAGCCTCACCCTGACCCGCGCCTTGGGCAGGGAGCGGAAGCACTTCGGTTCCGCTGGCCGGGAGCACCCGCGTGGGCGGCGCCGGCTCGGAAATGGTGTTCACGGCCTTGTAACGGGCCGTGCCCGCCTCCACGTCCACCGTGCCGATCTCGCTTGGACGCACCGTGAGCTCGTTGCTCAGGCCCGCCACAGGCACGCGCACCGCATAGGGCACGGAAAAGAGAGAGTTGGCCACGGGCTGGGGCCGCTCCAGGGTCACGTTGCCGTCCGGGGCCGGGACCGCCTCTTGCGGCACAGCCTGCTCCGGCGCGACCGGGGTTACGGCAGGGGCGCGCAGGTCCGGCTGGGGCGGCAGCGGAACCGGAACCGTGGCCTGGGGAGCCGCTGCGGTGGGGTCCTTCCAACGCGCTCCGGTGGGATCGCGGAATATCTGAATCTGGAGAGCGTTTTTCCCCGGAACCGGCGTAAAAATGTAGCCGAAGGCATTGGTCCGGAGCTTGACGATCACGCCTTCCGGGGCGGGCTCCACGGACTCCAGCAGCCGGGCCGCACGGAAATTCTGACCCACGGCCAAGCCATCACCCTGGGGCAGACGCACGCCCAGGCTCTGCGGTCCGGTACGGCTGACCGCGCCCGGAACGGGTTCCGCGGCGAGGTCAAAGGTCAGCACGTCTGTATCCGCGCGGGTGCGGAAGGAAACCGAAGCCGCAAGGGATGAACCGGGCTGGAAGAACATCCAGACCAGGGTCAGGACCAGCGTCAGCGGTCTCACAAGCGGTCGAAATCGTTTCAGGTCCACAACCCGCCTCGATGCAAAACCCGTGCAAGGACGGACCTGCCGCCCGGTCAGCCGTCGAGCAGCTTGCGCTTCTTGAGCTTCTCGATGAGCGTGGTACGCTTGATGCCCAGCACTTCGGCGGCCTGGTTCTTGACCCCGTCCACTTCTTCCAGAGCTTCGAGAATCAATCGATCCTCAATGCTTTCAAGGAATTCCTTAAGCCCCAATTCCTTATCCCGCATGTCCTTAAGCTTTGGCCAGGCAAAACCGACGGGCGCGGCCGCAACCGGAGCGGACCGCTTCAGGGGTTCCTTGCCCGCATCCTTCCAGATTTTCTCCGGCAGGTCCTCCGGCTCGATGCAACTGCCGTCGCAGAGAATGGAAAGCCGCTCCATGAAGTTTTCCAGCTCGCGGACATTGCCCGGCCAGGTGTAGGAAAGCAGCATGACTTCGGTCTGCGGGGAGAGACAGAGGCTCTGGCGTTCCCGGTCCTTGCAGAAGCCCTTGAGAAAATGGCGGGCCAGGAGCATCACGTCGTCGCCGCGCTCGCGCAGCGCGGGCAGTTGCAGGGGAATGACGTTCAGCCGGTAGAAGAGGTCCTCGCGAAAGCGGCCCGCCGCCACTTCGCCTTCCAGGTCGCGGTTGGTGGCGGCCACCACGCGCACGTCCACCTTCTTGGTCGAAGTGCCGCCCACGCGTTCGATTTCCTTTTCCTGAAGCACGCGGAGGATCTTGACCTGGAGCGAAAAATCCATCTCGCCGATTTCGTCGAGAAAAATGGTCCCGCCGTCGGCCAGTTCGAAACGGCCGGGTCGGGAACGGATGGCATGGGTGAACGCGCCCTTTTCATGGCCGAAAAGTTCGGATTCCAGGAGTTCCTTGGGAATCGCCCCGCAGTTGATGGGCACAAAGGGTTTGTCGTGCCGTCGGCTGCTGCGGTGCAGGGCACGCACAAGCAGTTCCTTGCCCGTGCCGGACTCGCCGGTCACCAGCACGGTGGAATCCGTGGGCGCCACCTTGGCCAGCACACGGAAAACGTCCTGCAGTGCGGGACTTTCACCTATAATTCCATCGATATTGAGCGCCATGCATCCTCCGGCGGGGAAACAGCCGCACACGGCCTCCACGCTCCGCCGGATATCGGTGGAAACGCGGAAACCCGCTTGCCTTCTATGCTACCACCTCACTGTCAATCAAATGACATGATGTCAATCGTTTTTCTAGAAAAAAGCCAAAAAAAGAGGGCCGCAGCCCTCTTTTCGCCTCAGGCCACAACGGTCATTCCCATTCGCACTTCCAGCCCGCATATCCGGACAGAGGACTGACCGTGACCACGAAGTGCCCCGGGCCAATGCGGATCTTGGACATCATGACCACTTCCACGCTCTGGAGCGTCGCGCCGCTGGGTTTGTCCACGATCTGGACGAGATAGCGCTGCTTGCCCTGGTTGTACGGATCGCGGAAGTGCAGGCCGATGCTCCGGGTGGTGGTCAGCTCCCAGACCGAGGGCTCGCCCTGCTTCACGGAGCCGTGCGCCAGCTTCCATCCGGCGGCCATGTTGCCGGAGATTTTCCAGGCACGGTCCTTGAGCCCGGCGACCGGGGTTCCGGTTCCGCCCGTGGCCTGCCCGCTCCCCTGACTCATGCCGCCCTGATTCATGCCGCCCTGGCCCATGTTTCCGGACATGCCGCCCTGGCCGCCACCCTGGCCCATAACGCCGGGCATGACATTGGCCCCCCTGTCCGTGAACACGAAGCTGTTCAGCGCCGTGCGAACCGGGTTCTGCAATGCGGTGCGCTCTTCAACGTAAAGCCCCTGAATTACGTATGTGTAGCCGTTGTGTACGGAACCGGCAACATAGGAATGAAAACGCGCGCCGTTGGCCATGCCGGTGTATTCCCAGGTGCGCGCGGGCACGCCGGAGACCTGTCCGTCCTGCATGCGCACGCGGTTTTGGAAGGGCATTCCCTTGGCGAGCATTCCCTTTTCCCATTCCTGCAGCAGCGTATCCAACGGAAGCACCTCGCCCTTGGACGCATACAGTTCCACAAACGCATCCTTGGTCGGTGCAATACACTGTTTGACAAGATCGTTTCCAAGATTCGAGCGCTGGTCCGTCCAGCCTGCTGGACATTCCATGGACCAGTTGCCGGCGAACGCGAGCTGCGCCGCACAAAGCAATGAACCAACCACTATTGCAGTAAAAATTCTCCTCATATTCCATCTCCCTCGTTTTCGCGCGGTACACCATTTTTCCGTTACCCGCATTTCGCTTTTGCTGCAACGCAAAGCATTCCGCAGAACCGAAAAAAATAAGGCCGCCCCCCAAGCGGGGACGGCCTTGCAGGCTGCAACGACAGCAGCGCTATTTCAGGCGCTCGATGATCCGTTTGGCCGGAATCAGCCCGGTGGCCGCCGCGGAAACGATGTTGCCCGCCACGCCCGGCCCGTCGCCCGCCACGAACAGACCCTTGACCTTGGTTTCCAGGTGGTTGTCCGTGTCCACCTGGGTGGCGAAGAACTTGATCTCCGGCGCATAGAGCAGAGTCTCGTCGTTGGACACGCCGGGCACGACCTCGTTGAGCTTTTCCAACCCCTCGACCACGTTGGTCAAAATGCGCTCGGGCAGGGCCATGGCGATGTCGCCGCAGACCACGTTGCGCAGGGTCGGCTCGATGGAGCTGTTGCGGATGCGGTTCCAGGTGGAGCGGCGACCGCGCTTGAGGTCGCCGAAGCGCTGGAGAATGGGCTTGCCGCCGCCGATGAGCGTGGCCAACCTGCCAATGGATTCGCCGTAAGACTGGTTGTCCGTGACCGGATCATCCAGCACCACCTTGGAAAGAAAGGCAAAGTTGGTGTTGTCCGACTTTTTCTCGGTGTAGGCGTGGCCATTGACGCAGACAAAGTCCTGGTAGTTCTCCAGGGCCACGAACCCACCCTGGTTGGTGCAGAACGTCCGTGTCTGATCGTCGTATTTGGCCGTGCGGATGAAGAACGTGGGGTCGTAGATGATGGCGCAGATGTCTTCCATGATCTCGCGGGAGACCTCCACGCGCACGCCCACCTCAATGCCGCGCTGGGACACGCCGAGGCCCAGTTCCTGGGCCACTTTGCCCATCCACTCCGCGCCCACCCGGCCCGGCGCGAGGACCACGGCTTTGGCCGAATAGTCCCCCCGGCTGGTGCGCACGCCCGTGGCGCGGCCATCCTCGACCACGACCTCGCGGACCTCCTCGGAGGTATGCATGATCACACCCCGGTCGCGGATGTAATCGGCCATGCTCGTGATGTGGCCGGGCAGGTTGTCGCTTCCCAGGTGTTTCTGCTTGATCAGCAGCAGGTCGATACCGTGCTTCTTGGCCTCGCGGCGAATGGCTTTGGCCGCGTCCATGTCCGTGGGGTAGGTCTCGGCGTCCATGCCAAAACGATTGAAGATCGTCTCGGTCTCGTCGATGAGCTTCTTGGCGTCGGAAACCGGCATGAACTGGGTCAGGTCGGTCTTGCCGAGCTTGTGGATGTAGTTCAGTTTGCCGTCCGAAAACAGTCCGGCCCCGCCCACGCCGCAGAGAATGTTGCAAGGACGGCATTTGATGCAGCCGCGCTCCCCGGAAATGGGACACTCGCGGTTCAGGCTGCGCTTGCCCTTTTCAATGAGCAGCACATCCAGACCGGAATGCTCGCTGAGCCAGAACGCGGCAAAAAGTCCGGCGGGTCCGCCGCCGACCACAATCACGTCATAATCCGTCTTGGCGGATCTGTTCGGAACCATTTTCATTCTCCTGACATGGAAAAAGCCCGCAAGCTCTCGCCGGGGCAAACAATTTTCTTTTGCCCGCAAGAGGGCTTAATAGCTCATATCAGAGATGCGCGGGGATGGGAACAGGATTTTTCGCCCTGTTCCCGGGGGGAGCCGACCAGGAAAAAGCAACAGGGCGTATGGCAAAGGCCATTTTCAAGATATCCGAGTTGGGCGGCGGATACGGGAAGACCCGGTGAATGCGGGGCAGGAGAGTGACCGGAAGACGTGGAGCCTGAATAAGGACTGCGGATGCGGAAAACGGACAGCCAACAACGGCGCGGGAACGAAAGGATCAGGCCTTGAGGTCGAGCACCAGACCCAGGGTGCGATCCCACTCCCGGGCCACGGCCACGTTGGCGGCAAAGGCGTTCTGGGTGCTGATCAGATCGACCATCTCCTGGGCGATGTCCACGTTCGAGCCTTCGCGCACGGCCCACCCGGACGGCGGCGTGTCCGCAAACACCGCGGAAATATCCGGGCCCGGAGACGGGTCCTGAGCCACCTGCGCAACGCGCACGCCCTCCCCGCCAGGACCGTCCGCCAGCCGCACGCGCCGGGCCTTGAAGCCGGGGGTGCTCACGTTGGCGAGATTCTCGGCGGTGACCTCGGCGGCCTTGCTCAGCGCGGCAATGGCCTGAATGGCGTTGGCATTGGCGTCGGCCATGGGGGCTCCGGGGGCGTGGTCAGGTCTTCAGAGTGCGCTCGATGACCGCATAGGCCGCGTGGTCGTGGATGGATTCGTGGCTCTCAACCTCGACCCGAAACCAGGTCACCTGCGGATGCTCGGTCAGTCCGTTGGCCACAGCGCGCACCACATCCTCCACAAAAGCGGGATTGGCAAAGGCGGATTCCGTGACAAATTTCTCGTCCTCGCGCTTGAGCAGCGAATAGACCGGAGAGGAGCCGGCCCCCTCGCAGATCTCGATGAGATCCTCCAGCCAGAGCAGCCCGGTGAAGCGTGCCTTGGCGCGGATGGAGGCTCGCTGGCTGTGCGCGCCCTGCTCGCTGATGGCCAGGGAGCAGGGGCAGACCGTCATCACCGGGACATCGACCCCGAGGGTGAAGACCAGCTTGCCGTTCTCGTACTCGCCCACCAGGGTGCAGTCGTAGCCCATCATGCCCTTGCCGCCGCTGGCCGGGGCGCTGCGGCGCAGGAAGAACGGAAAGCACAGCTGCGCATAGGCGCGCTGGGCATTGAGGCGCTGGGTGATGTCCGCGAGCAGACGCTTGAACGAGGCGTAGTCCAGTTCCTCGGACCAGCCTTCCAGCGCCTCCACAAAGCGGCTCATGTGCGTGCCCTTGAACTCCGCGGGCAGATCCACGGAGAGATCCACGCGGGCCACGGTATGCTGCGAGCCCTGGGCGCGGTCGCGCACAATCACGGGCAGGCGCAGGTCCTTGACGCCCACGCGGTCGATGGGCAGGGCAATGGCGGCCCTGCCGCTCTGCACATCCTCCATGACGGCGTTCTTCGCGGCCATCAGGAGAGGTCCTTGCCCGTGGTGGTCAGGTTGAGCTGGCCGTGCTTGACCCCCTTGGTGGAAATCAGCTTCTGGCCGAGATGCTTGATGACCGTGGCTTCTCCGCGCAGAACCAGCACTTCCAGACAGTTGTGGTGGTCGAGATGGCAGTGCAGCGAAGAGAGGATGACCTCGTGGTCCTCGTGCTGAACTTCCGTCAGCTTCTGGGCCAGTCCGCTCTGGTGATGGTCGTAGACCATGCTCAGGGTTCCGGCCACCTCGCCTTCGGCCTGCTCCCACTCGCGCTGCACAAGGGTGTTGCGGATCAGGTCGCGAATGGCCTCGGAGCGGGTCTGGTAGCTCTTTTCACGGCAGAGGGCGTCGAACTTTTCGAGCAGATCGGAATCAAGAGATACGCCGAATCGGATGGTCTTGCCCATTCACAGTCTCCTTCAACGGGTTACGCGCCAGAGCCGCACGGTCTGATTCTGGCCGCCAAGGGCCACCTTCTCCCGCAGGACCATGTCGCACCGCCAGCCGCGCTCCTCAAGGCGTTCCCAGACAGGCCGGGAAACGGTGCGCTCCGGCTCTCCGAGCCAGATCTCGCCGCCCGGCGCAAGGCTGCGGGCGAAAAGGGCCTCCAGCGGTTCGAAAAACCTTTTTTCATACAAAATATCCCCGCCCCAGATGAACTCGAAGGCGGAGGCGGCCAGGCCCGGAAAACGCCAGTCCATGACCGCCCAGAGCGGCTGGGGCACGCCGTTGAGCTCTGCGTTGCCCTTTGCGAACCGGAGCGCACGGTCTTCGTAGTCCACGGCAACCACGCGCGCTCCCAGCCAGGAGCCGACCAGCGCCGTGAGCCCCAGGCCGCAGCCCAGGTCCAGGCAAGGCCGCCCCGCGATGCGCGTCCGCTCCCGGCAAAGCCGTTCGCAGAGCAGCACGCTGGCGGGCCAGATCTCGGCCCAGTACGGCAGGCGCTCGTCCTCGCCAAAAGCCTCCTGGTCCATTTCGTCCCAGAGCGACTCCATGTCCCCGGTGCGTTCCAGCAACCAGTCGCGTCCGGCCGCATGGACCTTGAGCCTTTGCACGCTTTGCGTTAGATTATGCATCCGCCCGCTGCTCCGCCTGGGCAAGCTGACCACGCGGACCCGGCCCGACCGCTTCTCGTTTTTGTTCGCACTTTCTTTTCTTACCGCCTTGCCGTGACATTGGCAAGACGAATAAGGCTCCAAACCGGCAATCAAAGCCGACATTCGTGACACCACGCCCCATGAAAAAGGCCGCTTGCGCGGCCTTTTTCGTCGGGTGAGCACAACGCCCTAGTCGCCGAGATACGCCTTGCGGATGTCCGGATTCTTCAGCAGCACGTCCGCGTCGTCGGCCATGACCACCGTGCCGGTCTCCAGCACGTAGCCGCGATTGGAAGCCTGGAGCGCGAGGTTGGCGTTCTGCTCCACCAGCAGGATGGTGGTTCCCTTTTCCTTGTTGATGGTCTGGATGATCTCGAAGATCTGCTGCACGATGATCGGCGCAAGGCCCAGGGAGGGCTCATCCAGCAGCAACATTTCGGGGCGGCTCATGAGCGCCCGGCCAATGGCCAGCATCTGCTGCTCGCCGCCGGAAAGCGTGCCGCCCGCCTGGGCGCGCCGCTCGCGCAGCCGGGGGAAATAGTCATAGACCATCTCCATGTCGGCCTTGATGCGCTTTTTGTTGCGCCGGAAAAACGCGCCCATATCCAGGTTTTCGGCCACGGTAAGCCGGGGGAAGATGCGGCGGCCCTCCGGAACCTGGCACAGGCCCATGGCCGGAAGCTTGTCCGCACTGACCCGGGAGATGTCCTCCCCCTTGTAGAGCACGTTGCCCGAGCTGCACTTGACGATGCCGCAAATGGCCATGAGCGTAGTGGACTTGCCCGCGCCATTGGCGCCGATGATGGAAACGACCTCGCCCTTTTCCACGGCGAGGGAAATGCCCTTGAGGGCCTGGATGCGCCCATAGTGGGCGGTGACTTCCTTGAGTTCGAGAATGATGTCCCCGGCCATGTCTATTCCGCCTCCTCTCCGCGTTTGCCCATGCGCTTGGCCGGGATCAGGCCCGCCGGACGCACAAGCATCATGAGGGTCATGGCGCCGCCAAAGGCCAGCATGCGGTAAAGCTGGAATTCGCGGAAGACCTCGGGCAACGCGATGATGGCGAAGGAGCCGAGGATGATGCCGGGAATGGAGCCCATACCGCCCAGGACCACGATGGACAGGACCAGGGCCGACTCCAGGAAGGTGAAGCTCTCCGGGGCCACAAAGCCCATGCGCGCCGAGAAGAACGCGCCGGCCAGCCCGCCGAAGACCGCGCCCATGCCGTAGGCCATGAGTTTGAAGGCGAAGGTGTTCACACCCATGAGTTCCGCGGCGGTCTCGTCCTCGCGGATGGCCTCCCAGGCGCGACCGATGCGCGAGAAGTTCAGCCTGTTCACGGCGATGACCGTGATCACGGCCAGGAAGAAGGCCACGTAGTAGAGGTCGCCCAGGCTGCGCAGAGCCACACTCTCAATGTGGAATCCGCCCTCAAACACGGGCATGGGCACGGTCAGCGGCTTGGCCATGACCCCGTTGGGGCCATTGGTCAGGCTCATCCAGTTGTTCAGGATGATGCGCACGATCTCGCCGAAGCCCAGGGTCACGATGGCCAGATAATCGCCGCGCATGCGCAGCGTGGGATAGCCGATGAGGCAGCCCGCGATCATGGCCAGACCGCCCGCCATGGGCAGGGCCAGCCAGAAGGACACGCCGTAGTGCAGGGAAAGCAGCGCGTAGGTGTAGGCTCCCACGCCGTAGAAGGCGATGAACCCGAGATCGAGCAGGCCGCAGAGGCCGATGACGATGTTCAGGCCCAGGCCCAGGCAGACGTAGATGAGCACCTGGATGAGCACGTCATGCACGCGGCGGTCCGTGAACTGGGGGATGACGAAAAACACGCCCGCCACGAGCAGGAACCAGATCCAGGTGGGCACGCGGGACAATTTCTCGCCCAGGCGCTCCTTGGCCGATTCGAGCAGCCGGCCGGGACCGTCCAGGTAGCCCGCCCGCTTGATCTGGTAGACCACGAAGATGATGCTCGCGGCCACGGCAATGGGCAGCCACGCGGAAAAGCTGCGCCAGAAGCCGAGGGTTCCGTCGGGATAGATGTCCAACAGCGGCCAAAGCAGGGCGAAGAGCCAGAGCATGGCCACCAGGAAGTAGAGAAGCTGTCGTTTAAACCCTTGTATCATCGACGTTCTCTCCCATGATGCCGGTGGGCCGGAAGTACAGGACCGCGATCAGGATAATGAAGGCGCAAACGTCTTTGTACTCTCCGCCGTAGGGGATGTAGGCCGCTGCCATGATCTCCACCATGCCGATGATGAATCCGCCGAGCATGGCTCCGGTGATATTGCCGATACCGCCCAGGACAGCGGCGGCAAAGGCCTTGATGCCCGGGACGAAACCCATTTCGAAACGCACCGAGCCATAATAGAAGCCGACCATGATGCCCGCGGCCGCGGCAAGCCCCGCGCCGATGGCAAAGGTCAGGCTGATGACCCGGTTGGAGTTGATGCCCACCAGGGCGGACATGACCTTGTCCTGGGCCGTCGCGCGCATGGCCCGACCGATGCGGGTCTTGTAGACCAGGAAGTTGAGCGCGACGAGCAGCCCGGCTGTGAGACCCAGAATGAGGATCTGCATGTAGTTGATGATCACGCCGCCGATCTCGAAGGGTGCGCCGAAGATGCCGCCGGGGTAGGCCTTGTCGTAGACCCCCTGGGTGAGCATCAGGGCGTTTTGCAGAAAAATGGACATGCCCAGGGCGGAGAGCAGCACCGAAAGGCGCGAGGACTGGCGCAGGGGTTTGTAGGCGATCTTTTCCACGGCCATGGCCAGCATGGCGCAATAGAGCATGGAGAGCATCAGGGCAAGGCTGATGCACAGCCAGGGATGGGTCTGCATCCAGCCCGCTCCGGCCATGAAGCTGAGCAGGATCACTCCCATGTAGCCGCCCGCCGCGAAGAACTCGCCGTGGGCGAAGTTGATGAGCTGAATGATGCCGTAGACCATGGTGTAGCCCAGGGCGATCAGCGCATACAGCCCCCCCAGAGTCAGACCGTTGAGCATCTGCTGGGCGAAAAACGTCAATTCATTATCCATATGAACTCGCAAATCGGGGGGGCCAAAGCCCCCCCTTTGGGTCGTCTGTTAGCGATCTAAAAGAGTTCGCCGGTCTTCGGGTTCCAGTAAGGCACGAACTTGCCTTCCACAACCTTGAAGATGATGTAATCAGAGCCGGAATCGCCGTTGGGCGCGAATTTGACCTGCTTGGAGGCGCCCTGGAAGTCGATGGACATCATGGCCTCGCGCACCTTGGCGGGCTCGGTGGAGCCGGCGGCGGCAATGGCCTTGAGCAGGGACATGGCGGAGTCATACGCATACGCGGAATAAGCGCCGACCTGGCCGTACTTGGCGTTGGCGGCTTCAAATTCCTTGAAGGTCTCGGTGGTCACATCGGTGTAGCCAAAAGTCAGGAACGCACCCTCGGCGGCTTCCTTGGCGATTTCCATCAGCTGCGGATGGTAGACCGCGTCCTGGCCCATGCAGGCGGCCTCGATGCCCATGCGCTTGGCCTGGATGAGCATCAAAGCGCCCGTGGCGGAGTTCTGCAGGGAGATGTAGAACACATCGGGATTGGCCTGACGGACCTTGGTCAGCACGGCGGAGTAGTCCTTGTCGCCCTGGTTGACATGGTCGTGGGCCAGAATCTGGATGCCGCTCTTCTCGCAGTTGGCGGCCACTTCCTCGGCCAGACCCTGGGAGTAGGTGGTCTTGTCGTCCACGATGAAGATGGTCTTGGCTTTGAGATAATCGGTCATGAACTTCACGGCGGCCGGGGCCTGGTGGTCGTCACGTCCGCAGATGCGGAACATGTACTGGAGGCCGCGCTCAGTGACCTGCGGGTTGGTGGAGGCCGGAGTGACCATCAGGATGCCTTCCGGGTCCAGGGTGGCGGAGGCGGGAATGGTCGAGCTG
The DNA here is from genome assembly GCA_050251775.1 of Desulfovibrio sp. Lineage (GTDB taxonomy): Bacteria > Desulfobacterota > Desulfovibrionia > Desulfovibrionales > Desulfovibrionaceae > Paucidesulfovibrio. Next base: position 39,260 of record JBFWMD010000021.1, read on the forward strand.
GAGCAGTACGCACCCACGACGCCCACGACCTGTTCGGAGATCAGCTTGTTGGCGGCGGCCACGGCCTGCTTCGGATCGCAGGCGGTGTCCTCGGCATAGATCACGATGTCGCTGAAGCCGGCGATGCCGCCCTGGGCCTTGACCACATCGATGGCGGCGCGGGCGCCGTTGGCGATGTCGTTGCCGTCGGCCGAGTAGGGGCCGGTGAGCGGGCTCATGGAACCGAGTTTCAGAACAGGCGCGGCCGCGGGAGCCTCTGCGGCGGGAGCGGCGGCCTGCTCGGATTTTTTCTCCTCACCGCCGCAACCGGCGAGCGCCAGTCCGAGCAGCAGAATTCCGAGGAACGCGAAAAACTGAAGCTTTTTCATCAGTACTACCTCCTCATGATTGGTTACTGGCCCAGATAGGCCTCAATGACTTTGGGATTGCGCTGGACTTCCTCCGGACGGCCTTTTGCGATGACCTGTCCGTAGTCCATGACAACTATGCGATGGCAGACGCCCATGACCACCTTCATGTCGTGCTCCACGAGCAGCACGTTGATGCCCCTGGCCGCGATGCGCTCGATGACCCGCATCAGTTCGGCGCTTTCCACGGGGTTCAGCCCCGCCGCTGGTTCGTCCAGCAGGATGGTCTGCGGATTGGAGGCCAGGGCTCGGGCGATCTCCAGATGTCGTTGCCTGCCATAGGGCAGGTTTCGGGCGGCCTCGTCGGCCCGGGCCTGCATGCCCATGAACCGAAGGGCTTCCATGGCCCGCTCCCGGATTTCCGCCTCCTCGCGGCGCTGGGCCGGAGTACGCAGAATCGCGCCCACGATGCTGCCGCTGGTGCGGCTGTGCTGCGCGACCATGCAGTTCTCCACGGCGGTCATGGCCGTGAAGAGCCGGATATTCTGGAAGGTCCGGGCGATTCCCGCCTTGAGAATCTGGTGGGGCCGCTTGCCGAGCAGGCTTTCACCTTCATAGCTGACCTGTCCGGAAGTGGGTCGGTACACGCCGGTAATGACGTTGAAGATGGTGGTCTTGCCCGCCCCGTTGGGCCCGATGAGCCCGAGGATTTCGCCGCCTCCGAGGTCGAAGGACACGCCGGACAAGGCTTGAACGCCGCCAAAGTGGATGCTTACGTCTTCCAATTTCAGGGTTGCCATAGTTTGAATGGTATAATCTCAATTAAAAAAGATTCCAAGCGTTTTTTTGGAAATTAGTTTCCAATTTCGAACTTTGATCTTGACATTTGAATTTTTCAAGAATTATATTCTGAATCAATCTATTAAACAGAACTTTCTACGAATCAAAGTTGAATTGCTAGAATATTACATTTCCGTAAATGTTTCGTCGTAAGAACTTCGTTCTTTTTTGGGGGATATAAACGAATGATCGACAGCGCCAACAGAAAGATCTTGAACATTCTGCAGAAAAATGCGCGCACAACCAACGCAGACATCGCCCGGCAAATCGGCAAAGCACCGTCCGCCGTGCTCGAACGCATCCGCAAGCTGGAAGTAAACGGCGTTATCCAGGGCTACGAGGCACGCGTGGCCCCGCTTTCCGTGGGCCTCGGCCTGACCTCTTTTACGCTCGTCAGCGTCGAGGAGGAGGTCGGCTCCACCTCCACGGGCGAACTGCTCGCCTCCATTTCCGGCGTGCTCGAAGTCCACTACTGCGCCGGACAAGATTCCTACCTCGTGAAAATCCGTGTGGAGAACACCGAAAAGCTGGCGGAAATGCTGGCCAAGATCGGCCGCATTCCCACGGTCAAGAACACCAAGTCCACGATCGTGCTGCGCACGGTCAAGGAAAGCAGCAACCTGCCCATCCACGAAGACTAATCAACGCAGAGGAGTGCCAGATAATGAGTCAGGCCGCATTGGAAACCAAGATCAGGGCAACGGGCAAAGCGTTTTTCGACAGCATTCGGGGCGAAGCGCCTTCCATCTTCAACAAGGGCTTCTGGACTGGCAAGGTCATGGACTGGGCCATGAAGAACGAGGACTTCAAGGTCCAGCTCTTCCGCTTCGTGGATGTCCTGCCCTACCTGAACAGCAGCGACAACCTCACCCGCCACATCGAGGAATATTTCGGCGGCGAGGACGCGGACATCCCCGCCGTGCTCAAGTGGGGCGCGGGCAAGTCCACGGGCATCATCGGCAACATCGCCGGCAAGATGATGGGCAAAGCCATCCGCTCGAACATCGAGGGCATGGCCAAGCAGTTCATCGTGGGTCAGACCACTAAGGAGGCGCTCAAGGGGCTGAAGAAGCTCCGCAAGGACGGCTTCGCCTTCACCGTGGACCTGCTTGGAGAGGCCACCGTCTCCGAAGAGGAATCCGAAGCCTACATGAACGGCTACCTGGAACTGCTCGAAGCCATCGCCAAGGAGCAGAAGGATTGGCCCGCCCTGGGCGGCTCCGGCGACCTCGACTGGGGCTACGCGCCCAAGGTCAATGTCTCGGTCAAGCCGTCGGCCCTCTACTCCCAGTCCAAGTGCGTGGACCTGGAAGGCTCGGTCCAGGGCATCCTGGCACGCATGAAGCCCATCTACCGTGCGGTCAGGGCCATGGACGGCTTCCTGTGCATCGACATGGAAGCCCTCAAGTACAAGGAAATGACCATCGAACTCTTCAAGCGGCTGCGCTCCGACCCCGAGTTCGTGGACTATCCGCACCTCTCCATCGTGCTCCAGGCCTACCTCAAGGATACGGACCGCGACCTGGACGAACTGATCGCCTGGGCGCGCGAAAAGAACCTGCCCATCGGCATCCGGCTGGTCAAGGGCGCCTACTGGGACGAGGAGACCGTCATCGCGCTCCAGAGCGGCTGGGAGGTCCCGGTCTGGACCAACAAGGCCGAATCCGACATGGCCCACGAGCGCAACGCCCGCAAAATTCTCGAAAACAGCGACATCATCTACTTTCAGAGCGCCTCGCACAACATCCGGACCATCAGCAACGTTTACGAATACGCCAAGGAACTTGGCGTGCCCGAAAACCGCTATGAGTTCCAGGTGCTTTACGGCATGGCCGAACCCGTGCGCAAGGGCCTCCAGAACGTGGCCAAGCGCGTGCGCCTCTACTGCCCCTACGGCGAGCTGATTCCGGGCATGGCCTACCTCGTGCGCCGACTGCTGGAAAACACGGCCAACGAATCCTTCCTGCGCCAGTCCTTTGCCGACGGCGAGGAAGTGGACCGGCTCATGGAGAACCCCGAGGAGACCCTCAAGCGCGAGCTGACCGCCAAGTGCGCTCCCGCCTCGGAAAAGGGCCAGGGCCTGGACGCGCCCTTTGCCAACGATCCGTTCATCGACTTCACCATCCCGGCCAACCGGCTGGCCTTCCCCGAGGCTGTGGCCAAAATCCGCGCCCAGAAGGGCAGGGTCTATCCCCTGTTCATTGGCGGCAAGGAAGTGGAGACCGGCAAGCTCATCGACTCCGTGAACCCGGCTGATCCGGACGAGGTCCTGGGCCGCGTCTGCCAGGCGGGCCAGCCCGAAATCGATCAGGCCATCGCCGCCGCCGAAGCCGCGTTCCCGGCCTGGCGCGACACGCCCCCGCGCGAACGCGCCGAGATCATCCTGCGCGCCGCTGAAATCATGCGTCGCCGCCAGTTCGAACTTTCGGCCTGGCAGGTGCTCGAAGTGGGCAAGCAGTGGGATCAGGCCTACCATGACGTGGGCGAGGCCATCGACTTCCTCGAATACTACGCGCGGGAAATGGTCCGCCTGGGCAAGCCGCGCCGCATGGGCCGCGCTCCCGGCGAGCACAACGCCCTGTTCTACGAGCCCAAGGGCATCGCCGCGGTCATCTCGCCCTGGAACTTCCCCCTGGCCATTTCCGCGGGCATGGTCGCGGCCAACATCGTGGTCGGCAACCCCGTGATCTTCAAACCCTCCAACCTCGCGCCGATCATCGGCTACGGGCTGGTGGAGATCTTCCGCAAGGCCGGCCTGCCCGACGGCGTGTTCAACTACTGCCCCGGCTCCAGCCGCGACATGGGCGACTACCTCGTGGAGCATCCCAAGGTGGCGGTCATCTCCTTCACCGGCTCCGAGGCCGTGGGCCTGCGCATTCAGGAAAAGGCCGCCAAGGTCCAGCCCGGCCAGACCCACTGCAAACGCGTGGTGGCCGAGATGGGCGGCAAAAACGCCATCATCGTGGACGACGACGCCGACCTGGACATGGCCGTGATCCACATCCTCTACTCCGCCTTCGCTTTCCAGGGCCAGAAGTGCTCGGCCTGCTCCCGAGTCATCGTGGTGGACGACATCTACGACCGGTTCATTGAGCGCCTGACCAAAGGTGCGGAATGCCTGCACATCGGTCCCTCCGAGGACCCGGCCAACTACATGGGTCCGGTGGTGGACGCCTCGGCCCAGAAAAAGATCATGGAATACATCGACCTCGCGGCCAAGGAAGGCGAAATCCTGGTCAAGCGCAACGTGCCGGAAAAGGGCTGCTACGTGCCCCTGACCATCGTGGCGGGCATCGAGCCCCAGCACCGCATCGCCCAGGAAGAGATCTTCGGGCCGGTGCTGGCCGTGATGCGGGCCAAGGACTTTGACCAGGCCATTGAATGGGCCAACTCGACCCGCTTCGCCCTCACGGGCGGCGTGTTCTCCAGAAGCCCCAAGCACCTGGACCAGGCCCGGCGCGAGTTCCGGGTGGGCAACCTCTACCTGAACCGCAACAACACCGGCGCCCTGGTGGAGCGCCAGCCCTTTGGCGGCTTCAAGATGTCCGGCGTGGGCTCCAAGACCGGCGGTCCCGACTACCTCATCCAGCTCATGGACCCGCGCTGCATCACGGAAAACACCATGCGCCGGGGCTTCGCGCCCATCGAGGAAGGCGAGGACTGGGTCTAGCGGCCGCTTCCGCCCCTGAAATCAACGCATAAAAAAACGCCGCCCCGGTCCAAGGATCGGGGCGGCTTTCTATTTTCAGGTCACGGTTTCGTCGGATTTACTTGTCCGAACCGACCGTTCCGGTCCGGCGCGGCGCGGAGTCATCCTTGTCCTTCTCCGTCTCCTTCTTGCCCATCTCGTCCAGAGAGGGAGCCCGGAAGGAGCCGCCGTCCTTCATTTCCGGCAGCAGCGGCTCGCCCTTGCTCTTCTTCAGCCAGATCTCGTCCGCGATGGCCTGGATTTTCAGATAGCGCTCCGGCGTGTTGGGGTGCGAATCGCTATCCTGGTTCACCCGCCCTGTGGTTGCCGACACTCTGCGCCAGAACTCCGTGGCCTTGTCCACAGCGTAGCCACCCCGGGCCGCGATATACATGCCCACGTAGTCCGCCTCGAACTCCTGCGCATGGCTGTAGGCATTCCGCCCGGTCTTCGTAAAAAAATAGCCCGAAGGCACGCCGCTGAGCCATTCCAGGGCCATGTCGAGGTACAGGCCCGCTTCGGCCGCCGCTTGCCCATGCTCCGGATGCATCATGGCGTTGTGGGCCATTTCGTGGCCGATGACCACGGCCAGTTCCTCGTCGGAAGCGAAATTGAGCATACCCGTGGTCACATGAACCGTTTGGCCATAGGCCGTGGCGTTGATCTCCAGGTCGGTTTCCAAAATCATCGGCATGTTGCAGGCCTGGACTCCCCGAACCACAAAACTCCAGGGCACGTTGTGACGCAGGATCTTGAAGGTGACCACCGGCGAGGTCTTCACCTCGTCCTCCAGCAATTCCTGCAGCCTCGCCCCGGCGCGTTTGCCGTCGGGAACGTCCTTGCCGTTCACGGAGACCAGTTCGTCACCCTCGCGCATGCCCGCGCGGTATGCGGGACCGTGGACCGGGAGCAGCAGGGCCGTGAGTTTCGGGCCGAGATGATACGCCTTGGCCAAGTGGACCTTTCGCGCCCCTTCCAGGTCGCCGCTGCGGAGAAAATGCACACCGAAATAGGTGGCGACCTTCGCGCCGCAAATCTCCACATTATTGCGTATCAGCGGATCGCTCACATCCATGAGCCGCTGAGAGTGCTCCTTCTCCATTTGGGCGACCAGTTCTTTCTGTTTGTCATCCTCCACGACCACGGCGCGGCCATCCACCTCGGGGCTGTGGGTTTTGGGAGCGCAGGCGAAGAGGAAGCAGGCGACGAGGCAAAGGAATACGGACTTCATGGCATTCTCCGGGCGAGCAGGGCGTTGAATATTGGTGATGTCCTATATCGTGCGCCAGCATTGCGTCAATACCGACGCGCATCCGACCGCCCAAAAAAGAAAAACCGCCCCGGATCGGCTTCGGGGCGGTTGAAACGAAATCAAAGGGAATGCTAGCGCAACAGACCGCCGAGCACGCCGCGCAACAGCTTGCGCCCCAGGGCCGAGCCGATGGAGCGGGCCGCGCTGCTGATGAAGGCCTCGGTCAGGGACTGGCGGTTGGAGGGACGGGGCCTGGCCGCGCGTTCCGCCTTTTCCCGCTCGCGCCGGGCGGCCAGTTCCTTGGCCTGCTCCGCGTCCTGGTTGCGCCGTTCGGTCAGAATCTCGTAGGCGGACTCGCGGTCCACCTCCTGCTCATAGTGGCCGTAGAACACGCTCTCCTTGATGATGGCCTCGCGGCTGCGGCGGTCCAAAGTGCCCAGCCGGCTTTTGGGCGGATACACAAAGGCCCGTCGCACCATGCCGGGCGCGCCCTTGCGCTCCAGGAACGAGACCAGGGCCTCGCCCGTGCCCAGCTCCGTGAGCACCTGCTCCACGTTCAGCTCGGGATTGACGCGGAAGGTCTCGGCGGCGGCCTTGACCGCGCGCTGGTCCCGGGGGGTGAAGGCGCGCAGGGCGTGCTGCACGCGGTTGCCGAGCTGGCCGAGGACCTTGTCCGGCACGTCCAGCGGGTTCTGGGTCACGAAAAAGACGCCCACGCCCTTGGAACGGATCAGCCGGACCACCAGTTCGATCTTATCCAGCAGGGCCTCGGGCATGTCGTCGAAAAGCAGGTGCGCCTCGTCAAAAAAGAACACGAGCTTGGGCTGTTCCGGGTCGCCCACTTCGGGCAGGTTTTCAAAGAGTTCGGAAAGCAGCCAGAGCAGCATGGTGGCGTAGACGCGGGGCGAGCGCATCAGCCGCTCGGCCGCGAGAATGTTGATCATGCCGCGTCCGTCGCGGTCGGTCTGGAGCAGGTCGTCCAGATTCAGGGCGGGTTCGCCGATGAGCCGGTCCGCGCCCTGCTCCTCCAGCTCCAGGAGCCGCCGCTGGATCGCGCCCACGCTGGCCGCGGAAACATTGCCGTATTCGAGCTGGTATTCCTTGGCGTTGTCGCCCACGTGGCGCAGCAGCAGGCGCAGGTCCTTGAGGTCCAGCAGAAGCAGGCCCTCGTCGTCCGCGATGCGGAAGGCCAGTTGGAGCACGCCCGCCTGGGTCTCGTTGAGCGCGAGCAGCCGCGTGAGCAACAGCGGCCCCAGTTCGGAGATGGTTGTGCGCAGGGGGTGGCCCAGTTCGCCGAACACATCCCAGAAGGTCACGGGATAGCCCGCGTAGGCGAAGTCGTTCAGCCCGAGCTGGGCCACGCGCTCCGCCACCTTGGGATGGTCGCCGCCGGGCTCGGCCATGCTGGCCAGATCGCCCTTCACGTCGGCCATGAACACGGGCACTCCCAGGTCGGAAAAGGCCTCGGCCAGAACCCGCAGGGTCACGGTCTTGCCCGTGCCCGTGGCGCCGGCGATGAGTCCGTGGCGGTTGGCCATGCCCGGCAGAATGCCCAATTCCGTTCCATTACCGCTGGCGACGACGAGGCGATCCGGACCATTGCTCATGCGTATTCTCCTTTCGCAAATCCAGAGGGATGCAAGCTTATACGAATTCCGGTCGCCGCGCACAAGTGCCAATTGACCGGGCGTCCGTTTTCCCGGACCGACCGCGCAAAGCGGAAATCAGCGGCCCGCCCGCTGGAGCAGCAGTCCGGCCACGATCAACGCCAGTCCCGCAAAAGTGGAAGGCAGGATTTCCTCGCCGAGCAGGAAATGGATGAAGACCAGGGAGAGAAAAGGCGAAAGGAAGATCAGATTGCCCACCTTGGCCGTGTTTTCCGAATACTTCAGGGCCGTGAGCCAGAGCACGAAGGTGATGCCCATTTCAAACAAGCCCACATAGGCCGCACCGAGCAGCCCGAAGGGGTCGGCCACGGCGAAACCGCTGGTAGCAGCGCACCAGAGCGCCACCAGGGGCATGCCGAGCAGAAAATTGAGAAACAACGCGGCCACGGGTTCGCGCGTCTCCCGGGTGTTGAATATCCAGTAAAGCGCCCAAACCACGGTGGAGAGCAGGGCCAGGGCCACGCCCAGGGGATCGGAAAAACGCATGGCCAGAGGGTCGCCATGGGTGGAGATGAGCACCACGCCCGCATAGCTGACCAGTACGGCCAGAAGATCGAAACGGGAGATCCTCTGCCCCAGCAGCGGAATGGACAACAGCGCCAGGGTGATGGCCCAGGTGTAATTCAGGGGCTGGGCCTCCTGGGCCGGCAGGAGGTCGTAGGCCTTGAAAAGGATCAGGTAATAGAGAAAGGGATTCAGCGCGCCAAGAGCCAGGGAACGCAGCCACTCGCTCGGCGAACAGTGCAGGGCCCTCCGCAGCCCGCCCCGCGCCGCCAGGATGCCCGCCAGGGTCAGCGTGGAAACCGCTCCGGCATAGAAGAGCAGCTGTTCTGGCCGCATGGCCGCCAGCGAGAGCTTAAAGGCCGTAGCCACCGTGGACCAGAGCAGAACCGTGGCCAGTCCGAAGGCGTAAGCTTTTTTCTGATCATGCATGCGCGTTCCTCCCTGGGGAAAGGTACAGAATTCCGAAGTGCTGGCAAGCGGATTTCCGGACCGTTCCAGCCGTTGCGAGCAGTCGCCCGCCCACGTTTCAGGAAAAATCTATTCCAATCATTGCCGCTTTTTGGTAACTCAAGACGACTTTGCCGCGGTCGCGGCATTCTTTGCGCGCGAAGGGCGACGCCCGCCGGGCGCTCCCCTTGTATTGTGGATTGGTGAGGATTTCTTCACATTCATTCTGGAGGTAGGACATGAAACGTTTGTTCCTGGTTTTCGCCCTGATGCTCGGCCTGCTTCTGGCCGGCTGCGGCGGAGGCGAAGAGAAAAAGGCCGAAGAGGCGAAAGCCCCCGAGCAGGCCGCTGAAAAGGCTCCTGAAGTCAAGAAGACCACCCTGCGGCTGGCCATGGATGCCGACCCGGTTTCCCTGGACCCGCACGTCCAGCTCTCCGGCGGCATGCTCCAGTATGCCCACATGGTTTTTGATCCGCTGGTCCGCTGGGCCAAGGACGGCTCCATCGAACCCCGCCTGGCCTCCAAGTGGGAGCAGATCGACGCCACAACCATGCGTTTTTACCTGGTTCCCGGCGTAAAGTTCCACAGCGGCAACCCCTTCACCGCCAAGGACGTGGCCTGGACCCTGGACCGCCTGAAGAAATCCGCTGATTTCAAGGGGTTGTTCGAGCCCTTTGACAAGGCCGTGCCCGTGGACGACAACACCGTGGACATCATCACCAAGCAGCCCTACGGCCTGCTGCTCTCCATGGCCACCTACATTTTCCCCATGGACAGCGTGTTCTACTCCGGCAACGACGACAAGGGCCTGCCCAAGGACGCCATCGTCAAGACCGACTACTCCTTTGCCAACGTCAACGAATCCGGAACCGGCCCGTTCGTGGTCACCTCCCGCGAGCAGGGCGTGAAGACCGTCTTCACCCGCTTCGCCGACTACTGGGACAAGAAGGCCGGCAACGTCGAGGAAATCGTCCTGACGCCCATTTCCAACGACGCTTCCCGCACGGCCGCGCTGCTTTCCGGCGACGTGGACTTCATCATGCCCGTGCCTCCGCAGGACCTCGAACGCATTGAGAGCAATCCCGACCTGCAACTCGTGGTCATGGGCGGCTCGCGCATCATCACCCTGCAAATGAACCAGACGCGCCAGCCCGCCTTCGCCGATCCCAAGGTCCGCCAGGCCGTGGTCTACGCCGTGAACAACCAGGGCATCGTGGACACGATCATGAAAGGCTTCGCCACCACCGCCGGCCAGCAGGCCCCCGAGGGCTTTGCCGGCTACGTGCCCGAACTGACCCCCCGCTTCGACCTGGAAAAGGCCAAGCAGCTCATGGCCGAATCCTCCTACCCGGACGGCTTCGAATGCACCATGATCGCCCCCAACAACCGCTACGTGAACGACGAAAAGATCGCCGAGGCCTTTGTTTCCATGGTCTCCAAAATCGGCATCAAGGTCAGCCTGAAGACCATGCCCAAGGCCCAGTTCTGGGATGAGTTCGATGCCCAGGTGGCCGACGTGCAGATGATCGGCTGGCATCCCGACACCGAGGACTCCGCCAACTACACCGAGTACCTGCTCTGCTGCCGCAACCTTGAGACCGGCTTCGGCCAGTACAACTCCGGCGACTACTGCAATCCCAAGGTGGACGAGCTGATCCTCGCCTCCCAGACCGAGACCGACCTTGCCAAGCGCAGCGAAATGTTGCAGGAGGTCGAACGGATTCTGTACAATGACGCCGCCTTCGTGCCCCTGCACTGGCAAAACCTGTCCTGGGCCTCCAAGAAGGGCATGAACACCGAAACCATCGTCAACGTTCAGAACTTCCCCTACTTCGGCGACCTGGTCATCGAATAGCCCGGTTCAGAACAGAACATCGACAACCAAACGCGAAGGGGGACCTCCAGGGTCCCCCTTCGTTGCAAAAGCGACGGAAAAGCATGGCAGCCTTCATCATCAGGCGCATCCTGCAAGCCTTCTTGGTCATGATCATCATCGGCTTCATCGGATTCGCCATCAAGCAAAGCCTGGGAGATCCGGTGCGCGAACTCACCGGAATCTCGGTCTCGGCCCAGGAGCGCGATGCCCTGCGCGATAAACTCGGGCTCAACGACCCCTTTGTGGTCCAGTTCGGCCGCTTTCTCTACAACGCCGCCCACGGCGACCTCGGCCGCTCGTACTTCTATAAAAAACCCGCCATGGAAGTGATCCTTGCCAAGGCGCCGGCCACGCTGGAGCTGGTCTTCTGCAGTGCCGTGCTCATCGTCTTCCTCTCCGTGCCGCTCGGAATCTACTGTGCGATCCGGCCCAAACAGCTTCTCGCCAAGCTGATCATGGGCGGATCAACCGTGGGCGTGTCCATTCCGGTCTTTCTGACCGCCATTATGCTCATCTACATTTTTTCCATTGAGCTGCACTGGCTGCCCTCCTTTGGCCGGGGCGAAACCGTGAATATCCACGGCTGGCACACGGGACTCCTGACCCTCGACGGCCTGAAACACCTGATCATGCCCACCGTGGCCCTCTCCTCCATCATGCTGCCGCTGTTCATCCGGCTGATCCGCTCCGAGATGATGGAAGTGCTGGAAAACGACTACATCAAATACGCCTGGGCCAAGGGCCTGCCCCCCATGCGCGTCTGGATCGTGCATGCCTTCCGCAACACGCTCCTGCCGGTCATCACCGTGGGCGGCGTGCAACTCGGCATCATGATCGCCTTCACCATCCTCACGGAAACCGTCTTTTCCTGGCAGGGCATGGGCTTCATGTTCATCGAGGCTGTGGAACGCGCGGACTCCTCCCTGATGGTCGCCTATCTCGTGGTCGTGGGCTTCATCTTCGTGGTCGTGAACACGGTCGTGGACATCATCTACGGCCTGGTCAACCCGACCGTACGCATCACGGGGAGAAAGTAGCATGCAGACGAGAAGCAGATGGCGTCGTTTCCGGGAATCCTATTTCCTGCACGACTTCCTCAAGGACAAAGTGGCGGTCACGAGCTTCATCGTGCTCGTGATCCTCGTCATCCTGGGCGTGGGTGCGCCGATCTTCGCCACGTCCAACCCCTACGACCCCAGCACCTACGACCTGGTCAACGCCGAACAACCTCCCGCGTTCATGGAGCACGGACAAACGCAATTCCCCCTGGGAACCGACGCCCAGGGACGCGACATGCTCTCCACCATGCTCTACGGCATGCGCGTCTCCCTGATCATCGGCTTTGGCGCGGTGGCCATGCAGGGCATCATCGGCATCGTGATCGGCCTGATCTCCGGCTACTTCGGCGGACGCGTGGACTCGGCCCTGATGCGGCTGGCCGACGTGCAGCTTTCCTTCTCCTCTTACATGATCGCCATTTTC
>JBFWMD010000022.1:0-50635 GCA_050251775.1 Desulfovibrio sp.
CAATGCGATTGGCCTCGCGCATGAGGCCAATCTCCCTATCATTCTTGAGGAATACTCCTCGGAACTTCTTCAAAACCTACCGCCTGCCCTTGATCCTGCCAGATTTGCCCATGAGGCCTTCGTACTGGCGGGAGATCATGTAGGACTCGACCTGTCCCATAAAGTCCATGGCAACGCCCACGATAATCAGCAGCGATGTGCCGCCGAAATAGAAGGGAACGTTAAACTGGGCGATGAGGAACATCGGCAGCACGCAGATGGCGGACACGTAGAGTGACCCCCAAAGCGTGATGCGGGCGAGCACCCGGTCAATATACTCATGAGTCTTGGCTCCCGGACGGATGCCCGGAATAAAGCCACCCTGCTTCTGGATGTTGTCGGCGATTCCCTTGGGATCGAAGACAATGGCGGTGTAGAAATAGCAGAAGAAGATCACCACCGCCACGTAGAGCAGGTTATAAACAATAGATGTGGGCTGCATATAGTCGGAGATAGCCTGAAGCCAGGGCATATCCGAGAACCGGGCGATAGTGCCCGGAAAGAGCAGCAGACTCGATGCGAAGATCGGCGGAATGACGCCGGCGGTGTTCACACGCAACGGCAGGTGCGTGGTCTGACCGCCAAACATTTTCCGGCCCATTTGCCGCTTGGCATAATGGATCGGAACCCGACGCTGGCCACGCTCCACAAAGACGATCAGCGCGAGGATGGCGACCATGCCAAGTACGAGCACGAGCACGAACAGCGGGCTCATGACACCTTCGCTCATGAACGAGATCGTGCGGGCCACAGCACTGGGCATACCGGCCACAATACCACCGAAGATGATCAGGGAGATGCCGTTGCCGATGCCTTTTTCCGTCAGCTTTTCACCGAGCCACATCAGGAACACCGTACCCGTGACCATGGTGATCACGGTGATGGACCGGAAGGCCCAACCCGCAGTTTCCGGAGAAACCACAGGACCGATGGGGCTGACCATGCTCTCCACGCCAACGGCGATGCCGAAGCCCTGGACAAGGGAGATGAGCACGGTTCCGTAACGAGTGTACTGGGTGATCTTCTTGCGTCCGGCCTGTCCCTCCTCCTTCTGCAGACGCTTCAGCTCGGGGCTGACCACGGTAAGCAGCTGGAGGATGATGGACGCCGAAATGTAGGGCATAATGCCCAGCGCGAAGATGGACAGATTCATCAATCCGCCGCCCGAGAACATGTTGAACAGACCGAGGAGCGTGCCAGCGGCTTCTTCGAAGATGGCCGCCAGTGCGGGTCCGTTCACGCCCGGAACAGGGATATGAATGCCGATGCGATAGACGAAAAGAAGAAGCAGCGTCCACAGGAGCCGCTTCTTCAATTCGGGCAGTCGCGCAAGATTCTCAACGCCAGAGAGTGCCACGTGTTATCCTTCCTGAACTTCGATGGACTTGGCGATGCCACCGGCCTTGGCGATCTTCTCGGCAGCGGAGGCGCTGAACCGATGAGCCTCGATGGTGACGGCCGAAGAGACCTCACCATTGGCCAGAATCTTAACCGGAGCGCCGAGCTTGCAAAGACCGCGCTCGTAAATGTCCTCGAGGGAGATCTCATTCTTGCCCTCGAAGGCCTCAATCAGGCGGCCAAGGTTGATGGCCGCGTATTCCACCCGGAAGGGGTTCTTGAACCCGCGCTTGGGCAGACGGCGCATGAGGGGCATCTGGCCACCCTCGAACCGGGCCGGGATGGAAGCGCCGGTGCGGCTCTTCTGACCCTTGTGGCCTCGGGCGCTGGTCTTGCCCCAGCCGGAGCCGGAACCGCGACCAATGCGCTTTCTCTGCTTGGTTTCTTCCGGAAAGGGATAGAGATCGTGGAGCTTCATGACGCAACAACCTCCACCAGATGCTTCACTTTATAAATCATGCCCTGCACGACCGGGGAATCATCGAAGGATTTCTCCTGCCGAATCTTTCGCAGTCCCAGAGCCGCAAGGGTGGCACGCTGCGAAGGCGTACACCCGATCTTGCTCTTGACAAGCTTTACCGTAACCTGAGCCATGGCCGTCTCCTATACTGCTTAACGTCCGGACGAGTTACTTCCGGGGGGTCTCGACCTTCATGCCACGCAGGTCGGAAACCTGTTCGGCACTGCGGAGGGAAGCCAGACCGGCAATGGTGGCGCGGAGCACGTTGTGCGGGTTGTTCGTGCCGATGGCCTTGGTCAGGATGTCATGCACCCCCACCGCCTCCATGATGGCGCGGACAGGTCCGCCGGCAATAATGCCCGTTCCGCGGCTGGCGGGCTTGAGCATGACACGACCGGCCCCATAATGGCCGAGGGTCTCATACGGCAGCGTTCCGTCCAGCAGGGGGACCTTGATCATGGCTTTTCTGGCGCGTTCGGTGGCCTTGCGGATCGCCTCGGGCACTTCGTTGGCCTTGCCAAGTCCGTACCCCACGCTTCCCTGACCATCGCCGACAACCGCCAGGCAGCTGAAGGAGAATCTCCGGCCACCCTTGACCACTTTGGCCACGCGGTTGAGGTACACGATCTTTTCAATCAGCCCGGATTCGTTCTGTTCCATCGTCCGTATCCTTCGATTGACCCTAGAACTTCAGGCCGCCCTCGCGGGCGCCGTCGGCAAGGGCTTTCACTCGTCCGTGGTAGATATACCCGTTGCGGTCGAAGACCACCTGCTCGATGTTCCGCTCCTTGGCCTTGCCTGCGATATCCTTGCCCACTTCGGCGGCGGACTCCAGGTTCACGCTCATCTTCCCCTTCTCCTTGGAAAGGATCAGGGTGGAGGAGCTGGCAAGGGTAGCGCCGTTCTCGTCGTCCACAAGCTGGACATAGAGATGGGCGTTGGAACGGAAAACCACCATGCGGGGCCGCTCGGTCGTACCGGAAATCTTTTTCCGGATGCGGGCCTTTCTGCGCCGCCGGGCTTGTTCCTTGGTAAGCTTCATAGCTTTCCCCCGTTATTTGCCGCCGGACTTACCGGCCTTACGTCTGATCTGTTCGTCAAGATACTTGATGCCCTTGCCCTTATAGGGTTCCGGCTGACGAATCTTGCGAATCTGGGCGGCAACCTCGCCCACCAGCTGCTTATCAATGCCGCTGATGGTCAGTTTGCTGCCCTCGGCCTTGGCCTCGATGCCAGCCGGGAGCGGGAACTCGACCGGATGGGAAAACCCAACGGTGAGCACAACGCTCTTCCCCGCGACCTGGACCTTGTAGCCGACGCCGATGACTTCCAGGGTCTTTTCAAACCCCTTGCTCACGCCCTCGACACAATTGGCCAGCAGCGTCCGGCGCAGGCCGTGCTGGGCACGGGCCATGCGAGAGTCGTCCGTGCGCTCGATGACGACATGGCCGTCCTCAAGCTTGTACGCGACGGTGGGGTGCTTCGAAGTGGCCAGGGTCCCCTTGGGTCCCTTGACCTGGATCTCGTCACCCAGCGTCACTTCAACACCGGACGGGATGGCGACGGGTTGTTTTCCTATTCTGGACATATCACAATCCTCGCTACCAGATCTCGCACAGCAGCTCGCCGCCGACATTCTCGGCGCGGGCCTGCGCACCCTCAAGCACTCCACGCGAGGTGGAGAGGATGCAGATGCCAAGGCCGTTCTGCACCTGGGGGATGTCGCTGGCGCCGACGTACACGCGACGGCCAGGCTTGCTGACCTTGCGCAGACCGGAAATCAGCGGTTTGCCGTCAGAGTACTTCATCTGGATGTTGATGTTCTGTTCATCGACCGAGAAATCAGAGACATAGCCCTGATCTTTCAGGATACCTGCGATAGCCTGCTTCATCTTGGAAGCGGGGATATCGACGCCTTTATGATAGGCAGCGTAGGCATTCCTGACGCGGCTCAGCATATCGGAAATGGGATCGACAACGCTCATGCGTGATCTCCTTACCAGCTCGCTTTGCGAACGCCGGGAAGTTCACCGGCAAGCGCCTTGTTGCGGAAACAAATGCGGCAGATGCCGTACCGGCGCAGAAACGCACGCGAACGCCCGCAGATCGGGCAACGATTATAGGCGCGAACCTTAAATTTCGGCTTGCGTTGGGCCTTGACCCGAAGAGATGTCCTGGCCAAACCGGTAACCTCCTACTTTTTGAAGGGCATGCCAAGCAGGTCGAGGAGCATTTTGCCCTCTTTGTCCGTCTTGGCAGTCGTGGTGACAGTGATATTCATGCCCTTCACCCGATCGACCTTGTCGATGTCGATCTCGGGAAAAATCGTGTGTTCTTTCACACCCATGGTGAAGTTGCCTCGACCATCGAACCCGCGGTCCGGAACGCCACGAAAGTCGCGCACACGGGGCAGGGCAAAGGTCACCAGCTTGTCAAGGAAGTCCCACATCCGATCCTGACGGAGCGTGACGCGGCAGCCGATGGGCATTCCTTCGCGGAGCTTGAACTGCGCAATGGATTTCTTGGCCCGGGTGACCACGGAGTGCTGACCAGCGATGCGGGTCAGTTCAACCGCGGCGTCCTCGACAAGTTTACTGTTCTGGCTGGCCTCGCCAAGACCGATGTTCAGCGAAATCTTTTCCAGCCTGGGCAGTTCCATGGGGCTTTTGTACCCGAATTCCTTCTGGAGTTCGGGCACGACCTTCTCGCGATAGAGTTTCTCAAGACGAGTCATGTGTCAGCCCCTAGTCGAACTGTTCGTTGCAATGCTTGCAGTAACGGACCTTCTTCCCATCCTTGGTCTCCCGGTAGCCGATGCGGGCCGGCTTGGCGCAGGCGTCGCAGATGACCATCACGTTCGAGATATGGACAGGGGCCTCTTTCTCAATGATCCCGCCAGGCTGATTGGCATAGGGATTGGCCTTGGTGTGGCGCTGGACCATGTTCACCTTTTCAACCATGATCGTATCCTTCTTCTTCTGAATCCGAAGGACCTTACCGATCTTTCCCTTATCCTTGCCGGCGATGACCATCACCTTGTCGTCTTTTCTGATCTTGCTCTTCATAGTAAAGGCCCTCCTTACAGGACCTCGGGGGCAAGAGAGACGATCTTCATAAAGTTCTTCTGGCGCAGCTCGCGAGCGACGGGTCCGAAGATACGGGTTCCGATGGGCTCGTTGGAGTTGTTCAGCAGCACAGCCGAGTTGTTGTCGAACTTTATGTAGGAACCGTCCGGACGGCCCACCTCTTTCTTGGTCCGCACGATGACGGCGTTGAGGACATCGCCCTTCTTCACCTTGGAATGCGGCATGGCCTCTTTGACCGAAACCTTAATGATATCTCCGACCGTGGCGTACCGGCGACGGGATCCGCCCAGCACCTTGATGCAGGCCACCCGCTTAGCGCCGGAGTTGTCAGCCACGTCGAGATTGGATTCCACCTGGATCATGGCTTCACCTACACAGCCTTTTCAAGAATCTTGACCAGATGCCACCGCTTCTGTTTGGACAGAGGGCGGTACTCGACGATCTGCACCTTGTCGCCGATACCACATTCGTTGGCCGGATCGTGGGCCATGAACTTGTTGCGGCGACGAACATATTTTTTCAGCAACGGGTGCTTTACCAGGGTCTCGACCCGGACGACAATGGTCTTGTCGGCCTTGTCGCTGACGACCATTCCGGTCAGCACGCGGCGGTTGCCTTTAAACTTGAGCTCAGCCATATCTTAGGCTCCCATGGCGCGTTCACGCTGAACAGTGAGAATGCGGGCGATGGTTTTCTTCAGGTTCGGAAGCTGCTGGGTATTCTCCAACTGCGCAGTGGCAT
The DNA here is from genome assembly GCA_050251775.1 of Desulfovibrio sp. Taxonomy (GTDB): domain Bacteria; phylum Desulfobacterota; class Desulfovibrionia; order Desulfovibrionales; family Desulfovibrionaceae; genus Paucidesulfovibrio. The sequence continues at coordinate 5,725 of JBFWMD010000022.1, forward strand.
GCCGAAAGCGCAGGGTAAAGAGCTCCTGCCGGGTTGCGGCCAGGGCCTCTGCGAGCTTCGACTCTTCCATCTCGCGAAGTTCTTTGACGCTCTGCATTATTCCACCCCCTCTTTGACCACGACGGTGGTGCGGACGGGCAGCTTGTAGGAAGCAAGCTTGAGAGCTTCCTTGGCCAGCTCCAGGCTGACGCCCTTCACTTCGTACAGGATGCGGCCCGGCTTCACCGGAGCAACCCATCCCTCGGGAGAGCCCTTGCCTTTACCCATGCGGACTTCCGCGGGCTTCTTGGTGATGGGCACATCGGGGAAGACGCGGATCCAGACCTTACCACCGCGCTTGATGTGGCGCATGATGGCGATACGAGCGGACTCGATCTGCTGGCTGGAGAGCTTCCCGTGGTCCAGCGTCTTCAGCGCGATATCGCCGAAGGCAATGGTGCTGCCGCGCTGGGCCTGGCCCTTCACGCGGCCCTTCTGCCGCTTGCGGTATTTTGTCTTCTTCGGAGCAAGCATTACTGTTCCACCTCATGGTCAAGAATTTCACCTTTGAAAATCCAGACCTTAACGCCGATAACGCCATAGGTGGTCTGAGCGATGGCATAGCCATAGTCAATGTCCGCACGCAGAGTGTGCAGGGGGACGCGACCATCGCGATACCATTCGGAGCGGGCGATCTCGGCGCCGGCCAGACGACCGGAGCAGAAGACCTTGATGCCCTCGGCGCCGAAGCGACGAGCAAGACCCACGGTGCGCTTCATGGCGCGGCGGAAAGCCACGCGGCGCTCCAGCTGGAGAGCGATGTTCTCAGCCACGAGCTGGGCATCCGTTTCCGGACGCCGGATCTCATTCACTTCAATGGTGAACTCGGTCTGGAACTTCTTCCTCAAATCATCGCGCAACTTCTCGATCTCCACGCCCTTGCGGCCGATGACGATGCCGGGACGGGCAGTGTGGATGATGAGACGAACCTTACCACCGGCGCGCTCGATCTCGATGCGGGAGATGCCGGCCTGGTACAGCTTTTTCTTGACGTACTTGCGCAGGCGATCGTCTTGCAGGACGAAATCGGCGTATTCCTTTTTGCTGAACCAGCGGGAAAGCCAGTTCTTGGTATACCCCAGCCTGAACCCGTACGGATGAACTTTCTGACCCATGACGGTACCTACATTTCCTTCACGACAACGGTGATGTGGCTGGTGCGCTTGCGGATGCGGTAGGCGCGGCCCATAGCCCGCGGCATGATACGCTTCCAGGTCGGGCCTTCGTTGACGATGACCGAGGAGACCTTGAGCGAATCCACATCCACCCCGGGCTTCTGCTCCGCGTTGGCAACGGCGGAGTAAAGCACTTTTCTCAGGATGGCAGCAGACTTATTGGGCGTGAACTTGAGAATGTTCAACGCGTCCTCTACCGGTTTGCCGTTAATGTTTTTGGCGACAAGGCGAACCTTGCGAGGGGACACCCGGAGAAACTTGCTGACAGCTTTAGCTTCCATGTTTCTCTACCCCCTACTTCTTGCCTTTCTTGTCGGCGGCGTGACCGAAGAAGGTACGGGTGGGCGAAAACTCGCCCAGCTTGTGTCCGACCATGTTCTCCGACACGAACACCGGGATGAACTTGCGACCGTTATGCACGGCGAAGGTCAGGCCCACCATTTCAGGAATGATGGTGGAACGGCGGGACCAGGTCTGAACGACACGACGGTCCTGGTTCTCGTTGGCCCGCTCGACCTTCTTGAGCAGATGTCCGTCCACGAACGGACCTTTTTTAAGCGATCTGGGCATGACTTTCTCCTACTTCTGTCCGCGACGCTTGACGATAAGCTTGCTGGAAGCCTTCTTCTTGCTTCTGGTCCGATAGCCCTTGGTGGGCATGCCCCACGGGGAGCAGGGATGCCGTCCACCCGAGCTGCGGCCTTCGCCACCGCCAAGCGGGTGATCCACAGGGTTCATGGCCACGCCGCGCACCTTGGGACGGCGGCCGAGCCAGCGATTACGGCCCGCCTTACCCAGGGAGATTTTTTCATGCTGGATGTTGCCGACCTGACCGACAGTGGCGGTACAGGTCACGAGCACCTTGCGGATTTCGCCGGAGGGCATGCGCAGGAGCGCATACTTGCCTTCCTTGGCGATCAGCTGGGCGTAGGTCCCGGCGGCGCGGCAGAACTGGCCGCCCTTTCCGGGGTGCAACTCCACGTTGTGAATGATCGTGCCCACGGGAATCTTGCTGATGTACAGCGCGTTACCGGGCTTGATATCGGCGTCGTCGCCAGCGGTGACCACGTCACCGGGCTTGAGGTTCACCGGAGCCAGGATGTAGCGCTTCTCACCATCGGCATAGTTCAGAAGAGCGATGCGGGCGGAACGGTTCGGATCATACTCAATGGCGGCGACCGTGGCGGGAATGTCCCGCTTGTCGCGCTTGAAGTCGATGATCCGGTAGAGCCGCTTGTGGCCACCGCCGCGACGGCGGGAGGTCACGCGACCATTGTTGTTCCGTCCGGCCTTCTTGGGCAGGCCTTCGGTGAGTGACTTTTCCGGCCGATCCTTGGTGATCTCCTCGAAGGTGGAGATGGTCTGGAAACGGCGTCCCGGAGAGGTCGGTTTAAGAGAACGGGTAGCCATTCGTTACACTCCTTCGAACAGATCGATCTTGCTGCCGGGGGCGAGCTTGACGTAGGCCTTCTTGTGTCCGGCGATACGCCCGACCTGGCGGCCAAAACGCTGGCGCTCCCTGGGTTTCCGGTTGACGATGTTGACGGCTTCGACTTTCACGTCAAAGGCCTTCTCCACCGCTCTTTTGACCGCGATCTTGTTGGCGGACGGATGCACGTAGAAAACTACGCTGTTCGTCGCTTCCTTGGCCATGGTGGCCTTTTCGGAGATCAGCGGCTTGAGAAGAATCTGGGTGTAGTCCATGATTATTTCAGCCTTTCCTGGATGTGCGCGGCCGCGCCCTCAAGAAGGATCAGAGAGGGAAAACGGAGCACATCGTAAACATTGAGCTTATCGGCCTCAACCACCTTAATTCCCGGCAAGTTCCGGGCAGAAAGGACGAGATTAGTATCAGCATCCTTGGCAACAATCAAGGCTTTTTCGAGACCAAGGCCGGTCGCCACCTGGACGAAGCCCTTGGTTTTGATCTCAGGCAGGTCGATCTTGTTGATCACCTTGAGACCTTCCTCGGAAAGCCGCGAAGACAGAGCCATCTTCAGAGCGAGGCTCCGGATTTTCTTATTGACCTTGAAGTCGTAGCTCCGGGGCTGGGGGCCGAAGGTGATGCCGCCGCCGCGCCACAGAGGCGAGCGGGTGCTGCCCGCGCGAGCGCGGCCCGTACCCTTCTGACGCCAGGGCTTTTTGCCGCCGCCGCGCTTCAGGCCGCGGCTCTTGGTGGCATGCGTTCCGGCCCGTCCGGCAGCGCGGAAGGCCCGCACCACGAGATGAAGGATTTCAGGCTTGACCTCCACCTCAAAGACTTCAGGAGACAGCTCGATGCTGCCCACTTCCATATTATTCTGGTCGTACACGTTCACTTTGGCCATGACGGACTCCCCTAGTTCTTCTTGCGGATCATCACGAGGCCGTTGTTGGGACCAGGAATCTGTCCCTTGACCACGATGATGTTTTCTTCGGGGCGGACATCGATCACTTCCACATTGGGGAGCGTGACGTTCCGAGCGCCCATATGGCCGGGCATCTTCTTGTTCTTCCAGACGCGGCCCGGGTAGGTGCAGTTACCGATGGAACCCGGGGAACGGTGAACCTTTTCCGCGCCGTGGGACGCGCCCAGACCGGAGAAGTTCCAGCGCTTGATGACGCCCTGGAAGCCTTTTCCCTTGCTGGTTCCGGAGACCTTGACCTGGTCGCCGGCCTTGAACATGTCCACGGTCAATTCCTGGCCGATCTCGTAATCGCCGACGTTCTCAATGCGGCACTCGACGGTGTGGCGGAAGAAACCCTTCCCGGCCTTGGCCTGATGGCCGCGCTCGGGACGGTTGATCTTGCGCTCGGGAATCTCGTCGAAAGCCACCTGCAAGGCGTTGTATCCCTCTTTATCGTCGGACTTGATCTGCATGATCGGACACGGCCCGGCGGCAATAACGGTCACTGGGCACACGCTGCCGTCGTCGCTGAAGATCCGGGTCATCCCGATCTTCTTTCCGAGCAATCCAAGCGTTTTGGGCATGGTATCCTCTCAATTAAAGCTTGATTTCCACGTCAACACCCGCAGGCAGGGACAGCTTTCCAAGCGCGTCCACAGTCTGCTGGGTGGGCTCCAGAATGTCGAGAAGGCGCTTATGAATGCGCATCTCGAACTGCTCGCGGGACTTCTTGTCCACGTGAACAGATCTCTGGACCGTGGTCCGGTGAATATCGGTGGGCAACGGAACGGGTCCGGCGATGGCCGCACCGGTATTCCGGGCGGTGTCTACGATCTCGGTGACCGCCTTGTCCAGGATACGATAATCATATGCTTTCAGTTTGATCCTGATCCGATCACTGGTCATGGTCGCCATAAGCGTACTCCTGAAACGTTTCTTCGTAACGCGCTCGGCCGTTTCAGTACGAGCGCGGGATCCTTCGAATAGATAAAAACGGTCCGAAGGCTTACTCTCAATCTCACAGTTCTGTCAAGCCCAAACCAGGAACGAGTCCTAGCTCTTCTTGATCAGCTCCTCGGCCAACGAGGCAGGCACCTGTTCGTAATGATCGAACTGCATGGTGAAGGTGGCCCGGCCCTGGGTCTTGGACCGCAGGTCCGTGGCGTAGCCGAACATCATGGACAGCGGCACGTTGGCGCGAATAACCTGTGCGCCGCCGCGGGTATCCATGCCAGCCACGCGGCCACGACGACCGCTGAGGTCGCCCATGACATCACCGAGGTAATCATCGGGAGTCACGACTTCCACGTTCATGATCGGTTCGAGCAGAACCTGCCCAGCCTTTCTGCAGGCCTCTTTGATGGCCATGGAACCCGCCACGTAGAAGGCCTGCTCCGAAGAGTCGACCTCGTGGAAAGAACCGAAGACCAACTTGGCCTTGATATCGACGACCGGATAGCCGGCCATGACGCCGTTCTTCAGGGCGTCCTGGATGCCGCGATCGACGGGGGCGATGTATTCTTTCGGGATCACGCCGCCCTTGATCTCGTCTTCGAAGAGGTAGCCCCCTTCGGAGTTGGGTTCGACCTCGAGCACAACGTGACCATACTGGCCGCGACCGCCCGACTGCTTGGCGTGCTTGACGTCAACCTTAACCGCTTTTGTAATGGTTTCGCGGTAGGCAACGCGGGGAGCGCCCACGTTTGCGTTGACGTTGAACTCGCGCAACAGGCGGTCAACAATGATCTCCAGATGCAGCTCGCCCATGCCGGCAATGAGGGTTTGTCCGGTTTCCTCGTCGGTCTTGACGCGGAAGCTCGGGTCCTCTTTGGCCAGCTTGGCCAGACTGTCGGTAAGAACATCGCGGTCGGCCTTGGTCTTGGGCTCGATGGCCACCTCGATGACCGGTTCCGGGATGTCCAGGGACTCCAGAACCACGGGCAGCTTGGCATCGGCCAGAGTGTCGCCGGTGGCGACGATCTTCAGGCCGACGGCCGCAACAATGTCACCCGCCCAAGCTTCCTTGACCTCATCCCGCTTGTTGGCGTGCATCTTCAGAAGACGACCAATGCGCTCTTTCTTGCCGCTGCGGGTGTTCACAACAGACTGTCCGGACTCGATGTGGCCGGAATAGATGCGCAGGAAGGTCAGATGCCCGACAAAGGGGTCGGTCATAAGCTTGAACGCCAGAGCCGCGAGCGGCTTGTCGTCGTCGCAGGGGCAGGCGACATCCTCTCCGGTGTCGGCATGCACGCCCTTGATGGCGGCGACCTCCAGCGGAGAAGGAAGGTAATCGATAACCGCGTCGAGCAGCTGCTGCACGCCCTTGTTCTTGAAGGCGGTTCCGCAGAGCACGGGGCAGATGGTCAGCGCAACAGTGGCCTTGCGCACGCCCTCACGCAGTTCCTCGGAGGTCAGTTCCTCACCGCCGAGATATTTTTCCATCAGGGACTCATCCTCTTCGGCCACAGCCTCGAGCAATTCGAGACGCATGGCCTCGTACATGTCCTGCATGTCGGCCGGGATGTCCGTGACGGAGTATTCCATTCCAAGGGACTCGGGCTTGTCAAAGACGATGGCCTTGCCCTCGATGAGGTCCACCACGCCCTGGAACTCGTCCTCGGCGCCGATGGGAATCTGCAGGGGCACGGGCTTGGCGCCCAGGCGGGTCTTGATCATCTCGACGCAGCGGAAGAAGTCCGCTCCGGTCCGGTCCATTTTGTTCACGAAAGCCATGCGGGGGACCTTGTAGCGGTCCGCCTGCCGCCAGACCGTCTCGGACTGGGGCTCCACACCGGCAACCGCGTCGAAAACCGCAATGGCGCCATCGAGTACGCGCAGGGCACGCTCCACCTCCATGGTGAAGTCAACGTGACCCGGCGTATCGATGATGTTGATACGGTGATCGCGCCAGAAGCAGGTTGTGGCTGCGCTGGTGATCGTGATTCCACGCTCCTGTTCCTGCACCATCCAGTCCATGGTGGCTGCGCCATCATGCACCTCGCCGATCTTGTGCGAGACGCCGGTGTAGAACAGGATGCGCTCCGTGGTAGTGGTCTTACCGGCATCGATGTGAGCCATGATGCCGATATTGCGCTGCTTTTCCCTGGGAACCTGTCTGGCCACGATCTCTCTCCTCCGCTACCAGCGGTAATGGGCGAAGGCCTTGTTGGCTTCGGCCATCTTGTGTACGTCTTCCCGCTTTTTCACGGCTCCGCCACGGTTGTTGTAGGCATCGAGCAGCTCGCCGGACAGGCGGGCAACCATGCCTTTTTCGCCACGATTGCGGGCGTAGTTGATGAGCCAGCGGATGGCCAGTGCGGACTGACGCTCGGGCCGGACTTCCATGGGAACCTGATAGGTGGCGCCGCCGACACGACGGGACTTGACCTCGACGTGGGGCTTGGCGTTCTCCAGGGCCTTTTCAAAGGCCTTCAGGGGATCCTCGGAGGAAGCCTTGCCGAGATTCTCCAGGGCTTGGTAAAAAATTCTTTCCGCTACGCTCTTCTTTCCTTGGAGCATCAAGCGGTTGATGAAGCGGGACGCCAATCGGCTCCCGTAAATCGGGTCGGGATTGACCTGCCTCTTCGGCGCGGGTCCTTTGCGCGGCATTTTTTTCTCCTTGGTTCTGGCCGGGGGGACGTTATTTCAGGACGCCGGAAACCCTACTTGGGCATCACTCCCCGGGCATTGAATCACTCAGACCGGTCGGGCTGTGAACAGCCCTATTTAGGACGCTTGGCTCCGTACTTGGAACGACCCTGACGGCGATCGGAAACACCAGCGGTGTCCAGCGTACCACGCACGATGTGGTAACGGACACCGGGAAGGTCCTTCACGCGGCCGCCGCGAATCAGCACAACGGAGTGCTCCTGAAGGTTGTGGCCCTCACCGGGAATGTAGGCCGTGACTTCGATGCCGTTGGTCAGGCGCACACGGGCGACCTTACGCAACGCGGAGTTCGGCTTCTTGGGCGTCGTGGTGTACACACGGGTGCATACGCCGCGCCGCTGGGGGCATTCCTGGAGAGCCGGGGTCTTTTTCCGCTTGCCCACGGCAGTCCGGCGCTTGCGGATCAACTGGTTGATAGTCGGCATATCTCCTCCAAAACGATTGTTACTGGAACCTAGTCAAAGAGACGGGGATGTACGTCAAGAACCTTGGCTTTGTCAAGGTTCAGACCCCACTTTATACCAGGGAATCCCCTGCCCGGCCCCTGCCCAAAAAAAGGAGAGGCCGGAGCCTCTCCCATTGGTTCGAATTGTCTAGACTTTTCTTAGCCATCCACGAGAAGCGGATTATCTTCCAATTCCTCAAGGAATTTGTCGGGCCGCTCCTGCTGATCCGGAACATCGATCTCGGCTTCGGCGTATTCGCGGAAACCCGTACCCGCCGGGATCAGTCGGCCCACGATGACGTTCTCCTTGAGTCCGCGAAGGCTGTCGGCCTTGCCCATCAGCGAGGCCTCGGTGAGCACCTTGGTGGTCTCCTGGAAGGAAGCCGCGGAGATGAATGAATCCGTGGACAGCGAGGCCTGGGTGATGCCCAGGACCAGCGGCTCGGCCGTGGCGGGCTCGAAGCCCTCGTTCAGCGCCTTCTGGTTCTCTTCCATGAACCGGGTCTTGTCCACCTGCTCGCCGATGAGGAAGGTGGTTCCGCCCGGATCCAGGATGCTGACCTTCTTGAGCATCTGGCGAACGATGATCTCAATGTGCTTGTCGTTGATGTTCACGCCCTGGAACCGGTAGACATCCTGGATCTCCTCCACGAGGTAGCGGGCCAGATGCTTCTCGCCCTTGATCTTGAGGATGTCATGCAGCTCGGGATAGCCTTCCGTGAGCAGGTCGCCCGCCTCCACAAAGTCGCCTTCCTGGACCGTGATGTGGCGGCCCTTGGGAATCAGATATTCCCTGGTCTCGCCCACTTCCGGGGTGACGATGATCTTGCGCTTGCCCTTGGTTTCCGCGCCGGCGGAGACCACGCCGTCGATCTCGGAGACAACGCCCTGGTCCTTGGGCTTGCGGACCTCGAAGAGTTCCGCGACGCGCGGCAGACCGCCGACGATGTCCTTGGTCTTGGAGGTTTCACGCGGCTTGCGGGCGATGGTGTCGCCCTGCTTGAGCAGGTCGCCGTCCCGGACCATCAGAATGGCGCCCACGGGCATGGGGAAGACCGCAGGGCTGGAGGTTCCGGGCCGCATCACAGCCTCGCCGTTCTCATCCACGATGGAGATGGCGGGCTTGAAGTTGGTGGTCCGGTACTCCATGATCGTGAACGTGGCCTTCTGGGTCATTTCGTCCACGCGTTCCTGGATGGTCTTGCCCTCGATGATGTCATGGAAGATGACCTTGCCGCTCACGTCCGCGATGAACGGCTCGTTGAACGGGTCCCACTCGGCCAGGGTCTGGCCCTTCTTGATTTCCTGGGCTTCCTGGACCAGCAGCTTGGCGCCGGAGGGAAGCACATATTTTTCACGCTCGCGGCCCTGCTCGTCCACGACGCCCACCTGGCAGCTCTTGCCGAGCACCATGTGCTGGCCGTCGCTGTTGATGACCGTACGCATACGCGAGAAGGTCACCCGACCGGAGTGCTGGCTGTCGATGGAGGACTGCTCGATCTCCTTGGAGGCCGTGCCGCCGATGTGGAACGTGCGCATGGTCAGCTGGGTTCCGGGCTCGCCGATGGACTGGGCCGCGATGATGCCCACGGTCTCGCCCACGTTGACCAGGTGTCCGCGGGCCAGATCGCGTCCGTAGCACTTGGCGCAGACGCCGCGCTTGGAGCGGCAGGTCAGGGCCGAACGGATGATGATGCTGTTCACGCCCGCGTTGTCCAGCTTGTCCGCGTAGTATTCGTCGATGATGGTGTCGCCGGGCACGATCAACTCGCCCGTGGCCTCGTCATAGATGTCGAACATGGTGCAACGGCCCAGCACGCGCTCGGACAGGGGCTGCTTGACTTCGCCGCCCTTGATGTAGTGCGTCAGCTCCAGACCGTCCACCGTGCCGCAGTCCAGCTCGGACACGGTCACGTCCTGGACCACGTCCACAAGACGGCGGGTCAGGTAACCGGAGTTCGCGGTCTTCAGCGCGGTGTCCGCGAGACCCTTACGAGCGCCATGCGTGGAGATGAAGTACTGGAGAACCGAGAGGCCCTCGCGGAAGCTCGCGGTGATGGGCGTCTCGATGATCTCGCCGGAAGGCTTGGCCATCAGGCCACGCATGCCGGCCAGCTGGCGCATCTGGTCCTGGTTGCCTCGGGCGCCGGACGTGGCCATCATATAGATAGGGTTGAAGCTGGAGTTGTGCTCCACTGCTCCGGTCTTGGGATCCTGGACGATGTCCACGGACATTTCCTTCATCATTTCGTTGGAAACGTCGTTGGTGGTCTTGGTCCAGACATCGACCACCTTGTTGTATTTCTCCGTACGGGTGATGATACCGTCGCGGTACTGGGACTCGATCTCGGCCACCTCGTTGTAGGCGTCCTCGATGAGCTTGGGCTTGCGGGCGGGAATCCGCAGGTCTTTCACGCCGATGGTCACGCCCGCGCGGGTCGCGTACTCGTAGCCCAGGCCCTTGATGCGGTCGCAGAGAATGACCGTGGCCTTGGTTCCGGCGTCGCGGTAGGTCTGCGCCACGAGACGGGCGATGTTCTTCTTGTTCAGCACGCAGTTCACGGCTTCGAATTGAACGCCCTCGGGCAGAAGCTGGCTGACGATGATCCGGCCCGTGGTGGTCTCCACCAGCTCGCCGTCAATGCGCACCTTGATGCCCGCATGCAGGCTCAGCGCGCCGCCGTCGTGGGCCGCGATGACTTCCCACGGTCCGGCAAAGACCTTGCCCTCACCCAACTCAAAGCTGCGGCGCGTGGTCAGGAAGTACAGGCCCAGGACGATGTCCTGGGAAGGGTTGATGATCGGGCTGCCGTTGGACGGGCTGAGGATGTTGTTGGTGGACATCATCAGCACGCGGGCCTCGATCTGGGCCTCCACGGACAGGGGCACATGGACCGCCATCTGGTCGCCGTCAAAGTCCGCGTTGTAGGCGGCGCAAACCAGCGGATGCAGCTGGATGGCCTTGCCTTCCACCAGGTTCGGTTCAAAGGCCTGGATGCCGAGACGGTGCAGGGTCGGGGCGCGGTTCAGCAGAATGGGATACTCGCGGACCACGTCCTCAAGGATATCCCAGACCACCAGGTCCTCGCGCTCGACCATCTTCTTGGCGCTCTTGATGGTCGTGGCCAGCTCGCGCCGCTCCAGCTCGGAATAGATGAACGGCTTGAACAGCTCCAGGGCCATTTTCTTGGGCAAGCCGCACTGGTGCAGCTTCAGGCTCGGACCGACCACGATGACGGAACGGCCCGAGTAGTCCACGCGCTTGCCGAGCAGGTTCTGGCGGAACCGGCCCTGCTTGCCCTTGATCATGTCGGACAGGGACTTCAGCGGGCGGCCGTTGGTTCCGGTGATGGCCCGGCCGCGACGCCCGTTGTCGAAGAGCGCGTCCACGGATTCCTGGAGCATGCGCTTTTCGTTGCGGATGATGATATCCGGCGCACCCAGCTCCAGCAGCCGTTTCAGACGGTTGTTGCGGTTGATGACGCGACGGTAAAGGTCGTTGAGGTCCGAGGTGGCGAAGCGTCCGCCGTCCAGGGGGACCAGGGGGCGCAACTCGGGCGGAATCACGGGCACGACCTCAAGGATCATCCACTCCGGACGGTTGCCGGACTCGATGAAAGCCTCCACGATCTTCAGCCGCTTGGTGATCTTCTTCTTACGCGTCTGGGACCGGGTGGACTGGGATTCCTCGCGCAGGGAAGCGCGCAGCTCCTCCAGCTCCAGCGCTTCGAGCAGCTTGCGGATGGTCTCCGCGCCCATGCCCACTTCGCAGGCGTCCTCGCCGAAATGATCCAGCACCTGGAGGTACTGGTCCTCGGAGATGATCTGGAATTTCTTCAGCGGGGTTTCGCCCGGCTCCAGCACGATGTAGGAGTCGAAATAGAGCACCTTTTCCAGATCGGCCATGGTGATGTCCAGCAGCGTACCGATCTTGGAAGGCAGGGTCTTCAGGAACCAGATGTGCGCCACGGGCGCGGCCAGCTCGATGTGGCCCATGCGCTCGCGCCGCACCTTGGAGGCGATGACCTCGACACCGCACTTTTCACAGACGATGCCGCGGTGCTTCATGCGCTTATATTTTCCGCAGTTGCACTCGTAATCCTTCACAGGTCCGAAGATCTTGGCGCAGAACAGGCCATCCCGCTCCGGCTTGAACGTGCGGTAGTTGATGGTCTCCGGCTTCTTGACCTCACCGAAGGACCATTCGCGGATCTTCTCCGGGGATGCGATGGATATCTTGATGGATTTCAGTCCACGACCAGCGCCGCCGACGCTGGGAGTGCCACGCAAGGTGAACAGGTCGTCCAAAGTCATGGCTGCCCCTTGGGGTTATGAATTTCTAACAGGCCCGGCCTTTCGGCCGGGCCGGTTACAGTCGAATCGCCGTCCGCCCTACTGCGCGAAGCGCTGCGGCATGGGCTTCTTTTTGGGCTCGTCCTGCTCCAGATGCACATCCAGGCCAAGGGACATGAGTTCCTTGATCAGGACGTTGAAGGATTCCGGCAGACCGGCTTCCAGGAAGTTGTCGCCCTTGACGATCTTCTCGTACATCTTCACGCGGCCTTGCACGTCGTCGGACTTGACCGTGAGGAACTCCTGAAGCATGTAGGCCGCGCCGTACGCCTCCAAAGCCCAGACTTCCATCTCGCCCAGACGCTGGCCGCCGAACTGGGCCTTGCCGCCGAGCGGCTGCTGGGTGACCAGGGAGTAAGGCCCGGTGGAACGGGCGTGAATCTTTTCATCGACCAAGTGGTGGAGCTTGAGGATGTACATCACGCCCACCGTGACACGGTTCTGGAAGGGAACACCCGTCCGGCCGTCATAGAGCACGACCTTGCCGTCGTCCGGCAGGCCGGCCTTTTCCAGCATGGACCAGATTTCCTCTTCCTCGGCTCCGTCAAAGACCGGCGTCTTGGTGACGATGCCCTTCTGGCTGGCCTTGATGGACTCCACCAATTCCTCGTCGCTCAGCCCGTCGATGAGTTCGTCCACCACTTCGCCAAGGGAAGCCTTGATGCGGGACCGCAGGTCCTGCACGCTCTCCTCGTACATGGCGTAGAGGCGGTTGCCGATTTCCTTGGCCGCCCAGCCCAGGTGTGTCTCCATGATCTGGCCGATGTTCATACGCGAAGGAACGCCGAGCGGGTTGAGCACGATGTCCATGGGCGTGCCGTCGGCGAAGAAAGGCATGTCCTCTTCCGGCAGGATGCAGGAGACGACGCCCTTGTTACCATGGCGGCCAGCCATCTTGTCACCCACGCTGAGCTTGCGCTTCACCGCGACGTAGACCTTGACCATCTTGATCACGCCCGGAGGCAGGTCGTCGCCCTCGGTGGCCTTTTCGCGCTTGAGGTCGTAGATGTTCTTGATGAACTTGATCTGGCGCTCGTAGTCGGCAAGGAAGTCCTTCATGACGTTGTTCACGTCCGCGTTCTCAAAGACTCCGGCCAGCTTCTTCAGCGGGATTTCCTCCAGGGCCTCGGCGTCCAGCGGCTGGCCGCCCTCGGCGTAGAGGCTGCCCTTCTTCTTGCCGGGCAGGTCCTTGGCAACGGCCTTGCCTTCCACCACGGGGATGATCTTCTCACGCAGCGCGTCGGTCAGCGCGGCGATGTGCTTCATCTCCTTGAGGTCGATCTTGTCCAATTCATACTGCTCGATATTGTGGGTACGCTCGTCCTTGTCGCCCGAACGGCGGTTGAAGACCTTCACGTCCACCACGGTTCCCTCGATTCCCGGTGGAACCTTGAGGGAGGTATTTTTCACGTCGCGCGCCTTGTCGCCGAAGATGGCGCGCAGGAGCTTTTCTTCCGGCGTCAGCTGGGTCTCGCCCTTGGGCGTGATCTTGCCGACCAGGATGTCGTCCGCCTGCACCCGGGCGCCGAGGCGGATGATGCCGCACTCGTCCAGGTTGCGGAGCATCTCCTCGGAGACGTTGGAGATGTCTCGGGTGATTTCCTCGGGTCCCAGCTTGGTGTCCCGGGCCACGACCTCGAACTCCTCCACGTGGACGGAGGTGAAGACATCCTCCTTGACCATTCGTTCGGAGATGAGGATGGAGTCCTCGAAGTTATAGCCGCACCAGGGCATGAAGGCCACGAGCAGGTTCTTGCCCAGAGCGAGTTCGCCGTCGCGGATGGCCGGGCCGTCCGCAAGCACGTGGCCCTTCTTGACCTTCTGGCCCACGTTCACGCGGGCGCGCTGGCCAAAGCAGGAGTTCTGGTTGGACTTGTGCCATTTGAGTAGTTCGTAGCTCTTGACGCCGCCCGTGTTCGGGGAAATCCCGCCCTCGTAGCACATCACGATGCGCTCGGCATCCACGTAGTGGACGATGCCGTCCTGCTCGGCGAGCAGGCAGGCGCCGGAGTCCTGGGCCACGGTGGCTTCCATGCCCGTGCCCACCAGGGGCTTTTCAGCCCGCAGCAGGGGCACGGCCTGGCGCTGCATGTTCGAACCCATGAGCGCGCGGTTGGCGTCGTCGTGCTCCAGGAAGGGAATCAGCGCGGCGGAGATGGACACGATCTGGCTCGGGCTGATGTCCATGAGGGTGACTTCCTCACGGGGCGAGAGGGTCACGTCGCCGAGAATGCGGACCGTGACCAGATCGTTGACGAACTTGCCGTCCTTGAGCGGGGCGTTGGCCTGAGCCACGACCTCGCCTGCCTCCATGGTCGCGTCCACGTACTTGACTTCGTCCGTGACCTGGGAATCCTTGATCACCCGGAACGGGGTCTCGATGAAGCCGTAGTCGTTGACCTTGGCGTAGGTGGTCAGCGAGACGATCAGACCGATGTTCGGACCTTCCGGCGTTTCAATGGGGCAGATGCGACCGTAGTGCGAGGTATGCACGTCGCGCACTTCGAAGCCCGCGCGCTCGCGGGTCAGACCGCCAGGTCCCAGGGCCGAGAGACGACGCTTGTGCGTGACCTCGGAGAGCGGGTTGGTCTGGTCCATGAACTGCGAGAGCTGGGAAGTTCCGAAGAACTCCTTGAGCACTGCGGCCACCGGCTTCGGGTTGATCAGGTCGTGGGGCATGAGCGTGGCCACTTCCTGGAGGCTCATGCGCTCCTTGATGGCGCGTTCCATGCGCACGAGGCCGATGCGGTACTGGTTTTCCACCAGTTCGCCCACGGGTCGCACGCGGCGGTTGCCCAGATGGTCGATATCGTCGGCCGGACCGTGCGAATCCTTGAGCCGGCAGAGCACGCGCACGGCCGTGAGGATGTCCTCGTTGGCCAGGGTGCGCTTCTCCAGGGGCTGGTCCAGTCCCAGGCGCGAATTGAGCTTGTAGCGGCCCACGCTGGAAAGGTCGTAGTAGTCCGGATTGCGGAACAGGTTCTCGAAGAACGTGGCCGCGATCTCGCCCGTGGGCGGAGAGCTGGGACGCAGGCGGCGGTAGATCTCGATCTGCGCGCTTTCCAGGTCCACGGTCTTGTCCAGCATCAAAGTTTCGCGCATGGAGGAGGAAACGTCCATGCCGCTGGTCCAGAGCACCGGGATCTCGACGATACCCGCTTCCTGGGCCTGCTCCACCAGGGCCGGGGTGATTTCCTCGGCGCCTTCGGCGATGACCTCGCCGTTCCTGTCCACGAGGTCGCGAGCAAGGAACAGGCCATGCAGGGCTTCCGGAGCCACCTCAATGGTCTCCAAGCCCTGGCGCGCGATCTTGCGCCAGCCGCCCTTGGTGATGGAGGCGCCGGCCTTGGCCACGACCTTGCCGTCGGGCAGGGCCAGGTCCACGTAAGCCTCTTCCTTGCGGAAGTGCTCCTCCACTACGCGGCGCAGGACCTTTCCGTCCTGAAGCAGGTAGGACTCGGACTCGTAGAAGTAGTCGAGAATGTCCTGCCGGGTCATGCCCATGGCCTTGAGCAGGATCGTGGCGGGCATCTTGCGACGGCGGTCGATGCGGACGTAGAGGATGTCCTTGTGGTCGAAATCGAAGTCCAGCCAGGAGCCGCGCATGGGAATGATGCGGCAGGAGTAAAGAACGGTGCGGCTGGAGTGGGTCTTGCCCGAATCATGCTCGAAGATGATGCCTGGGGATCGCTGCAACTGGTTGACGATGACACGCTCGGTGCCGTTGATGATGAAGGTTCCCTTCTCGGTCATCAGCGGTATCGTGCCGAAATAGATGTCCTGTTCCTTGATGTCGCGGATGGTCCGGGAGTCGGATTCCTCGTCCACGTCGTAGACGACCAGACGCACCTTGATGCGGATGGTCGTTTCGTAGGTCAGGCCCTTGGAAATGCACTCGGCCTGGTCGTACTTGGGTTCGCCGATTTCATAACTGACGTATTCAAGGCTGGCCGTCTTGTTGAAGTCCTCGATGGGGAAGACCGAACGGAATACCCCTTCAAGGCCGATGTCCTCCCTGCTGGCCGGCGGCACTTCCTCCTGCAAGAACAGCTTGTAGGAGTCCACCTGCAGCTCGAGCAGGTGGGGAATGGGCAGGGCGTTGACGATTTCTCCGAACTGTTTTGTAAGCTGAACCATTGTACCCTCGTGCGATACGTTTGGCGTTTAGGTACGGACTGCCTTGCGCAGCTCCAGCGACCCCGTTCGGGCCAGAAACCGGCGGGGAGCCGGTATTCACGGGAAATGCGGATGGTAAATTGAAACGCTAAAAAATTCTATACAGATACAGCGCAAAGAGCGCAACTCCCCGCAGCGGGGATTGCGCTCTTTGGCTGTTATTTGATCCTAACTACTTAACTTCAACGCTGGCGCCCGCTTCCTCAAGCTGCTTCTTGGCTTCGGCGGCGTCGTCCTTGGACACGCCTTCCTTGACCGGCTTCGGAGCTTCGTCAACCAGAGCCTTGGCTTCCTTCAGACCCAGACCGGTCAGGGCGCGGACCGCCTTGATGACGCCGATCTTGTTGTCGCCGGCACCCGTGAGGATAACGTCGAACTCGGTCTTCTCTTCCTCTTCCGCGGCGGCATCGCCACCAGCGGCGGGCATGACGGCCATGGCGGCCATGGGGGCGGCGGCGGAAACTCCGAACTTCTCTTCCAGTTCCTTGATGAACTCGGAGAGTTCAAGAACAGTCATGTTGGCGATAAAATCGACAACCTGATCTTTGGTGATATCAGCCATTTTCGTTGTCCTCCTTGGGGGGTAACCTTACTTGGTCGTGAGCACTCAGAACCGTTATGCCGCTTTTTCCTTCTGCTCCTTGATCGCGGTCAAGGCGTAGAGGGTGTTGCGCAGCAGGTTCGCGAACAGACCCACAAAGTTGGTCGGCACGGCATTCATGGTACCGAGGACCGACGCAAGCAGCTCGGGCTTACCGGGCAGCTTGGCGAGCTCCTTCAAGCCGTTCTCGTCAAGATAGCGCCCTTCAAGGCTACCGAATTTGACCTCGAACTTTTTGTTCTTCTTGGCAAACTCGGCCAGCGCTTTCGCCAGGGGCACGGGATCTTCGTACCCGAGGGCAACAGCGCAGTTGTCCTTGAAATGCTCACAGAGGACCCCGTGATCGGTTTCCTTGAGAGCTAACCGGGCCAGGGTGTTCTTGACGACTTGATAATCGACGCCGGAATCGCGAAGTTCCTTGCGCAGAGCAGTGGTGTGCTCGGCGTTGAGGCCCGCGAAGCCAGTGACGACGGCAATGCTCGCCCGAGAAGCCTTCTCAGAAAGCTGCTCAATGATCTGGGCTTTTTCTTGCCTGTTCATCGACACTCCTCATCAGTTGGCCCGGAAAGCAAGTCTAGAACTCGTCTCGGCAGGACGGATTAAGGGGCCGTGGCCCCGCCTGCTGTCTGCGACTCGCCTTCCAATTGTATATCGCGACCCGCCCCGGTCCGACCGAGGCGGGGTTGTCCCTTACGCTTCCAGGAACTTGCGGACGGTGGTCACATCCGCCTTGAAACCGGGGCCCATGGTCGTGGCCACGGCAAGAGAGAGCATGTACGTGCCTTTGCTGGAGGAGGGCTTCACGCGGTTGACCGTCTCCAGCAGAGCCTTGAGGTTTTCGCAGAGTTTTTCCGCGCCAAAGGAGACTTTGCCGATGGGGGCGTGCAAGACGCCGGCCTTATCGACCTTGAACTCGACCTTACCGGCCTTGAGTTCCTTGACGGCCTTCCCGATGTCGAAGGTGACGGTTCCGAGCTTGGCGTTGGGCATCAGGCCACGGGGGCCGAGCACACGACCGATCTTACCGACCTGGGCCATCATGTCCGGAGTGGCGACAGCCTTGTCGAAATCCAGCCAACCGCCCTGGATCTTTTCGATCAGGTCCTCGCCGCCGACCACGTCGGCGCCGGCTTCCTTGGCTTCGGATTCCTTGTCGCCCTTGCAGAAGGCCGCAACGCGCACGTCCTTGCCCAAACCATTGGGCAGGATCACGGCGCCACGCACCATCTGATCGGAATATTTGGGATCGACACCGAGGTTGATGGCCACATCCACGGTCTCATCAAAGGTGGCAAAGGAGGCTTCGACGGCCAACTTCACGCTTTCCTCGACGGACACGCGCTGGGTGAGGTCTTTTCCCTCGACGGCGCTTCTGAATTTCTTTCCGTGTTTCGGCATGGTTCGCTTCTCCAACTAGCCTTTGACTTCAATGCCCATGCTGCGGGCCGTGCCTTCGATGCTGCGCATGGCGGCGTCGATGTCCGCGGCGTTCAGGTCGGGCATCTTCAGTTCGGCGATTTCCCGCACCTGGGCGCGGGTCACCTTGCCAACCTTGGTCTTGTTGGGCTCGCCGCTGCCCTTGTCGAGCTTCGCGGCCTTGACCAGCAACACCGCGGCGGGCGGGGTCTTGGTGATGAAGGAGAACGACCGGTCCGCGTAGACCTCGATGACCACGGGGATGATCATACCCTTCTGGTCCTGCGTCCTGGCGTTGAACGCCTTGCAGAACTCCATGATGTTCACGCCGTGCTGACCAAGAGCCGGGCCCACGGGCGGCGACGGGTTGGCAGCGCCTGCGGCGATCTGCAGCTTAATTTTTCCGATGACTTTCTTGGCCATTTTTCAATCCTTGCGGTGCCTTTTAGACGTAGGGATCGACCCGGATCAGCCTTTGTCCACTTGGACGAAATCCAACTCGACAGGCGTCTGTCGACCGAAAATGGAGACACTGACCCGCAGCTTGCCCTTGTCGTAGTTGACGTCCTCCACCACTCCGTTGAATCCGGAGAAGGGGCCGTCGATGACCCGGACTTCGTCGCCTCGGCCGAAATTGAACTTGGGCCTCGGCTGCTCCTGGCGGCTCTCCATCATTTTCAGGATAGTCTGCGCCTCGCTGTCGCGCATGGGCGTAGGGCGGTTTTTGCCGCCGACGAACCCCGTAACCTTGGGAATGTCCTGAATCAGGTGCCAGGATTCGTCCGTCATGACCATTTTGATCATGACGTATCCGGGATAGAATTTGCGCGTGGTGGTCCGCTTCTCGCCCTTGACCATTTCAACGACCTTTTCAGTGGGCATGACCACTTCTTCGATCTGACCGTTGTCCTGGCCGGTACGCATCATTTCCTTGATCGTCTGCTCAACACGCTGCTCAAACCCGGAATAGGTGTGCAGTATGTACCAGCGTGCCCGCATCTTGGCGTCGCCTGTAAGCTCAAGTTCACTCATAGTCCGAGTCCTTACGCGCCGCGGTTAGGACAGGATGACGCTGATGAGCTGGGACAGCCCCAGGTCGACAACCCCCAGAAACAGGGCAACCACCACCGTGAAAACCACGACGGCGATGCTGGTGGCGACAGTTTCCTTCCGGCTGGGCCAGACGACTTTCTTGATCTCGACCTTGGACTCTTCGAAGAAGTCCCTCAGTTCCAAGATCTTGGCCCCCAGGCTCGCCCGGGAGACCTTCGGGGCCTGCTGACTGCCGGAGTCCTTGATTTTTCTTCTGGCCATTGGGACCGTCCTATAAAAGATGGCAGGGGTGGAGGGATTCGAACCCCCAACTTCCGGTTTTGGAGACCGGCACTCTAGCCGTTAGAGTTACACCCCTGCGTTCGAAACTACTTGGATTCCTTGTGAACCGTGTGCTTCTTGTCCCAGGGACAATACTTGCTCACTTCCAGGCGTCCGGTAGTATTCTTCTTGTTCTTGGAGGTAGCGTAGTTCTTCCGCTTGCACTCCGTGCACTGCAACTGGATGTTGACGCGCATGTCTTACTCCACGATTTCGCTGACCGCGCCGGCGCCGACAGTGCGGCCGCCTTCACGGATGGCGAAGCGAAGGCCCAGCTCCATGGCGATGGGGGCGATCAGTTCAACGTTGAAGACCGCGTTGTCGCCGGGCATGACCATTTCCACGCCCTCTTCCAGGGTCACCACGCCGGTAACGTCGGTGGTGCGGAAGTAGAACTGCGGACGGTAGCCGGAGAAGAACGGGGTGTGACGGCCGCCCTCATCCTTGGACAGGACGTAGACCTGCGCCTTGAACTTGGTGTGCGGGGTGATGGAACCCGGCTTGGCCAGAACCTGGCCGCGCTCGACTTCGTCGCGCTTCACGCCACGAACCAGAACGCCGACGTTGTCACCGGCCTGACCCTGGTCCAGGATCTTGCGGAACATTTCAACACCGGTGCAGGTGGTCTTGATGGTGTCCTTGATACCGATGATGGCGACTTCGTCGCCCACGGTGATCACGCCGCGGTCAACACGACCGGTCACGACGGTGCCGCGGCCGGAGATGGAGAACACGTCCTCGATGGGCATCAGGAAGGGCTTGTCGATGTCGCGGACAGGCTCGGGAATGTAGTTGTCGCAGGCTTCGAGCAGCTCGAAGATGGGCTTGGCGGCCGGATCGTCGATGCTTTCGGCCTCAAGAGCCTTCAGAGCGGAGCCCTGGATGACGGGAATCTCGTCGCCGGGGAACTCGTACTTGGACAGCAGCTCGCGGATTTCGAGCTCGACCAGCTCCAGCAGTTCCTCGTCGTCGACCATGTCGCACTTGTTCATGAACACGACCATGGCGGGCACACCGACCTGACGGGCGAGCAGGATGTGCTCACGGGTCTGGGGCATGGGACCGTCGGTGGCGGCGCAGACCAGGATCGCGCCGTCCATCTGGGCGGCGCCAGTGATCATGTTCTTGATGTAGTCGGCGTGACCGGGGCAGTCCACGTGAGCGTAGTGACGCTTGTCGGTCTCGTACTCGACGTGGGCGGTGGCGATGGTGATGCCGCGCTCTTTCTCTTCGGGAGCCTTGTCGATTTCGTCGAAAGCGACGTATTCGCCCTTGCCGGCCATGGCGGCCAGCTTGGTGATGGCGGCGGTCAGAGTGGTTTTGCCGTGGTCGATGTGACCGATGGTACCAATGTTGACATGCGGCTTGTTCCGCTCAAACTTGGCCTTACCCATGTTGGAATCCCCCTATAAAGTTCTGTTCAGCAATTTTAATGGTTAAATTCAATATCAAAAAATTACCGTGGAGCCCACGACCGGATTTGAACCGGTGACCTCATCCTTACCAAGGATGTGCTCTACCTACTGAGCTACGTGGGCTTTGGCAATACTGAAAGGAGGTAAATCGGCTGGATAACGGCTGGAGCGGGAAACGGGACTCGAACCCGCAACCCTCAGCTTGGAAGGCTGATGCTCTAGCCAATTGAGCTATTCCCGCTCTTTATCCGTAGTCACCGGCGGATTACCGCCTCCTACAGCATTTCATTTCAACGTGGTGGTGGGGGGAGGATTTGAACCTCCGAAGGCGTTCGCCGACAGATTTACAGTCTGTTCCCTTTGGCCACTCGGGAACCCCACCAAAATTCGCTGACTGGAGCTGGCGATGGGACTTGAACCCGCAACCGGCTGATTACAAATCAGCTGCTCTACCAATTGAGCTACGCCAGCCAGCGTGAACGAGGGAAACTACTCGTCCTTTTTCAAAAACGCAAGGATTATTTCCACCATTCCCGAAGGAAGTTTCCTGCTCCCTGTGCGCTCTCGCGGCCCACGCTATTGCCAGTTCAAAATGCCTTTGTCCAGCACTTTTTTTCACGGCTGCGGAAAATCCCTTCCTAAGGTTTGACAGCGGCCCCTGCTGCGCATATTTCCAAACGGCCATGAACACCCTCGACATCCGCCCGGACAAGCCCTGGCTGGCGCCCCTCGCGGGGTACAGCGACCTGCCCTTCCGCATGCTCTGCCGGGGCTACGGCGCGGCCGTGACCAATACGGAAATGGTCTCGGCCAAGGGCCTCTGCTATTTCAACCGGGGAACCACCGATCTGCTCCGCACCCACCCGGACGACGATCCGCTGGTGCTTCAGCTTTTCGGAGCCGAACCCGAATCCTATGAACGAGCCATGGACGAAAGCCTGGAAAAGGGCTTCCGGTTTTTCGACCTCAACGCGGGCTGCCCGGTGCGCAAGGTCGCCAAATCCGGCGCGGGCTCCCGGCTTCTGGCGGACCCTGACCGCCTCTGCCGCATCGCCGAGACCATGGTCCGTTGGGCCGGGCCGGGCCGGGTGGGCGTGAAAACCCGCCTGGGCTGGGAAAAGGGCGACGATGTGTTTATTGAGCTGGGCCGACGCCTGGAGGACCTCGGCGTGGCCTGGCTGACCCTGCACCCGCGCTACGGCAGGCAGCTCTTCAGCGGCAGCGCCGACTGGACGCGCCTTGCCGAGCTCAAGCGGGCCGTGTCCATCCCCGTGGTCGGCTCCGGCGACCTCTACACTGCGGAAGACGGCGTACGCTGTCTGCGCGAAACCGGCATCGACGCGATCATGTTTGCCCGGGGAGCCCTGTTCGACCCGGCCATTTTCGAGCGTTTCCATGCCCTGCTGCGCGGGGACCCGCCCCCGGCCCGCACGGGCGAGCATCTGGGCGAGATCGTCCAACGGCACATCCGTCTGACCCGGGATCTGGACGGCTCGGAACGCGCCTTTCGCAAGCTGCGCTCTTTCATCCCCCGCTACGCCAAGGGACTGCGGGACATCCGCTTTCTGCGCAGCGAGCTTGCCGCCTGCGAAACCTGGGAAGCCCTGGAACTGGCCGCCGCGCGCATCCGCGAGATGCTCCCCGCCGATCCCGGCCGCTTCGACCCTTCGGAGATCATTCCCTCATGAACGCTCCCCTGCTGCGCATCCGCACCGCGACCATCGCCGACGCCGACGAATTGCTGGCGTTGCAGAAGGCCGCCTTCCTGTCCGAGGCCATGCTTTACGGCATGGACGCGGTTCCGGCCATGCTCGAAAGCCTGGAGCAGATGCGCGAGGCCCTGCGCGGGCATCTCTTCCTCAAGGCCGTGGATGCCGGACGCATTGCCGGATCTGTCCGCGCCAACCTGGACAAGGGAACCTGCCACATCGGCAGGCTGGTGGTCTCCCCGGAGCGCCAGCGCCAGGGCATCGGCTCCCGGCTCATGGCCGCCATGGAGGCGCGCTTTCCCGACGCGGAACACTACGAGATCTTCACCGGACACAAAAGCGAGGGCAATCTGCGCCTCTACCGCCGGCTGGGCTACGTGGAATATCTCACGCACCAGGTCCGGCCCGAACTGACCCTGGTCTTCATGCGCAAGGACCGCCAAGGCTGAGCGTCTTCCTCGGATGACCTCTCTTTTTTTTCTTTTTATGTTGATAATATCAACATAAAAAACTATCAGAATCCCATGAGCACACCACAGGACCCTTGCCGGGCCGCCCTCATCAAACGGTTTCGGCGCTTCAACCGCTTCTACACCAGGACCATCGGACTGTTGAACCGCAGGCTGAACAACGGCCCGCTGAACCTCGCCGAAGCCCGGACGTTGTTTGAAATCCGGCGCACACCCTGCATCAGCGCCGGGGTCCTCGCGGAAATGCTCGACATGGACCGAGGCCAGCTCAGCCGGATTCTCTCCAAACTCCAGACCTCGGGCCTCATCGAGCGCGACTCCGCGCCCTCGGGACGAAAGGCGGTTCCTCTCCAGCCCACTCCCCAAGGCATCGCCCTGCTGGAAAATGTCGAAACCGCGGCCGACTCCCATGCCGCTGCCCTGCTCCGGCAACTGGACGCGGAACAGGGCGAACGCCTTGGTTCGGCTCTGGAGGAGGTGGAACGCCTGCTGGCTGCGACGCCGCCCCCGGAGGACGGCTTTGCTTTGCGCCCCCCCCGCTCCGGAGACATGGCCTGGATCATGGAACGCCACGCCCGGCTCTATGGCCGCGAGCATGGTTTTGACGCGGATTTCGAACGCTATGTGCTGCTCGGTCTGGCCGCGTTCGCCCAGCTTCCGGACCCGCAACGGAGCGGCCTGTTCCTGGCGGAGAGCCAAGGCCGCCGCCTGGGGTCCGTGGGCATTGTGGAAGCCAGTGACAACATGGCCCAATTGCGCTGGCTTCTGGTCACCCCCGAGGCAAGAGGCAAAGGAGTCGGACGCGCCCTGGTGGCGCATGCCTGCGCGTTCGCCGCCGAGCAGGGCTATGCGGGCATTATCCTCTGGACGCTCTCTTCCCTGGCCCCGGCCCGGGCGCTTTACCAATCCCTCGGATTCAAACTGACCGAAAGCAGGCCCGGCACGATGGGCGGCCGGGTCGTCACCGAGGAACGCTGGGAACACCGCCTGGCCTGATCCGGGAAGCCTCTCCCGTGTTCCTGCCTTTCTCTTCCGCCCGGCATTGCGGTTGCCTCCACAATTCGCCGCCCACCTCGTTGACAAATATTCAATGATTGAATACTGATCATCGTCACTCTATGCGATGCAAAGGCAAGTGTTGTACGGCTTGGAAGAACGCGGCAACGCACGATGCCTGGTAGGTATCTCTGAGAGGCGTCCCTTCTTCCGCCATTGGATGCCGGAGTGTCGATCAGCAACACCAGAGGAAGAGACGACATGGGGATCCCCTTTCTTTCCCGGCTCATGCGGCCCCTGGTCTGCGCCCGCTGCATCCTGGGCAAGGACAATGACCTTCTCAGGCAGTTCGTCTCCAACATCCGCACCCAGCTCGATTATCTTGCCAATGACCCTGAGAAAACGGAACGCGCCACAAAAATCAGAGGGCTGATCGAAAACGAACCGGGTTGGCTGGAGACGTATGAGGCGGAACAGCTGCTCATGGCGATTCTTCCGGACACCGCCGTGGAAATAGAAATCCAACGCCGCCTCGCGGACGCCGACAAATCATTGCCCCCGGCCCTGGCCGAACTCTACAAATCCCTTTCGGAAAAAACAGTATCCATTTGCGAACGCCGCGCGCTGCTCGCACGCATGCTCAACGACCTGCAATGGAACGCCCAGAAAAAGCAGGAAGCCTGGAAAAGCCTGCTCAGCGCAGCCCTCAAGCTCCTGCTCATCTCCATCGTGACCCTCATCTGCTTCGGCGGAACAGTGTGGCTCTACGATACGAAGCTCCTGGGCGCTGTCACCCCCATCCTGCTGGCCCTGTTTTCAGGAGTCATCGGAGCGATTCTCTCCCTGGCCATCCGGATGAACGGCAAATTCGACCAGGACAAAGCCCGGCACGTGGAATACTTCTCCTACACGCCGTATCTGCTGTTGCGTTCCTGCATCGGCGGCATGGCCGCCATCTGCGGCTACTTTCTGGCCATGGGGAAAATATTTGCTATTCCTGCACTTTACACTGACTCCAGCTATACAGAGCTGACCATGATCGGGATCATCACCATCGGCGTACTGCTCGGATTCTCCGAAGCATTGGTCCCGAACATCCTGAACAATAATAACCATCAGTAATTCCGTCGGAGGCATGGACGGAGCGCCCAGGTCTGATACGTTTCGCCTCGACCAAGCCAAAACCAGAACCCCAAAAATGCGGAACGCCCATGCTGGAGCGCTCCGCACTTGATACTTTTTATTGAGTGGTTGCCCCGCCCGTTGTTCCCTCCAGGGCGGGGCCGAGGCCCCGCTTGGAGGAGGGACAAACCGGGACGCACGCCGCGCACGTTCGGCGCGCATCCAGGGGTCAGCAGGAATCATCCGCTCAGAAGTTGGCCCAGCACTGTTCCAGATGCTCCTGGCGCATGGGCCGGGTCAGCAGGCTCACGCCCACGGCCAGCAGGAAGCTGACCGGCAGGGCCACCACGTTGGGATCCACAAACTGCAAGAGCCAGATCCAGGAGCCCTTGGCCGCGCCGGAAACCAGCGTGGGCTGGCCCGTGAGCCATTGGCAGATTCCCAGACCCGCCGCCTCCTTCTCATGCACAAGGAGCAGCCAGAGCATGGACCCGGCGAATCCGCCGACCATGGAGACCTTGGCCGCCACCTTGGTGATCCCCTTCCAGTACAGCCCGAGCAAATAGATGGGCAGGAAGGAGGCCGCGCAAAGGCCAAAGAAGAAGGCCGTGGCCCGGGCAATGACGGACTCGGGCAGCACCCAGGCCCAGACCAGGGTGGCCAGAATGGTCACGGTCACGCCGATCTGGGAGGCCTTGGCCGAACTCCCCACGCGCTTGAACAGACCGCGTTCCACCACATCGCGCCCCAGGGAGGTTCCGCCGACATGGTACTGCGAGCTGAGTGTGGACATGGCCGCCGCAAACATGCCCAGCAGGAACAGACCCGCGAACCAGTCCGGCATGACCTGCTCGATGTAGGTGGGAATGATCTTGTCGATATTGCCGCCGGCCTGGGCAATGGCGATTTTGCCGCCCCTGGCCGTGAAGATGGCGTTGGAAAGCGCGCCCACGATGAAGGCCACGCCGGTCATCAGCGGAATGAAGATGCCGCCGAAGAGAATGGCCCGGTTGAGCTGCTTGTCGCTCTTGACGGTCATGAAACGCACGGCCAGTTGCGGCTGGGCCAGCACGCCGATGCCCACGCCGTAGATGATGGTCGTGTAGATCACCAGCCAGAGCGGCGTGCCGAACTGCGCTCCCTGGGTCCAGCCGAGCATGCCTCCCTTCTGGAGTTTTTCGGGCATCATGGCCGCCATGTCCGTGAGGGTCTGGTGCGCGCTGGTCACGCCGCCCAGGGCGGAATAAGTGTAAAAAAGCAGCACAAGCATCATGACCATCATGATGGCCCCCTGGAAGGCGTCCGTGTACATCACGGCCTTGAGGCCACCTGTGATCACATACACGGCCAGAATGGCCGTCATGCCCACCAGGGCCCACTCGTAGGGCACGTTCAGGGAGACTTCGAGCATGCGCGAGATGCCGATGAGCACTGCGGCCGCATACACCGGAATAAACAGGAAAATGACCAGCCCGGCGAATCCCTGGATGAAGGAGGAATCGAACCGCCTGCCGAGCAATTCCGGGAAAGTGTGGCAGTTCAGGCACAGGCCCATGCGCCGGGTCCGGCGGCCAAACACGGTCATGGCCAGGAAGATGCCGATGAAGACGTTGGCCACGGTGAGCCAGAGCAGGGAAAAGCCGAACAGGCCCGCGGCCCCGCCAAAGCCGATGATGGCCGAGGTGGAGATGAAGGTGGCCCCGTAGCTCATGGCCATGACAAAAGGATTCATCCTCCGGCCCGCAAGCATGTAGTCCGAGGCTTTGCGGGTGTTCTGCCAACCTTTGTAGCCGAGGTAGAAGACCACTGCGAAATAGATCAGGATCACGATCGCCTTGGTGATCATTGCGCGGCCTCCTCAACGGGTTCGGACAGAACCGCCTGCGCCGCGGTCGCCTCTTCCCGTTCCGGGTCCACCGCGTCCTCCTGGCCTCCCGAATTCCATTTTGCCGCGCCGTAGCCGATGCACAGCACCGCGCTCGCGATCACCAGCCAGAACGCCAGTGCGATCTCAATACTCCCCAGTCCCAACATCATGACCTCTCCCTCCGGTGTTGAGGGCCTCGGACTCCAGCTGGCGGGCAAAAAAGAACCGGGCCGCCAGCTTTCGCCTGCGGCCCGGTTTTGGTTCTTGTCTATGGATGCAGCTAGACCGTCCCCCCCTGGCCACAGGCGCGGGTAAAGCTAAAAAAGAAGAAAAAGAAAAAAGAGTTGTGGCCTGAGTGGTTGATCTGCATGAACGGTGTTTACATCAACAAGCCTTAAGCGTCAAGCGAAAAACCATACCCGGCGGATGCGCCGGGCGGTCGGGTTCCAATCTTGACCGGAATGTTAATTATACATAAAGATATTTTCCATTACCCCCACCTCAACCCTTTTGCAAAGGACTTGGACATGAACAACGGCTCGTTTCGCTTACTCACCTTGCTCACCCTCACCCTCTGCTTCGCCCTTTCCCCCTTGCAAAGCAACGCCCAGACCCTTTACGACGGCATCTCCGGTCAGGAAATGCAGCGCATCATGCAGACCATGGGCTACACGACAGAGCTGACAAAGGACGCCACCGGAGATCCGCTGATCAATTCCACGGACGGCGCATTGTCCTTCCAGGTCTTCTTTTACAAATGCTCCAACAATGTCTGCGATGCCGTACAGTTCTACAGCGGCTTCAGTCAGGAGAAAAACCCCAGCCAGAGCGACATCAACTCCTGGAACACCCACAAACGATTCGGCCGGGCCTACCTGGACAACGAAGGCAACAGCCGCGTGGAGATGGACGCACTGGCCACCGGCGGGGTCTCCGAGCAGTATATCCGCAATCTTCTGGGGACCTGGAAAACCGTTCTTGAAGAATACGCAAAGCACATCAACTGGTAGCCCCCGTACAAGATGACAACAAAACGTCCGCAACGGCACGGGCCGCTGCGGACGTTTTGTTGTCCGGGGTGAAAGACGCTTCAGCAGATGCGCGGCAACTGCTCGCCCTCCAGCATGTTCAGCAGCCGCTTGCCGCCCAGGGGCGTTGCCAGAGAGACCTTGCCCGGATTCTGGGCCGTGACCGAGCCGATGCGGCAAGCGTCCGGGCCGAGTTCGTCCGCATGCATGATCTCCAACGCTTTTTCCGCGTCCGCCTCGGGCAGGATGCAGATGAACTTGCCCTCGTTGGCGAGGTAGAGCGGGTCGAGGCCGAGCACGGAACAGCCGCCCGAGACCTCTGGCCGGACCGGCACGGCCTTTTCCTGGATTTCGATGCCCGCGCCGGAGCTGAGGGCGATCTCGTTCAGGGTGGTGGCCAGGCCGCCACGTGTGGGGTCGCGGAGCACATGCACCGAAGGAATCGCACGCACCAGCTTGAGCAGCAGGTGGTTCAGGGAGGCGCAGTCGCTCTGCACGGCCGCCTCGAAGGAGAGGCCCTCGCGCGTGCCAAGAATGGCCAGTCCATGGTCGCCCATGGTTCCGGAGATGAGCACGGCGTCGCCGGGCGCGGCGCGGTCGCCGCTGGGCATGGGGTCGGCCACGATGCGACCGATGCCCGTGGTGTTGATGAAGATCTTGTCCACGGCCCCGCGCGGGACCACCTTGGTGTCGCCGGTGACGATGCGCACCCCGGCGTGGCGCGCGGCCTCGCCCATGGAAACGACGATGCGCTCCAGGTCCGCCATGGGCAGGCCTTCCTCAATGATGTAGCCGCAGGTCAGGTACAGGGGTTCCGCTCCGAGCATGGCCACGTCGTTGACCGTGCCGTGGACGGCCAGGCGACCGATGTCGCCGCCGGGGAAAAAGATCGGATCCACGGTGAAGGAGTCGGTGCTCACGGCCAGAGGGCCGTCCAGCTCCAGTCGCGCGGCGTCGTTGAGGCGGTCCAGTTCCGGGTTGGCGAAGTGCTTGAGGAAGAGTTCGGAAATGAGGCGCTGGGAAGCGCGCCCGCCGCTGCCGTAGTCGAGAAGAACCTTGTCGCTCATGATGCTTAGTCCATGCTGTATTTGTAGTAGGCGGCGCAGGAGCCTTCGGTGGAGACCATGCACGGCCCCACGGGACTGGCCGGGGTGCAGGCCTTTTTGAACAGGGGGCACTGGTTCGGGCGCAGCTTGCCCTTGAGCACGTCTCCGCAGCGGCAACCAGGCAGGGCCGGGGATTCCACGATCTCGATACCGAAGACTTTTTTGGCGTCGAACTGCTCGAATTCATCGCGCAACTCCAGGCCGGAGCCGGGAATCATGCCGATGCCGCGCCAGAGCGCGTCCGAGGATCGGAAGACCTGATCGATGACCGCCCGGGCCTTGGCGTTGCCGCCATCGCGCACAATGCGCGGATAGAGGTTGGCCACGCTGGGTTCGCCCTTTTTCCAGGACTCCACCAGAAAGACCAGGGAACCGAGGATGTCCAGCGGCTCGAACCCGGTCACAGCCGCGGACTTGCCGTACTTCTCCGCCACCACGCGGTAGGGCTCCACGCCGATGATGGCCGAGACGTGGCCGGGCATGAGAAAGCCGTCGATGTTCACGTCCGGATCGGTCATCAACGTTTCGAGCGCGGGCGGCACGAGCTTGTGGAAGGAGAGCACCTTGAAGTTGGTCAGGCCCTGTTCGCGGGCCATGAGCAGCGTTCCGGCCACGGCCGGGGCTGTGGTCTCGAAGCCCACGCCGAGAAAGACCACGGTCTTGTCCGGGTTGTCCGCCGCAACCTTGAGGGCGTCGGGCGGGGAATAGACCACGGCCACCTTGCCGCCGTCGGCCTGGGCCTTCTTCAAACTGCGGCCCCGGCTGCCCGGCACGCGCATCAGGTCGCCGAAGGTGGCCACGATGACATTCTTGTTTCCGGCCAGGTCGATGAAGGCGTTGACCTCGGACTCGTGCGTCACACAGACCGGACAGCCCGGTCCGGAAAGATGGACGATGTTCTCCGGCAGGAGGGAGCGCAGGCCGCTCTGAAAAATGGCCACGGTATGCGTGCCGCAGACTTCCATGAACCGGAATTCCTGATCCGCCAGCCGGTGCAGCCTGTCAAGCAGGGCTTTGCAGAGGTCCGGATCGCTGAATTTCTCAAGCAGTGTGAGGCTCAAGGCATTTCTCCACGTTGAAGGACCGCGTTGAATGAGATGCGGACCTTCATACTCCTTTGGGCCTCATGAAGCAAACCTTATCGGCGGGTTGCGCGCTGTGGGCCGGATTCTCCGGTTTCCGGGCACGAAAAAAGGGCGGGAGCCGAAGCCCCCGCCCTTGAAAACCTGAAATACGTGAACTACACGCAGCCGGTGGGCTTGGGCAGGCCGGCCATCTT
Organism: Desulfovibrio sp.; assembly: GCA_050251775.1. Classification (GTDB taxonomy): domain Bacteria; phylum Desulfobacterota; class Desulfovibrionia; order Desulfovibrionales; family Desulfovibrionaceae; genus Paucidesulfovibrio. The sequence goes on from JBFWMD010000022.1 coordinate 36,355, forward strand.
ACAGGCTCCCTTGCCGGGGCCGGACGGGAACAGCTCGTAGATCTGCTTCAGCTTGAAGCCGGTGACCTTGGAAAGAATGCGCACCATGGGAGCGATGCCGTTCTTCTTGTAGTAGTCCTGCAGGAACTCAATGACCTTCTGGTGGTCAGGAGAGATCTCGGCGATGCCTTCCTGCTCCTTCACGTACTCGACCCAGTCCGGGGTCCAGGTGTCGAAGCTCTGCAGGAAACCGTCCTCGTCAACCTCAAAGGATTTGCCTTTGTACTCGATAGAAGCCATTCCTTAACCTCCTCAATGCGTTGTGAAAATACGAACCGCAAAATGACCAGTCGGCGCAGGAATCGGCCCCGCAGCCCGAAGTCAGTTGCCGAGTATTAATTCCCGGTGCGGATTAGATCAAGGAAAATATTTCTCATCAAGGGCCTAGCCCGTTCCCCCCCGCCGATCCGGGCTTTTCCGGATTTCGAAATGCGCAGTCGCCCTTGGACTTTTGAAAGGCCTGCTGATAGTGTCGGCTCGTTCCGGCGTTGCGCCCGAACCAACCCCTCAAGAAAACGCCATGAAGAACCCGCTGCAACCATTCCTGCCACCACTGGATTCCCCGCCAGCCCCCCCCGGGGAACGGGGCGGGACCATTCCCGACTACGCCGCCTGCGTCCGGCTCTGGGATGCCTACGACATGCCCCGGCACATCCGTGCGCACAGCACCATGGTCGCCCGCGTGGCAACCCATCTGGCCGTGCTGGCCAAGGAGGCCGGACTGGACGTGAACCCCGCGGCGGTGCGAGCCTCCGCGCTGCTGCACGACATCGCCAAGGCCTACACCATCGACCACGGCGGCAACCACAGCCAGCTCGGGGCCTCCTGGGTCATGGACGCCACGGGCAGTCCGGCCCTGGCCCACGGCGTGATGCACCACGTTTACTGGCCCTTTGACCTGGATCTGGCCGGCCACGTCCTGCCTCTGGCCGTGATCTACGGCGACAAGCGCGTGGCCCACGACCGCATCGTCTCCCTGGACAACCGCTTCCAGGATCTGCTCGAACGCTACGGCAAGACCACACTGATCCGGGAACGCATCGCGGTCACGCACGAACAGGCCGTGGAAGTGGAACGACTCTTCAGCAAAACATGCAAGGTGAACCTCAGTGAAGATACTTTTGATCGCGGGCGGATGGTCGACTGAGCGCGACGTTTCCCTGTCCAGCGCCCGGAACATCCGGCACGCACTGGAACATCTCGGTCACGCGGTGACCTTTCTGGACCTGCTCGACGGCTACGCCGCCCTGGTCGAGCTGGCCAAGGAATCCGATTTCGCCTTCATCGGCCTGCACGGCTCTCCCGGCGAGGATGGGCTGGTCCAGGCCGCCCTTGACCGCGTGGGCTGCCCCTACCAGGGTTCTGGGCCGGCGGCGTCCTTCCTGGCCCTGAACAAGGCTGCGGCCAAGGCCCTGTTCCAGGATGCGGGCATCCGTACCCCGGCCTGGGAACTTTGGCCCCTGCCCCCGCGCAACGCCAAGATCGGCCTGACCTACCCCGTGTTCGTCAAACCCAACATGGGCGGTTCCAGCCTGGGCATGAGTCTTGTGGAACGCGAGGTCGATCTGTTCCAGGCTCTGGATAAGATCGGCGCCCTGGGCGAGGAGGCCCTTGTGGAAGTCTCCGTTCCCGGTGTGGAAATTACCTGCGGCATTCTTGGCGAGACCCCCCTGCCGTTGATCCTGATCCGCCCCAAGCACGGGGCCGCCTATTTCGATTTCCAGAACAAATACGATGAGGACGGCGCCGAGGAGATCTGCCCGGCCCCCGTGGACACGGCCCTGACCGAGGAGATCCAGACCATGACTCTGGCCGCGCACCGCGCCCTGGGCTGCCGGGGATATTCGCGCGGCGACTTTATGGTCGGCGCGGACGGCAAACCCTACCTGCTGGAATTGAACACCCTGCCGGGCATGACCGCCACGAGTCTGCTGCCGCGTTCCGCCAAAGCCGCCGGACTGGAATTCGAAGCGCTCATCGCCGAGTTGATCCGCCTGGGCCTGGAACGGTAGCAGGGAATGGCCATTACCCGTACCGCCCTGTTCCGGCTCTATGATCTGGCCTGGGGGCCCGCGCTCTTTTTTCTGCGGCGCAACCGCCGCCTCCGGCACGGTTGGGGTCAGCGCGTCCAACAGGCCCCCTACCCCGGCCCCTGCGACCTCTGGATCCAGGCCGCCAGCGTGGGCGAATCCCAACTGACGGGAGAACTGCTGCGGCGACTGCCCTTGCCACAGGGCCAACCCGACGCCCTGCCCCTGCGCATCCTGCTGACCACTAACACCGCCGAAGGCATGGATCGGCTCGACGCCCTTGTCACGGAGCTCCGGCCCCTGCGTCCGGAGCTGCGGTTGCACACGGCCTACTTTCCCCTGGACCGGCCCCGGCTGATGCGCCGCGCCCTGGACCGGGTCCGACCGCGCACGGTCGTGCTGCTCGAATCCGAAATGTGGCCGGGATTCATGGCCGCCTGCCGCGACCAGGACGTGCGGCTGCTGGTGGTCAACGGACGCATGAGCGAGCGCAGCCTGCGCGGCTACCTCAAATTCCACTTCTTTTTCAAAAGCATTGCCCCGGACAAAATCCTGGCCATGTCCGAGGCGGACGGCGCCCGCTTCGCCACGCTCTACGGGCATGGGCGCGTGGAACTGATGCAGAACATCAAGTTCGACCGCGTGCCCCGGCCGGGCGACGCCCGCCCCGGCGATGCCGGAGACAACCCCGGCCCTGTGGCCCCGCTGTTGCCCGGCCAGCAACCCTTCGTGGTCCTGGCCTCGGTACGCGAGGAGGAGGAACCGGAAGTCCTCACGCTGCTTTGCGGCCTGCTGGCGGCCCGGCCCGAGTGCGTGCCCGGCTTGTTTCCGCGCCACATCCAGCGCGTCGCGGCCTGGAGCGAGCTGCTTTCCGGCGCGGGCATCCCCCACGTGCTGCGCTCCCGGGCGACCGGCCCTGTGCGGCCCGGAACCGTGCTGCTTTGGGACCGCATCGGCGAGATGGAGCGCGCCTTTCCCCATGCCTCTGCCGCCTTTGTGGGCGGCAGTCTGGCCCCTCTCGGCGGTCAGAATTTCCTGGAGCCTCTGGCCAGCGGCCTGATCCCGGTCATCGGACCGCACTGGAAGAATTTCGCCTGGGTCGGCGAAGAAATTCTCCAGGCCGGACTGGTGCGCAAAACGCCGGATACCGCCGCGGCTTTGGCCGAACTTCTGCTCCTGCTGGAGGCTCCGCCGGACCGGGAAGCGGTGCGCGTGCGGTTTCAGGCCTACGTTTCCGAACGGCGGGGCGGCACGACCACCGCCTGCATGCATATTGCCCATTCCCTCAAAAGACGATAGGAAGCGCGACCGGCCTCATGAACACATTTCCGAAATGCTACGGCATCATTCCCGCGCGGTACGCTTCGTCGCGCCTGCCGGGCAAGCCCCTGGCGGACATCCTGGGCAAGCCCATGTTCTGGCACGTCTATGACCGGGCACGGCGCTGCCCCGAGCTGGAACGCGTGCTCCTGGCCACGGACGACGAGCGCATCCGCGCCAAGGCCCAAGAGCTGGACGTGCCCGTGGTCATGACCCGGCCCGACCACGCCAGCGGCACGGACCGCGTGCTGGAGGCCGCCGAGATCATCGGGGTCGAGGCCGACGCGGTGGTGGCCAACATCCAGGGGGACGAACCCTGCCTGGAACCGGCCATGCTCACGGAACTGCTGTCTCCGTTTGCGGATCCCCAGGTCCGGGTGGCCACCCTGGCCGGGCGCATCGACGCCCGGGAGGCCGCTTCGCCGGATCGCGTCAAGGTGGCCCTTGCCACAAACGGGAACGCGCTTTATTTTTCCAGATCGGCCATCCCCTTTGACCGCGACGGGTCGGGTGACGGCTACCTGCTGCACATCGGGCTGTACGCCTTCCGCATGGAAGCGCTGCGGGCCTTCTCGGCCCTGCCCACGGGCCTGCTGGAGCGCAGGGAAAAGCTTGAGCAGCTCAGGCTTTTGGAAAACGGCATCCCCATCCGCGTCAGCCTCACGCGGCACGCCTGCCACGGCGTGGACCGCGCGGAAGATCTGGCCGGAGTTACGAACATCCTCAGGGAGCAACTATGAAAGCGATTCTGGCCCTCGAAGACGGAACCCTCTTTCCGGGCGAATCCTTCACCGGCCCCATCGAAGCGGGCGGCGAGGTCATCTTCAACACTGGCATGACCGGCTACCAGGAAGTGCTTACCGACCCCTCCTACACCGGACAGATGGTCTGCATGACCTATCCGCTCATCGGCAACTACGGCGTGAACGTCGAGGACGTGGAATCCCCCAGGGTCCAGGTCGCCGGGTTCATCGTCAAGGAATGCTGCAAGGAGCCAAGCAACTGGCGCGCCCACAAATCCCTGCCGGACTACCTCCGCGAGGCGGGCATTCCCGGCATCGAAGGCGTGGACACCCGCGCCCTGACCCGGCATCTGCGCATCAACGGCGCCATGCGCGGCGTGATCTCCACTTCCGTTAAGGACCCGGCGGAACTGGTGCGCCGGGCCAAGGCCGTCCCCCCCATGGAGGGATTGAACCTGGCCGACCGCGTTTCCACCCCAGAGCCGTATCTCTGGACGGAAAAGGGTCCCGTGTACGTGGATCTCAAGAACTTTTCCTGGCCCGAAGGCGGTCCCCGCGTCATCGTCTACGACTTCGGCACCAAGTGGAACATCCACCGCCTGCTCGCGGCCCAGGGCTTCGTGCAACTCACCGTACCCTCGTCCATGACCGCCGCCGAGGCCCGCGCGCTCGGCCCGGACGCCATCTTCCTCTCCAACGGCCCCGGCGATCCCGCCGTGGTCACCGGCGCGGTGGAGGCCACGCGGGACTTCTGCAAGGACCTGCCCGTGGCCGGCATCTGCCTCGGCCACCAGATTCTCGGTCTGGCCCTGGGCGGCACGACCTTCAAACTCCGCTTCGGACACCACGGCTGCAACCATCCGGTCATGGACCTGGAATCGGAAAAAATCGAGATTTCCTCCCAGAACCATGGCTTTTGCGTTGACATCACAGGCCTGAATCATCTTAAGATGACGCACAAGAATCTGAACGACGATACGCTGGAAGGCTTTGCCCACCGCGACAAGCCGGTCATCGCCATCCAGTTCCATCCGGAGGCCGCGCCCGGCCCGCACGACAGCGGATATTTCTTCTCCCGCTTCCGGGAGTTGGTCCGCCAGGAAACCGGCAAATAACCAGGCGTCCGTCTCCTCAGGAGCGACATGTCCGTAGAACTGATCAAAGCCCGTAAACGCCTGTCCGAGGTCAACGGCCTGCTCAAGCAGAGCAAACCCATGGCCGCGACCCAGGCTCTGACCCAGGCCCTGCTGACGATCCTGAAGAACCCGCTGATGAAAAACGAGCGGGACGAATTCTTCACGCTCATTGAGCAGGCCGTGTACAGCCTGAACCAGGACAAGGAGCTGCGGCGTCTCTATCCGCTGGTGATTCCCTATAAGCAGGGCGAGGAAAAGAAGCTCTACCAGACCATGCAGGAACTGGTGGGCGAACTGGAAACCCACGTCACCGAAGAGGCCCAGAGCGAAATCGCCCACAAAGAAAGCGTCCGGGCCGAGGAACTGGAAAAAGGCCAGGCACACCTGGACGCCAAAGAGGTGGACCAGGCCCGCGACACCTTCAACGGCCTGATGCGGACCTTCAAGACCGACACGGAACTCAAGGCCGACATCGCGGACCGCTACCTCAAGGCCGACCTCTACGACGACGCCCTCGGCCTGCTTGAGGACGCCCTCAAGCACGACCCCCAGGCCATGTTCCTCTACAACCGCATCGGCATTGTCCTGCGCAAACTCAAGCAGTTCGACGCGGCCGAGCGCTACTACCTCAAGGCTTTGGAATACAGCAACAAGGACGAATACCTGTATTTCAATCTGGGCCGCCTCTACTTCGACTGGCGGCAGTGGGCCAAGATGAAGGAAGCTGCGGAAAAAGCCCTGGGCATCAACCCCGGCTTCAAGGAAGCGGAAAAAATGCGCCAGTACGCGCTGAAAAAAATCTAAGCGCCTCCGCGCATCGGAAAGGCCGCCTTGGGGCGGCTTTTTTCTTGCCTTCGATGCCGTTGCAATCCCGCAGAGTTAGCGTACATTCCCGGCTCCCGGCGTCTTCCCTCCCGGAGCGAATTCCCGTACCCTGTCACCATGTCCTTGCGCACCGATGTACTTGTTCTCGGCGCGGGTCTCTCGGGCCTGCGCGCGGCCTGGGCCGCAGCCGAATCCGCGCCCGGCCTGCGTGTGACCCTGGCCGCGCTCTTGCCCGGCCCCTCGGGCTCCTCCTTTGCCAACCGCAACGACAGCCTGGGCATGCAACTGCCCCTGGGCGAACGCGAGCGCACCCGTTTCGCCCGCGAGGTGGTCTGGCTGGCCCGGCCCGGCATGGTGGACGAAATCCTCGTGCGCATCCTCGCCGAGGAGGCCGAGCTCCGCTTCCGCGAGTTGGAGACCCTGGGACTGAAATTCCGCTATCAAGCGGACGGAAGGCTCTTCCGCCGCACAGGCTGCTTCAGCCCCTTTGCCCGCGCTGCGGTGTTCGACGATCTGGCCCACGCCCACAGCCTGTTCCGCGATAAGATCCTCTCCCTCGGCGTGGACCTGCGCACCGGGCTGGAGGTTCTCGGCCTGGAAACCGCGAACGGACGCGTGACCGGGGCGCGCCTGCGCCCGGTGGGCGCGGATCAGGAAAAAGCGCCGCTGACCATCCGGGCTGGAGCCGTGGTCATGGCCCTGGGCGGCCCGGCTCCCCTGCACGAGCGCCACGTGGCCGGTCCCGGCAATCCGGGCCGCTCCTGGCAAATGCTCCGGGAGGCTGGAGCGCGCATGGAAAACACGGACTACCTGCAATACATGTGGATGACCCTGGCGGGCCGCCGCTTCTGCTCCCCGGCGGACATCGCCGGGCCGGACGCCGTGGCCCGGACGCCAGATGGGGGGGAGGTGGCGCCCTCGGCCAAGGTCCTGGCCCTGGCCGACGCGCGGCGCACACACTGCCCCGCTGCCTGGGGGCCGGTGGAATACGAGGGGGATCTGGTCCACGACTACGGCATGGACCAATGGCTCCAAGCCCAGGCCGATGACCAAGGCGTGGTCCGAGTCAAGCTCGGCCAGGGCGGCTGGGAGGAGGTGGCGCTCTTTGCCCACGCGGGCAACGGCGGCGCGCTGATCAACGAACACGGGGCCGTGCTGGCCGCAAAAACCGAACCTGGAACCGAACCTGAATCCGGCGTCGAAACCGGAACAAAAACGGACACGGAAACAACCCCGCTCCTGCCCGGCCTCTATGCCTGCGGCGAATGCGCCACGGGCATGCACGGGGCCAACCGCCTGGGCGGGGCCATGGTCACGGCCACCCAGGTCTTCGGCAAACGCGCGGGCGAGGCCGCGGCGCGCTTCGCGCGACTCAGTTGATAACGCCCTTCCCTTGAACCGTTTCCGCGCCCCCGACCCGCACGTCCGCCATGCGCTCGACCATGCGCAGGGCGGCCTGGAAGCTCTCCAGGCTGGCCGTGCCCGTGCCCGCAAGGTCGTAGCCCGTGCCGTGGTCCGGGGAGGTGCGCGGATAGGGCAGCCCCAGGGTGACGTTCACGGCGTTGTGGAAGTGCAGCAGCTTCAAGGGGGCCAGGCCCTGGTCGTGGTACATGGCCAGGACAGCGGCGTAGGCCCCGCGCGCGGCAAAGTGGAAGACCGTGTCGCCCGGCAGGGGGCCGACCACTTCCAGCCCCTCGGCCTTGGCCCGCTCCAGGGCCGGGGCGATGATCTCGATTTCCTCCCGGCCGATCTTGCCGGACTCGCCCGCGTGCGGGTTCAGCCCGCAGACCGCGAGGGGGCCGCCCACGCCCAGGGTGCGCATGTGTGCGGCGGTGAGCCGCAGGCAGTGCAGGATGCGTTCAGCCGTGACCAGAGCGGCCACGTCGCGCAGTTGCGGGTGGGTGGTCACGAGGCTGACGCGCAGCACCGGGCCGCCCAGGTGCATGCAGACGTTTTCGCGGCCCACGCCCAGGCGTTCGGCCAAAAATTCCGTGTGGCCCGGAAAGTCGAAGCCCGCGTCCTGGAGCATGGCCTTGTTCAGCGGACAGGTGCAGAGGCCCTGGCCCACGCCGGATTGCAGCAGCTTCACGGCCCATTCCAGGCTCACGCCGGAGCAGGCCCCGCCCGCCACGCTGGCCTGGCCCAGGGGGCAGGTCATACCCGAGAGTTCCCCAGGTTCAAAGAGATAGACGCCCGGAACGCGGTCCGCGACTTCAGCGGGATCGTCCAGCCGGGTCCAGAACGTTTCGCCCGCGCCCAGATGCGTGCGCAGGGCGCTCTCCGGCCCCAGGAGCAGGTAGCGCGCGTTCAACTTCGCGCACGAGGCCTCCCAGAAGACTTCCAGAAAGTGGCGCACCACGAGTTCCGGCCCCAGCCCGCCAGGGTCGCCCAGCGTAATCAGAATGGTGTTCATGGGGGGCAGCTTACGGATTCGCGCCCGTGGAGAAAAGCATTTTCTTTCCGGCAACCTGCCGGGCTTCAGCCCTGATGCGCAAAGGCCAGGGCGGCCAGAGGCGGCAGGGTCAGGCGCAGGCAGGGGCCGTTCCCCCCGCGCACGGCCTCGGCGCTTCCGCCGTTGCCCAGATTGGAGCCGCCGTAAACACCCGCGTCCGTGTTCAGGATCTCGCGCCAGGTTCCTTCCAGCGGACAGGGCACGGCGTACTCCTGCCGGGGCACGGGCGTGAAGTTGAAGACCCAGAGCACGGGCGGCACATCCGGCGCCGTGCGCAGAAAACTGATGACCGAGGCGTTGTGATCCGTGAAGTCCAGCCACTGGAACCCGGACCAGTCGTGGTCCCGGACATGCAGGGCGGGCTGCGCGCGCAGCAGCCGGTTCAGGTCGCCCACCAGATTCCAGACGCCCCGGTGCGTCTCGAAGGTCATCAGAATCCAGTCCAGTTCCCGGCCACAATTCCATTCGCTCCACTGCCCGAACTCGCAGCCCATGAAGAGCAGCTTCTTGCCGGGATGCGCCCACTGGTAGGCCAGAAGCAGCCGCAGGTTGGCGAACTTCTGCCAGGTGTCGCCGGGCATCTTGGAGAGCAGCGCGCCTTTGCCGTGGACCACCTCGTCGTGGGACAGGGGCAGCAAAAAGTTCTCGCTGAAGGCGTAGAGCATGGAAAAAGTCAGGTTCTGGTGGTGGTGTGAGCGGTGGATCGGCTCCTTGCAGAAATAATCCAGGGTGTCGTTCATCCAGCCCATGTTCCACTTGAAGGTGAAGCCCAGCCCGCCAGCGTACACGGGCCGCGACACTCCGGGCCAGGAGGTGGATTCCTCGGCAATGACGCAGGCGCCGGGGTAGTGGGCGTGGACCACGGTGTTCAGCCGCCGCAGGAACTCGATGGCTTCGAGGTTCTCGTTGCCGCCGTAGTGGTTGGGCAGCCACTGGCCCGGTTTGCGGGAATAGTCCCGGTAGAGCATGGAAGCCACCGCGTCGATGCGCAGGCCGTCGATGTGGAATTCCTTGAGCCAATACAGGGCGTTGCTCAGCAGGAAATTGGCCACCTCATAGCGGGCGAAATTGAAGATGTAGGTTCCCCAGTCCGGATGTTCGCCCAGGCGCGGGTCTTCGTGCTCATAGAGAGCCGTGCCGTCGAAACGGCCCAGGCTCCAGTCATCCTTGGGGAAATGCGCCGGGACCCAGTCCAGGATCACGCCCAGCCCGGCCTGATGGAAGCGATCCACCAGGGCGCGGAACTCGTCGGGGGAGCCGAAGCGGGACGTGGGCGCGAAGTAGTGGGAGGTCTGGTAGCCCCAGGATTCGTCCAGGGGGTGCTCGGCCAGGGGCAGAAACTCCACATGGGTGAAGCCCAGGTTGGTCACATAGGGAATCAACTCGTCGGCCAGTTCGGCATAGGTGGGAAAGCGCCCGTCCGGACGACGCCAGGAACCCGCGTGGACCTCATAGACCGAAACCGCGCGCTCCAGGGGCAGTCCCTGGTCACGACGCCGCTCCATCCAGGCCTCGTCGCCCCAGGCGTAGCCGTCCAGGGCGGTGGTCACGGCGGCATTGCCGGGCCGGGATTCCGTGGCAAAGGCGAACGGATCGGTCTTGAAGGTCACATGGCCGCTCTGCTGCTCCACAGCGTATTTATAGGATACGTTGCGGCTGAGTCCGGGCAGGAATCCGGCCCAGATGCCCGAGGAACCCACGGGAAAGAGCGGATGCCGCGCCGGGGTCCAGTCGTTGAACCCGCCGAGCACGCTAACGTTTTTCGCATTGGGCGCCCAGACCGCGAAGCGGTATCCCGCAACGCCGTCCTCGCCGGTCGCGGGGTGCGCTCCAAGAATGCGGTAGAGATCCCAGTGTTCACCCTTGCCGAAGAGGTGGAGATCAAAGGGCGCGATGTAGACGGGTCGGGTACTGCTGAGCATCTTTCCTCATTGCTTGTCGGGTTCGTCGAGGGGGGCCGCGCCTCCGTTCAAGTGGTCACCACGCAGTTGTCGCCGCCCGCAAAGGCGCTGTATTCGTAGCGATCCGCCTTGGAGTCGTTCAGCCAGACCCCCTCATCAGTGAGGTAGCGGTACTGATAGTCCCGCCCCGCTTCAAGATCCACGGTCACAGAAAAGGAGTCGTCCTTGAGTTGCCGCATGGGCAGGTTCTTGGTGTTCCATTTGTTGAACTCGCCCACAAGAAAAATCTTCTTCGCTTCATGGGCCGTGGCCTTGGAAACCTTGAAGGTCACTTTGCAGATCGGCTTGCTCTTCAGGTACTTCTTGGAAAGCGGCATCTTCCTCCTCCTTATGCGCCCCGAAGTTGTCGGGGGTTGCATTGCTCTGCAAAATCACCCCCCGGAGAGGCTTCGGGCCCGACATCGGACCGGAAATCCGCGCCCAGGGAGGCGTAGAGGTCGAGGTATTTTTCCGCAGCCCGTTCCCAGGTAAAGGCCTGGTTCATGGCCCGGACCATCATGCCCTGCCAGGCGGCCTTGTCGTGCCAGACTCGCAAGGCACGCTTCACCGCGTCCAGGAAGAGTTCCGGCTCGGGCCGGGCAAAGGTGAAGCCCGTGGCTTCCGGACTCGGATGCGAAATGATGGTGTCGATGAGTCCGCCCACTGCCGTGGCCACCGGAGGCGTGCCGAAGCGCAGCGCGTACATCTGGGTCAGGCCGCAGGGTTCGTAGCGCGACGGCATCAGAAAAATGTCCGAACCGGCATGGATGCGGTGGGCCAGGTCCTCGGAATAGCCGATGGCTCCACCCAGCCTGCCGGGATATTGCTCCACAAGTTCCTGGAGCCGGGCCTCGAATTCGAGCTTGCCCTCCCCCAGCACGATGACCCCAACCTCGTTGCGCATCAGTTCCGGGAGGATGTCGAAGAGCAGGTCGATGCCCTTCTGCCGCCGCAGCCGGCCAATGAAGCAGAGCACTGGCCGGTCTTCCAGCTGGTCCGCGAGGTAGAACTCCCGCAGCAGGGCGCGCTTGCAGGCCCGCTTGCCCTCCAGGGCGGCGGGCGTGTAGGCGCAGGGCAGATACTTGTCACTGTCCGGATCCCAGACCGAATAGTCCGCGCCGTTGAGAATGCCGCTGAGCCGGTCGCCGCGCTTTCGGAGAATGCCCTCCAGCCCGCAGCCAAAGGCCGGGGAGAGGATCTCGCGCGCGTAGGCCGGGCTGACCGTGGTCACGGCGTCGGCAAAGGCGATGCCGCCCTTGAGCAGATTGAAGTCGCCGTAATATTCCACGCCGTCGATGTTCCAGGCCTCGCCGGGCAGGCCGCAGTTCTCGAAAAGTCGGAAAGAAAACCGCCCTTGGAAGGCCAGGTTGTGGATGGTCATCACCGTGCGGGTGTCCTTCCAGAACGGGTCGCTTTGCCGCAGATAGTGGATGAACACGGGCGCAAGCGCGCTCTGCCAGTCGTGGGCATGGACAACCGCCGGGGCCGCGTCCATCTGACGACACCAGGACAGGGCCGCACGCACGAAAAAGGTGAAACGCTCGCAATTGTCAAAATAGTCGCCGTCATAGGTGTTGTAGTAGGCGCGCCGATCAAAGTATTCGCCCCGGGACACGAAGTAGACGGGAACGCCCTCGTAGTCCGTGCGGTAAATCTCTGCGGTCACCGGTCCCCACGGATAGCCCACGGGGCAGTCGGAGCGCACCAGACGGATTTCGTGGCCCGCAGTGCTCAGCCGACCGTAAAAGGGTGTGATCACGCAAACCTCGGCCCCCTTGCAATGCAGGGCGGCGGGCAGAGCCCCCATCACGTCGCCGAGTCCCCCGCTCTTGGAAAAGGGGAACATCTCCGAGGTCAGGAGCACGATGCGCGGCCTTTTCAATGCTTGGTCCGTCACCCATTCCTCCGCAACGAGACGCCAGAAGCCCCAGGCAGGCTCCGGCGGTAGTCTTCGAGAATTCGGGCATGATCAAAGACGAGCGCGGGCAGCGCGTCCAGCGGCCAGACGCGCACCCCGGCGGCGTCGTCGCCGGCCTGGAGGCGGTCCATATTCTCGGCCAGGGCGGCGTAAACCACGCTGAGGGTATGATGGCGCGGATCGCGCTCCGGATCGGAATACACTCCGGCAAGGCGCGTGAGGGTCACGTCCAGTCCGGTTTCCTCCCGGGCCTCGCGGACAGCGGCGGCCTCGCAGCTTTCGCCATAGTCCACGAACCCGCCGGGCAAGGCCCAGCCGTGCGGTTCGTTGGCGCGCTCCACAAGCACCACCCCCCCCCCTGGGGCGTGAATGATCACGTCCACCGTGGGCAGCGGATTGCGATAAAAGTCCACTTCCTGCCCACAATGCGGGCAGGAGCGCGTCGTTTTCATCAAGGCCCCCCGAATCGTCGCCATGGCCGATGTGGCTTGCAACGATCATCTGGCCCTATCCATAGCATACTGTCCACGGATGACAACCAATTGAGTTTGATTTCGCGCAACTTCCACAAAACAGAGGTCTCAAGGCACAAAAACAGATGCACCAAATCGAAAAAGGCTCCCCGGACCACCCGGAGAGCCTCATTCGAACGTTGTGACTGCAAAAGAAGAAGGATAATTCAGTATTAGCAGGCTTCGTGCCAAAAATATGCACACCATCAAATTATAAAACTTAAACAATAAACTCAATGTATTAAAAACAAATCGGCCGGCATCGCATTTGCTTTGAAAAAAAAATGTGGGGAGTAATTTTTGTACTGTCCTGGCGTCACGCCCCGCCAGCAATAGCGCAAAAAATATCGCAATACATTGAATTTATGTATTTAAACAATATTTGTACTCTCCCATGACCTCGGGTTCAATTTCTTCGACACACTGGATTCCGGTTCCGGAAGCCCCCGTCAGAGAGTCGGCCATGCTTCCCCCGGCATTCCGGTCAGCGGAGAGGGCTTTGCGCCCGTGGGGTGGACAAAGAAAAAGGCTCCCCGGACCATCCGGAGAGCCTCATTCTGACGTGGTGTCTGCAAAAGAAGAAGGATGCTTTTCTATTAGCAGGCTTTGTGCCAAATTGGTTTCTGGAGTAGAAAAAATATTTTCAGCCACAATATCAAAAGGATAGAGACGCAGTAGTGGGTGTGTACCCTGCAAGGGGAGCACTGGCTTGAGGCAAATTTCTTGAACCCATTCGGCAAAGGCCCGTCCCGAACCTGGGCAGCAGCCTTTGCTTACCGACTTGAATGAATGAAAAAAAATTTTTGAATCCGGCATGGCGTCCAGGTTCAAAATCTTTGACCAGCGAAAAACAAGAAGCGATCACTTTTGGGGATGCAAAGGCAGACAGACCCGGAAGCAGGTTCCTTTGCCGCGTTCGCTTTCCACCTGCACGCGGCCCTGATGCGCTTCCACAATCTTTTTCACGATGGCCAGACCGAGGCCGGTGCTGACTTCGCCGGCTGTGGGCCGATTGGAAAGCTTCTGAAAGGAAAGGAAGAGCTTGTCGCGCTCCTGGGACGGAATACCCGGTCCCTGGTCCTGGACCTGGAAACAGACATCCCCGCCCTCTTCCCGCACCTCCACGCTGACCACGGTGTTGCTCGACGAAAATTTGATGGCGTTGGTCAGCAAATTGTCGATGACCTGCCCAATGCGCCGCCGATCCACCTCGGCCACCACGGAATCATTGCGCTCGATGCGGAGTTCAATGTTTTTTTCTCCGGCCATGAGCTGGGCCATGTCCACGCGCTCCACGATCAGGGAGGCGAGATCCTCCCGCTGGCGGCTGAGTTCCAGCCTGCCGCTCTCAATCACCGAAATGTCG
>JBFWMD010000023.1:0-48762 GCA_050251775.1 Desulfovibrio sp.
TAGGTTGGTATCTACGCTTTTCTCGGGTTGGGGCCATTGAGGCGCTCATCGACCCGGAGCAGCTCGGACAGATTGAGCTCGCCCTGTACTTCGTTCCGGTATGGTCGCTGGAAACCTTTGAGGAAATCGGCCATCTGCGCATTCTCATGAGCCGGATACAAACGACCTGATTCGATCAGCTAGGAGCATACGGTATGAGCAATCCACTTATCTTTCAATGCAGCCACCGCGCCCAGGGCAACAGCAACAACGCGGTGAACCTCTTTCTGGAAGGCCTCCGCGACGCGGGCGGCGACGCCGAGACCATTTACATCCGCAAGATGGACTTCAAGCCCTGTCGCGCCTGCCGCCTCTGCGAGAAGGATTCGGCCAGCCCCTGTGCGCTCCAGGGCAAAGACTACGCCCTGGACCTCTTCGAAAACATGCTCGCGGCGCCCTTTGTCTACTTTGCCGCGCCCATCTACTTCTACCACCTGCCCTCCCGGCTGAAGACCCTCATCGACCGCAGCCAGTGGGTCTACGCCCGCAAACAGAAAGGCGACCCGGAAGTGGCGGGGCGGCCTGTCCGTCCGGCCTATCTCTCGCTCTTCGCCGGGCGCATTGAGGGCGAAAAGCTCTTCGAGGGCGCGCGGCTGACCATGAAATACTTCCTGGACAGCTTCAACCTGGAGCTGCAACCACCGATGGAGTTCCGGGGATTCGACAAGATCGCTGACATGGAGCGCAATCCCGACGCCGCCGAGCAGATTCGCCAGCTCGGCAGGGACGCCTGGAAGACGCACGCGGGCTGAGCAACGCCATGTCCGGCGCGCTCGGCACACTGCTCCGCTCGTTTGGGCGGCGGACCGGAATTTTCCAGGTCCGCTGCCCGGCCTGCGGCGTTCCGGTCGAACCAATCCGGGCTGACAGACTCTGCCCGGCCTGCGCCCTGGCCCTGCGCCCGCGCGAAGGCGGGTTCTGCCCCGCCTGCGGCGGCATGTTCGGCCTGGAGAGCTACGAGCCCATGCTCTGCGGCGAGTGCCGCGTTGCGTCCCCGCCCTGGGAGCGCTTCTTTTTTCACGCCCGCTACGACGATCCCCTGCGCGGGCTGATCATCGCCTTCAAATATAATGCCCGGCTGGAGCAGGCCGCCCTGCTCCGGAACATGGCGGCCCAGGCCTGGGAGCGCGCCCTTTGCGCGCCGTCGGCCGTCCCTCCCCCGACCCGGCCCGGGCTGGTCATTCCCGTGCCCCTGCATGAGAAGCGGCTGCTCTGGCGCGGGTTCAACCAGAGTCTCGAACTGGCCTCAGCCGTGGCCGCGCGCGCCGGTGCTCCGCTCGCGCCCGCCGCCCTGCGCAGGCTGCGCGACACCCGGCCCCAGTCGACCCTCTCCGGGGCCGAACGGCTGACCAATCTGCACGGGGCCTTCGAGGCGGACACCGCTCTGGTGCGCGGAAAACGCGCGCTGCTCGTGGACGATGTCTGCACCACAGGGGCCACGCTGCGCGAATGCGCGAAATCTCTGCTCCTGGCGGGCGTCAAAGCAGTTGACGTACTCGTGCTCGCCAGGGCATAAGCGTCCTGGCCTCGGGCCGCCCGCGATTTCATAATACCGGGTCCAGCATCCCCAGGGCCTTCTGAGCGTTGAGTACATGATTTTTTCGTGCAGCGATAAAAAAGTCGCTCGCAGGGCTTGACTTTACCGCACCCTTGCGGATAGGTTGCCCTCCTTGCGAGACGGAGGTAACACCATTATGTTTGCAATCATCGAGACCGGCGGAAAACAGTTCCGCGTGGAAGAAGGCCTCGAAATGGACGTGGAACTTCTCAAGGCCGAAGCCGGTTCCACTGTTTCCATTGATAAGGTTCTGCTGCTCAGCAACGGCGACAACACCAAGATCGGTTCCCCCTATGTCGAGGGCGCCAAGGTCGATTGTGAAGTCGTTACGCATGGCCGCGGCAAGAAAATCGTGATCTTTCACAAGCTTGCCAAGAAAGATGCCCGCAAAAAGCAGGGCCACCGCCAGGACTTCACGCGCCTGAAGGTGAAAAGCATTTCGGCCTAGTGCCGCAAGGAGAACGTCATGGCTCATAAAAAAGCAGGCGGCAGCTCCAGGAACGGTCGCGATTCCCAAGGCCAGCGGCGGGGCGTAAAGCGCTTCGGCGGCCAGGCGGTCATCGCGGGCAACATCCTCGTGCGCCAGCTCGGCACCAAGGTCCACCCCGGCAAAAACGTGGGCATGGGCAAGGATTTCACCCTCTTCGCCCTGACCGACGGTGTGGTTAAGTTCGAAAAATACACCCGGCACAAGAAGGTCAAGACCCGCGTGCATGTGGTCCCGGCCGAAGCCTAGCCGCGATCGGCTACAGTGCGATTTCAGGGCAGGAGCTTCTCCTGCCCTTTTTTTTGTTGTATCCTTAGGAAAACTCCGGCGAGAACGCCGCACAGGAAGGAATTCATGCGATTCGTAGACGAAGCAAGCATCACCGTGCGATCCGGCCATGGCGGGAGCGGCTGCGCCTCGTTCCGCCGCGAACGCTGCGTTCCCAGAGGAGGCCCCAACGGCGGGGACGGCGGACGCGGCGGGGACGTGATCTTCCGCGCCTCCGAACGGCTCATGACCCTCTACGACTTCCGGCTCAAGCGGCTCTACGAGGCGCGCAACGGACAGCCCGGCATGGGCCGCGACCGCTACGGCAAGGCCTCCGATCCCCTGGTCATCGACCTGCCCGTGGGCACGCTGGTCTTCGAAAAAATCGAGGACGAAGACGGCAACGTCCGCGAACAGCTCATCGCCGACCTGGTCCGGGACGGCCAGGAAGTGCTGATCTGCAAGGGCGGCGACGGTGGCCGGGGCAACCTGCACTTCAAAACCGCCACCAACCGCGCGCCGCGCCGCTGCGAACCGGGATTCCCCGGCGAGGAGCGCCATGTGCGCCTGGAGCTGAAGATCCTTGCGGACGTGGGCCTGCTCGGCCTGCCCAATGCGGGCAAATCCACTTTTATTTCCGCTGTTTCCGCTGCGCGGCCTAAGATCGCGGCCTACCCCTTCACCACCCTGGTCCCCAACCTCGGGGTCCTGGAGGACGAAATCGGCAGACGCATGGTCATCGCGGACATTCCCGGCCTGATTGAAGGCGCGAGCGAGGGCCAGGGGCTCGGCCACACCTTCCTCAAGCACGTGGAGCGCACGCGCTTTCTCGTCCACATCCTCAGCTGCGAGGACGTGGCCAGGGGCGAGGGCAACGATCCTTTTGCCGGGTTCGCCATGCTCGACGAGGAACTGGCCCGCTACAACCCCGAGCTGGCCCAAAAGGAACAGCTTCGGGTGATCAACAAGATCGACCTGCTGGACGACGCCAAGGTCGAGGAACTTCGGGAGCGCGCCCAGGAGGCCGGGCTGGAGCTGCATTTTCTTTCGGCCCTGCGCGGCGACGGCATCGAGGCCTTTGTGGACCTGCTCTGGACGCGGTTGAACCGGCTGAACGCCTCGGAAGCGGCAGAGCGGGACGCGGCCAAAAGGGCTGCCCGGCCCTCGGTGTTTGACGACGGGTCAGGATTTGCCATGGAATCCAGCGCGCAATTTCCCGAAGACGAACGCGCGGACAAGGACGAGAACAAGGGCGCGCCTCTGGACGGAGACGCGGAAAACGAGTAGTTCCCAGCCCATGAACGCATCCGATCGCCGCATTCTGCTTTCGTCCGCCCGGCGCGTGGTCGTCAAGGTCGGCTCGGCCGTCCTGACCATGGAAGACGGGCTCGATCTGAACATGATCCGCCATCTCGTCCGCGAGATATCGGCCCTGCGCCAGCGCGAGATGCAGGTGCTGCTGGTCACCTCCGGGGCCGTGGCCGCCGGACGCCGCCGCATCCAGTTCATGCAGCCCGACGCGGCCCACCTCTCGGACCTGCCGGGACGCCAGGCCGCCTCGGCCATCGGCCAGGGCACGCTGATGCACGAATACGACCGCGCCCTTTCGGAGCTGGGCATCGTGGCCGCCCAGGTGCTGCTCACGCGCGAGGGCCTGCGCCAGCGCGAACGCTTTCTCAACGCCCGCAATACCATGGAACGGCTGCTCGACTGGGGCGCGGTTCCGATCATCAACGAGAATGACACGGTTTCCGTGAAGGAACTGGAATTCGGGGACAACGACACCCTGGCCAGTCTGACCGTGGGACTGGTCAGCGCCGACCTGTTCATCAACCTGACCTCGGCGGACGGAGTTTTCGACAAAAACCCGGACCAGCACCCGGACGCGCGGCGGCTCGACGTGATCGAGGACATCGCGGCCCTGGACATTCCGGCCATGTGCGACGGCAAAACCGCCGTGGGTTCCGGCGGCATGTATTCCAAATTACTCGCGGCCCGGCGCGCTGCCCAGCTCGGCGCGCCCACCCTGATCCTCTCGGGGCGCAAGGGCTTCTCCCTCTGCGCGGCCCTGGACGGCGCGCCCGGCGGAACCCTGGTCCTGCCCGGCGAGCGTTGCGTCTCCAGCAAGAAATTCTGGCTGGCCTACCACGACAAGCCCGCCGGAACCATCGTGGTTGACGACGGCGCGGCCCGCGCCCTGTGCGACCTGGGCAAGAGCCTTTTGCCCGCCGGCATTGTGGCCGTGGAGGGCGAGTTCTGCCAGGGCGCCCTGGCCCGCATCCGCACCCAGGCGGGTCGTGTGCTCGGCGTGGGCCTCTCCAACTACGCCTCGGACGATCTTGCCCGGATCATGGGCCGCAAAAGTTCGGAAATCCAGGACGAACTCGGAGCCTGCCCTTACGAGGAAGCGGTCCACCGCGACAACATGCTCCTCGACCCCGCCATCTGAGCCGATTCCCGATCCGCGTTTCGACCTCGGTCGCAATCCACTGCTTCGGAACCGGGCGCGGGACGCGCTTTTTCCCCGCCTCCGGCTTGCCCTGCGCCCTGTCCTGGGTCATATTCGCGTTTCGCCCATTTGCGCCCAACGCAATCAAGGAGATCTTCCGTGGCTTCCGGTTCCAAAAAGGTCATCATCGCTGCCATGCTCGGCAATCTGGCCATTGCCGCCACCAAATTCGTCGCGGCTTTTTTCACGGGCAGCTCGGCCATGCTTTCCGAGGGCGTCCATTCCACCGTGGACACGGGCAACCAGATCCTGCTGCTGCACGGCATGCGCCGGGCCGCCCTGCCTGCGGATGAGCGTTTTCCCTTTGGTCGCGGCAAGGAAATCTATTTCTACAGCTTCGTGGTGGCCATTCTGATTTTCGGCCTGGGCGCGGGCGTGTCCATCTATGAAGGTATTTCCCATCTCCGGTATCCGACCGTGCCGGAAAATCCGATGTTGAACTACGGCGTGCTCCTGGTCTCGCTGTTTTTCGAAGGCGCGGCCTGGAGCATGGCCCTGCGGGAATTCCGCGCGACCAAGGGGGAGCGCGGCTGGCTGCGGGCGGTGTCGCGCAGCAAAAATCCCTCGCTCTTCGTGGTGCTCTTCGAGGATTCCGCCGCCATGCTTGGCCTGTTTGTGGCTTTTGCGGGCGTGCTGCTGACACAGCTCACCGGCGACCCCCGCTTTGACGGCGCGGCCTCCGTCCTCATCGGCTGCATCCTCGCGGGCACGGCCACCTGGCTGGCATACGAAACCCACGGTCTGCTCCTGGGCGAGGGTGCACATCCGGAGGTGGTCGCGGCCATCCGCGACATGGTCCTGGCACGGCCAGAGATCGAAACCATCAACGAACTCGCCACACTGCACATGGGACCGGAGTACATTGTGGTCACCCTTTCCGTGGACTTCGCGGACCGGGAAAGCTCCTGCGAGGTGGAAAACGTTGTCGGCCAACTGGACCGGGCAATCAAAAACACGTTTCCAAACGTAAAACGCGTTTTTGTGGAAGCTGAGGCAAAATCCGCTGACGCATCCGCATAAAGAGGGATTCGTTAGACAACACCTCGTACTTGTGATAATTTCGATTTAGATGCGGATATTGCTCTCTACAAAAGTCGCTAAACCGTGGGAGAACCCTCATGGTGCAAAAGAGCCTGCTGGAACTCCGCAAATTCGTGGCTCCGGAGTTCGTTTTCGGAGAAGGGTCCGCAGCCCTCGTGGGCCGCTACGCCCGCAACCTGGGAGCCGAACGGGTCCTGCTCGTCACGGATCCGGGAGTCATTGAGGCGGGCTGGGTGGACGCCGCAACGGACTCCCTGCGCGAATACGGCCACAAAGTCACCCTCTTTTCCGACGTTTCCGCCAATCCACGCGACCATGAATCCATGGCCGGTGCGGAAATCTACCGGCGAAACGACTGCAACGCCATCGTGGCCGTGGGTGGCGGCAGCCCCATGGACTGCGCCAAGGCCATCGGCATCGCCGTGACCAACGACCGCCATGTGCTCGAATTCGAGGGCGTGGACAACGTGGCCCGGCCCGGCCCGCCGCTGATCTGCCTCCCGACCACCTCGGGAAGTTCCGCCGACGTTTCCCAATTCGCCATCATCCTGGATTCGGCACGCAAGGTGAAAATCGCCATTGTCAGCAAGGCCGTGGTTCCGGACGCCTCCCTGCTGGACCCCGCGCTGACCGCAACCATGAGCGCGGAACTGACGGCCAACACCGGGCTGGACGCCCTGACCCACGCCATCGAGGCCTACGTGTCCAATGCCTCCTCCCCGGTCACGGACCTCTTCGCCCTGGAAGCGGTCCGCTTCATCCACGCCCACCTTGTGCGGGCCATCCACAAACCGCTGGACATGGACGCGCGCGCCGGAATGCAACTCGGCAGCCTCTACGCCGGGCTGGCTTTTTCCAATGCCATTCTCGGGGCGGTACATGCCCTCTCCCACAGCCTGGGCGGCCTGCTCGACCTGCCCCACGGCAAATGCAACGCCATCCTCCTCGACCACGTCATCGCGCACAACTTCCAGGCCGCACCGGAACGCTATTCCGCCGTGGGCACGGCCCTGGGCGCGGACATCATGCCAGGCATGGACCTGGAAGAACAACGCGAAGCGGTTCTCGAAGCCGTACGCACCTTCAAGTGCGAAGCCGGAGTGACCGAAAGTCTCGCCTCCCTGGGCGTGAGCCGGGAAGACCTGGACGGACTGGCCCAATTCGCCCTGGCCGATCCCTGCATGGCCACCAACCCCTCGACCCTGACCCGGGAAGAGGTTGTGGAAATTTATGCGCAGGCGCTCTGACCCACAGGACAACAGCGACGAGGCGAACCAGGGAGCGTCGCCCTCGCTGCGCGAAAAGCTCATCGGCCTGGGCGAAAGCTCGGTGCGCAAGAGCTACTATCCGGAACTTCAGGCCCGCCTGCAACAACTGCAACGCTTCCGGGCCATCCTGGACCAGAGCAACGACGCCATTTTCCTGCTCGACCTGCGGGAGGGCTTCATCGTGGACTTCAACCGCATGGTCTGCGACATGGCCGGTTGCGACGAGGAACACATCCCCACCAAGCCTTTTTTCGAAATCTTCCCCGAACCGAGAATCAGGGCACTGATCCAGAACCTCTCCACCGGGGACGAAAGCGCCCATGTCACCGAGACCGAGGTGCATTCCACGCGCGGCGAGATCACGCCCGTGGAGATCTCGGCGCGCAATGTCTCCTTCGGCGGCGTGGCATACGCCGTTGTCGTGGCCCGCGACATCACCGAGCGCCGCCGCGCCGAGGCCTCGCTCCGGCGGCAGCGCGAGTTGGACGCCACCCTGGCCGAACTTTCCGGTCGGCTGCTCCAGCCCATCAGCCTGGGAGAAATCGCCGGGCACGTTCTGGACGCGGCGGCCCGCCTCACGGAAAGCCCCATGGGTTTTGCGGCCACCCTGGAGCAGGACGGCGCGCGCATGACCATCAAGGCACTCTCCGGCACGGGAAACATGTGGCCCGAGTCGGGCCAGCCTCTGGCCTTCGACCAGTTCGGGGGACTCTGGGGCTGGGTCATCCGCAACGGCGAGACTCTGCTGAGCAACGACACCTCCGCCGACCCGCGCAGCGACGGCGCCCCCGCCTGGCATCTGCCGGTACGCCGCTTTCTGTGCGTCCCGGCTCTGTCCGGCTCCCGGGTCACGGGCATCATCGCCCTGGCCAACGCGGACCGGGACTATGCGCAGGAAGATCTGGAAGCGGTGCAACGACTGAGCACGGCCTTTGCTCTGGCCGTGCAGCGCAAGCAGTCCGAGCGCGACGTGCTCGCGGCCAAAGAGGCCGCCGAGGCGGCCAACCAGGCCAAAAGCGAATTTCTGGCCAACATGAGCCATGAAATCCGCACGCCCCTCAACGGCGTGCTGGGCATGCTCCAGATCCTCCAGGACAACGGCCTTTCCGAGGAAAACAAGGGCTACGTCAACGTGGCGCTGCGCTCCGGCACGGGGCTCCTGGCTTTGCTGGAGGATCTGCTCAGCCTCTCGGCCATCGAGGCCGGGCAAATCGTGGTACGCGAACAGACCTTTTGCCTGCCGGAACTGCTCCAGACCGTGATCCAGGTTTTCCGGCCCCAGGCCGAGGCCAAGGGCATCGCCCTGCACCACACTCTCGACCCGGAGTTGCCCCGCATGCTCATGGGCGACCCCGGCAGGCTGCGCCAGATTCTCTTCAATCTCGTGGGCAATGCCGTGAAGTTCACCACCGAGGGCGAGGTCCGGCTGGACGTGCAGTCCGTGGAGACCCCCGGCGACGATCTGCGCGCCCTCTTTCTGGTGAAGGACACGGGCGTCGGCATTCCCGCCCCCTACCTGGACAAGGTCTGGGAGGTCTTCACCCAGGTGGACGGCTCCTCCACCCGAAAGCACGAGGGCACGGGCCTGGGATTGCATCTGGTGCGCCGTTTCGTGAATGCCCTGCACGGACAGGCCTGTATTGAGAGCGGCCCCGAAGGCGGCACAAGCGTGCATGTCTGCTTACGTTTTGCACCGGCAAAGGAGCTTTCCGGCGACATCGTGGCCGCACCGGGAGAATGCTTCATTCCCCTCCATATCCTCCTGGCCGAGGACGAACATGTCAACAGCATCACGGTCCTGCGCTTTCTAGAGCGCCTGGGCCACAGCGCGGATGCCGTGCCCAACGGCAGGGAAGCCCTGGAGGCCCTCAAGCGCAAGCGCTACGACGTGGTGCTCATGGACATCCAGATGCCCGTCATGGATGGAATGGAAGCCGCTCGGGCCATCCGCGCCTCCGACGAGGTTCTCGACCCGAACGTGCCGATCCTCGCGCTCACGGCCCACGCCCTGGAAGGGGACCGGGAACGGTTCCTGGCGGCGGGCATGAACGAACATCTGACCAAGCCCCTGGACATGGGCACACTCAAGACCATGCTCCAGCGCTTCGGGAGGAAATAACCCCTCCGCCCCCCCAAAGGGGAACCCGACTTTTCGCGTTTCCTTTTGCCCCGCTTTTGGCTACCCTGCCCGCACCAATACTCTTGTCCCTGAACCCGCGATTCCAAAAACCGTCTCCGGCCAAGCTCCAAAAGGCAACGAACGTGCGCAAGCTCTACCTCGACACCAATCTCCAGATCGTCTTCTGCGTCACGCTCATGGCCATCGTCAGCGTCTCCAGCATTGTCCCGGTGCTGCCGGACATGATCCGCAACATCCAAGGCCTGACCCGGGCCAACGTGGGACTGGTGATCACGGCCTTCACCCTGCCCGGCGTGCTCATGGCCCCGGTCACGGGCATCCTGGGCGACCGCCTGGGCCGCAAGAAGATCCTAGTTCCGGCGCTGTTCGTGTTCGGATTCTTCGGCACGGCCTGCTTCTTTGCCCGCGACCTGCCCACCCTGCTGACTCTGCGGTTCTTCCAGGGACTGGGCGCGGGTCCCCTGGGCATGATCAATCTGACCATCATCGGCGACCTCTACGAGGACCGCGAACGGCTCACGGCCATGGGCTACAACGGCAGTGTGCTCGCGGCGGGCACAGCGGCCTTTCCGGCCGTGGGCGGCCTGCTGGCCCTGATCGGCTGGAACTGGCCCTTTGTCCTGCCCGTGCTGGCGCTGCCCCTGGGCGTTCTGGTGATCCTGCGGCTCAACGCGCCCGAGCCCCGGCACGACGGCGCGCTCGGAACCTACCTGCGCGACGCCGCACGCGGACTACGCCGCCCCAAGGCCCTGGCGCTCTTCTGCATCACCCTGCTGACCTTCATCGTGCTTTACGGCCCGATCATCACCTATCTGCCCCTGCTCCTGGACCACCGCTTCGGCACGTCCGCCCCCCACATCGGTCTGATCATCTCCACAGCTTCGCTGGTCACGGCCCTGGCCTCCTGGCGGCTCGGCCACCTCGCGGCGCGCTTCCACCCCCGGACGCTGCTGGGCACGGCCTTTGTCTTCTACGTCCTGTCCATGCTGGCCATTCCGTTCATGCCCGGCCAGTGGTGGGTCATCCTGCCCGTGCTCTGCTTCGGCCTGGGCCAGGGCCTGAACGTGCCCACGCTGATGTCCACCATCAGCGGACTGGCCCCAGGCGGACAACGCGCGGTGTTCATGGCCGCCAACGGCATGATCCTGCGCCTCAGCCAGACCATTGCCCCGCTGCTCATGGGCGGGCTCTATGCCGTGTTCGGCCTGGACGCGGTCTATTGGGGGGGCGCGGCCTGCGCCCTGGGCATGTTCCTGCTGCTCCCCCTGGCCGGGAGTGAGGACCGAAGCGGGGCCGGGAGTGAAGCCGAAAGGGAGACCAAGGCCGGGAGCGGGCAATGACACGGCCCCTGGCCACGGGTCAGACGCGCTGCCACGGCGCGGACGGACGCGCGGTTCCCTGCCTGAATAGCGGCCAGGACGCGGAAGAGCGGCACGGATTGCCCTGGCCCGCGCCACGCTTCACCCCACTGGCCAAGAGCAGCACGAACGGAGCGATTGCGGTGCGGGACGAACTCACCGGGCTGGAATGGACCCGCAATGCCGCGCCTTTCGACTTTCCCCTGACCTGGGACGAGGCCCGGCAGGCCTGCGAGGAGCTGAACGCTCCGCAAATACCGCCGGAAATGCGCTGGCGGCTGCCCAACCGCCGCGAACTGTTCAGCCTGCTCAGCTTCGACCACGCCAATCCCGCCCTGCCCGCAGACCATCCCTTTGAGAACGTCCCCTCCCTGGCCTGCTGGACCAGCACACGCTCCGCGCGCAACGCGGACTATTATTGGTACGTGCAGCTCTCGGGCGGGCGGATGTTCTACCACCGCAAGGACAGTTCGGTCATGGTCTGGCCCGTGCGCGGCAGGAGCGCGGCGCTTCCGGAAACAGGCCGCCGCGACGAGCCGGCCACGGGCGCGGCCTGGCCCGTGCCGCGATTTGAAACGCAGACCAACGGCGTGGTCCGCGACCGGCTCACGCAACTGGTCTGGACGCGGGACGCGCATCCGGAACCGGCCTGCCTCTGGCAGGAGGCCCTGGACCGGGTGGCCGCGCTGAACCGCGCAAGGCATCTGGGCATCGCCTCCTGGCGGCTGCCCACCATCCGCGAGCTGGAATCCCTGGTGGACGCCTCGCAACACGATCCGGCCCTGCCCGAGGGCCATCCGTTTACCGGCTGGCAGGAGGCCTACTGGTCGTCCACGACCTCGGCCTTTGAAACGGACTGGGCCATGTGTCTCTATCTGCACAAGGGCGCTGTGGGCGTGGGCTACAAGCCCGGACCCGAGCCGTTTGCGCTCTGGCCCTGCGCGGACGGGGCGAAATAGCAGTTCAGAGGAATCGCACCGGACGCGGCGACAACGCCAGCGCGGGAATTTCCCCGGCTTTCTGGAATCATGGCCTTCCACTCCTCCCAGGCCGGGCAAAAACCGCGAGGGCGAGGAGCAAGGACGGGGCGGGTCCGACGCGTATTCCAATACGCGAGGAATCGCACCGGACGCGGCGACAACGCCAGCGCGGGAATTTCCCCGGCCTGAGGTTAGATTTTCGCGCCCGTGCGCCGCACCACCCAACCGAGGGAGACGCCCACGGCGAATCCCCAGGCCAGATTGGAACCAAAGGCCACGGCGGCCACCACCAGGGCCACGAAGAGCTCGTCCCGCTCCTTGAGGTCGATGATGGTCAGGGCGAGCTGGCCCCCGGCCAGAAAAAGCAGCACCCCCAGGGCGAAAAGCGGCAGCAGTTGCGCCAGGGACATGACTCCCGCGCCGAAAAGCAGGGCCAGCACCAGAAACAGCGCCCCCACATAGAGATTCGCGCCGTTGGTGCGCGCGCCAAAGCGGTAGTGCGCGGCCAGCCCGCCAGCGCCGTGGCACAAGGGCATGCCCCCAAAGCTGGCCGCAACCACGTTGGCCAGGCCCATGCTGATGCACAGGGCGCGATCCGAAACCCGTGTCCGGCTTTCGGGGAAGAGTTCGTGGGAAAGGTCGCGGTTGGCGATGACCGCGTTGCCCAGGGTCATGGGCAACTGGGGCAGGGCCAGGGTCGGCAAAGCCCAGAGCAGGTCCGCCCGGCTCGGCGCGCCAAAGGGCAGAAAAGCGGGCAGATGCAGGCCGAGATTCAGGTCGTTCCCATTCACCCCGCCGCCCAGAAGCAGGCCGAGCAGCAGACCCGCAGCGATGACCACCAGGGCCGCGGGGAACCGGGCGTTGTCCAGGAAGATCAATGTGAGCACCAGGAGCGCGGCCCCGGCCAGGACGCCGACAGGGATCACCCCCAGGCCGGGCACGGGCAGTCCCTGCACCGCGAGCCAGGGTTCGGCGAGGCCGAGACGGACCTGGAAGGGCGCGGTTCCGGCCATGAAAGCCACGCCCTTGGACATCAGCAAGAGGCCCGTGGAAAGCTGCACGCCCCGCACCGCGCCGTGGGGCACAAGCCGGGTCACGAGGTTGACCAGGCCGGTCAGGCCGAGCAGCAGCAACAGCCCGGCCATGATCCAGCCCGCCGAGGTGATCTGCGCGGCGCTCGCGGCCGTGGCCACGGCATAGGCGCCCACGACCTTCATGGGCTGCACCGCGATGGGCGCGTCGTAGTACAGGCCACCGAGCACGTAGAGCAGGCCCACGGAAAAGAACAGGCCCACGGGATCGAGCCCGTTGATCATGACCATGGCCACGGCCAGGGGCAGCAGCGTGCCCAGGTCGCCGAGGCTTCCCGCCAGTTCCCGCCGCCCGAAGCTCCATTTTTGCATGTTCATACCCGGACTTTTGACTGAATTGCGGCTTGCGGTCAATGTCCGGTCCGCTTTTCCGCCTGATGCTTGACCAGAAAGAGGAAAGGTCTGAAACAGGCCTGCGGCCCACGGCATTGACAGCCGCGCCCTGAAAAGAGAATATCCCGCCACCTCGATCAAGGAGCAGCGATGAAGAAACGCATCCCCAGGGACAAGAAGCGCGACTCCGTGCAGGCCCGCCTGATCATGGAAGCGCTGCCGTACATCCGCAAGTTTTACAAGAAGACCATCGTGATCAAGTACGGCGGGCACGCCATGGTGGACGAGCAGCTCAAGAAGAGCTTCGCCCTGAACGTGATCCTGCTCAAGTACATCGGCATCAACCCGGTGATCGTCCACGGCGGCGGTCCCCAGATCGGGGAGATGCTCAAGGCCCTGAACATTCCCACCACCTTCCGCGAAGGACACCGGGTCACGGATGAGGCCACCATGGACGTGGTCGAGATGGTGCTGGTGGGCAAGGTCAACAAGCAGATCGTCAACCTGATCAACCTCAACGGCGGCAAGGCCCTGGGCCTCTCAGGCAAGGACGGCTGGCTGATCCGCGCCGAGAAAAAGGAGCTGGCCGTGGCCAAAGAACACGCCACGCCCGAGCTCATCGATCTGGGCAAGGTCGGCCAGGTCACCGCCGTGAACGTGGACCTGCTCAACTCCCTGCTGGAACAGGACATCATCCCTGTCATCGCGCCTGTGGGCGTGGACGGCCAGGGCGAAACCTACAACATCAACGCGGACTCCGTGGCCTCGGCCGTGGCCTCTGCTGTGGGCGCCAAGCGGCTGCACCTGCTCACGGACGTGGAGGGTCTGCTGGACAAGGACGGCGAACTGCTCCAGTCCCTGACTGTGCCCGAGGCCTTCGCGGCCATCGAGTCGGGCGTGGCCACGGGCGGCATGATCCCCAAACTGCACGCCTGCCTGGAGGCCGTCACGGCCGGAGTGGAAAAGGCGCACATCATCGACGGCAGACTGGAAAACGCGGTGCTGCTGGAACTGTTCACGGACGAGGGCATCGGCACGGCCATCCTGCGGGAAGGCGGCGGCGAATCCCCGTGCGAAGGACCGACCTGCACCAGTGTTTCCCCGCTGCCGGGAGGGTACGTGGCATGAAGGCGATTTCTCTCGTAGGCTACAAGAATTCTGGCAAGACCACGGTGGGCGTGGCCCTGGTTTCCGTGCTCAAGGCGCGCGGGCTGAACGTGGCGGCTGCGAAATTTTCCGGCTCCGGCTTTGACGAACCCGAGCACGCGGACACGCGGCAATACAAGAATGTGGCCGACACCGTGCTGGGCCTTTCCGAAAAAGAGAGCTTCGTCTCCTGGCCGGGCGAGCGCGGGCTGCTGCAACTCCTGCCCCTGCTGGAGGCGGACGTGCTCGTGGTCGAGGGCGGCAAGAGCCTCGGCTACCTGCCCCGGGTCATTGTGGGCCGCGAGGACGCGGTGCTGGACGACTTCGAGGGCGAAGCCCTGGACCCGGCCCTGGCCCTGTGTACCTTTGGCGGGGCCACCATCCCCGGCAAGCCGCTGCTCACGGATATCAACGCCCTGGCCGACATGGTGCTGGAAAAGGGCTTCCTGCTGCCGGGGCTGAGCTGCGGCGGCTGCGGACGCAAGGGCTGCCGCGCCCTGGCCCGCGACATCGTGGCCGGAACCGCCACGGTGCATGAGTGCGTGACCACGGGCGGTTCGGACATCAGCGTGAGCATCAACGGCGCGGAACTGGCCCTGAACCATTTTGTGGGCCGCATCCTCGCGGCCGGGCTCAAGGGCATGCTCGGCGAGCTCAAGGGCTATGTGCCCGGCAAGGTCAAGATCGAGTTCGAGGGCTGACGCCCACTACGCTACAATGAACGCGCCCCTGGGACCGACGGAAATCAGGCCGGTCCCAGGGGCGCTTCACGCCATGCGGGCGGCGCTCACTGGGCTGGAGCCTCCTCCAGGTCCTCGGCGGCCCGGATGCGCCACTCCCCTTCCTCCTTCGCGAACCTGAAGAGGGTGTGGACGCTCATATCCTCGTAGGTGTCAGCCACGTAGATCGTATAGCTGCCGTCCACCTCCAGCCGGATCTCCCCCCCCTCGACCAGGGCCGGGCCAAAGCGCAGGCCCGCCGTGTCCACCAGGGCGCTGCGGAAGAGATGGTACACATGGCGCTGACGCTGCAATTCCTTGAAATATTCGAACATGAAGCCCTCTTCCTCGCGCGCATGTGCCACGTAGAGCTCCAGATAGCCGTCGTCCAGGGTCACGAGCTTCGTAAAGTAGGCCCGGATGATCGCGCGCACGGCCTCCTGGTCCTCGATCCCGGCCACCAGGGCGCCGTTGTCCCGGCGTTCGCCGGCCATGACCGCCACGTCCACGCGGGGCAATTCCTCCAGGGGAGTGCGCTCCGGTGTCTCGGGAGAAGCGGGCTGCTCTGCGGAAGCCGTTTCCGGCGCGCTTTCCGGAACGGTTTCCGGCGTTGATTCCGGAACGGATTCCGGGGCAGATTCCTGGGCCGACGCCGGTTCTCCCATGCCGCTCATGGCCTTGATGTCCACCGGCTTGAACTCCGGGCCGTCCAGAGAGCCGAACAGATCGCCAAGGCTGAACTGATGCTTTTCCGGAGCCGGCCGCGCAACGGTCGCTTCCGGAGAAGCGGATTCGGAAACCGGGGCTTGGGTCTGATCCGCAACGGGCGATGTTGTGTCTGGCGTTGTTGTGTCCGGCGTTGTTTCGGGCGCTGTGGGGGATGTACTGGCGGCGGAACGCTCCCCGCCAGGGGATTCGCTCGCGGAGGCGCTCAGACCGGAAGCATTCGTAGCGGAAGTGTTCGCGGGCGCGGGCCGCGTTTTTGGCTCCCCGGCGGATTCAGGCGGCGCAGCCCCGGCAAGACTGGCCGCGCCGGGCGGCAGGGCCAGTTCAAAGGAGACATCCGCAATGCTGGTGCGGTTGTAGCGCAGCGCCGATCCCGGCAGCACGCTTTCAATGACCATGCGCACGCTCGCGGTCCGCTTGCCCACCTCCACCATCTGCCACTGCGCGCCGGGATGCAGAGCAAAGGATTGTTCGGAGCCATCGGAAAACACGAACCGAAGCTTTTCCGGATGATTATCGCTGTCCTGCGGACCATTGCGCACGCCCATGCGCTCGACCAGCAGCTCGCGCCCGAATTCGAAAAGCACCCATTCGCCAGCTCCGCCGCCTTCCACTCCCTCTGCCCAGGCCGTGTCCGGGTCACCGTCGAGCAGGTTTTCCGGCCCGAAGGAGCCGAACAGGGGCATGAACTCCGAAGAGGCCGAAACCGTGAATTCGAGAGCCTGTGCGGGCGTCGCCACGAACAGCAGCGCGAGGAAAAGAGCCGAAAGGAATACGGAGGATGCAGAGCGTTTCATTCGCAATGCTATAGATTGCTTTGTGTCCGGGAGCAACGCCTAATCCTCCCGATGAAAGGTCTTCAATAATCGGCAAAGGACATTGTAGCTTTCCTGCGCTTCTGCCATACTGAACCCAGACTCGTCCTCAGGAGGGACAACCGATGCGTGTCACGCAATTGATGTGGAACAAGAACCAGGGCTGGAGTCCGGGCCGTCCGGACGAGTTTGGAGTGGACTGGAACCTGCTGCTCTGCTTCTGGTCCCTGGACGAGGACACGCTTTCCCCGCTGCTGGCCCAACTGCGGGAAGCCTTCCCCGGCGTGCTCCTGGCTGGCTGCTCCACGGCCGGGGAAATCCTGCGGGATCGCGTTCTGGATGAGACGCTCTGCGTGACCCTGGTGGGTTTCGACACTGCGCGCGCCCTGGGCGCCCAGGTCGCTCTTGGCCAGGCTTCCGCCAGCGAGGAGGTGGGCCGGGATCTGGCCGGACTGCTGTCCAAGACCGGCCTGCGCCACGTCCTGGTTTTTTCCAGCGGGCTCGAAGTCAACGGCAGCGCCCTGGCCCGGGGGCTTGTGGCCGGACTGCCCCAGGGCGTGTCCATCAGCGGCGGACTGGCTGCGGACGGCGACCGCTTTTGCAGGACTTCCGTACTCCGGGACGACGGACTCTGCGACTCCTGCGTGACGGGCGTCGGCCTGTACGGCGATTCCCTGTGCATCGGCTGCGGTTCGCGCGGAGGCTGGAAACCGTTTGGCCCGGAACGGCTGATCACCCGCTCGCAGGACAACATACTCCTGGAACTGGACAACGAGCCCGCCCTGGAGCTGTATGAAAAATATCTGGGCAGGCATGCGGAGGGCCTTCCGGCCACGGGCCTGCTCTTCCCGCTGAGCATCCGGCAGGACGGCTCTGGAAAGCGGCTCGTGCGCACGATCCTGGGCATGGACCGCGAACGCGGAAGTCTGACCTTTGCCGGGGATGTGCCGGAGGGGGCCTACGCCCAGCTGATGCAGGCCAATTCCGACCGGCTCGTGGACGGCGCCACGGACGCGGCCCGGCTGGCCCTGGCTCCGCTTCAGGAACTTGCGGGACCGGGACGGGACCCCGGTCTGGCGCTCCTGGTCAGCTGCGTGGGCAGAAAGCTGATCCTCAAGCAACTGGTGGACGAGGAAGTGGAAAGCGTGGCCGACGTGGTCGGCGCGGACACTCCTCTGACCGGATTCTACTCCTACGGCGAACTCGCCCCGGACCGCAGCGGCGGAACCTGCGAACTGCACAACCAGACCATGACGGTCACGACCATCAGCGAGCGTTGATTCCGGAGGCTTTATGCACCGCCTGCTCTTGCGCCAGCTCAAGAAGGCCTTTCACGGTCCCGACGCGATTCCCGAAACCATTGACCCGCTGCTCGCGCTGGTGGATCGGGCCTACTCCCAGTTCGACGACGACGCGGACATGCTCCACCGCTCCCTGGAACTGAGCTCCGAGGAACTCGTGCGCAGAAATTCCGAGATGCGCGCCGTGTTCCAGGCTTTTCCCGACACGTTTCTCTGGGTGGATCATCAGGGCATTATTCTCGACTGCAAGGGTGGATCCGACGATGTGCTCAACCTCGTGCCCGCCCTGGTGCGGGGGTGCAGGGTCTGGGAACTGCCCAATGTCTGCGACCGGAACCAGTGCGCCACGATCTTCTCCCATTTTCAAGGCAGCGAACAGAAGCGCCACGCGGAATACTCCGTTTCCCTCGGCGGGACGCAGCAGCACTACGAAGCGCGGCTGCTGCGTCTCGTGGACGGCGTGACCCTGGTGATTCTGCGGAACATCACTCTGCGTAAAATCACGGAAATGCGGCTCGAAAGCACGCGGCAACAGCTCGGAAACATCATCGAGTTCCTGCCGGACGCCACCTTTGTCGTGGACACGAAAGGACGGGTCATCGCCTGGAACAGGGCCATGGAAACCATGACCGGGGTCCCCAAGTCTGAAATCATCGGCAAGGGGAACTACGAATATTCCCTGCCCCTCTACGGAAAGCGGAGGCCCGGTCTGGTCGAGCACTTCGAGATCGTCCGATCCGAGCCGTCCCCTGGGGAAATGCACGGATATGAAATCCTGGAGCGGTTGGGAGAAACGTTGGTCGCGGAAGTCTTTGTTCCCGCGCTCAACCAGGGCCGGGGAGCCTTTATCCGGGCCACTGCTTCCCCTCTCTACGATGACGAGGGCCGGGCCAGCGGCGCCATCGAAAGCATCCGCGACATCACCTCGCGCAAGCGCAACGAACGGCTCACTGCCGCGCTCTACGCCATCACCAGCGCGGCCAGCACCCACTCCAGCCTCAAGGAGCTCTACCGGACCATCCATGAGGTGCTCCAGAAATTCATCGGCGCTCCCAACTTCTTCATCGCCCTGGAGGATCCCGAACACGACCGCCTGACTTTTCCGTTTTTCAGCGACGAACGCGACGCCCTGCTGGACATCGAGAACATCAGCCGCACAACGGTCGGCAGCCCCACGCTGGCCGTGCTTCGCTCGGGCAAGCCTCTGCACATCACCGGGGCGGAGTTGCGAAAAAAGCTCGACGCCGGGGAGCTCTGCCTCTATGGCAGCATGCCATCGGACTGGCTGGGCGTCCCGCTGATGATCCGGGGCCGGGCCATCGGGGTCATGGTCGTACAGCGCTACGGAGACGTGTCCCCTTTCACAGCCGAAGACGACCTGCTCATGTGCATGGTGGCCGACAACGTGGCCATGGCCATCCAGCGCAAGCAGGCCGAGGAGGCCCTTGTCTCCAGCGAGGAAAAGTACCGCTCCATTTTCGAAAACGCCACCGAGGGCATTTTCCAGAGCAGCGTGGACGGCCGCCTGCTCAGCGCCAACCCCAGTTTTGCGCGCATCTTCGGATACGACAACCTGGATGAACTGCTCCACGAGGTCACCATCAAGGATCTCTATGCGCAGCCCAAGGAACGGGAACGCCTGCTCCAGCGACTCCTGGATGGGGAAAACATCACCGGACACGAGGGACAGGCCCGGCGGCGCGACAACAGCCTGATCTGGGTTTCGCTGAACATCCGGCTCGTACGCGACGAAAACGGCGCGCCACTGCACCTGGAAGGGACCTTCGAGGACATTTCCGCCCACAAGGACTACGAGGAACAACTCACACACCAAGCCCTGCACGATGCGCTCACCGGACTGCCGAACCGGACACTGTTCATGGAACGCCTGGACCGGGCCATCAAGCGCAATGTGCGGCGCAACACGACCTACGCAGTGCTGCTCGTGGACTTGGACCGCTTCAAGCGCGTCAACGACAGCCTTGGCCACATCGCCGGGGACCAACTCCTGGTGGAAGTGGGCAGGCGGCTTTCCCGGTGCGTGCGCGGCATGGATACGGTCTCCCGGCTGGGGGGCGACGAGTTCGCACTCATTCTGGAGGATTTCCTCACCACCCAGGAGGCGCTCCAGATCACCCGGCGCATCCAGGACGAACTGCGCCTGCCCTTCCGGGTGGGCGGCGGCGAGGTGGTGCTCAGCGCGAGCATCGGCATCGTGCTGCGCACCGAGGGCTACTCCCGCCCAGAAGAGGTGCTCCGCGACGCGGACATCAGCATGTACCGGGCCAAGGAGCAGGGCAAGAACCGCTACCAGGTCTTTGACAAGACCATGCACATGCGCGCCGTCAAGGCCGTGGAGATGGAGAACGAACTGCGCCGGGCCATTCCGGGCAAGGAATTCTTCGTCATGTACCAGCCCATCCACGAGATCGACGGCACGCTCCACGGCTTTGAAGCCCTGGTTCGCTGGCGGCATCCACAGCGGGGCATCGTTGCCCCCTGCGATTTCATTCCCGTGGCCGAGGATTCCGGACTGATCATCGACCTGGGCATCTGGGTGCTGGAAACCGCCTGCGAAACTTTGGCCCGCTGGAACCGACGCAAGCGCGAGCGGAATCTGACCCTTTCCGTGAACCTTTCGCGCCGCCAGCTCTCCCAGCCCCGGCTGGTCCACAATGTGGCCCAGGTGCTGCGCAACACCGTGCTCGACCCGAAGCTTCTGACCCTGGAGGTCACGGAAACCGCCATCATGGACAACCCGGAGCAGGCACTGCAACGCCTGAACATGCTCAAGGAGCTGGGGTTGCGCCTTTCTGTGGACGATTTCGGCACGGGCTATTCGTCCCTGGCCTATCTGCAACGCTTTCCCGTGGACATCCTCAAGGTGGACCGGGCGTTTGTGGACCGCATGTCCGAGGAGCCGGAAAGCCGGGAGATCGTCCGCGTGGTCATCGCCCTGGGCCACAGCCTGGGGCTCCATGTGGTGGCCGAGGGCGTGGAGACCGCTTCCCAGCATGAGTCGCTCCGGGGCATGGGGTGCGACCTCGTGCAGGGCTATCTCTTCAACAAGCCCCTGTCCGAAGAGGATGTGGAAGCGCTGCTGGACGGAGAGGCCTGAACACGAAGCTGGACACGGCCCCGAAAAAGGCCGCCCTCCTTTTCAGGAGCGGCGGCCTTTTTCATTGCAAAGCGCCGGAGGCTAGTAGCGGTAGTGATCGGGCTTGAACGGGCCTTCCTGGGGCACACCGAGGTAATCGGCCTGCTCCTTGCTGAGCACGTCCAGCTCCACGCCGAGGCGGGCGAGGTGCAGCCGGGCCACTTCCTCATCCAGCTTCTTGGGCAGGATCATGACCTGGGGCTCGTAGTCGTTCTTGGCCAGGTCGAGCTGGGCCAGGACCTGGTTGGTGAAGGAGTTGGACATCACAAAGCTGGGGTGGCCCGTGGCGCATCCCAGGTTCACGAGGCGTCCCTCGGCCAGCACAATGATGCTGCGACCGCTCGGCAGGGTCCACTTGTCCACCTGGGGCTTGACCTCGGTCTTGACGCAGCCGAGGGTCTTCTCCAGATAGTCCATCTCAATCTCGGAGTCGAAGTGGCCGATGTTGCAGAGAATGGCCTCGTTCTTCATCCGTTCGATGTGCTCGCCCCGGACCACGTGGTAGTTGCCGGTGCAGGTCACGAAGATGTCGCCCAGGGGGCAGGCCTTGTCCATGGTCAGGACCTCGTAGCCCTCCATGGCGGCCTGGAGCGCGCAGATGGGGTCGATCTCCGTGACGATGACGCGCGCGCCAAAGCCGCGCATGGACTGGGCGCAGCCCTTGCCCACATCGCCGTAGCCCACCACGACCACGACCTTGCCCGCGATCATGATGTCCGTGGCGCGCTTGATGCCGTCTGCCAGGGATTCGCGGCAGCCGTAAAGGTTGTCGAACTTGGACTTGGTCACGGAGTCGTTGACGTTGAAGGCCGGGAAAAGCAGCTCGCCCTTTTCCTGCATGTGGTAGAGGCGATGCACGCCCGTGGTGGTCTCCTCGGACACGCCACGCACCTTCTTGGCGATTTTGGTCCACTTGGACGGATTCGCCTTCTGGCTCGCGGCCAGGCGGTCCATGACGATCTGGAATTCATGCACGTCGTACTTTTGGGCCGCCACGGACGGATCCGCCTCGACCTTGACGCCCTGGTGGATGAGCATGGTGGCGTCGCCGCCGTCATCCACGATCAGATCCGGGCCGGAGCCGTCGGGCCAGGTCAGGGCCTGCTCCGTGCACCACCAGTACTCCTCCAGGGACTCGCCCTTCCAGGCGAAGACCGCGGCGGTTCCGGCCTGGGCAATGGCCGCGGCCGCGTGGTCCTGGGTGGAGAAGATGTTGCAGGAAGCCCAGCGCAGGTCCGCGCCCAGCGCATGCAGGGTCTCGATGAGCATGGCGGTCTGGATGGTCATGTGCAGGCTGCCCATGACCTTCAGGCCCTTGAGGGGCTTTTCCTGGCCGTATTTCTCGCGCAGGGCCATGAGGCCCGGCATCTCGTTCTCGGAGAGCTCCAGCTCGCGCCGACCCCAGTCCGCAAGGCTGATGTCCTTGACCTTGTGGGTCAACTTCGGATCGACGGGCATGATGGCATTGCTCATTTCATTCCTCCTGAAAAGGGGCTTCGGCGCTCAGCGCCGGGTATTCCGGACGCGGCTCACAGCCGCGTCACTTTTTGACGCATTCGTAGATGAGGACCGCAAGGCCCTTGTTCACTTGATATTCGGACACCTCGACCACGTTGAAGCGGGCGCGCTCCAGCCAGCCGAGCAGCTCTTCCCTGGGGATACCCAAACGCAGGTCGCCGTAGGACTGGCGCATCTCCTCCACCTCGTGGCGGTCGAACTCGGCCAGGACCAGACGCCCGCCCATGCGCAGCACTCGCGCGGCCTCGCCAATGGCTCCGGCCGGGTCCGAAAGATGGTGCAGGACCATGGACATGGCCACGGCTTCGGCCTCCCAGTCCCGCAGGGGCAGATGGGTCAGTTCACCGATGCGCAGGCTGACATCGTCCCGGCCCTCAAAGCGCTTGCGGGCCACGTCGAGCATGCGCGGGGAGTTGTCCACGCCGATGACCTGGCGGCAATGGTCGGCCAGGCGCTGCAAAAGATCGCCGGGGCCGCAACCCAGGTCCACAGCCACGCTGCATCGGCCGATGCGCTCGGCCAGTTTCTCGTAGAGACGCAGGTCACCGAGCAGGTCCTGGGTGAGCCGCTCCCACTCCGGGGCCACGTTATTGAAGAATTCGCGCGTGTTGGCCACGCGCTCGTTCAGGATGTTCTCGGCGCGGTCCAGGTCGGCGGCCAGTTCCGGCTCGGCCTGGAGCATGGCCTCGGCTCCCTGGAGAAACGCCAGGGCCGGTCCGTCCTTCACGGCGCGGTAAAAGGCCCAAAGGCCGTCGCGCCGCACCGTGAGCAGCCCGGCATCGAGCAGAATCTTCAGATGTCTGGAAACGCGGGACTGGCCCATTTCCAGGGCGCGGAAGATTTCGCCCACGTTCAGTTCATGACGCACCAGCAGATGCACGAGACGCACCCTTGTCTCGTCGGACAACGCCTTGCAATAGCGGACCAGTTCCACGACATGACCTCTTGTTTCGTATCAATATATGTTGATATACGCATCGCGTTCTACGACAAGCCGGGATTCGCGTCAAGTGCCGGGCCAGCCCTCTTGCGGCCCGGCCCGGCAAAGGCTAAGATATTTTTTTGCATCGCGTCAAAGAGGAGCGTGCCTTGGCACTATTTCGCCGCAAATACCGCATCGCGCGCGTGGGCGAAGCACTCTCCCCCCTGCTCGACCGTCTGGACGGCAAGGGGGCGCTCAAGCTGGTGCGGCTCTGGACCCACTGGGACAAGGTCATGGGGGAACAGGTGGCGCGCATGGCCCGGCCCCTGGGCCGCCGGGGTTCGACCCTGCTGCTGACTTCGGACGACCCGGCTGTGGCCCAGGAACTGACGTTTTTCGCGCCGGAGATGGTCCGCAAGGCCAACGATTTTCTCGGCGAAGAATACTTTGACAAAGTACGGTTCGAGCTGCTAAACGGCAGGGTTCCTTTGGACGGATACCGGCCCGATAGCGCGCCCCGCAGTGTGCCTTCACCCAGAAAGCCCGGAAATCTTGGGGATGTTCTGGAGCAACTGGACGAAGACTCTCCGGTTGGCAGATGCTACCGCGCCTACATCGGCCTGTTCCGGCCGCGATAAATAATTCACCCCAGGCCGCCACAAGTCGCGGCGAGGAGGACAGGATGAGCGAAGAAGCCAAAAAAGAAGAACGGACGTACGAGGTTACCTTCGAGAGCCTCGGCCTGACCAAGACCCTGGACAAGATGACCGCCAAGGAGCTGCGCGCCCTTTGCGTGGCCAAAATTCCGGGCATCACTGGCGCTTCCGGCATGAGCAAGGAAGACTTGGTCGTGCGCATCAAGGAGATTTTCGGCATCTCGGACGAAGAGGGCGGCGTCTCTCCCTACAAGGATCAGATCCTGACCATCAAGCGTCAGATCCGCGAACTGCGCCTCAAGAAGCAGGCCTCTGAGGAACGCAAGGAGCGCGACGTGCTGCGCCGCCGCATCAACAAGCTGAAGAAGCGCACCCGCCGCCTGGCGCGCGCCGTTTAAAACTTTTTTTCAGGAGTGTGTTTTTTCGGTTGACACAAAACGTGGTTGGCCTTAAGAACTCACTTCCTTGCAGGGCTGTCGTTCAATTGGCAGGACGACGGATTCTGGCTCCGTTAATCAAGGTTCGAGTCCTTGCAGCCCTGCCAAGCTCTTTCAGTGTCCCCATCGTCTAGCCTGGTCCAGGACGACGGCCTTTCACGCCGTTAACAGGGGTTCAAATCCCCTTGGGGACGCCAAAGGAAACTCAAGGCCTTACGCCGCGCGCGTAAGGCCTTTTCCTTTTCACGTGTCATCCGCAAGTGTCCTCTTTCGCCCCGCCAGCGGCCAGTCACCCCTGAGGAAGACTCCAACCGGTGGAACGCCAAGCGCTTTTCATTGCGGATTTTCCGGCACGAGGCGGCCTCGACGCGGGCGAGGTGACGATTCGTCACATCGGGCCGGCTTCCGCCCTCGCCCGTGCCTGACGACTGTTCCATCCGGCCTTCGACCTGGCCGCTGGCGATGGACGCCTCGGCCTGATCATCGCCTTCGGTCACCTGGGAACTTGTTCTGTTCGCGCTTTGGAGCAGGCCGACATCGCCGAGGCAATGCCGAGGAAGGTGTCCCAGCCGGACGTGTGCCCCATGTGGTTCAGAGCGCTCAGTCCGATGGAGGCGGAAACGCGGGAGAGCTGCGCCAGGATGTCGTGGATGCCCTCTCCAGCCAAGCCCTTTGCCGCGCAGGCGAGCAGAGCCCGGCTGATGACGTTGGTGTCGTCCTCCAGGGCCGGGACGAGTCTGCCATACAATACCCGCGCCGCTTCCCCCTCGCCCATGGCGTGGAGCGCCAGAAGGACGCCGCCGATGAAATCGTCCCCCGAGGGGGTCAACCCTCTGCCCATGCCGACCATCGCTTTCAACGTCCCGACAAGCAGCGCTAAGCGCCGGTTTCCACCATCGCAAAACCACCCGTCCATGGCCGCCCGCGCAGCTTCGATCCGGCTGGCCAACTCCCGATCGATCATCGTGGGCGTGGAGGGAAACAGTCCGGGGAAAAGAAGTCCGGCCACGCCGGGAAGGGCCAGTCCAGGCAGGACGGTTTCAGCGAGCCGCTGGAGGGTACGCCCCAGGCGTTCGTGAGCGTATTCCGGAAAGGGGGCTGGTGACCAGACCGGCGGGCCGTCGAGACAAAGGGGGGGGAGGCCCGCCACGTGCAAGGTGAATCCTCGCACACGGCAAGCCTCCCCTGCGGGCGATCCCGGCGGGGGAATCAGGGCCATGAAACCTCTGTCGGGCAGGGCCGTTGCCAGCAGAATGTTCAGAGGACCGTTGCCCAGCGAATCATGCGCCAGACAGACAATGCGCTGGCCGGAATTCGCGGCCAGGTAGGCGCAGCGTTCAAAACATGCCAGTACTCTCCAGCGTTCATACCGCTCCAATAGTTTACGGGCCTGGCATCCCAAAGCGATGACCCTTGCCGGTTTCATGGCGATGCCGTCCCATGGGCCGCCAGCCAGGTCACGGATTCTCGGCTTCCGGCAGCAGCCGGTCGAGGAAGATGGCCACTAGCGTGGAGGTGGCGACGCCGGTTTCGGCGAAAATCAGACGCAGCCCGTCTGGCAGAATGTTCAGCGATTCGGGCACGGCATTCAGGCCGATACCCAGCCCGGTGGATACGGCGATGATCAGGATGTTTCGCCTGTTCAGCGGGATCTTGCGCAGGATCAACAGGCCCGACGAGGCCACCGTGGAGAACAGGACGATGGCGGCTCCCCCGAGGACCGCGGTGGGCATGACCGCGATAAGGGCGCTGATCTTCGGCAACAGGGCGAGAACCAGCAGGATGATTCCCACCGTTCGGACCACGTGTCGGCTCATGACCCCCGAAATGGCCATGACCCCGATGTTCTGGCTGTAAGAGGTATTTGGAAACGCGTTGAAGATGGAGGCGAGACTGCTGCCTACGCCGTCGGCCATGACCGCTCCACGCGACTCGTCAATGGTGGCGGATCTGTTCTCGCCCAGTGCTGTAATGGCGAAAACATCGCCCACGGTTTCGGCCGAGGTCACGGTGTACATGAGCAGCATGGCGATGAGTGCGTCCAGGGGGAGGGACCACTCGTACTGGAACGGGCTGGGAAAGGAGATCCAGGAAGCTTCGGCAACGGGGGCGAAGTCCACCAGCCCGGCGAGGGCGGCCACGGTGAAGCCGATGACCATGCTGATCATGATGGCCGACGACCGGGTGATGACCGGACCGAACTGGTTGAAGATCACAATGCAGACCAGCACGAGGCCGGAGAGCAAGAGGTTCTCCAGGGAACCGAAGTTGGTGCTGCCTCCGGCCGCCTGCCGGATGCCCACCGGAATCAGGGTGATGCCGATGGTCAGCACAACCACTCCCGAGACCAGCGGAGTGAGGATTTTTTTCATCTTGGGCAGAAACGCGCCGAGCAGTCCTTCGTAGATCCCGCCGAGGAACCCCGTCGCCAG
Organism: Desulfovibrio sp.; assembly: GCA_050251775.1. Taxonomy (GTDB): domain Bacteria; phylum Desulfobacterota; class Desulfovibrionia; order Desulfovibrionales; family Desulfovibrionaceae; genus Paucidesulfovibrio. The sequence continues at coordinate 26,901 of JBFWMD010000023.1, forward strand.
AACAGCCCCTATTCCGTATCGCCCGGCAATGCCCGTGATGGTCGGAATAAAGGCGTTGCTTGTGCCCATGACGATCGGCAGCCCCGAGCCGACGGGCCCGATCCGCCAGACCTGAATAAGAGTGGCCAGACCCGCGCTGAACAGCGCCGCCTGGAGCAGAAAGGTTTTCTCGGAATGGGGCAGAGCGAGCATGTTGCAGACAATGATGGGGCAGAGAATGTTGCCGGAAAACATGGCCAGAAGATGCTGGAAGGCGAAAAGGATAGCCTTGATTCCCTGCGGACGTTCGTCGAACCCGTAGAGAGGCGGGGTGTAGTCGGACTGTTGCGCAGCCATTGGTGCTCTCCTGCGTTGGGCTCCGCCCGGCAGCGCGACCGGGCGGAGCAGAGACTCACTCAGTATTTCATTTCATCGTCTGTTGCGTCAGAGTTTAATGATCACGGCCACCGGGCCGCCGCCTGCGGGTCCCTGGTGTTCGGCTCCCCCGGAGACATAGACCATCGGGTCGTGGGCCACAGCCGCGACCACACCACCGACCACCGCCCTGGCGTGCCGGGTGTGGTTCAGGTCTGAGTCGGTCAGCATGGTGTTCCGCCGTCCGAGGACCAGCCCGGTGGGATCGGCCTCGGCCTTGGCAAAGATGTTCAGGACCCGCTCCGTCTCCCGCCTGTCGGGCAGACCGGTGAAGGCCATGCCGGCATCACGCATGGCGTCGAGCACGGCATCGATGTCGATGGCGGACTGCATGACGCTGTGGCCGATACGGCAGTCACTGGCGAACTCCTCGGAATTGCCGAGCAGGATGATTTCGCAATTGAGCAGTTCCACGCCCGCCGATGTTGAGGCCACAGCCGAGTAAAGATTCCAGTCCGAGCAGATGACCGCGTTGTCAAGGTCGGCCTCGGCGACTTCGCCCAGAGCCAGGGCGATGCCCAAGGCGGACGCCGCCCGGGAATAGCCCATGGATTTGTACGTGTCCGTGGTCGCGGTCTTCTTGCCGCGCGTCTGTGCCTCATTGATCCGGTCCGAGGTCAGCAAAGGGCACTTGATCTGCACGAAGTGAACGTCGGCGGCGCTGCCGATGCGCGCGTCAGCCATGGCTTCCCGGACCACGCGGGCCACCTCGTTGAGCTGGGCCATGGTGCCGATCTCCTCGGGCAGGAAATTCCGCGTGAAGCCGACACCCAGGGCCAGGGTCTTTCCCTGGGAGGGTGCGCCCCCGGCCTCGCTTCGGGTGAAGACGGTCACATGGGGCGACAAAATCCCCTCGGTGCCGCCGGACATGACGAAGGCTACCCGCTTTTCGACTTCCTCTCCGGACACGCCCAGATATTCGGCCAGCTTCAGCTTGTAGGCCAGGGTGCAAAACCCACGGGTGAAGTCGTTGACGCACCCGTTGCCTTCGGTCTTTCCAAGCACGGCGACGATGTCCTCGGCATTGATGACGCCGTCCTGGAGCAGTTTTTCCAACGCGCTCGTGTCGTCGGGGCTGGAAATGGGAAGGCGGAATACTTGCGACTTGAGCATGACAACCTCCGTTGTTCTCCACTGTGTCGTGGAGTGTTAATTATCCGTTAAACCACCGTAATGGCCAGGACCATCAGCACGGCCAGCGCGCTGAGGACGTAGGGCAGGTTTGCCCGCACCACGCCCATGATGGGCAGGTCGAACCCCTGGCCCAAAGCGGCGACGTTGATCTGGACGGGGCTGATCTGGGTCCCGAGTCCCGTGGCGATGGCCACGAAACCCATGGCTTCCGACGGCATGCCGAGGTTGGAAAGTGTGGGCAGGATCAGGGTCAGGACACCCGCGCAGAATGCGCCCGCAGGGAAAGCCACCCCAAAGCCGATGAGAATGGCCACGGGCAGGACAAAGGCCGGGGAAACCGTGCTCGCCAGCCCCGCGATCTCCTTGAAGGTCCCGATTTCGGCCATCAGGTTGATCATACCGAGGAAGATACCCACGGCGAACAGGGTGGTCAGGATGAACCGGGCTCCGTCGGTGAGCGCCTCGCAGGTTTCGGTCATGCTCAGCTTGCTGCAGGCCACCACGGCCCCGGCCGTGACGATGATGATGGTCATGGGAGTGAAGAGCTTGACCCCGATCAGGGCGTTCAGGAAATTCCCGCCGACCACCAGAAAAAGGAGCAGCAGCGCCGGCAGCGCGGTGATCCACAGCTTGCCCAGGCTCATGCTTGCTTCCGGAGCCTCGACCCCATCCGGCGTGTTGACGATGGCCCCCTTGCGCCAGACACTCCAGGCCGCGAGAACGGCTCCGCCCAGCACAAAGAGGATGGTGTAGGGCAGCATGTTCGAGGCGTGCAGGGCCAAGTCGGTGGCGGCGGCCTTGGCCGCGATGGCGGTCTCCGTGGAGGCCGGGGAGGTGGTGAAGCAGGCGGCGGTGGCGATGGCCATGCCGGCGACCACGCCGGGAATGCATCCCACAGCGGCGGCCACCAGCGGAGCGATGACCATGGTGTTGCCCGCGCCCATGCCCGCCATGTAGGTGGCGCCGGCCTGGATGAGCACGAACACGCCCGCCAGGATGGCTATTCTTCCTTTGAGATACCGCTGGGCCAGTTCGACGATGGCCTGGACGCTACCCGCGCGAGCGACCATGGCCGCCGCCGCGGCGTACAAAATGGGGACGATGATCGAGAGCATCTGTTTCATGCCGCCCAGGAAGATGCCGGTGGCGCCGCCGATGGACAACCCCCCGATCAACATGGTCAGCACCCCTCCCGCGAGTCCCGCAACCAGCATGTGCTGGCGCATGAACAACAACGCTATTATCAACAATAACGGCAGGCAAAGTAATAGCAAATCCATCTGAACTCCCCTTGGCTTGAGCTTCTACCCACTCCCCTCTTCCCGAGGAGGCAGGGGCCGGGACACATCCACCCCATGCGGACGGTTCCTCGTCTGCGAAGACTCTATTTTTAGTTCGAGACATTTGTCAATACTAAATTGTATTGAATTTTGTATTGACTTGTTTTCAGAATTCAATACAAGTTTGTTTCGAATTTGAGCGACGAAAAACCGCCTTCGGGCGCATGTGGAGGAATGAATGCCGATCAAGATGAGCGTGCTGCCGAAATTCTACAAGGATTCGGTGTCGTTGATGCAAACGGCGGCCGCATTGATGCGGGAAGGCGGCCTGAGCCAGGTTTCCATCGTCATGGCCAGCCCGGCCAACCTCGCATTGTTGCGCGAGGCCGGCCTGGTTGGCCGGGAGGGGCTCGACGCCGGAGCCAACGACCTGGTCATCGCCGTGGAGGGCGAGGTCGAGGCGGACGTGGAGCGCGCCGTGGAAAAAGCCGTGGCCCTGCTGCGGGCGGGCTCCAAAGAGTCGGAGGAGGCGGAAGGCGAAGGCGCTCCCGTCCGATACGGCTTGAGCGCGGGGCTAGCGCTGAATCCGGAAGCCAATCTGGCGGTCATCGCCACCCCCGGCGAATACGCGGCGGCCGAGGCGCTCAAGGCGGTACGCCAGGGCCTCAACGTCATGCTTTTCAGCGACAACGTCAGCGCCGCTGACGAGCGGTGCATCAAGGAAGAGGCCCGGAAAAGGGGATTGCTGGTCATGGGACCCGACTGCGGAACAGCCATCATCGACGGAGTGCCTCTGGCCTTCGCCAATGTGGTGGCGCGCGGCCCGGTGGGCATTGTCGGCGCCTCGGGCACGGGCATTCAGCAGATCTCCACCCTGGTGGACAACCTGGGCGGCGGCATTTCCCACGCCATCGGAACTGGCGGGCACGATCTCTCCGCCGAGGTCGGCGGCATCAGCATGCTCCAGGGAATCGCCATGCTGGCTGACGATCCCCGAACCGAAGTCATCGTCATTGTTTCCAAGCCCCCGCACCCGGAGGTACGCGAGGCGGTGATCGCCGCGGCCGCCGCCTCCGGAAAGCCGGTGGTCGCCAATTTCATCGGCCCGGAATGGAATGCCTCTTCCGACGGAAACATCGTGTTTGTGCGAACCCTTGAGGATGCTGCCGTGGCCGCCATGAAGCTCGCCACCAACACCGAGCCGCCCGTCAGCCAGCTCGAGGGAGCCGCCGCCCTCCCCGTACCGGGACAGGGACGGCGGTGGATTCGCGGCGTGTATACCGGTGGAACCTTCTGCTACGAGGCGACCTCCCTGCTCGGCGAACGGATCGGCGACATCCATTCGAACACGCCCGTGCGCCCGGGCGAGGCCCTGCCGGACCCGTGGCAGAGCATTGGGCACACCCTGGTGGACATGGGCGACGACGTGTTCACGCGGGGCAGGCCCCACCCCATGATAGACCCTTCCCTGCGGCTGGAACGCATGCGCAGGGAGGCCATGGATCCTGAAACCGCCGTGGTGCTCTTCGATCTGGTCCTGGGCCACGGCGCGCATCCCGATCCGGCCTCGGGTCTGGCCAAGGTCATCGCCGAAAGCCGGACCGGTGGCAACGGACCGGTGTTCGTCGGTTTCGTCTGCGGCACGGCGCGGGACCCCCAGGGTTTCGAGGCCCAGAAGGAAACCCTGCGCGCAGCAGGGGCGATCCTGGCCCAGACCAACGTGCGGGCAGTGGACGTGGCCGCAAGGCTGATCGGAACCGGAAACGTGGCAATGCAACAGACTACGGAGTAATGACGATGAACGATTTGCTGAAGGCGACACCCTCCATCATCAATATAGGTCTTGAGTCCTTTGTGGCTCCCATGATTGAAGCCGGGAGCTCTGCGGTCCACGTGGATTGGATTCCCCCGGCGGACGGAGACGTTGCCGCGGGCCGGAATCTCGCGGTACTGTCCGGCCGTGCCGAGGTGGACGCGGCCAACGCGGAGGCGCTCGAAGCCCTGCTGACGAGTTCGCCGCAACTCATGGGCGTGTCCAAGGCGCGGGAGGCGGTTCCCGGAATGGACGGCCGGCTCATCCTGCACTCCGGCCCCCCCATCGCCTGGGAGGACATGTGCGGTCCGGTGCGCGGCGCCGTGGTCGGGGCGATTCTGCTCGAAAAATGGGCCGACAACGAGGCGGCCGCCCTGGCGCTGGCCGCGTCTGGAGCGCTCCACTTCGATTCCTGCCACCACCACTCCGCTGTCGGTCCCATGGCCGGCGTCATTTCCCCGTCCATGCCCGTCTGGATCGTGGAGGACCGGACTTCCGGGCACAGGACCTTTTCGAACATGAACGAAGGGCTCGGCAAGGTGCTGCGCTTCGGAGCCAATTCCGCCGAGGTGCTGGACCGGCTGCGCTGGATGCGGGACATCCTGGCCCCGTGCCTTGCGCAGGCCCTGGATCATCTCGGTCCGCTGGACCTCAAGCCGCTCATGGCCCAGGCTCTGCACATGGGGGACGAGGTCCACAACCGCAACAACGCGGCCAGCGCCCTGCTCTTCCGTTTTCTGACGCCGGGCATCCTCAAAAGCGACCTCGATACGCAGGCGAAGGAGGCGGTGTTCCGTTTCATTTCCGGCAACGATCATTTCTTCCTCAACATTTCCATGGCCGCGTGCAAGGCCATGGCGGACGCGGCGCACGGTTTCGAAAACAGCACGCTGGTCACTGCCATGTCGCGGAACGGGGTGGAGTTCGGCATCCGCGTGAGCGGACTGGGAGACCGTTGGTTCAAGACGAAATCCCCGGTAGTGGACGGCCTGTACTTTGCCGGATTCGGCCCGGAGGACAGCGCCGCGGATCTCGGAGACAGCACCATTACCGAGACGGTCGGGCTGGGTGGCTTCTCCATGGCGGCGGCGCCGGCCATCGTCAAATTCGTCAACGGAACCCCCCGACAGGCCCTGGCGTTCAGCCGGCAGATGCTGCTCATTACCGAAGGCGTGAACAACGCCTTCACCCTGCCCATGCTCAACTTCAACGGAGTGGCTACGGGCATCGACATCAGAAAGGTGCTCGACACCAATATCCTGCCGGTCCTGAACACCGGCATTGCGCACAAGAAGGCGGGCGTCGGCCAGATCGGGGCGGGAATCGCGCGCGCGCCCATGAAGTGCTTCACTCAGGCGGCCGAAGCCATGGCCGAAAAGCTGGCCGGAGGTGAAAGATGTCTCGGAAACTAGCTGTCGTGGCCATCGGCGGAAACGCTCTGATTCCGGATCCGGCGCGCATGAGCGTTCATGACCAGGCCGAACTGATGAAGGACATTTGCGCCAGCATCGCGGCCATCGTCCGCTCGGGCTGGCGGGTGGTCGTGACCCACGGGAACGGCCCGCAGGTTGGCATGGTCATGCGCCGTTCCGAGCTCGCCGCCCTGGAGGTCCCCGCCCTGTCCCTGGACTACGCCGGGGCGGATTTGCAGGGCGGCATCGGCTACATGTTCGCCAGGGGGCTACGCAACGAGTTCGACAGGCTGGGCATGCGAACGCAAGCCGCCGCGCTGATTACCCAGGTCGTCGTGGACGCGGGCGATCCCGCCTTTGCCAGTCCGAGCAAACCCGTGGGGTCCTGGATGGAGGAAAGCGAGGCCCGGCGGCTGGCCGGAGAGCTGGGCTGGACAGTGGCCGAAGATTCCGGGCGAGGCTGGCGCAGGCTGGTCCCGTCGCCCGCGCCCCGATCCATCGTGGAACTGCCCTCCATTCTCCGCCTGGTCGAAAGCGAGACCGTGGTCGTCGCCTGCGGCGGTGGCGGCGTTCCCGTGGTCCGCCGGGACAACGGCGGTCTGGAGGGCGTCGAAGCGGTCATCGACAAGGACTTCTCCTCCGTGGTCCTGGCCAGGGGGCTGGGGGCGGATACCCTGGTGCTCGCCACAGGCGTGGACCGAGTGGCCTTCGACTTCAATACCCCGCGACAGCGGTTCGTGGACCGCCTGACGGTCGCGCAGGCCCGCCGGGCGTGTGCCGAGGGCCAGTTCGCGGCGGGCAGCATGCTGCCCAAGATCCGGGCGCTCATCGATTTCGTCGAAAACGGGGGAACCGGCATCGTCACCAGCGTAAGCAACCTTGCCCAATCCCTCACCGGCCGAACCGGAACACGTATCGTGGCGAATGACGCATAGGAACGACTGTCCCCACTCCTCCGGCCGCCGACGGCCTCCCCGGCCAGCGGCCGGAGGGCTCTCCGCATTGGACAAGCGGGCGGCGGGCGGTATAAGAACGAATGTCTGCCAAAGAGGAAGGAATCCAGCGGCGAGCCCAAAGCCCCGGCGCGCGTCCGCCCTGGATCGATGGACAAACCGGCGCTTGCCGCGACACCGCATGAACACAAGGTAGCCATGACCAAAAATAGGGCTGATAAAAGCGGAGAACTGATCTTCGACAAGATTCGCAAGCGAATCATCAATTGGGAGTATCCTCCCAAGCACCCCCTGCGCGAAGAGGCTCTGAGCCAGGAATTCGGCGTCAGCCGCAGCCCGGTGCGCAAGGCGTTGTACATGCTTGAGGCGGGCAACTACATTTTCCGCATTCCCAACCGGGGATATTTCGTCAAGCCGGTCCAAAAGCGGGAGATCACTGAGCTCTATGCGCTGCGAAGCATTCTGGAACTGGCTGCGGCCGAGTTCGCCCTGGAAAACACCGACCTGAAAGAAGCGCTGGCCGCATTAAGGGACCCCTGGGAACGGGTCAAGGGAGCCGATCGATTGACAGGGGAGGACCTCGCCCTGATCGACCAGGAATTTCATGCCGGGCTTGTGGGCCTGATGGGCAACAGCATGCTCGACTTCTATTTCAGCAGCATCAACGAGCGGCTTTTTCGCTTCCGCGTGATGGACTTCGACGAGACCCTCAACAGCAAGGCCATTGAAGAAGTGGCCGAAAACCATGTGGGCATCATCGACGCGCTGCTGGCGAACGACAGGGGGGAGGCCATCGGGCGGCTGAAGGCCAACATCGCGGAAGGCCTCCGGAATGTTGACATCAGTCTGGGCCGCGCCCTGATGCGGACCTACGAATTATAACCCCGCCAGAGCCGAAACCGCCAACGGCGCGTCCGGCTTGCCCGTGCCGCCGAAATTCAGGTTTGGCCGTCAAAAACCCCCTTTCCCACGCGGAGGCGTTGGATTCCTGGGCGAGGAATCCAACGCGTATCTCCCGCACCCGGCTCTGGGGTGGTGTTCCCCCGCTGATTGCCGGACAGGGAGTGCCACACAACGCCTCCCCCGAAGACAGGATTGCCGGCCTGGGGGCGATATGGGGAAGACAACGCGGGACTCCCCTCCGCCAGCGAGGAGCGCCTGGACCGCCCCCCGATGCCGGGCATCAGCCCATTTCGATACTCCGGGTGTATGCCCGCCGGATCCCGTCCATGATCTTCCCGCGCACCGCGGTGCGGTCGAAATGGGCCAGACCAGCGATGGTCGTTCCGGCCGGGGCGATGGACATTTCCTTGAGCATGCTGACATGCGTTTCAGATTGTTCCGCCATGAGACTGACGCCGCGAAACAGCTTTTTGACCATGCGGGACGCGGTGTCCCGCTCCAGCCCCAGCTCCACTCCGGACTCGATCATGGTTTCGATGAAATAGAAGATGAAGGCCGGTCCGGAACCAACGACCGCTGTAAAGGCGTCAAACAGGTTCTCAGGCAGGACATATACGTCGCCGGAATGCCGGAAAACACTCAGCACGCCCTGCTTCTGCTCTTCCGATAGCGTTTCGTCGTCCAGGCAGACAGCGGTTACGCCCTCCCCGATCAGGGCGGGGGTGTCGGGCATGGCCCGGACGACCGGGCAGACGTGGCCAATGGATTGGCGCAGTGACTCCTGGGTCAACCCGGCGGCAATGGAAACCAGCAATTTTTCTTTTGTCAGAGCCGCTGCCAATGCGGGCCAGACTTCGTGGACCTGCTGCGGTTTGACGGCCAGAACAACCATGTCCGACTTTTCCGTCAGCTCTTGCACGTCCCCGCAGGGAATCAGGCCCGTCTGTGCAGCCAATGCGTCCAGCCTGGACCGGGTCCGGTTTACGCCAAAGACCGTCAGGCCGTCCACGCCGGAGAGCGACCGGATAATGGCCCCGCCCATGTTGCCTGTTCCGATAAAGCCGATGTTCACTTCAATCCTCCTGGTTGTTTTGCTCCAGAATTGTTTTCGCGGCCGCCTTCATCCCGCCAGCGGGACCGACAATGCGGCGGAGCCCTTCCAACTCGCTGCGTATGTCCAACAACGTGTCCGGATTGTCCAGCCAGGCCTTCATCCGCGCATGATAGCTCCCTGCGTTGGCCTGCTTTTGCAGGTATTCAGGAAACAGTTCCCTGCCGAGCAGGATGTTGGTCAGACTGATGAATTTTGAGCAGGCCAGTTTGCGGAGAATATACGCGGCGGGCCGGTCGAGCCTGTAGGAGACGATGGTCGGGGTCCCGATGAGCCCGGTTTCCAGGGTGGCGGTTCCAGAGGCCGCCAGGACGAGACAGGACTTGCGGATCATCCGGAATCGGTCCTCCGGTTCCACCATGATCACAGGCAGATGTTTGGGCCAGAATCGCCTGAGGATGGACCAGTGGATGCCCGGAGCCCGGGCAATGGAAAAGGTCATCTCGGGCCTTTCCCCATGGATGCGGGCGGCGGCTTCGGCAAAGCCGGGCAAAAGGAAGCTGATTTCCTTTTCCCTGCTCCCGGGCATGATGCCGATGTGCTGCGGGTCCGGGACCAGGGCGTCCAGGGACCGCAGAGGAATCATGTCCAGGAGGGGATGCCCGGCATACAACGCGCGGCATCCTCTGTCATGGAAGAACGACGGTTCAAAGGGTAATGCGCAGAGCGTCCGGCACACGCAGTCGCGCAAGATCCGCAATCCCCGCTGCTTCCAGGCCCAAAATTGCGGCGCCATGAAATAGAGCACCGGGATGCTCATGGCGTGAGCCGCCTTGGCCAAGGGCAGATTGAAGTCGGGACAGTCCACCATGACAACCACATCCGGACGCCTGTGTTTCCAGAATCCGGTGATCTCCCGGTGCAGGCGGAAAATGTCCGGCAAACCGCGCAGCACATCGCGAAAGCCCTTGAAGCACAGGCGGTGCATGGGAAAATGGATGCGGGCTCCGGCGCGGGCCATCATTTTGCCGCCCATGCCGCCGATGGCGAGCCCCGGATCGCGCCGCAGCAACTCGCTGGTCAGGGCTCCGGCATACATGTCACCGGACGCCTCGCTGCAATTGATCCAGATATCACCAGGCATGTTGTTTTCTCCGTTCCGTGGCGAGCATCAGAATGGCGGTGAGGATCAAGGCAAACCCGACCCATCCCGGCGGCGTGAAATTCTCGTCAAAGAAGGCACAGGCCCACACCGTGCCCAGAATCGGCTCCAGGTTGCAGAGCACGGCGACATGCACCTGGGGCAGGTGTTTCATACCCTGTCCGTATGCCCAGAATCCCAAAAAACCGGTGAAAAAAGCCATGAGCACGATCACCGGCCAGATCTGGGGGACATAGGGGGTGTTGAAGTGAACGAAGGGCAACAGGACCAGAACGCCGCCCACATTCATGTAGGCATATATCGTTTCTGTTCTTTGATACTTTTGCCAGTGTTTGAAAAACGGGTACTGCAATGCATAGCAGAACCCGGAGGCCAGCCCGCAGAGAACCCCGGTCACTGAAAAACCGCTCTGGAGGCTTCCTCCGGAAAAACATATGAGGATCACTCCGATCAGGGCCAGTAAGATGGCGAGCCATTTTTGCCTTGAGACATCTTCCCGCGAAACGAATTTCGAAAAGATGGCGACCCAGATCGGCGCAGTATAGAGCAGGGTTACGCCCATGGCTGCCCCGCTGTACTGCATCGATGTCAGTAAGACGAAGAACAAGCCGCCGACGCTCAACATTCCCCAAAGAATGAACAGCAATGCCCGACCGGGCGGAATCCATAGAGCACGGGTAGAGGTGGCTGTGGCGATGAAGAAGACACCGCCGATGGATGCGCGCCAGAACGAGATCTCAAGAGGAGAAAGGCCCGACGCAAGCATGCCCTTTGCAAAAAACGTCATCAAGGACCAACTGATGGCGGCAAGAAAAACGAAACCATAGCCCGCCGTGGGGAAGGAGACGTGCTGGACCTGGGTTGACATGTGATTTCTGGCTCCTGAAGAGGTGATGTCCCCCGGCAAGGGGAACCGGGGGACATCACGAGGCGGGTCATGCCGGTTAGGAGGTGAACGGCATGCTAGATGGAGGTGACGGGGTTGGCTTGAGTACTACGCATGAACTTCGGCGAGGTTTCCGGGGCCAGCATCTGGCAGACGAGACCGCCGATGACCAGGGTTGCAATGCAGCATCCGAGGGTAACGGTCACGCCGTACTGCTCCATGACAACCGGGAGCATCCAGGTTCCCATGCCCGCGCCAATGCGGCTGGCGGCGATGGTCAGTCCGATTCCGGAGCCGCGAAGCTCGGTGGGGAAGAGCTCGGGCGGGTACAGCCACTCCGCCACGATGGCAATGGCCAGAACGGTGGAGAAGGCGCCCAGCAGGATGAAGGCAAGAGTGGGGGGCATGGTCTGCCAGACCGTCATGACGGTCAGAATCGCAGCGGCGCCGTAGAAGGTCCAGAGCAGAAACGCGCGGCGCGAAATCATGTCCGCGATCAGGATGCCGATGATCACGCCGACCATGGTGAATCCGTTATACATCATTCCCGAGGCATGGGGGTTGGCGATGTGCAATCCTTCGACAACCACAGGCAGGAAGATGGAGATGGCGAAGAAGGGAAGCACCTGGCACAGGAAGAAGGTGCAGGAGGTAAGCGTGTTGCGCCACAGCTCGGGGCTGAAGAGCCGGAAGAACGAGGCGGAAGCCGTCTTCTTCACCTCGGGCAGGGCGTAGCTCGCTCCGATGTACTTCTGCACCAGAGCGTGCGCCGTATCGAAACGCTTCTTGGCGATCAGCCAGTTCGGGGACTCGGGGGTTCCAACGCGCACGACAAAGGTGATCAGGGCAAGTACCGCGGAGGAGGAGATGATCCAGCGCCACCCGTTTTCACCCAAGTCGCCGCCCATGGTCGCGATGAGCAGGCCCGCGAAATAGGAGATGATGTAGCCGAACGTCCAGGCGGCCATGAGCCAGCTCATCATTTTGGTCCGGATTCGTTCCGGCGTCCACTCACTGAGCAGTGCTACACCGACGGTGTAGTCGGCGCCGACACACATGCCGAGCAGAAAACGGACCGCAACCAGAACTGCCGGGTCAGACAGGAAAAACTGCACAACGGACAGGACAAGACTGAACAGGGCGACAAACGCGTACGCCGTCTTTCTGCCCAAGCGGTCAATGATGATTCCGGTCAACAAGCTGCCGAGCAGGATTCCAAAGAGGGCGCCCGCCCCGACCAGGCCCATCCAGAAACCATTGAGCCCCAGGGCTCCCGTGGCATATGTCAGGGCAATACCGACGATGCCCAGGACATATCCGTCGCAGACCTGTCCCATGAAGGTGCCCACTGCGATTTTCTTGTGAATAGGCGAAAAGGGAGCATCTTCAAAACTAATACCGTTCTGCCGAGAAGACACCATTGTACACCTCGTTTTTTGGGTAATACATTGAGCTGGGAATCCGCAGAGCTCATGCCTGTGTGCCACTATTCCTTGTATGCGATCGCATCCATTTCCAGCAGGCAGCCATGGGCGATCTCCTTGGCCCCCAGGCAGAGCCGGGCCGGGCGGTGGTCTCCCATGAATTCCGAGTAGACCTCATTGAAATCTTCGAAGTCATCCATGCTGATCAGAAACACGTTGGTTTTGGCGATGTCTGAAATTTCCAGTCCGGCGGCATCCAGGACCAGCTTGAGGTTGAAGAGGGTCTGGAAGGCCTGCTCCTTGATGGTGGAGCCGACAACATGACCCGAAACGGGGTGGAAAGGCACTTGGCCACAAATGTAGTACGTGTTCCCGGCCTTGACACAGTGACTGTAAGGACCCACCACTTCAGCGGATTTATCGGAGTTGATGAATTCCATGTTCTACTCCTTTGGGTATGGACTCCCGCGGGAGAGCGCCGGTGGTCTGTCCGGCGCCCTCCGCTGATGCGGGAGGTGGTTAGGGAGGGGAGGCTAAATCTCTTTTTTCGCGTTGAACTCTTCGTAAAAGAGCCGGGCTTCGGCGCCCATGGTCAGGAACGGTTCCGGCGGCAGCTTTTTCGGGGTGGAGATCCTTCTGAGGAAGTCCAGGTTCTGGCTGGGCATGCCGCTGACCCATTCCGCCAAGTAGTAGCCGAGCAGGCAGGTTTTTGCGACGCCCGCCCCTTCGCCGCTGGCCGAAGCGAAGATCGTGGGATGCTGCTGCATCATCAGCGGACGGTAGTTCATGGTCATGTTGATCATGCCGCCATACACGAACTCGAAGTTGACGTGCTTGAGCTCGGGGAAGCGGTTCTCATAGGCCTTGCGCAGTTTGGGAATGGCCCGCTGAATGCGCTGGTGCGAGGTGGTCAGGTCCGTGGCAAAGGAGAAACCGTTGCGCACGTAGACACGGTTGTCCCGGGTGAAGCGGACCGTGGTCCCGGCGGGGTGTCCGGCCGTGCAGCCCCAGGGCTTGACGCCCTCCAGATGCCGCATTTCCTTGTCGGTGAACTGGCGGGTGAAGGCGCCGTACGAAAGAACCGGACAGAACACCTTCTTGCCGATGCCGAATTCCGGAATGAACGGTCCGCCCGTGACCAGGATGAACTTGGCTTTGATCTGCCTGCCGTTTCGGAGCACGATGCTGCTCGGGCTGCCCTCGTCAATGCGCATCACTGGGCATTCCTCGAACACATCCACATTCTTGGGCATCACGCTGAAGAGAGCCCGCAAGACATCCGCGGGATTGATGAGCACCGTGCCGGAAGTGTACAGGGCCTTCTTGTAGTACCGGGTTCCGAGACGGCGGAACAAATCCTCCCCTTCGACGACCTCATAGGAGCAATTCATCCTTTTGAGTTCGTCGATTTCGTGCTCTATCAGCTTGAAGCTCTTGGTCTCGGCGCAGCAGAGGTATTTCCCGCAGTGGTCCCAGTCCACGTCTTCGATGTTGTTTCCCTTGATCGTGTCCTCCATCCATTTGATGATGAAGGTGTTCAGCTCAAAGTACTTCTGGTTTTCCTCGAAGGAGGAGGCCCCCTGGTCGCCGAAGTCATGCGGCACGTCGATAATGAATCCGGCGTTCTTGCCGCTGTCGTTGTTGCCGATCATGATGGCTTCAAAAACACCGATCCTGGCATCCGGATGGAGTTCGGCCAGGTGTCTTGCCGCTCCCTGCCCGCCGTACCCCGCACCGATGATCACGTAGTCGTATTCATCCTTGATCGCGGAGTGATCCGTGAACTGATGATGCTTGTACGCGGACATTTCCAGCCAGCTCTGGCCTGTCGTCGTGGGATAACGCGTTACATTTTTCATGCTGCAATCCTTATGTAAAAGTTCATATGATTGGTTTTTAGCCGTGCAAAATGATTCTGGCGTCGGCGATGGCCAGGCCCTTTTCCAGAGCAAATACCGGGTTGAGGTCCACTTCCGCGATCTCGCGCAATTCGTTCACCAGATGCGAGATGATGCAGACCGTCTCCGCCAGGGCTTCCAGGTCGCAGGGACTGCTGCCCCTGGCCCCCTGAAGCATGCCCAGTCCCTTGATTTCCCGGATCATGCTTCTGCAGGAGGGCATATTCACCGGAGCGACCCTGAAGGCCACATCCTTCAGAATTTCCACAAACACGCCACCCAGGCCGAACATCACGGTCGGTCCGAACGTGTTGTCGTGGCTCGAGCCGATAATGCACTCCACGCCACCGGGGAGCATCGCCGTCATCATCACACCGAAGATCTCGGCATCCGCCTTGTATCTGCGGCTGTTCTTGACGAGTTGACCGAAGGTTTGACGCGCCTTGTCCTCGGAATCGATATTCAGGGCCACGCCACCGGCGTCGGTCTTGTGCAGGATGTCGGGCGACACGATTTTCATGACCACCTTGCCGCCGATCTTGTTGTAGAAAGCGGCAGCCTCCTCAGGCGTGGTGGCCAGATAATCCTCCATGATCTCCAGGCCGTAACAGCGCAGCACGGTGCGCGCCTCGGTCTCGACGAGATTCGTGCGGCCCGACTCGGCCACAGCCTTGAGAATGGCCGCGGCATTTTCCTTGCGGTCAGCGGGCATGTCCGGAAGCTCGTTGCCCGCTTCTTCGCGCAGGGACTTCTTGAGTTCGCTGTATCCGGCGAGCACGCCCATGGTCTGGACCACGGCGTCCACCTCACCGAAGACCGGGACGCCATGTTCGCTGATGTAGTCCAGGCACTCGGGGTGCTGCGGCTGATAGATGGAATGCATGACCACCGGCTTGTCCGCGACGGCAATGCGCTCGACCATGCTCTTGGCCACATCCATTTCCAGAACTCTGAACTCCTCGGAAAGGTCGGCATACCCGCCGTAGAGACCGACGATGACAATGCCGTCCACATCCGGATCGTTCAGGAGCACTTCCAGGCAACGGTCGAAGACCCACATGTCCGCTTCCGGCGTACCCGCGAGGTCCACCGGATTCTTGATGGGGCAATGGGGCAGAAGGATAGCCCGCAGCTTCTCCTGCGTAGCCTCGGAGAGTACCGGCGCTTCGAGATTGAATTTTTCCGCGAAATCAGTGGCCATGACCCCATGACCACCGCCATCGGTCAGAATGGCGATGCGCCTTCCTTTCGCGGGCTTGCACTTGGAAAAGGCCTCCGCGGCGTTCAGAAGCTGTCCGGGGCTGTCTACACGGATGACCCCGGCCTGCTTCAGCGCGGCGTCGAAGATCTTTTCGCTCCCGGCGAGGGAACCGGTGTGCGATGCGGCCGCACGGGCTCCGGCAGCGCTCCGGCCGATCTTGATGGCCGCAATGGGCAGCTTGGCCGCGGTCTTCTTGGCTGCCGCTATGAACTTGCGCCCGTCTTCCTCGCTTTCGACACGGAGGCCTTCCATATACAGGAGAAGAACCTTGGTGTTTTCGTCCGCTTCGACATACTCGACGAAGTCGTGGAAGCGGATGTCCATCTGGTTGCCAATGGTGGCCCAGCAGCTGTAGCCGAGGTTCCGGGACTTGGCGTTGAAGTTGATATCGATGCCGAAGTTGCCGCTCTGCAGCACCAGACTCATGGGGCCGGGGGCCAGATCAATGATGCTGGCATTCATGCTTTTGGCCGCGCTGTAGGTCCCCATGCAGTTCGGTCCCTGCACCCGCATGTTCCCTTTGCGCGCGATTTCGAGCATCTGGCGTTCGAGTTCTTTTCCTTCGGGTCCGGTTTCGCCGAATCCGGTGGAAACGACGATGGCGCACTTGACCCCTTTTTCCACGCACTGTTCCATGACCGGCAGGATATATTTGGGGGCAATGGCGATAATGGCCAGATCAACCTCCCCCGGCACGGACAGAATGTCGGGATAGGTGGGGTGGCCGAAAATTTCTCCGCCGCCCCGGGAGACCATGTAGATGTCCCCTTCGAAGCCATTTTCGATCAGGCTTTTCGCGGTCCAGTATCCATACTTCTTCGAGTTGGAAGAAGCGCCGATCAGGGCTACGCTTTGGGGTTGAAACAGAGGAACCAGATCGCTCATGGAAAAACTCCTTATGAAATCCATCCCCGACCCCTGCCGGGGATGGAATGCTTACTTGTCTACGACGACACCAATGGCCACGTCGGGGCAGACGATGCCGCAAATGTCGCAAAGGACGCAGTTCTCCGGGTGTTCCTGGAAAACGTAGTTGTATCCCTGGGCATTGATCGCGGAGCCGAGGGCCAGCACACCCTTGGGGCAGTTGTCCACACAGAGCCCGCACGCCTTGCAGCGCCGGGCATCGATGACATGATGCTTTTCACTCATTCTCCGACGCCTCCTTCACCGCGGCATATCCGGCGCGCAACGCTTCAATGTTCAGTTCCACCAGCTTGGGCTTTTTCTTGCCGAGGATTTCCCGGACCACTTCCTCAATGGTCTCCGGCTTCAGCAATCCGGTTCCGCCAAGGACCGCGCCGAGCATCACCATGTTGGCGCTGCGCACCGTGCCGAGCTCCACAGCCATATCCGAGACAGGCAAAAGCACCTGGCGAAACCCCGCGGCCTCCTTGGGGGCATCCACCATCGAGCTATTCGTGAACAGCACCCCGCCGGGAATGACCCCCCCGAAGCAGTTGTCATAAATCGACTGGCTGAGGGCAACGGCGATATCCGCGTCGTTTTCCACGATGGGACTGCCGATGGGCTCATCGGAGACGATCACATAGGCGGTCGAATCACCGCCCCGCTGTTCGATTCCATAGGTCTGGGTCATGACGACCTTGAGGTTCTCCTTGATGGCGCCGAGGCAGACCATCTTGGCCATGAGTGCGGACCCCTGTCCGCCCGATCCGGAAAACATGCATTTATGCAGCATCGCTCTGCCCCGTTTCGTCTTTGAATATCTGCGGTTTGAAGTAGTCGCTCATCTCGTTGGCACACCGCGCATAGGAGTCCTTGACGTTCATCTTGAGACCGGTCGGACAGGGAACGATCACTTCCACAAAGGCGTACCCCAGTCCCATGACCTGGCACTCGAAGGCTTTCTTGATGCTCTTCTTGGCCTTGCGAATCGCCTTGGGGGTGGCAACCGACTCCCGGGCCAGGTATTTCACGCCGGGCATGGCCCGCATCATTTCCGGCACCAGCAGAGGATAACCCTGGTGCGGAACCTGGCGGCCCTGGGCGGTCGTGGTTGTCACCTGGCCTTCCAGCGTGGTCGGAGACATCTGTCCGCCGGTCATGCCGAAGACCGTATTGTTGACCATGATCGTGGTGATGGGCATGCCCTTGTTGGCCGCATGCATGAGGTCGCCGAGGCCGATGGCGCAGGTGTCGCCGTCACCGGCGTAGGTGAAGACGATGTTGTCCGGGCGGGCAAGCTTATACCCGATGGCAAAAGAGGGAGAACGCCCGTGGGTGGCCTCAATGGCGTCGATGTCCATGTAGTGGTGGGAGAACCCTCCACACCCGATACCCACGATGGACACGGTCCGGCTCATGATGCCCAGTTCCTCAATGGCCTCGGCCACAAGACGGGTCACGACGCCGTGCCCGCAACCCGGACAGTAGCTGGTCAGCTTGTCCAGATTTAACGTTTTTCCGTATTTTCCGCTCAGATTTTCCATAGGTTAAGCCCCCATGATCCGGTTTGCTTCGGCAATCATTTCCGCCAGGGTGTTCATGGGCAAGTCGCCTCCGGTCTTGCCGAGAAAATGAACGGGCATGCGTCCATTCACGGCGAGCCTGACGTCATCAACCATTTGGCCGTGGTTCATTTCTACGACCAAAATATTCTTCACCGAGTCGGGAAGAGCTGAAAAAGCGCGGTCCGGGAACGGCCACAGGGTGATGGGTCTGATGAAACCGACCTTCTTCCCGTCGGCGCGCATTTTGGAGACGAGGTCCCGGCACATCCGGCCATGGATGCCGAAAGCCACGACAACGATCTCCGCGTCGTCAACCTGTTCTTCTTCCCACAGCGGTTCCTTTTCCCGGATGAGCGCATACTTCGCCCGCAGCCGTTCATTCAATTCGTAGCCGTCCTGGTGAGAATAGCTGCCGGTGATCAGGGCCCGCTTGGGGTGATCCTGCGTTCCGGTGAACGCCCAGCCCGAGGTGTCGAATTCAGCGGAGTAGTCGTTGTAGTCCGGCAGGGTCGTGGACTCCGTGGTCTGGGCGCTGACGCCGTCGAGCACAAAGAGCACTGGCGTGCGGTACTTGTAGGCGAGGCGAATGCCCTGGGGCATGATGTCCGCGATCTCCTGTCCGGAAGAGGGAGCCAGGACGATGGTATGGTAGTCGCCATGGGCTCCACCGCGCGTAGCAACGTAATAGTCGCTTTGGGCGCCGAGAATGTCGCCGTCTCCAGGACCGACACGCATGGAATCGAACAGAATGCAAGGCAACTCCGCCGCGCACATGAGGCCGATGGCCTCATGCATGAGCGTGATTCCCGGTCCCGAACTGGAGGTCGCGACCAGCTTGCCGGTGCAGGCCGCGCCGGCAAGCGCACTGGAAACCGCCAACTCGCTCTCCATCTGCATCATCTCGCCGCCGTACTGCGGCAGAATGACCGCCATCCGCTTCATGACATCCGTTGCCGGAGTGATCGGATAGGCGAAGTGATACTTCACCCCACAGCGGGCCAGACTTTCGGCAAAGGCCTCTGTATTTTTTAAGAAAAGGGTTTCTTGAACCATGGCTACCTCAATGGAACTTGTTGCGGTTGAGTTCAGCAATTTCAACTTGGCCGTTTCGCATTGTGGTACTACGTACCGCTACAGTCTGAAAAAAAATCCAACTTCGGGCACACAGCGCATGCCATATTGTGGTACTTTGTTTCAGACAATTTCTGACTACCGCAGTTCAAATATCTCGTCAACACTTTTCGACGGAACCAGGGTTTTCTTTTGCGCTGAGTGTGCGATATATCCAAAACACTTTGGAATTACAACTGAAAAATTTAAAATTCCTTTACGGAAAATATTCACAAGCCCGTTGACATCATCCGCAGCTTTTTTTATGCTTACCGAAGAATGGTACGGTGTTTTAAAAAAAGAGATGCGTAATGACGCATTCGTCCGGAACGTCCCGACAGAATCGCTGTCCACGGGCCAAGGCCAGTGTGGAAGGTTGACAACAAGTGGCTCTGACCATGACAGCTTTTCGGGCAAACAGGAGGGCTTAGATTCATGCCAGAGGTCACGCCGACAGACGATCGAAGAAAGCTCAATCACTATACATTCTGGCCGGGTTTTCTCCTCTTACTCAGCGGAATCACCCTGGGCCTCGTCTACCATGAAGGGCTCGCGGCCATCCTGGCCTGCGTTATGGACTGGATTCACTTCAATTTCGGGTGGTTGGAAGTTTCGCTGGGAATCATCATCGTCATGTTCACTGCGGGCATCGCCTTCTCACCCATCGGCGACATTCGGTTCGGTGGCCGGGATGCAAAACCGGAGTTCTCGTTTTGGCAGTGGTTCGCACTTTCCCTATGCGGCTGCATCGGCATCGGAATTCTATTCTGGGCCATGGGCGAGCCCATTTACCACATGATGCAACCCCCACTGAGTCTTCATATTACGCCGGGAACAAAAGATGCTGGCATCTTCGCCATCGCACAGACAACGCTGCACTGGACAATCGCCCAATACTGTTTCTACACTGTCTGTGGCGTGGCCATCGCCCTGGTGAGCTACAACCGAAAATGTCCCCTCTCTGTCGCGGCGGGAATGTACGCCATTATTCCAAAAAGGTTTCGTTCAACATTCACACCAACGGTTCATGCGATCTGTCTGTTCTCCCTGTGTTGCGCCATCGCGACCAGCATGGGGGCGGGCCTCATGCAGATCGGCAGCGGCACCGGGAGGATTTTCAACTACACCCCTGGACCAACGACCTGGGGGATCGCTGCGGCGATCATCATCCCCATTTATGTCATGTCCTCCTATTCCGGTCTGAGGAAGGGCATGTGCTACCTTTCCACCGGCACGACCAAGGCCTTCTTCCTGTTCATGGCCATTGTTCTCTTTGCCGGTCCGACGTTGTTCATCCTCGGCATCGGTGTTGAGTCCTTCGGATACTTCGCCAACAACTTCTTCAGGAACAGCACACTGCTGAACACCATGCAGGTGGGCGACAAATGGCCAATGCAGTGGCTTGTTCCCTACATGGAAATATTCTTCATCTTCGCTCCGCTGCTGGGACACTTCCTGGCCCGTATGGCCAAGGGCCGGACAATCCGCCAATTCATCCTCGTAAACGTCATTCCGCCGACGGTCTTCTGCCATTTCTGGATTGCCACGTTCGGCGGAACAGCCGTGTTCTACCAGTGGAGCGGTCTTGTCGATGTCTGGGCCGCCATCCACAACTACGGCATGGAATCCATGGTCTACATCATCCTGTCCCAGTTTCCGTTCAGCAAAATCCTCATGGGACTGTTCGTGGTCACCATCATTTTCTCATTCGCCACCATGACGGACTCCCTGGTGGCGACACTGGCCATCATTTCCACACGCGGCGTCCAGGCGGACGAAGAGCCGCCGAAGAAACTGAAGGTCCTTTGGGGGGTGGTCACCGGACTCATCGCTTACGTATTGTGCATCTCCGGCGGCATTGCCCCTGTCCGGGGCTTGATATCCCTTGCCGGTTTCCCCATGATGATCTTTACATTCGCCATGTGTTTTTCTCTCGTAAAGGACGGAATGTATTTACTTGGAAAACCAGATTGGCTGGACAACGATCCTGAAAAAAGCTAAAAATTAAATGCCCTTCATTCAAACCGAAGGGCATTTGAATTCTCATCGCCAACCCTTTTTGCGCGACAGTGGTGCTGCTTGAGGAGAACATGCCGCAAAACGATAAGTATTACATGATGCGCTCTTTGGAAAAGGCCCTGTTTGTCGCGGAGACCATGGCCAGCAAAAGCAACTGGGAATTAAAGACCCTCAGTGCGGCCTGTTGCATTCCGAAAGGAACGTTGCAACGCATTTTACGGACGTTCGAAGACCTTGGCTATGTGCGTCAAATGGAACGTGGGGGAACGTATGCTCTGACTTTGAAGTTCTATAAATTGGGAAAACAGATTGTCTCGCAAAGCAACATCGTGTCGCTTGTACGCCCCGTCATGATAAAATTGAGGGATAAGGTTAATGAGACAGTCAATCTGAGCACCCTCTCAGGCGTCGATATGGTCGTGATCCATCAAAAAGCTTCCAACCATGCCCTCAAGATGGACTCCATTGTCGGGACATCCTTTCCTGCATACTTGTCCGCGTCGGGCCAAGCTTTTTTG
Source organism: Desulfovibrio sp. (assembly GCA_050251775.1). Taxonomy (GTDB): domain Bacteria; phylum Desulfobacterota; class Desulfovibrionia; order Desulfovibrionales; family Desulfovibrionaceae; genus Paucidesulfovibrio. The sequence goes on from JBFWMD010000023.1 coordinate 48,613, forward strand.
GCTTTTCTTCCCGAGGATCAACTTCGCAGTTTTATCAAGGAACTCCGAAGAACCAATGCCAACATTGACAGCGACAAAATAAACTGGCTGTACAAAGGCCTCGAGCTGGCAAGAACAGAAGGCATCGGGTTGGACTTTGAGGAATTGTTC
>JBFWMD010000024.1:0-44124 GCA_050251775.1 Desulfovibrio sp.
GGAGCGCTTCCATAATGGTTCCCTTGAGCAGTCCCGTTGATAATCCGACTATTCCACCTACGGTAGCCCCTGGCACAGCTCCAACGCCTAGAACAGGGATACCTGTAAGAGCCCCAGTCGCCGCCCCCTGGCTGCCCCTATTATTCCTTCCTCTAGGATTCGCCTTCCTGCCCCCTCTTTGAATAACCCCTGCGGGTCCCGCCCGTTGACCGGGTCATCCAGGCAGTACCCATACCAGTCCGGGTCTCCGCCCGCAGCGCCGATGGGGTCCTGGGCGGTGAAGCGTCCGGTATCGGGGTCGTAATCGCGCCAGCCAAAGCGGACAAGTCCGGTGTCCCAGTCGTGCAGGCCGCCCGCGAAACCGAGGGGCGAGCGCAGATACGGATTGCCGTCGCGCACCACGTTGCCAAATGCGTCGTATTCAATTTCATGCAGTATGATTTAAGCAAATACGCGACTGATTGCAGGTTTTCGGTTAGTATGAAATACACTACAATACGATATGCGCCTTGTTGTAGTGAAATACCAAGAGTAAAGATGAATGCCAATGCAAAAAACATAAATTGTATATTTATAATTCTTCTTATCGACAATATCAGTGTGTAGATAGATCAGATTGAACAGCAATACGCTCAGATTCTTCCTGTGCCCGACGAAGCATGTTTTGCATTGCTGATTTGAACGCTGAGTCTTTAAGTCTTGCATACAATTTGAATAGTTGTCGGATCTGTGCAGGCGGGGTAGACAACGCTAGGTCAATATTCATCCTGTCAAGATAGTTTCCATAATCCAAAAAGTCATGTGCCCGATCTTCAAAACTGCTAAGATACAGCCACAACACCGAAGCCGCGAATTCAGCAAAATACCCATCGCTTTCAGTGTAAAGTTCAAGGAACACAGGACCGCAAGCTTGCCGAAATTCCCCTTGACCTCTCGCTGCAGCATCAATGAAATATAATGCGGGATCATTCGGTTCCGGGACTTTGTCAATCCACGGTTTTCTTTGTGGTCCATCCGAATAGACAAGGGCTGGCAAATTCCACACGAGAGGAGGGGTAAAATTTTGTTCCTTATATTCTCGGCAAAGTATGCTGCCATCACCTTCTCGGATAGACTTTAAAACCAACCGTAACGCTTGCAAGGATTGGTCGTCCGGCAGGCAACCATTATCTTTATGCAGAACTTGAGACAGGCACTCCTGTACAGTCTCTTCATGGCTTCCAGCAAAAGCTGAAGTTATCGGAATTATGAAACAATACAATACTAATAATAAATTCTTGAACATAGTGCTTTATCCTCACAAGGAGAGCCCTCCACAAAAATGGAAGGCTCTTTTAAACTATCTTCCCCAAGATTCAGGATCAAGATCATCTTCAGCATGCCGCACATAAAGCTTGCTCAGCGGATCGACTTTGTGAACTTCCGACATCTTATTCGTAGCAGTATCTGTAGTTCTGATGCAGCCATAAGTGGGATGGTGGATACCACCCTTGTTTGCCCGTCCGGCATGCACTCCCATCCCTGTTCTTCCTTTAACGTCAAAAATAAAATTTCCGTTTGAACCATATGAACTATTTTCATCAGCACCATCGTGCTCACTATGCCATGCGAAAGGAAAATTGCCGCTAGGATAATGTGCATGTCCCCGGACCGTTCTGTTATCCGCGGGGAAATCCCAACTTGTGCCATTGGCTGCACGTAAAACTATTTCTTTCTCTTCATCGTTGTATTCAACAGAAGAGAGCCCCTCCGGATCCCGCCCGTTGACCGGGTCATCCAGGCAGTATCCATACCAGTCCGGATCTCCGCCCGCCGCGCCGATGGGGTCCTGGGCGGTGAAGCGTCCGGTATCCGGGTCGTAGTCCCGCCAGCCGAAGCGGACAAGTCCGGTGTCCCAGTCGTGCAGGCCGCCCGCGAAACCGAGGGGCGAGCGCAGATACGGGTTGCCGTCGCGCACCACGTTGCCGAAAGCGTCGTACAGAATCTCCTTTACCATGCCTTCGGTGGGGAATTCAACCATGCGCACGCTACCAATCTGGTCCGTATGCAGAAGAATTTCCGCGCCTTGTCCCTGACCTTGCCCGTGATCTTGTGTAACCAATCCCATGGGCCGACCATCACGACCATATACGACTTCCCACCATTGCCCGCCCGCCAAGTCTGCATGGGACCAGGCAGCCAAATGCGCACGGTCATGCCAGTGGAATCTCTCCGTCAGTCTGCCGTCCACATACTTGGCGTTGCGCAGGCCTTGTTCGTCGTGCGCGTATTCCACGACGCGACCATCCGGCAGCTCCACGGCCAGCAAGCGATAGTCGGGTGCGTAGTGATAGCGCGTTTCGCCCTGCGGCGTGACCTTGCGACTGCGGAAACCTTTGCTGTCATGCTCGTAACGGGCGTCGCCCGCCTGGAGCAGCCGGTTGTCCGGGCCGTAGCGGAAGACCCGGTCCATTTGTCCACGCAAAGGCACGTAGTCCTCGGCCCGGCGGTCCTGGGCATCGTAGAGGTAGAGTTCCACACCCGCGCCGTCCCGATTCACTCCGGCCAGGCGGCCTGCGCCGTCGTAGCGATACTCCCAGGACACGGGCCAGCCGTTCACATTCTCGTTTTTTGCGGTGATCCGGCCCTGCCCGCCACGCTCCAGTTGCAGCGAATACTTCCTTTCCATTTCCTTCCTCCTTGCGGTTGATTGCCCACCGTCCAATGTCCGATGTTTGGTGCGGCGGAATTTTCGCAAGGCTACCCCTGGTTTTGGGGCTGGGATAAAAATGGAAAGGAAATGGAAAGCAAAAAGACAAAAATTCCCTATTGACAGAGATCTGGAATCCGGAATTCCAGCTCGATGCCATCCTGACTGAGATCTGATCTGTAGCGGGCGGGATGCCAGTCCTGCGTGGCAAATGAGGGCGGCGTGATGGGGCCTGACGCCAACACCAGGATGCGGCTGTATCTTTACAACAACGGGCCGCTCCGGAGAGTACGATCCGGAGCGGCCCGTGGTGGTTTTCAGAGCAGGGGAGGGCTATTCCAGCCCGTGGCGCTTGAGCTTGCGCCAGAGCGACACGCGGTCGATGCCCAGGATGCGCGCGGCCTGGGTCTTGTTGCCGCCCGCGGCGCGCAGGACCCGTTCGATCTGGCGGCGCTCGGTCTGCTCCAGGGTCAGCAGCGCTTCCTGGTCCGGGCAGGAGCGCACCTCGGGCGGCAGCAGGTCCGGGGTCAGGGCCTCGCCCCTGGCCAAGGCCAGGGCGCGCTGCACGATGTTTTCCAGCTCGCGCACGTTGCCGGGAAAGGGGTAGTTCACGAGCATTTCCAGAGCTTCCGGGTCGATGGTCGTGATGGTCCGCTCGCTGGTGCGGTGTTTTTCCAGAAAATGTCCCACGAGCACGGGGATGTCCTCGCGGTGTTCGCGCAGGGGGGGCGCTTCCAGCGTGACCACGTTCAGGCGGTAGTAGAGGTCCTGGCGAAAGGTTCCCTGTTCCACGTGCTCGCGCAGGTCGCAGTTGGTGGCGGCGATGACCCGGATGTCCACGGGAATTTCGCGGGTTCCGCCCACGCGCAGGAAGCTGCGCTCCTGGAGCACGCGCAGCAGCTTGACCTGCATGTTCAGCGGCAGTTCGCCGATCTCATCGAAGAACATGGTTCCGCCGTCCGCCACCTCCAGGATGCCCTTCTGGCCGCGATGCGCGCCGGTGAAGGCCTCCTTTTCATGGCCGAAGAGTTCCTTGTCCATGAGTTCGGCCGTGAACGTGCCGCAGTTGATGGCCATGAAGCGTTCCTCGGAGCGCTGGCTGAGCAGATGCACCCCGCGCGCCACCAGTTCCTTGCCCGTGCCGGTCTCGCCCTGGATGAGCACGTTGCAGTTCATCTGGGCGAGCTGCTCCACGGCCTTGCGCAGCCGGGTCATGACCTCGCTCTGGCCCACCATGGGGAAGTCGCGCCCGCCCCGGGCCACAACCTCGCGCAGGCGCAGCACCTCGGCGGAGAGGGCGCGCTGTTCCAGGGCCTTGCGCACCTGGAGGCGCAGTTCGTCGAGGTTCAGGGGCTTGGCGATGTAGGAGTGCGCGCCTTTCTGCATGGCCCGCACCGCCGTGGGCACGGTGGCGTGGCCCGTGACCACGATGACCTGGAGCGCGGGCTGCATGGCCCTGGCCCGTTCCAGAAGTCCGATACCGTCCAGGCCGGGCAGCATCAGATCCGTGATCAGCAGGTCGTACTCGCTGCGGTCCAGCTCGCGCAGGGCGGCCTCGGCGTTTTCCGCCGCCACTGTGGCGTGGCCTTCCTTGGTCAGCACGAGTTCAAGGTTTTCGCGGGCAATGGCTTCGTCGTCCACGATGAGGATGTGCGCGGTGCTCATGCCTCGGACCCGCCGCTGTTTTGGGTCTGGTCCGGGGCGGTTTCCTCGGCCTCAGGCAGGGGCAGGCGGATGGAGAAGACCGTCCCTTTGCCCGGTTCGCTTTCCGCACTGATGCGGCCCTGGTGCTTCTCCACGATGCCGTAGACGATGAACAGGCCGAGGCCCGTGCCCTGACCCACTTCCTTTGTGGAAAAGAAGGGATCGAAGATGCGTTCCAGGGTCCGGGCGTCCATGCCCGCGCCGTTGTCCTCCACCGTGATCAGGGCGTGGCGCTCTTCGCGCTCGGCCCGGATGCGGATGCGCCCTTCGTTTGGTTCGATGGCCTGGACCGCGTTGAGGATCAGGTTGATGAAGGCCTCCTGGAGCCGCTGCTGGTCGATGCGCAGGGAGAGGTTGTCCGGGATATCCGAGGTCAGGGAAATGTTTGAGGGCAGTTGGCTGGAGACCAGGCGCATGGCCGAGCGGACCACGGCGGCCAGGGGAAAGGGCGCGGGCGCGAAGTCCTGGTGGCGCGAGAATTCCAGCAGTCCCTTGACGATGTCCCGGGCGCGCAGGGTTTCCTGTTCGATGTTGCGCATCATCCGGTCCGCAAAGGCGTCGCGGCCTCCCTCGCTCTCCATGAGCAACTGGCAGGAGGTGGAGATGTTGTTCAGGGGATTGTTGAGCTGGTGCGCGATGCCCGAGGAAAGCGTGCCGATGGAGGAGAGCTTCTGGGCCTGGACCAGCTGGACCTGGCGCTTGTCCAACTGCTCGACCATGGAGTTCAAGGCCACGAAGACCTGCTGGATTTCGTCATGGTCGTTGCGGATGGGCAGGGGGGCGAAGGTTCCCTGGGCGATGTTCCGGGTGGCGACCTGCACCCGGCGCAGGGGACGGAGGATGCCCGAGGAGACGAAGAGCACGAGCACGAAGACGACCAGGGCGATGGCGCACATGGAGACCACCAGGGTGGTGCGCAGTTCGCGGTTGATGTCCAGGACGCTCTGGCGTTCCAGGCGGGTCACGGCCCGGGAGTGCTCCACGAGCCGCTGCCCGGCCTCGCGCAGGAGCTGCGCGGTCTCGCGGTCCTGGGGATCACTGCCCGGCGTGCGGTCCATGCGCCCCAGGAGCTCGCGGTATTGCCGCAGATCCGTGCCCAGGGTCATGCCGTGGGCCCGGGCCGGGCCGTTCTTCATCTCCGGCATGATGGCGCCGAGCACGGCGGCGGCCTCGTCCACGTACCGCGCGCCCTGGGTGAACAGGGCCGGGTCGCCGTAGAGAAAGAAGTTTTTTTCCACGCGGCGCGCTTCCAGAATCAGGTTGCTCAGGTCATCGGTGCGCTCCACGAGCTGGACCTCGTGTTCGAGCTGGTCGATGTTCGAAAAGGAGAGCAGCGCGATGCAGCTGAAGCAGATCGTGAAAATGGCGATGCCGAAGACGATTTTCTGGCGAATGTTCGGTTTGAGCATGTTCTTCCCGGAGCGTGGCGGCGGGCCGGAGTCCGCAGTATGACCCAAGGGTATGCTTCAGTGTCGCAAAATGCAATAGTCCCGGCCTGCGTGGTGGCGGGTGCGCCATGGACAAAGGTGCGGGAAATTGCGTATGCACAGGGGTATGGAAGCCGAGCGAAATCAATGCTGCGCGGGGTGCGGCTCCTGCGTCGCGACCGGGGAGGGCGTCTGCTATTACGGCAAGCGCGTTTCCCGGCGCGAACGCACGGTGGGCGCGTGCTGCGGCCGCACGCACCAGACCACCACGGGCTATGAGATTCTGGGCCGGGAGGTCGAAGCCATCTGCGGGCGTTGCGTGCTGCGCCGCCGTCTGCTGCTGCTCGCGGCCCTGCTGCCCTGCCTGTCCCTGATGGGCTTTGCTCTGGCTTTCCCCGAGGCGATTCCCGCGCACGGACCGGTGCGTCTGGCGTTTTTTTCAGCCATGGCCGCGATGCTCTTTCCGATCTGGATCTGGTCTCGCCGGGCCTTGTTCCCGTCCATCCTGCTGCGCGACGAAATCGTGGCGGGCCGCGTGCGCCGGCGCAGACCGGGCCACGCGGTCTTCACCCGGCGGGAATACCGGCGCATGGGCGGCGCGGACCGGAGCGCGCCGTGAACATCCGAACCCTGCTCGTGGACGACGAACCCCCGGCCAGGGACGAACTGGCCTATCTGCTGGCGAGCTTTCCGGACCTGGAGGTTTCCGAGGCCCCGAACGCCAGCGAGGCCCTGAAGGCCATTCGCGAAACCTCGCCGGAACTTGTTTTTCTGGACATCCAGATGCCGGGCCGTGACGGTTTTCACGTGCTGCGCGAAGCCCTCTGCCTGCCCCATCCGCCCCTGTTCGTCTTTGTCACCGCCTTCAACGACTACGCTGTGCGCGCCTTTGAGGAAAACGCGGTGGATTATCTGCTCAAGCCGGTTTCCCGGGAGCGGCTGCAAAAGACCGTGGAGCGCGTGCGCAAGCGGCTGCGGGGCCGCCGCGAACCCGGCCCGCTCCAGCCCGAGCTGGCCGAACTGATGCGCCACGCGGTGGTCGCGCCGCATCCCGGACCGCTGACCCGGCTGACCGTGGAGGCGGGCGGACGCATTCAACTGCTGGACGCCTCGGAGGTCACGCACTGCGAGCGGCAGGAGAAGCAGATCCTGGTGCATACGCGCACGGAGAGCTTTCCCTGCCACGGAACCGGCTCCCTGGATGAACTGGAGGAGCGCCTGCGGGGGCAGTCGTTCTTTCGCGCCAACCGGGGCACGCTGGTGAACCTGGAGCGGGTCCGCGAGTTTTCGCCCTGGACCGCCGGCAAATACAGCCTCGTGCTCGACGACGACGCCGGAACCGAGGTCACCTTGAGCCGCAGCCGGGTCAAGGATTTCAAGCAATGTCTCGGCATCTGAGGGCGCGGACGGGGGCGGCATGACCTATTACATCCTCAACCTCCTGCTGACCCTGATCGAGCGCTTCGGCGCCATGCTGGCCATGGGCCTGTTCGTGCTCTCGCTCACGCCCCTGGGCAAGCTCGGCATGATCCGCAAGCCCGATCCCCGCTACCGCTTGGTCCTGGCTGTGATCTTTGGCTGCTTCGGCATCCTCGGGACCTTCGGCGGGGACGTGGTTTACGAGTCCTTCGCCTACCTGCGCGGGGTTTCGGTGATCACCGCCGGGCTGCTGGGCGGACCGGGCGTGGGCTTCGGCGCGGGGCTCATCGCGGGCGGCCACCGCTTTCTCATCGATCCCGGCGGGTTCAGCTCTCTGCCCTGCGGTCTGGCCACGTTTCTGGAGGGCTGCTTCGCGGGCTGGGTTTCCCACCGGCTGCGCGGCAACAGCCTGAACTGGCGCGTGGCCCTGCTGGTGGGGCTGGTGGGGGAAACCACGCACCAGATCATGGTCCTGACCATGGCCAAGCCCTTTGACCAGGCGCTCGCCCTGGTCAAGGTCATCGCCATTCCCATGATCTCGGTGAACACCTTCGGGGCCATGCTCTTTGTCCAGTCCCTGCACATGCTCTTCGAGTACCGCAGCCGCCGCGACTCCAGCCGCATCCACCAGATCCTGGACATCGCCAACAAAACCGTGGGCCACCTGCGCTCCGGACTGAACCGCGAGTCGGCGGCGGCCACGGCCTCCATCATCTGGGAGCGCGTGCCCGTGGCCGCCGTGGACATCGCGGACACCACCAAGGTGCTCGCGCACATCGGCGCGGGGGACGACCACCACGTCTCGGGCAAGGCCCTGCGCACCCGGGCCACGCGCAAGGTCCTGCGCACGGGCGCGCCCGTGTTTCTCGGCTCGCGCGAGGAGATCGGCTGCGACGTGCCGCACTGCCCGCTGAACGCCGCCATCATCGTGCCCATGCGCAAGGGCGGCAGGATCGTGGGCGCGCTCAAGCTTTACGGAACCGAGGACGTGCGCCTGGACGACGTGCATTTCGAGCTGGCCAAGGGGCTGGCGGACCTTTTTTCCACCCAACTGGAGCTGGAGGACATCCAGATCAAGAACCAGCTCCTGGCCCGGGCCGAAATCCGCCGCCTGCAAACCCAGATCAACCCGCATTTCCTGTTCAACGCCTTGAATACCATCGCCTCCTTCTGCCGGACCAAGCCGGAACGCGCCCGCAGCCTGCTGGCGGAGCTGGCCCTGTACATGCGCCGCAACCTGGGCGAGGACGGCAGCTTTGCGCCGCTCCGGGCCGAGTTGGAGCAGGTGCGCTCCTATCTGGAGATCGAGAAGGCCCGCTTCGGCGAGCGCATCCGCAGCGAAATGGACGTGGCCCCCGGCCTGGAGGACTGCTTCATCCCCACGCTGATCATCCAGCCCCTGGTGGAGAATGGAGTCAAACATGGCATTCTCGGACGGGAGCAGGGCGGGGTGGTGCGGTTGCTCGTGCGTAGCGAGGCCGACCTGCTCACCGTATCGGTGGAGGACGACGGCGTGGGCATGGACAAGACCAGGGTGGACGCGCTGCTCAACGGCGACGGCGAATACGCCGGGGACGACCACATCGGCGTGCGCAACTGCAAGAACCGGCTGGAGCAGATTTACGGCCCGGAACACACCTTGCGCATCGAGAGCCGGCCCGGCCTGGGCACGAACGTCTTCTTCACGGTTCCCCGGCGCAGCGCGGCCTGAACCCGCCGCGCCCTGATCCGGCCAGGTCCGGATCCGCTTTGCGGGCGGATGCATTTCAGCCCGCCTCCAGTGTCATTCGTCCCCCAAAAATGCAATTTGCGTCCTGTATATTGAAAGGATGGAACAATTACCCGTAGGGTCCCGGCAAAGTCCGGTCGGGAGGCGCGATCCGCCGTGCGCGGATTCGCGGGGCCGGACGCAATGCAAACCCAGGAGGGACGCGTATGGACGCCTTGATCATGATGCTGGTCGCATTTTTCGGCTACCTCATCATGTACCGCCTCTATGGTCGGTACATCGGCAAAAAGATTTTCGCTCTTTCCGCCGACGCGAAGACGCCGTCGGTGGAATTCGAGGACGGACACGATTTCGTGCCCACCAAGAAGGAAATCATCTTCGGTCACCACTTCACCTCCATCGCGGGAACCGGCCCCATCGTGGGCCCGGCCATCGCGGTCATCTGGGGCTGGGTCCCGGCCATGATCTGGATCTTCTTCGGAAGCATCATCATGGGCGCCGTGCATGACTTCGGCGCGCTGATCCTCTCCATGCGCAACCAGGGCAAGTCCGTGTCCGAGTTCACGGCCAAATACATCAGCCCGCGCACCAAGATTTTCTTCTTCGTGGTGGTCTTCCTTGATCTGCTGATCATCACCGCCATCTTCGGCATGATCATCGCCGTGATCTTCAACATGTATCCGGCCTCGGTCATCCCGGTCTGGCTGGAAGTGCCCATCGCCATGATCCTCGGCTGGATGATCTACAAGAAGGGCGTGAACAGCCTGACCTGGTCCATCGTGGCCGTGGTTCTGATGTACGTCACCGTGGTCATTGGAACCTACGTGCCCATCAGCCTGCCGGACATCATGGGCATGCCCCCGACCGGAACCTGGACCGTGGTGCTGCTGGTCTACGCCTTCGCGGCCTCGATCATGCCCGTGACCATGCTGCTCCAGCCGCGCGACTTCATCAACTCGCACCAGCTCTTTGTGGCCCTGTCCCTGATGGTCGTGGGCGTGTTCGCCTCCTCGTTCATGGGGGACGGCCTGACCATCGTGGCCCCGGCCGTGCAGGCCCACCCCGAGGGCGCGCCGTCCATGATTCCGTTCCTGTTCATCACCATCGCCTGCGGCGCCATTTCCGGCTTCCACGCCCTGGTTTCCTCCGGAACCACCTCCAAGCAGGTGCGCAACGAGGAAGACGCCCTGTTCGTGGGCTTCGGCGGGATGCTCACCGAGGCGACCCTCTCCACCCTGGTCATCGTGGCTGTGGCCGCGGGCATCGGCATGGGCTACACCACCAAGGACGGCGTGGCCCTGACCGGTCTGGCCGCCTGGACCACCCACTATTCCTCCTGGGCCGCCTCCGCTGGTCTGGGCTCCAAGGTCACGGCCTTTGTGGTCGGATCCGCGAACATGATCGAATCCATCGGCATGCCGCACGGCGTGGCCATGGCCATCATGGGCGTGTTCGTGGCCTCCTTCGCCGGAACCACCATGGACACGGCCACGCGTATCGAGCGCTACGCGATCACCGAGCTCTTCAGCAACACCCCGCTGAGCAGCCTGTTCAATAACAAGTATGTCTCCACGACCGTGGCGGTGTTCCTGGCCGGCTGCCTGGCCTTCAGTTCCGGTGCCAACGGCAAGGGCGCGCTCTCGCTCTGGCCGCTCTTCGGCTGCATCAACCAGATCCTCGCGGCCCTGGTGCTGACCACCGTGACCGTCTATCTCAAGCGGCGCGGCGGCCTGGCTTGGCTGCTTTCGGGCCTCCCGGCCCTGTTCCTGGCCTCCATGACCATCTGGGCGATCATGATCAACCAGGGCATGTACGCGGCCAAGGACAACATGCTGCTCATGGGTCTGAACATGCTCGTGCTCGGCGTGTCCATCTGGGTCATTGTGGAAGGTCTGATCCGCTTCTTCAAGACGGACGGAACCGAGGCGACTCGGGACGCGGCCTAGCCCCGATCCGGCGCATTCGCCACGCACATCGACAACCACCCCGGCCGGGCGCACCCGGCCGGGGCTTTTCGGAGAAAACATGCCCGCCGCCCCCGCACCGTCCGCGCTTCCGGAGATCGCCTCCGCAATCCGGCAGGCGCTCCTGCGCCACTACCTGTTTCTGGTGGCTCCCGCCGCATTCGTGATGGGACTCTGGGCCGCGCTCAAGGCGCTCGACGTGGTTGGGCCGCTTCAGGGGCTGCCCGTGGCCGTGCTCGGGCCGGCCACGTTCATCCTGGCCGTGGTCCTGGCCCTGGCCGCGCCGCGGCTGCTGCGCGCCCGCTTTGTGAACAGCGTGGCCGGAGAACGCGGCGTGGAAGACGGACCGTTCCTGGCCTTTGAGAAACTCCTGCTCACGGCGTCCCTGCCCGCCACCTGGGCCGCTGCCGCGGCCTACGTGCTGGAGGTCAACCTTTTCCATTTCGCCGGGGCGCTGCTGGCCGCGCTCTATGCGGCCTATTACTATTATCCCTCGCCGGAGCGGGTCGCGCACGAGATGCGCTTGTTCCGGGTGGGCCGAATCGCAACCGGAACGGACAGTGCCGGAGGCGCGGCGTGAGCGGAACAGGGGCAAACGGTTCGAAGCCGGGAGCGGGGCAAAGCCTTGTACGTTTCGCGGTCCGGCTGCCCGCGCTGCTCTGGAACAAACTTCGCAACGGCTGGCGGCTGGCCGATGAGATCCACCGGCATCAGGCCACGGACCGTCTGGAATGGGAGACCCGGGAGCTGGAGAACATCTTCAGCCTGCTGACCCTGGGCGCGTTCGTAGGACTTCAGGCCCCGCCCATGTATATTTCCCTGGAGCTTCTTCCGGAGATGGAAAAGGAACTGGTGCTCATGGCCAACCGGGCCTGCATGGCCCAGGATCCCCTGGCCGACCTCTTTTCCATGTTCGACTCCTTTTAGCCGGATCGTCGGGGGCGCAATGCAGCGGTATTTCTTCCATGCGGGCAAGGGCGGCGTGGGCAAGTCCACCACCTCGTCGCTCACGGCGCTCCAGCTTGCGCGGACCGGACGACGCGTCCTGCTCGTTTCCCTGGACCCGGCCCACAACCAGTCCGACATCTTTGACATGGAGTTCACGGCCAAGCCCCGGCAGGTCGCGCCCGGCCTGAGTGTGGCCCAGGCAGACATCGATGCCTGGATCCGGAACTGGCTCCGGGGCATCGAGGAGCAGGTCCGGCGTACCTATACCTACCATACGGCCTTCAATCTCGAAAACCGGATGAACGTGATCAAGCATTCGCCGGGATTGGAGGAATACGCGCTGCTCCTGGCCTTCAAGCACTACCGGGACAAGAACCCCGAGCCGGATGTCATTGTCTACGACATGCCGCCCACGGCTCTGACCACGAAGTTTTTCAACCTGCCCGCCCTGTCCCTGGTCTGGCTGGAGCAGCTCCTGGAACTGCGCTGCGAGATCATGGAGAAACGCAAGATCATCACCAAGATCCAGCTGGGCAAATGCGAAATCGAGTGCGACAAGATCAGCTCGCGGCTGGGCAAGCAGCAGACGTTTTTCGGAGAGCTGCGCGACCTGTTCCAGGACGGCGCGATCTGCCGGATTCATCTGGTGGTCAACCCGGACCGGCTCTCTTTTGCCGAGGCCGGGCGCATTTGCGAGAGCCTGGACGAGATGCGCATCCCCCTGGCCGGGGTGCTCATGAACAAGGTCGGGCCGGAGAGCGTCTGGGACGAGAACCATGTGATCTTTCAGCGCAGCCGCGTCCATCCCCTGGCCCAGTCCCCGACCCCGCTCATCGGTCTTGCGGCGCTGGGCGCGTATCTCGACGCCCATGCCCCGGATTTCGCCTTTGCCGAAGCGGACTAGAGCAGCGCGGCCGGCTCCGGATACGGCGTCTCGGGGGGCGCATCCAGAAGCCGGGCCACGGTTTCCAGGCCCCGGCGCAGTTCCCGGTCGTCCGCCGGACCAGTGAGCGAGACGCGCACAGCGCACGGCGCGGGCGCGTCGCCCACGGTGAAGCGCTCCGCCCCGAAGAGGTTGATGCCCGCTTCCCGGGCCTGGGCTTCGAATGCCCTCCCTGTCCGGTTTGGGTCGTGCCCTTCCGCCTCGTCTGCTGAAAGCCGCAACCAGAGGAAATAGCCCGAGGCCTGGGCGGAAAATTCACGCCCCGCCAGAAGCTTCCGGGCCAGAGCCATGCGCCGGGCCGCTTCCTGGCGCTTGGTCGCCACAGTGCGGTCCGCGGTTCCGTCCTTGATCCAGAGCGCGGCCAGCTCCACGCTCAGGGGCGGAGCCATCCAGACCGTGTTCAGCACAGCCCCGGCCAGCGCGGCCACCAACCTCCGGGGCGCGGCCAGAAAGGCCACCCGCAGGCCCGGAGCCAGGGCCTTGGACAATCCCGCCACATAGACGCCGCTCTCGGGCAGGCGCGCGGCCACGGGCCGCTGCCGGTCCGGCGCGGTCAGGTCGTAGGCGTCGTCCTCGATCACGGTCAGACCGTGGCGCAGGGCCGTTTCCGCGATGCGGTCGCGGCGGCGTTCGGACAGCCGCACGGACGTGGGGTTCTGCACGCCGGGCATGAGGTAGAGGGCCTTGATCTCCTCCCGGCGGCAGGCCGCATCCAGGGCTTCCGGAAGCATGCCCCCGGCGTCCATTTCCACCGGGGCGAGGCGCATGCCGAGCTGGGCGGCCAGGGTCTTCACGCCCGGGTAGGTCAGACAATCCACGGCGATGCGCTCGCCGGGCCGCAGCAGGCCGGAAAAGCAGCAGGCCAGGGCGTGTTGCGCACCGGCGCAGACCAGGATGTTTTCCGGAGCGGCCTCCAGCCCGTAGCGCGAGGCCCAGTCCGCTCCGGCCGCACGGTGTTCGGGCAGGCCGCGCGGGTCGCCGTAGCGCATCAGCGCGGCGGGGTCGCGCCGGGCCAGCACCCGGCGCATGCCCTCGGCAACGTCCGGGTCGAGATGATAGAGCGGGGTGACCAGCCCCATCTCGATCGTGCCGGGCAGGCGCGGCTCCAGGGAGACGATGGACGAGGAGCCCGCCGCGTCCGAGGAGACAAAGGTCCCCCGGCCCACGGTTCCGGAGACCAGTCCGCGCTGCTCGGCCTCGCGGTAGCCGCGCGTCACCGTGGTCACGTTCAGGCCGAGCAGGTCGGCCAGTTCGCGGTGGGTGGGCAGGCGCTGGCCCGGACGCAACGCGCCAGAGGCCACGTCGCGCTCCAGGGCGTCGGCCAGGGCCTGGTAGCGGGGGCCGTTGGCATCAAGTAGCGGAGACCATATTGTCATGCATACAATAATTCCATTGAGTCCATACAATGTCAATGATACTCCAAAGACAATTCACAATCCGATCGGCAAACCGGCATTGAACGCGGTCGCTCCTTCCAGGCCAGAGGGGGCGGACCGCGCGGAGGAGGACGCATGTCCGAACAATTCATACCGTTTCTGGCTTTTGTACTCGTGATGACCAGCACGCCCGGCATGGGCAACCTCTCCATGCTCGCGGTGGGGCAGAGCGTGGGCTTTGCGCGCGCCCTGCCGTTTCTGGTCGGCTGCACAACGGGGTTCGTCTGCCTGGGAACCCTGGTGGCTCTGGGCCTGGGCGGAGTCTTTGCGGCTTCGCCCGGCGCCCGGCTGGTGTTGCGCGCCGTGGGAACCGCGTACATCCTCTATCTGGGGGTGAAGATCCTGCGCATGCAACTGGCGAAACCGGACGCCGACCGCCGGTTCGGATTCATCGAGGGGCTGGTGCTGCATCCGCTGAACCCCAAGAGCTGGGCCATGTTCGTGGTGGGTTTCAGCCAGTTCACGGATCCGTCCCAGCCCCTGGCGATCCAGGCGATGATCTTCGTGGGCACGTTCGTGATTTTTCAGATTTCCTTTCACAGCCTCTGGGGCCTGGCCGGAGCCGGGGTGCTCCGGTGGCTGGGCCGGGGCCGGGCCCTGCTGGCCGTGAACGGCGCGCTCGTGAGTGTCATGGTCGGCGCGACCCTGTACGCATTGTTCCTCTGATCCGATGCGCCGGGGGAGGGGGCGGCTCCCTCCCCTGGTTTTCGAGTCCCTCCGGTTGCGATCCTCTTGCCGTCCCCCTTGCCGCGCCCGGCGTTCCGGATTATTCCCGGAACGGAGAAGCCTTGTCATTTCCTGGTCGGTTCGTATAGATTGGCGGCGAAAAGGAGCGGAAATGGAGCAGCCGATGGGAAAGGCCTTGCTGGCGTTGTGCGCGGCCCTGGTCTGCGCGGCGCAGCTTTGTTGTGCGCCCGGAGCGTCCGCGCAGGACGACTTTCCCCTGCGTCCGTTCTATCCGGCCGTGCAGGTGGTGGACACGGAAACGCTGCTCGAGATGTACACCACAGCAGTCATCGTGGACGTGCGCAGCAATTTCGAGTTCGACGTGGCCCGGATCAACAAGGCTATCAACGCTCCCCTGGCCTACGGCGGGCTGCTGCGCATCCTGGAGCGGCTGCGCCCCAAGGACGGTCTGGCCCCGCTTGTGCTCTACTGCAACGACCCGGCCTGCTCCCGGGCCTTCCGCGCGGCCCAGGAGGCCGTGGCCGAGGGCTGGAAAAACATCTACGTCTATGACGCGGGCGTGTTCGCCTGGATCGCCGCGGCCCCGGACAAAGCCACACTCATGGGCAATTCGCCCGCGAGCCTGGAGCGGGTCATTCCCCCGTCGCTCTACCGCAAGCACCTGCTGGAATATTCCGAATTCGAACGGCTGGCCTACGATTCCAGCACGCTGGTCATCGACATCCGCGACATCTACCACCGCGACCTCGAACCCAAGCTCCAGAGCATCCGCAACATTCCCATGGAAGCGCTGCTCGAAGCCGTGACCAACCGTATCTGGACCGAGAAGCGGCTCTTGATCTTCGACACGGACGGGAGCCAGTCCCGCTGGCTGCAGTATTTCCTCCAGGCCAACGGCTACAGCGACTACTATTTCCTGAACGGCGGGGTCGAAGCCCTGGACCATGCCCGGCAGACCCGGCGCGTGGAGGTGGACACCGCTTCCGTGAGCTTCAGCCAGCACCAGTTGCAGAGCCTGCTTACGGACGACCGGCTCGGGGACCTGGAGCGGCGGCTGGCCTGCTATGTGGCCGGGCGCATCCGGTTCGACAACTACGCCCTGCTCGACAACGAGGAGACCCGGACGCTGCTCGGAGTGGACGAGGCCATGCTCTTCAAGGCTTCGGACCGGCTCGGAGGTCTGGGCTGGCTGTTGTACACCCGGGTGAACGATTCCCTGGTCTATCGCATCAACCCTCGTCTGGCCTGGAAGGGCGAGATGGCGGGCAAGGTCTGGATGACCAGGGTGCGCGAATTTGAAAAGGCTCTGGGGAGGTAGGCGGCATGCGCAGGAACGGATCGACCCCGCCCACCGGGTGGTTTGGCGGCCTGCTTTGCCCGGCAGCGCTTTTGGCGGCTCTCCTGTCCACCCTGATGTTCGTTTCTCTGGCCGGGGCAGGCCCAGACAAGGCCGCGCGAAAGACGGAACGGGCCTCGCTGATGCTCCAGTGGACCCCCCAGGCCCAGTTCGCCGGGTTTTACATGGCCCAGGAAAAAGGCTTCTACAAGGCGCGCGGCGTGAACATGATGCTCATTCCGGGCGGCCCGGACCGCGTGGCCTCGGACTGGCTCGACTCGCGCAACGCGGACTTCTGCACCATGTTTCTCTCCACGGCCCTGGAGCGCTTTGACTCGGGCCTGCCCCTGGTCAACGTGGGCCAGTTCATGCACCACTCCGCGCTGATGATCATCGCGCGCAAGGGCATGGGCATCCGCAAACCCGGCGACCTGGACCGGCGCAAGCTTTCCATGTGGGCCAACGAGTTTCAGATCCAGCCCCGCGCGTTGTTCCGCAGCCTGGGCGTGCGTCCGGTCTACGTGCCTCTGGGCGCGTCCATGGACCTTTTCCTGCGCGGGGCCGTGCATGCCACCCTGGGCATGTGGTACAACGAGTACCACACCATCCTCTCCTCCGGACTGACAGAGGACGAACTGGAGCCCATCTTTTTCCGCGACACGGACTTCGACTTTCCCGAGGACGGGGTTTACTGCCTGCGCACCACCCTGGAGCAGCGGCCCGAAGTGGTCCGCGCCGTGATCGAGGCGAGCGGCGAGGGCTGGGAATACGCCTTTGCGCACGAGGAGGAGACCCTGGACGTGATCATGGCCAAGATGGAGGAGGCTGGATTGCCCGCCACACGGGTGCACCAGCGCTGGATGCTGCGGCGCATGAAGGATCTGATCATGTCCGCGGACGGCAGCGTCAGCGCCGTGCTCAACCGGGGGACCTTCGACCACGTGGCCAGGGTTCTGCTGGAATCGGACGTGGTCCGGCAGACCCCGCTCTACGAGGATTTCTACAGGGGGCCGGAAGATGACCGGTAACCGCTTGGACAGACACAGCCTGGCCTTCCGGCTGGCCGCGCTGGTGCTCGGCATTTCCGTGCTGCTCTTCGGGGCGGTGCTGGGCTACAACTATTTCTTCTCGCGCGGGATCATCGTGCATCAGGCCGAGGAAAACAGCCGCTCCCTGGGGCGCGAGGTGGCCAACCACATCGCCGCCGAGGTCCGGCCCGTGGAAGAGGTCGTGCGCAACATCGCCCTGGCCCTGGAGGACGCCTCCCTGACCAGCGGCGAGGTCACCTCCCTGGCCCGGCGCGTGGTCGAGGGCAACCAGGACATCTTCGGCATGGCCATCGCCTTTGAGCCGTACGGCATGTCCAAGGACCGGCTTTTTTTCGCGCCTTACAGCCACCGCACCCCGGACGGGGTCCGGACCATCGAGCTGGGCGGCCCCGGCTACCGATATTTTTATATGGACTGGTATCAGTTGCCCAGGGAACTGGATGGCCCGACCTGGACCGAGCCCTATTTCGACGAGGGCGGCGGGGGCGTGGTCATGACCACCTATTCGGCTCCGTTCTACCGCATGGTGGACGGCCAGCGCCGTTTCGCCGGAGTGGTCACGGCGGATCTGCCCCTGTCCTGGATGCAGCAGATCGCCTCGGACGTGAAGCTCTACGAAACGGGCTACGCCTTCATCATCTCCCACAACGGGACCTTCATCTACCATCCGCTCAAGAAACTGATGCTCAACTACACCATGTTCTCCCTGGCCGAGGAGCGCGGAGAGCAGGCGCTCTGGGACCTGGGCCGCGACATGACCGAGGGCGGCACGGCCTTCATGGAGCGCGTCAGTGTCAAAGGCAACAAGGACAGCTTTCTCTTTTACACACCGCTGCCCGTGGGCGGCTGGTCCATGGGCTTCCTGTTTCCCAAGGACGAGGTGCTCCGCGACGCGGGCGTGCTCTCGCGCAACCTGCTGATCATGGGCGCGCTCGGCTTTTTGCTCATGGTGGCCGGCGTGTTCTGGATCGCCGGGAGCATCACCCGGCCCCTGCGCGAGCTTTCGGGCGCGGCCATGGAGATCGCGGGCGGCAATCTCGGGGCGGAGGTTCCGGAAATCGCGTCCAATGACGAGGTGGGCGAGCTGTCCGAGTCCTTCCTGCACATGCGCGACTCCCTGCGGACCTACATCGCCAGCCTGACCGAGACCACGGCCCAGAAGGAGCGCATCGAGTCCGAGCTGCGCATTGCCCGCGACATCCAGATGGGCATCCTGCCCAAGCTCTTTCCCGCCTTTCCCGAGCATGAGGAATTCGACATCTTCGCCTCCATCGAACCGGCCAAGGAGGTGGGCGGCGACCTCTACGACTTCTTCTTCATCGACGAGCGCCACTTCTGCTTCCTGGTGGGCGATGTTTCAGACAAGGGCGTGCCGGCGGCCTTCTTCATGGCCGTGACCAAGACCCTGCTCAAGGCCGTGGCCCCCCAGAGCGAGAGTCCGGGCGACATCCTGCGCAAGGTCAACGACGACCTGGCCGAGGACAACGATTCCTGCATGTTCGTGACCCTGTTCCTGGCCATCCTGGACATCGCCACGGGCGAGGTCCTCTACGCCAGCGCCGGCCACAATCCGCCTGTGATCATGGACGCGCAGGGCGCGCACTACCTGCCGCCGCTGAACGAACCCATGGCCGGAGCCATGCCCGGCATGAGCTACACCACCCGGACCATGACCCTGGCCCATGGCGACATGCTCTTCCTCTACACGGACGGCGTGACCGAGGCCATGAACCGTTCCAAGGAGCTCTATTCCGAGGAACGGCTGATCAAGCTGCTCGACGGCATGCGGGAAGTGGGGGTGGACAAGGTGGTGACCACGGTGGACGATTCCATCAAGGCGTTTACAGGAGGAGCGCAGCAGTCGGACGACATCACCATGCTGGCGTTCAAATTCACGGGAAACAAACCGTCCTGATCCCAAGGACCAAGGAGTATCGATATGGAGTTCAAGAGCGAGAAACTGGGGGATTACGTCGTGTTGAGCGTTGCGGGCCGCATGGACGCGCTCACGGCGGGCGAGTTCGAAAAACAGTGCTGCCAGTGCCTGGACGCGGGCAACGCCAAGATCGTCGCGGACATGAGCGGCGTGGACTACATCAGCTCCGCCGGGTTGCGCAGCATTCTTTCCGCTGCCAAGAAGCTTCGCGGCTCCCAAGGGGAGATCCGCTTCTGCGCCCTGAGCGGCATGGTCAACGACGTGTTCACCGTTTCCGGATTCGCCGCCATGTTCAAGATCTTTGGCACGGCTGCGGACGCTGCCAAGGAATAGCCGCGCATGGCCGAATCGTTGCGCCTTTTGGCGGATATGGCCAACCTCGAAGCGTTCCTCGGATTCGCCATGGAGCGGGTCGGGGAACTGGGTGCGCCGCCCGGCCTGGGCGGCAAGCTTCAGCTCGTGCTGGAAGAGCTCCTGGTCAACGTTTTCCACTATGCCTACGATGCGAACGGAGGCGATGCGGAACTGGAGTGCTCGCTGGAGCAGTCCGGCCCGGAAGGCCGCCGTTTCTGCGTGCTGCTGCGCGACTGGGGCGCGGCCTTCGACCCCCTGGCCAAGGAGGCTCCGGACACCACCACGGGGGTGGACGAACGCCCCATCGGCGGGCTGGGCATTCTGCTGGCCGTGCAGATGTCCGACCACATCGAATACACCCGCGAGCAGAATGCCAACGTGCTCAAAGCCTGCTTCAACATCTAGACCGGACGCGCCTGTGCCGTTTCGAATTCCAGGAGTCTGACACGGTATGCTGACGGAAATCACTGGCCCGCTGCTGGGCGGCATCGGCATTTTCTTCGCGGGGGCCGCCATGCTCGGCAGCAACCTGAAGCTGATGACCACGCGCCGGCTGCGTATGCTTTTTGCCCGGTTCACGAGCAGGGACTGGCAGTCGGCACTGCTCGGGCTGGCCTCGGGGCTGATCACCCAGAGCACCTCCGTGGCCGCGTTCGTCGTGGCCGGACTTTCGGCCAGCGGGCTGATGCGCGTGCGCAACGCCCTGCCCGTGGTCTTCTGGGCCAATGCGGGCTGCTCCATCCTGGTCATCGTGGCGGTCATGGACATCAAATATCTGGTGTTCCTGCTGCTCTTTGTCTCCGGCGTGAGCGTGGCCTTTGAGAAGCCCTACGGTCTGCGCTTTCTGGCCCGGGCCCTGTTCGGCGTGGGCATGCTTTTTTTCGGGCTCCAGCTGATCCGGCAGGGCGCCTCGCCCCTGGCGGAAATGCCCTGGGTGCGCGACGTGCTGGCCTCCTCCCACGGCTCGACCCTGCTGGCCTTCGCCCTGGGCGGGGTCATGACCGTGATCACCCAGACCGCCCTGGGCGTGATCCTCATCGCCATGACCATGACCAAATCCGGACTGTTCACCGTGGAGCAGGCCTTCATGCTCGTGTACGGCGTCCACATCGGCTCCAGCGTGGTCACCTGGATCCTCTCGGCCGGACTGCGCGGCACGTCCAAGCAGTTGGTCATGGCCCAGGCCCTGTTCAACGTCCTGGGGACGCTGCTCATGGTGGCGCTGTTTTACGTGGAGACACTTTTCGGCGTGCCCCTGGTCATGGCCGGCGTGACCTTCCTGAGCCCGGTGCTGGATCAGCAGGTGGCCTATCTCGTGGTGCTCTTCAACTTCACGGTTCCCGTGGTCAGCCAACTGCTTTACGACCCGCTGGAGCGCGTGCTGGTGCGTTTCTGGCCGCCCACCAGCGAAGAGGCCCTGGCCCAGATCAAATTCATCAAGGACCACACCCTGGACGTGCCCGAGGCGGCGCTGCTGCTGGTGGAAAAGGAACTGGTCCGCCTGGTGCGGCGGCTGCCCGCCTATGTGGCCCGCGCCCGGCAAAAGGCCGGGCTGGGCGGCCTGGACGACGCGCCGGGAAAAGTGGAGACGCTGGCGTCCTACCACGCGGCCTTTGAGGCCATCGGCAAGGAAATCGGCCATATCCTGGGCGGGCTTTCCAGTCGCGACCTGGACGGGGCCGCCAGCGCCCGTCTGCTCCGGCTGCTGAACATGCAGGAACTGGTGACGGCCCTGGAGGAGAACGTCACGGCCTTTTGCCGGGCCGTGGCCGAATCCGCCGGACCGAACGCCTCAGGCGTGCAGCGGCGTTTCGCCCAGGTGCTGTTGGAGAGCCAGGAGTTTCTGCTCCTCCAGACTGTGGATGCCCTGGCCGGGGGTGATCCTGAGGACCTGGCCCTGCTCGCGGCCCTGACCGCGGACAGCGGCGGCATGGTTGAGAAGGTCCGCAAGCAGTATCTGGAAACGGAGACCGGACTCGGCTTCCAGGACAAGGCCCGCATGCACCGCAATTCCACCCTGTTCGAACGCAGCGCCTGGCTGGTCAACCGGCTGGGCATGGCCCTGGTATCCGGCGGAGTGGGAGAGGCGCAACCCGGGGGAGGCGTATGACGCGAGCAAATGACGCGGGCGGGCACGTCGCGCCCCAGGCCGTTGCAGGGGATCAGGCCGCCGTGGTCCTGGTGCTCAGTGCCGCGCCCGAGTGGATTTCCACGGCCCAGGCTGTGGCCGAGAACGGAGCCGGAGCCTTGGGCCTGCCTCCGGAAAAGGCCCTGGTGCTGACCATGGCCGTGGAGGAGGTCGTGGCCCATCTTGCTCTGGCCGCTCCGGGGGAACGGCTGGAGATGCGGCTTGTGCCCGGCTGCACAGGGGTGGCCGTGGAATTTCTTTTCCGGGCGGACGCCGCGGACCTTTCCGCGCTGAATCTCACCGGCGGCGGGCTTGGTGGTGGGCTTGGTGGTGGGCCCGGGTGCGGGGCCGAAGACAACGAGCAAGACGCTCTGACCGATCCGCTGGAAGGCATGGGACTGGTTCTGGCCTCCCGGCTGACCGACTCCTTCAGTATTTCCCTGGAAGGGCGGCTGATCCGCCTGCGCCTGCGTCTGGACCGGCCCTATGCCGAGGCCGTGCCGAACCCGGTCCCGGAGGGCGACGGGCGGCGTGACGCGCGCGGAGACCTGCGCATGCTTCCGGAACCGGAGCCAGGCCTGCTGCGCGAAGCCTGCGTCCAGGCTCTTTCCCTGTATCCCGCGCACGAGCTGCCCTCCTGGCTGCGCATGCCCGGGCGGTTCGCGGACAAGGTGGCCGGAGGCGAACTGGAGTGCGCCGTGGCCGTGGACCAGGGGGGCGGACTCTGCGGACTGCTGCTCTGGAGCCATCCCTCGGAGCAGAGTGTGGCCTTTTGCGGACCATACGTGTTCGCCCGGGAGCGGGAAACCACGGCGCGTGCGCTGGTACGGGAGATGATCAACCGCGTGGCCCGCACCCGCGCTTTGGGCATTTTCAGCGAAATCGCCTCCTCGGACCTGCCGGATGGCGAATTCGAGCGGCTGGCCGTTGTTCCGGCCCTTTTGCCGGACGGTTCCGCCCTGGAACGCACGGTCTGGTATCGCCACCTGCGCGAGGACATGGGCTGCTCGGTCTGGGCGCACCCTGAGATGGTGCATTTCCTGGAGCGGAGCTACGAGAATCTCGTGCTCATGCGCGAGATCCGCGCGGTCCATGCGTTCCAGGAGCCGGGCGGGCGCAGGCCCGCGCATTCGGTCTTCGCGGTGCGCCTGCGCCGGGAAACGTCCGAGGCCGTGCTCACACCCATGCTCGACGGCGAGGATGCGGCCGAGAACCTTCGGCGGCACGTGTTTGTCCTGCGTGGGGAGGGGCTGAGGAACATCTTCGTGCAACTGGACCTGGCCTCGGAGTGGCGCGCCGCTCTGGCCGGGCCGCTGCTGAACTGCGGATTTCAACCCCGGCTCGTGCTGCCCCATGCCGGGCAGGCCGATGTGGCCGTGCTGCAATATGACGAACTTCTCGCTTGAGCGGCTGGTTCCGGCCCACATCCAGCGTTTCGAGCCGTACTACCCGAGCAAGCCGGACCCGGAGCTGATGCGCGCCTACGGCGTCACGCACCTGCACCGGCTGAACAACAACGAGAACGCTCTGGGTCCGACTCCGGCCGCAGCCGCCGTGCTCGAGGGCTTTCCCCCGCCGCTGGCCTCGGTCTATCCCAATGGAGACTGCCACTACCTGCGCGAGATCCTGGCCCGGAAGTTTGGCAAGACCCCGGAGCAGTTCCTGGTGGGCAACGGTTCCTGCGAGGTCATCTCCAGCGTGATCAAGGCTTTTTGCGAGGAGGGCGACAACATCGTCACCGCGGACCGGACCTTTGCGGTCTACGAGTGGGTGGCGGAGTTTTCCGGGTTTCAGGCCCGGCTGATTCCCCTGCGGGACTATGGATTCGACGCCGAAGGCATGCTCGACGCCATGGACGCACGGACCAAGATCCTTTTCGTCTGCAACCCGAACAACCCCACCGGAACCTATTGGGACCGCGCGACCATGGACGCCTTTCTGGACCGCGTTGCGGGCCGGGCCGTGGTGGTCGTGGACGAGGCTTACTTCGAATACGTGGACCGGCCCGATTTTCCGGACGGCATGGAGCTCCTGGAGCGCCATCCCAATGTGATCGTTTTCCGGACTTTTTCCAAGATGTACGCCCTGGCGGCGTTGCGCGTGGGCTATCTCTGCGGCTCGCCCGGGGTGGTGGACATGGTCCGGCGAACGCACATCGTCTATTCGGTGAACGCCCTGGCCCAGGCCGCGGCCGCGTCCACCCTGGAGGACGACGCCGCACACATCGCGGCCACCCGGCGCATGGTGGCCGAGGCCCGCGCCCGGCTCGAAGCGCTCTTCCGCGAGCTGGACTTCGAGTTCGTCAGCGGCGAGGGCAATTACATCATGGTCCGCACGCCCATGCCCGACACGCTGCTCTATCGCCGGCTGATGAAGCAGGGCGTCATGGTCCGGACCATGACCGGTTTCCGCTTTCCCGGCTGGATCCGCATCAGTCTGGTGCAACCACCGGCCATGGAAGCATTTTGCAGCGCTTTCCGTTCCGTTTTCGCCCCGGAAGGGCGATAAATTTATTATTTTCCCATCGGTTTCATCGCAGGTCCTGAAAGTCCTGTTCCTTCCGGATTTGACCCCGGCATGGCACTGTCTTAAGGTCATTGGATCAATCCCTTGCAATCCAAGTCCCCAGAGGACCGATGCCAAGCGCAACGCACGAACGAATTTCTTCCGCCGATCTGCTGAACGCGATTGCCTCCGGAGCCGAGGAGTTGCTTTCGGAGCAGGGCTGGCCGGACGGGGTCAACACGTTGCTGGCTGGGCTGGGCAGGGTCACGGGAGTGAGCAGGGTCTGGATTTTCCAGAAGATCAAGCTGCGGGAAAAGTACATCGTCCAGGACTACATCTTTGAATGGGCCTCGGCGTCGAAGCATGTCCAGATCGGCATGTCCATGTTCAGCATGTTCCGCACGGATCGGGGGAATCCCGAATACGACGCACTGATCCGCAGCCGTTTGCGGGGCGAGCATCAGGTCGTGGTCACGAGCCGGCTGCCTCGCTGCTGGCTGCGCGGCAACCTCGAAGTCCAGAAAATCCTCTCCATGCTGACCCTGCCGATCATGGTGGATGGTGAATGGTGGGGCATTCTCGGATTTGACGACTGCGAGCGCGAGTACGAGTGGTCCGAAACCGAGGTGGCTCTGTTGCGCACGGCGGCCAGCCTGATTTCCGGGGCCATCGTCCGCAACCGCCTGAGCGCGCGGGTCAAGCAGTTCCATATTTTGCAGAAGCTCACGGACAGCGCAACCTGGGCCATGGACCTGCGCCGGGGCCGGATGTGGTGTTCCGGGGATCTGGTCGGGCGCAAGGGCGTGGGGCCGGAGGGCTGCTCCTTCACCATGCGCGGCGCCCTGCGGGAGTTGCACCCCGAGGACCGGGCCGGGCTGCTGGAGGCCCTGCGGGAATTGTTTCGCACCGACGGGTCTTCACTGCGGCACGACCTGCGCGTGCGCATGACCGACGGCAACCACCGCTGGGTGGAACTCATCGGCGAACTGAGCCTGGACAGCGAGGGGCGGCCTTTGCAACTCGCGGGCATCGCCGTGGACATTCGCCACCGCAAGCGCGTGGAGCGGCATTTGCGGCGGCAGGCCGTGACCGATCCGCTCACCGAGACCAGCAACCGCCGGACCTTCATGGAAGAGCTGGACTACCGCTTTGCGCGCGCCGTGGAAGAGGGCAGCCCCCTTTCCCTGTTGGTCATGGATCTGGACCATTTCAAGCGTATCAATGACACCTGGGGACATCCCGTGGGCGACTGCGCGCTGAAGGTCTTTGCGGAGTACTGCCGTCAGAGCCTGCGCGAGGGGGACCTGCTCGCCCGCATCGGCGGGGAGGAGTTCGCAGTGCTCCTGCCGGAAACGGAGGCGGAGAGCGCCCTGGCCGCCGGAGAGCGCATTCGTCTGTCGGTCTGCACCGGCCAGGTCCAGGCCGGCGGCGTCTGCCTGCCGCTGACCGTGAGCCTGGGCTGCGCCACGCTTCCGGATGACTTCCCCGGAGGGTTTGGCGCCGTGTCTGCCGGTCGCGGACCGGAGGATCTTTTTGCCCTGGCGGACGAGGCATTGTATAAGGCCAAGCATTTCGGCCGCAACCGGATCATGCGCGCGGAGATCCCCGATGCCTCGTGGGCGGCCAAGGATGCGGCCAAAGGGGCCGCCTGATCTTGTTGCGGGCGGTCAAGAGAACGGAGCCGTAATGCGGCAGGGAGAAAGCATGCAAAGAGGCGCGTTGTCCGGGCTGGAGTATCGGCAGGTGGATGTCTTTGCCGAGGGGCCGCTCTCCGGAAACGGGCTGGCCGTGTTCTTCGACTGCGGGCGGCTCGACAGTGCGGCCATGCAGGCGCTGACCCGGGAGATGCGGCAGTTCGAGTCCATTTTTCTGCAGCCCGGTTCCGGGCCGGATGGGTATCGTGCGCGGCTCTTCACCATGGAAGAGGAGCTGGATTTCGCCGGGCATCCCGTGCTCGGGGCGGCCTGTGCCCTGCATGAGCGCCTGGGCGGACCGGAGGAGCGCGCCTGGAGCCTGGAGCTGAACGCCCGCAGCGTGTCCGTGGTCACTCGTCGGTGCGACGGCTGCTACGAGGCGGACATGGACCAGGGCCTGGCCCGCATGGAACCGCCCCTGACCCCGGAGCAGGCCGCACCCTATCTGGCGGCCATGGGCATTCGGGCCGGGGATGTGCCGTCGGGATTGCCCTTGCAGGTGGTCTCCACGGGCCTGCCCTATCTGATCCTGCCTGTTTCCGGCGGGTTGGAGCGTGTCCGCTTGCGGCATGAGAATTTCGAGGAACGGCTTTCCGAGATCGGCGCGAAATTCGCCTATGTACTCGACGCGACCGCCCTGGAGGGCCGCACCTGGGACAATGCCGGACTGGCCGAGGACGCGGCCACGGGCAGCGCCGCCGGACCAGTGGGCGCGTATCTTGCGGAGCACGGCAGGATCGAATCCGGGGTCGCATTCACCCTGCGCCAGGGCCGGTTCGTCCACAGGCCGAGCGCACTGCGCGTGCTGATCCAACGGGAAGGAGAGGGCTGGCATGCCCGTGTGTCCGGGCGGGTGGTCCCGGTGGCTTCCGGGCGTTTCGACGAGCGTCCCGGAGCGGCACAGGGAGGGAGAAGTGCGATTCCTGACAACGGTGCTCTTGCTGGCGGGAATCCTTGCGGCATGTTGGGGAGCGGCGCTGCCGTGCCTGGCCGGGGAAACCGTTCTCGACGTGGCCTATATTGAATATCCGCCTTATTACTTCACGGCGTCAGACGGCTTGCCGGACGGCTTTCTGCTTTTCCGCAGTGACCACATCTTCACGGAATCTGGACTCCGGCCCCAGTATGTTTCCATGCCGGCCCAGCGGGTTTTGGAGCATATCCGCTCCGGAGCGCGGCTTTGCTCTCCGGGCTGGTTTTCCACGCCGGAACGGCGCGGGTATGCCCGCTATACGCTCCCGATTTACCGGAGCCGCCCCCTGACCGTGGTCACACTGCGCTCCAACGCCTCCCGGGTGCGCCACTCCGGCAGCCTGCGCGCGCTGCTGGAAAACCGCTCCCTGCGGATCGGACTTCTCGAAGGGTATTCCGAGGGGCACGAGGTGGACGAGATGGTCCGGGAGACCGACCCCGAGGCCGTGCGGCTTACGGGCAGCGAGGGCCAGCGGCTGCGGATGCTGGCCCTGGGCAGGGTGGACTACATCCTTCTGGCGCCGGAGGAACTCGAATCACTGGCCCAGGCCGAAAATCTGGACCCGAAGCTTTTCGAGCGCATCGACATGCCGGACATCCCACCGGGCAACCTGCGGTACATCATTTGCGGAAACGGGGTTTCCCCCGAGTTGATCCAGCGTCTGAACGAGACCATTCTCCGTGTCTATGAGGAAATCCGCTAGCGGTTTTTTTCTGGCTCCACGCCGTGTTGCAAAAAAGAGCGAAATGCCTGGCCTGATGCCAAGGAAGATTCTCAAAAATACTACTTTCGGAGTATTGACTTGTCATTTCCCGCAGAAGGCGTAAGGTTCTTTCAAATGATTACTATCGTCTCCAGAGGGAAAAGAGAGGGAACCATGAGAAAGATAATTATTATAGTAACTTTAGCGCTCGCGACCCTTTGGGCTTCCGCAGCGTTCGCCACGCCGTTCACCATCACCTACACGGCGGACAATTCCTTGACCGGGTTCACCTATTCCGAGAACGGCGGAGCCGCGATTGACGTACCCGGCTTTGTGGACGAGGGAACCACCGGCACTTGGAAGACACCGGCGTCTCTGACCCTGGACATGAACGTGGGCTCCAGCTACCAGCTGGTCTGGACCGTGCAGAACTACGCGGGTTCCGGCGACAACCCCATGGCCTTCCTTGCGGACATCTCCGGTCTGTTCGGCAGCGCGTCCACCTCCGCCTTGTGGGAGGTGGCCTACGACGACGGCAGCGGCAATGCTGTGGGCTGGACCTCTGCCTCGGAGTACGCCCTGAACAGCGGCGCGTGGCTGACTGGCGCGAGCGGCAACAGCATCTGGTACACCGGCAACGGCAACTCCGCCATTTCCGGGATTTCCGGGGACGCCGTCTGGATCGGCTACGGGGCCTATCCTGGAACCGCAGCCTCATCGACCATGTACGTGCGTCTGACCTACACCGCGACCCCGCTGCCTGCGGCGGTTTGGATGTTCGGGGCCGGGCTGGTCGGCCTGCTCGGCGTGGGCCGCAAGCGGCTGCGCGGCTGAGCCAAAAACGCAAGCGGCAATGGGCGGGACCTTCGGGTCCCGTTTTTTTTGGGGCAGGGAAGTCCTGTTCAGGCTGGATTGCCCTCCACCAGAGCGCGGAGGCCCTCGGCGTCGAGAATACGGATGCGACCGGAGGCAATGCTCAGCAGGCCTTGCTCGGCCAGCCGCCGCAGCACGCGCGAGAGCGTTTCCGGCGTGGCGCCCACGAGCTTGGCCAGCTCCCTGTGGGTCATGCCCAGGTGGACCGCGTCGTCCTTTATGGGCGCGTGCAGCAGGAATGTGCCCACCCGCTGGGGAATTTCGCGCAGGGCCAGGGATTCGGTGAGTTCCAGAACCTCGCGCAAGCGTTGCGAGAGCAGCGAGACCAGATTGGCGAGCAGCACGGGATGACGCTCGGCGGCCCGGTCGAACTCCTGGCGGGAGAGGATGAAGACGCGGCAGGCGGACATGGCCACGGCGTCCGAAAGAAACACGCCCTCCCCGAAGACCCCACAGAGACAGAAGGGGTCCCCCGGACCGAAGATGGACAAGGTCTGTTCCCTGCCGTCCGGAGCGCCGCGCGAGAGCTTCACCCGCCCCTCGACCACGGCGTAGAGCGCGTTTACGGGGCGTCCGCGCTCGGCGATGCGTTCGCCGGGGGCGAAGCTGCGCAGCAGGCCGCGCCGGGCAAGGTCTTTGCGTTCCGGGGCGGGCAGTCCCGCGAAAAGTCCCAGGTCCGCAAGCCGATCATCAGCTTCCATGCGTTTTTTTCACCCGCCTGTTGATGCATGTCAATGCCGGAACCGGAAAAACCAGGTATCCATGAACCGAAACCCGGATTCGAAAGTTCAGACCTGGGTGCGGCTCTGCCGGATCGGGCTGGAATAAAGGAGGCACGTCATGACGACCCTGCATCTGCGTTGCGCATTCTGCGGCGAGACCATGGACCTGGAGCACGAGGGCGGCTACGCGTCCCGCTATGCCGATTGTCCGGCATGCGGCAAGCGGTTCATTTATGAACCGCTGCGCGCCGGGGTGCGCACCCTGAAGCCCGAGGATGCGGACAGTTGCAGCGATCCGGACCGCCGGGAAATCGAGATGGGCGGCTCCTGCGAGGACTAGAAATTCAGGACTTTTCTTCACGCATGGCTGTACAAACGTTCAAAACGGGTTATCCTTTGCCCTGAACATTCATTCCAAGGAGATACGCCATGCAGGAAAGAAAAGGCATTGTTACGATTGAAGGCAATCCGCTGACCCTGGTCGGCCCGGAACTCAAGGCCGGGGACAAAGCTCCGGACTTCACCTTGCTCGACAACGATCTCGCGCCCAAGACGCTGGCCGACTTCCAGGGCAAGACCCTGATTGTGTCCAGCGTTCCGTCCCTGGACACCCCGGTCTGCGACATGGAGACCCGCCGTTTCAACAAGGAAGCGGGCACGCTGGGAGACGGCGTCACGGTTCTGACCGTGAGCATGGACCTGCCCTTTGCCCAGCAGCGCTGGTGCGGAGCCGCCGGGGCGGACAACGTGGTGACCCTTTCGGACCACCGCGATGCGTCCTTTGGCACGGCCTGGGGCGTGCTGCTCAAGGAATTGCGCCTGCTGGCGCGCAGCGTCTTTGTTGTGGACAAGCAGGGGATCATCCGCTTGGTGCATCTCGTGCCCGAGGTGGTCAACGAGCCGGATTACAACGCGATTCTCAAGGTCGTGCGCGAAATCGCCTGATTTCTCTGTAGCTCAGCGTGAGAACTAAAAAAAGGCCGGTGAAAACCGGCCTTTTGTCGTTTTGGATGCGGAGCTGCTGAGCGCGAAGCTATTTTCCAAAGGGGCACTTGGGGAAGGTGCAGACCTTGCAGTTCAGGCAATAGCCGCCTTCGGCCAGGTCCGCGAGGTCGCGCCGGGTCAGTTCCTGCCCGGCCAGCAGGCGCGGCAGGAGCAGGTCGAGGCTCGTGGTCTTGTGGAACAGGGCGCAGGCCGGAACACCGAGCACGGGCACGTCCATGCCTTGGTGGCGCAGGCGGCCCACCAAGGTCATGGCGCCGGGCAACACGGGCATGCCGTAGAACGAGTCCGTGAGGCCCGCGTCCACCAGTCCGGCCCGGGTCACATCGTCCGGGTCCACGGAGAGGCCCGCCGTGGTCACGATCATGTCGCAGCCGTCGGCCAGCAGCTCGTTCACGCCCGCCGTGATGGCGGCTCGGTCGTCCGGAGTGATGCGCGCGGAAGTGACCTGCGCGCCGAGGGCCTCGGCCTTGGAGCGGATCACCGGTTCGAACTTGTCCTGGATCAGGCCTTTGAAGACCTCGGTCCCTGTGACCAGGACACCGATTTGAGCCTTGCGCAGGGGCAGGATTTCGAAGAGCGGGCGCTCGCCGAGCACGGCCAGGGCGCGGTTGAGGTTCTGGCGGGAGATGTACAGCGGGATGGCCCGGCAGGCGCCGAAGCGCTTGCCTTCCTCCACGAGCATGTCGCCCTGGCGGGTGGTACACATCACGTCAGGCGCGAGGTTGAAGGCCCGCAGCGCCTCGCGGTTCAGCGAAAGCAGGCCCGTGCGCGTGGCCTTGAAGTTGAGTTTTCCCTCATGGGGCGAATCGTCGTAGGTCACACCGTCGCCGGCCATGCGCCGGGCAAAGGCGAGCACCGCGTCGTTTTCATGTACCCAATCCTCGCCGGGGTGGGCGTCCTCGGCCACAAAGACCCGGTTGCGGCCCATCTGGTGCAGACGGCAGAGATCGCCCACGCCGAAGGTCTGGCCGGCCTTGAACTCCGGTCCCTTGGACTTGCCGGGTTCGATGCGGGTCATGTCGTGCAGGGCGGTCTTGCCCACGGCTTCTTCCACGGGCACGGCCTTCAGCGGTGGCAGAGTCCTGTCGTCGCCGTCGCCGCCGGGTTCCTGCCAGGAACCGAGATAGGGAGCCTCGCCCTGGCAGCCTCTACAGATGCCGCCGTCGCTGGCGGGGTAGGCCTCATTGCAGCCGGGGCAGACGCGGATGTCGCGCATGCCGTGCCGATGCATGAAACGCTTGGGGATGGTCACCGGGTGGGTGGAGCAGATCAGGTGTCCGGCCTCTTCGATTTCCGCAAACAGCCGTGCGGAATCCTGTTCCTGCTTGGGCTTGAGCTTCAGGAACCAGGCCTTGATCTCGGGCCAGTTTTCCAGGAGGGCCGTGTCCACGAAGACGCGGTGTCCCTCGCCGGTGTATTTGTCATAGAGGGACAGGGCGTAGCGCCCGAGGTTGACCACCTTCATCCAGCCGTTGCCCGTGGAGAGCGGTGTCAGAATCTGCACGGCGTCGGGCAGACATTTGCTGGTTTCCACCACGGATTCGAAGAGAATGTCCTCGGGCAGCAGGCTGCGCGCGGCTTCGACCATGTAGCCGCCGATGAGCAGGCCCGGCGCGGGGTATCCGTGGAAATCTTTCGCTTTTTGTTTAAATTCCTCGAAGGTGTACGGTCCGATGTTCATTGGTAGATTCCGATGCTTGGTTGGGTGCTTCGCTTTCCAGCGCGGTCAGTCGCCAGGGGTGCGTGTAGATGTTCATTTCCCGCCGCCGCAGCCTGCCGATCAGGGTGATGCCCCTGGCCGCGGCCAACTCCACAGATGAACAGGTCGCCACGGAAAGTCCGGCCAGAATCGTGATGCCGGCCATGGCGGCCTTCATGGTCAATTCCAGGGCCAGGCGCGAGGAGAGCAGCGCAATTTCCGCCCGGTGCAGCATCCCGCGCAGCAGCGCGTCGCCGATGACCTTGTCAAAGGCGTTGTGCCGCCCGATGTCCTCGGCAAAGGCGAGCATTTCGCCCTGTCGGGTGAACAGGGCCGCTCCGTGCATGGCTCCGGTCACGCGGTAAATGCGTTGCCGGGCTTCAAAGGCCTCGCGCAACCCAAAAATCCGCTCAGCCCCTCGGACCACGGCTTCCTCGGATTCGTCGCTGCCCGAGGGGGGCGCGGCACTGACCAGGGAAAGCCTGCAGGGCTCCTGGGGCTTGATCGCGGCCTGGACTCGGGTCCGGGAAGCATACTCGGAAAAGGTCAACGCGGCAATGTCTTCCGGCTTTCGAATCAGGCCACGCGTGAACAGCGAGCCCATGACGAGCTGTGAATCCTGCCCCGGAGTGCGGCTGAGCACGATGGTTTCGCGTCCGGGCACGCGGATTTCCATTTCCTCCTCCACACCGATGTTGTCGCGGACAAGAGTGAGCCTGCCGTTTTCGTAGCGGTGCAGGGAGCAGCATTCCAGCCGGGGCCGGGAAGGTGGGACAGAGGAGGTCTGTTCTGTTTCCTGGGGAGTGGTCCGGAACGCCGCGCTGTTGTCGTTCGTCATCTGTTCCACCATGGGCTGGGGTGGGCCGATCAGGCCGGTCCGTTCGGGACCGGCTACCGCAACGTGTTCCAGGTGCTCCAGGCCAGAGGCCGCAGGGATTTGCCCTGGGCCAGGATGTCCAGATGCAGCAGCCCGAGGGGCACGGTGTCCAGGGCGGGCGGTGTTTCGTACTCACGCAGGTCGATGCACAGGCTGTAGCTGTTACAGGAGTGGCACGCTTCGATGCGTTCCCTGGGAGTTTCCTCGGCAAAGAGCAGTTCGCGTTTTTCGGTTTCGGCAGTGCCGCAACCGGGGCAGGCATCGCGCCGTACGCGCCAGTCGTGCCCGCAGAGTCCGCAGTGCATGTATTTGCGGCCTCCGCCGCTGACGAGCTGTTCGGTGTGCGCGGGTTCGCGCAGGGAAAGATAGGCAAAGGCGGGCAGGGAGCCACAGATGGGACAGCTGGGCTGTTTCCAGTCACCCCAGGTCGCGGGTTCGGTGAGCTGCGAGGTCAGAGCGCCGAGCACCGGAAAGAGGATGTTTTCAAGCACGAATCCCAGGGAAGGGGTTGGAAGTCCCAGGCTCTCGCCGATGCGGGCCAGGGCGGGTTCATCGCCTTCGAGACGCAGGCGGACCAGCGCGGCCAGACCGGAGCCGGTGGCCTCCAGGTGCGTGCGGACCAGGGCCTCCATGTCAGAAATATTCAGCAGCTTGCCGAGGACCGGGTACAGTTCTCCAGCAGCGCGGTTCAAAAGGGCCTCCCACGCGCTGAGGTCGTTGCCGGCCAGCAGATGTACGCCCTGCTGGCGGGCGGTTTCGGAATGGGCCGGAAGCTCCGGACAGTCGGTCTTGAACTCGGCCACGAGGCGCTCGCGGGTGCGCAGGAGCGGGCCGAAGAAGTCGATGAGCTCCGCGTAGGCGGGTCGGTCCCGGCGCAGGATTTCGAGACTGTCGTCAACAGAGGCGGTGGTGAAGGGGCGGGGCATGTGGGACCTTCCTGGTTCAGGTTCGGGGGACAGTGAAATCCCCCTGTGGGGCGCGGCCCAAAGGCCGCGCCCGGTAAGGTTTCGACAGAGCGGCTAGGCCATTCTGTCGGCGATCCGCTTGAAGGGTTTGGCCAGCGAGGCCAGGAATTCCTTGCGGTCCAGGGGCCGCACCGGAGTGAGCGCGGCCACAGCATAGTCGTGGTAGTTCGCGGGTTCATCCGTGAGCAGGTAGATCACGTTCACGTCGTCCGGGTCCGCGAGCATGGCCTTGGGGAAGGTCTTTTTGACCGTGGCCAGGCGTTCTTCCGCGAGTTTGAGCATCTCCTCGCGCTCGCCGAAGTTCATGGTTCCGGTGGGGCAGGCCCGGACGCAGGCCGGGGGCATGCCCTTGAGCACGCGATCGTTGCACATGGTGCATTTGGAGAGCAGCCCGGTCTCGGGATTGCGCCGGGGGATGTTGTAGGGACAGGCGTCCCGGATGTCCTCGAAGTCCGACTCGCTGAATTTCCTGGTCTTTTCCGTGTAGATCACGGCGCCGGTCTTCTTGTC
The DNA here is from genome assembly GCA_050251775.1 of Desulfovibrio sp. Classification (GTDB taxonomy): domain Bacteria; phylum Desulfobacterota; class Desulfovibrionia; order Desulfovibrionales; family Desulfovibrionaceae; genus Paucidesulfovibrio. The sequence goes on from JBFWMD010000024.1 coordinate 34,276, forward strand.
GTGGATGATGGCGTTTTCCACGGTCATGTCGCCCACCTGCTTGCAGGGCGGGGACACGCAGTGGCGGCACTGGTCCGGGAAGAAGTTCCAGCGGATGACCTCGCCGTCCAGGTGCTCGCTGAAACGCACGAGCTTGTAGTTGAACGGGTTGAGGTCCTGCGGGTTCTGGTGGCTTCCCCAGCCGGCCTGGGTGGTCTTGTTGGCCGGCAGCTCGTGCCATTCCTTGCAGGCGATCTGGCAGCCCCTGCACGCGGTGCAGCGTGAGGTGTCGATCAGAAACGACTTGGGCATGGTGGTCTCCTTTCGGGACCGGGCGGCTTTGGCCGCCCGGGTCGCACGTTAGCTTGCAAGCTCGGTGAGCTTGTCGGCCTTGCGGATGTTCACGCAGCAGGCCTTGTACTCCGGGATGGTGGTGTTCGGGTCGCCGACCGAGGGCGTGAGCCGGTTGGTCGAGTCGCCGGTTCCGGGGGTGGTCCATCCGAAGCAGAAGGGCATGCCGATTTCGTGGATGATCCTGCCGTGTACCTTGAGGGGACGCATGCGCACCGTGACCATGGCGAAGGCCTCGACCCGGCCACGGATGCTTTCGATGATCACGCCTTCGCCGTTCTTGATGCCCTTTTCCTCGGCCAGCTCCGGACTCATCTCCACATAGAGCTGCGGTTCGGCCTCCAGGAGGTTGGGCACGTTGCGGGTTTCGCCGCCGCCGCACCAGTGCTCGGTGACGTTGTACGTCGTGAGCACGATGGGATAGCGGGAATCCGCAGGAGCCGCGAGCAGGTCCATGTCGCTGTTCACGGATTTGTAGCAGGGGCTGCTGAGCTGTTTCGAGAACAGGTTGCTGTCCACCGGGGTTTCCACCGGCTCGTAGTGTTCGGAGAAGGGGCCGTCCTGCCGTCCGGGTCCGAAGACCTGGCCGTAGCCGTGCTTGGACATGATGAACGGGTTCTTGCCCTTGCCCGTGGCCAGGGGCGGCCAGCCGCCGTCCGGCACGTCGCCGACCCACTTGCCATCCTTCCATTCGATGACGGCCTTGGCCGGGTTGTACGGCTTGCCGTTCTCGTCCACGGAGGCGCGGTTGTAGAGGATGCGGCGGTTCACAGGCCAGCACCAGGACCAGTTCGGGTACAGGCCGATGTTGGCCTGCATTTCGGTCTGCTCCGCACTGCGGCGCTTGGACTTATTGCCGTCCTCCTCGGTGTAGCTGCCGGCATAGAGCCAGTTCAGGCTCATGGTTCCGCCGTCGTCGGAAAGAGCCGTGAACGAGGGGACCTGCTGGCCCGCCTTGTAGAGCTTGCCCTTGATCTCGGTGTCCCGGGTGAAGCGGCCATTGATGCGCTGGCAGACATCGTCCGGGTCGTACTTCGCGGGCCAGTCCAGCTTGAGCGGGGCCTCGGGCAGGGTTCCGCCTTCCTTTTTATAGAGGGCGCGGACCTTGTTCATCATGCCCACGAACATCTCGCCGAAGTTGCGGGCCTCGAACTGGGGCTTGATGGCCTGGTAGTGCCAGAGCAGCCAGCGGCCCGAGTTGGTCACGGAGCCTTCCTTTTCGAGCCGGTGGGCCGAAGGCAGCAGGAAGACCTCGGTCTTCATCTTCTTCGGGTCCACGCCGGGCCGATGCCAGTTGTCCGTGGTCTCGGAGTGGTGCAGCTCGGCGGTCACGAGCCAGTCCAGGTTGTCCAGGGCCTTGCGGATTTTGTTGGTGTTCGGCACGGAGTTCATGGGGTTCAGGCCGATGATGATGCCGCCCTTGATCTTGCCCTGGTACATACGATCAAAGAGGAACATATAGGAATAGTCCTCGCCCTTTTCGATCTTGGGGAGCAGGTCGTAGCAGAAGCCGTTTTCCTTGTTGGCGTTCTCACCGAACCAGGCCTTGAGCAGGCTGGCGAGGTACTTGGGCTTGTGCTGCCACCAGTTGGCCGAGAGCGGGTCATTGCTCGCCGGCGTGTTGCCCTTGAGGTACTCCTCGTACGTCTGCCAGCCGTTGTGCGGCATGGCCATGTAGCCGGGGATGATGTGGTAAAGCAGGGTGTGGTCCGTGGAGCCCTGGACGTTGGGCTCGCCGCGCAGGGCGTTGATGCCGCCGCCGGCCACGCCGATGTTGCCGAGCAGCAGCTGGATGATGGCTGCGGAACGGATGTTCTGCACGCCCACGGTGTGCTGGGTCCAGCCCAGAGCGTACATGATGGTTCCGGCCTTGTCCGCCTTGCCCGTGGCCGCGAAGGCCTCGTACACGCGCCTCAGGTTCTTCTCGGAAACGCCCGTGGTCTGCGAAACCTTGTCCAGAGTGTAGCGCGAGTAGTGCTTGCGCATCAGCTGGAACACGCAGCGCGGGTTTTTCAGGCTGGTGTCGCGCACGGGCACGCCGTTCTGGTCCAGCTCGAAGTTCCACTTGCTCTTGTCGTAGAGCCGGGTCGTGGGGTCGTACCCCGAGAACAGGCCGTCCTTGAAGTCGTAGTCCTTGCCCACGATCAGGGCCGCGTTGGTGTACTCGGCCACGTACTTCTTGAAGTAGGATTCGCTCTCAAGGATGTGGTGGATCATGCCTCCGAGGAAGGCGATGTCCGTGCCGGAGCGCAGGGGGACATGGAAGTCCGAGCGGGCCGAGGTCCGCGAGAACTTGGGATCCACGTGCATGACCACCGCGCCCTTATCCTTGGCGCGCAGGACCCACTTGAACGAGATTGGATGGTGCTCGGCAGCATTGCTGCCCATGATCAGGATGGCATCGGCATTCTTGATGTCGATCCAGTGATTCGTCATCGCGCCGCGTCCGAACGACTCTCCCAGAGCCGCAACAGTGGCGCTGTGTCAGATACGTGCCTGGTGGTCCATATGGACGACGCCCAGGCCGCGCATGGCCTGGTGTGCCAGCGCGCATTCTTCGTTGTCCGCGTGGGAGGTTCCGAGGAGGAACATGGATTCCAGGCGGTTGACGGTGTCTCCCTGCTCGTTCTTGAGAATCAGGTCCTTGTCGCGGGTGTCCTTGATGCGCCGGGCGATGCGCTCCAGCGTCCATTCCCAGCTCTTCTCTTCCCACTTGTCGCTGAAGGGCGCGCGGTAGAGCGGCTTCTTCACGCGGTGATGGCTGGTGGTCATGGTGAACATGGCCGCGCCTTTGGCGCAGAGCGATCCCTCGTTCACAGGGTAGTCCGGGTCACCCTCGGTGCTCACCAGCTTGCCGTTCTTCACGTAGCCGATGGCGTTGCAGCTCACCGAGCAGAACGGACAGACCGTGAAGATCTCCTTGGCTCCGTCGATCTTCAGATCGGCGGCGTAAGCCTCCACTGGCGTGAGATCCACGCCGAGCTGGCCGAGCGTCAGGCAGGTCGCCCCGGCTCCGGCCAGCTTGAGGAAACTTCTCCGATTACATTGCATCAATGGCCTCCTTTGCTTGGCCCGGCAGCGAATTGCGGGCCGTATGGATAGATGCGCTCGATACCTGGAGCCATTCTACAATAAAAATTAATTATTTCAACATGTTATATTTAGCACATTGGGAGGCGTCCGTATTCCCGTCTGTAAAAGGACGCGTTTGTAACGGCAGAAGATCATTTCCTTTTTTCAGAGCGAAACGCTCCACGGCCGCGAACCATTCTTCGAAGCGATTGGAAAGCGTCTCTCCGAAACTGGTGAGTCGGTAGCCGGAGCGGCGACAGCCTTTGCGTTCGATGAGCTTTTCTCCGAGCAGTTCCTCGGTGGTTTTGATTTTGCCCCAGGCGCCCCGGTAAGACATACCCAGATTGGCCGCGGCAGCGGTCAGGGAGCCGCTGGCCTTGATCTCCCGCAGAAGCAGCAAACGGCCCAAGCCGAAGAGCACGCCGTCCGGCGATTCCAGCCAGAGATGCATGCGCATCACGGCGGAGCGTTTTCGGGTCGGGTCGGATGTCCTTGTGGATACCTGTCTCAGGGAAATCACATTCATGCTTTTCTCCAGCCCGTCGTCAGGTTCAGTCCCGAAGTTTCAGAAGATCGAATTATGCCGATTGCGACATATTAGTGTTTATGCATTCTTGCTCGGCAGGGCAAAAAAAAGGAACCACGTCTTGGTTTGACACTAAAACCGTGGGATAATGGAGAGAGATTGTAAGAATAACGCAATAAAAGAAGGCCGATCCGGAAATTTCCGGATCGGCCCGAAGGGGTTCGCGGACTGTCGCAGAACAGCCGCGGAGGGAGAGCTATGCCTTGCGCACCTCGATGAAGTGCTCCTGCATGGCGACGGCGCCGCCAGCCTTGTCATATTTGTCGATACCCTTGGGCATGAGCTGGTTGTCGGCCACGCCCTTGCCGCGCGCCCGGCTCTCGCAGGGCAGGGTGTGCCCGAAGCCGTGGATCATGAACACGCATTCCGGGTGGATGAACGGGGTCACAAAGGCCTTGATCCTGCCCTTGTGTCCGTTGCTGCTCACTTCCACATAGTCGCCGCTGGCGATGCCGAGCTTTTCGGCCTCGGCCTTGTTGACCCAGAGCTGGTTCTCCGGCATGCGCTCGTTGAGCAGCGGGTTGTTCACGGTGTGGCCCTGGGTGTGCAGGGCGCAGCGCCCGAAGGCGATGCGGTAGCGCCCCTGGGGCGGGCGCTGGGGCGACTTGTAGAGCGGCAGCGAGGGCAGCCCGTCCGCCTCCAGCTTGGGCGAGTGGACCTCGATCTTGCCGGACGCGGTCTTGAACTTGAACTCGTCCATGTTCCGGTAGAGCGGCGCATCCGCCAGGCCCACGGAACCCTTGGCCTCGAAGTCCGCGATGCTCACGCCCGTTCCGTCGAGCTGGAAGTTCCAGATGTCCTCGATCTTCTCGTAGGCCAGTTCCTCGATGCCCATCTTCTTGGCCAGCTGGGCGTAGATTTCCCAGATGGCCTTGGTGTCGTGGAGCGGCTCCATGACGCGCTTGCGCATGATGAACGAGGGCTTCAGACCGTTTTTGGTGGCCAGAATGGAGTCGCGCTCCAGGTACGGGGAGATGGGCAGGACCACGTCCGCGAACCAGGCCGTGTCGGACCAGGAGAAGGTCACGGCCACGAGCAGGTCGAGATTGGCCCACTTCTTCTTCACATCCTCCACGTCCGGGAAGGCCATGAGCGGGTCGTGGCGGTGGGCGATGTACGCCTTGACCGGGTACGGCTCGCCCGTGACGATGGCCTCGTAGGCCAGGTTCACCAAGCCGGGACCCGCGTCGAAGTGGGTCCGTCCGTCCATCCAGCCCACGCCGTCGGCGCGCTTGCCCTTGGGCTTGGGAAAGAGCTCCATGAAGCTCTTCAGGCCTTTGCGGCCGAAGTCGCCGGGCTTGTTCATGATCGGCAGTCCGCCCTTGGCCCCGATGCTGCCCAGCAGGCCATTGATGAGGTAGGCGGTGCGCGACATGTAGAACGAGTCGGAATAGCGGGCGGTCATCCAGCCGGGATGCCAGATCACAGCGGGAGCGGCCTCGGCCAGCTGGCGACAGAAGTCGCGCAGCGTGGTGGCGGGCACGCCGGTTTCCTGCTCGGCCCATTCCGGGGTGTAGGGCTTGACGAATTCGGCCAGGGTTCCGAAGTCGTTGAAGTGCTTTTCCACAAAGGCCGCGTCGTAGAGCTTCGCCGTGATCAGTTCGTTGATCACGGCCAGGTTGAAGCCGTAGTCCGTGCCGGGGCGGATCATGATGAAGTTGTCCGCCTTGGCCGCGGTCACGCTGGCCCGGATGTCGATGCTCGTGATCTTGGCGCCGTTCTTCACGGCGTCCAGGGTGTTGTTCACCTCGGCCACGTTCACGGCCTCGAAGATGTTCCTGGTCTGGACCACGAGGTGCTTGGTATTCTTGAGATCGTAGGCCACGCCCTTGCGTCCGAATCCGAAAACGGAAAGGGCCGCGTTCTGCACGTTGCGGGCGCAGGCGGAGTCGTGGTTGTTGTAGTTCGGGGTTCCTATGGCGCGCAGGAACGCGCGATAGAAGTCGCGGAACGGGCCGCCCCGGTCCGAAAAGAGCACGGCTTCGTCGCCGTATTTCGCCCGGACCTCGTTGAGTTTCGCGGCGACATAGTCCAGGGCCTCATCCCAGCTTGCCACGCGCCATTTGCCTTCGCCCCGCTCGCCAACGCGGATCAGCGGGGTCTGGGGACGTTCATCGTCCTCGGTCAGGGCCACGCCCGCCGCACCGCGCGGACAGAGCGCGCCGTTAAGTCCCGGCGCGTGGGAGTTGCCCTGGATATAGACGCAACGGCCGTTTTCGACCTCCGCCTCAATGGGGCAGCGGACCGAACACATGCCGCAGATGCTGTAAACCTTCTTTCTCGCCATGGCTTCCTCCAGAATGCCGTCAGTGCCCGAAACAGCGGCTTTCTTCTCCTTATACAGCAAAAGCGCGGGGAATCCACGTTTCCTGCGTATTGGGGAGACGACTGAATTGCCCTTGATTTACAGGATGTTTTTGAATGCTAAAAGATATGTGAAAAAAATAACATATCATATGGGGATCAGGGCAATTTCCTACTGTTTTGGGTCGTCAAGCAATGAGAAAAAAATAACGAGCGTACATCGACATTGACACAGGCATGGCGGTATGGTTCTAAACTGGACCATAGAAGTGTGCCCGAAACACACGGTTAAAGCCTGTCGAGGTGAGATAAATGGCCGCTTACAGGATTAAATTGGACAAAAGTCGCTGCATCGCCTGCATGGCCTGTCTGGTTCATTGCAAGCAGAAGAACCGTGTTCCGCAGGGACTTTCTTTGAACAAGCTTTTCGCTGAGCTGGAAGACAAGGACGGCAAACCCGTGCTCAAGGTCAAGTACCAGCCCTGCCTGATGTGCAAGAACCCGGAATGCGTGCCCGCCTGCCCCACCGGGGCCATGCAGAAGCGTGAATCCGACGGTCTCGTGTTCATCGATGAAGAGCTTTGCATCGGCTGTGGTGAATGCATCGAGGCCTGCCCTTGGGACGTGCCCGTCCTGGACGAGGCGCGGGGCAAGGCCATCAAATGCGACTACTGTATGGACCGCATCGAGGAGGGCCGGGACCCGGCCTGCGTCACGGGCTGCACCGCCCATGCGCTCTCCTTTTCGCGCCCTGAATAATGGTATCGGGCGGCCGGGGTTCCGGCCGATAACCGTCTGAGCATCACAAGTCCAAGGAGGAAGGGATGAAATCCAAGAGGTTGTATCTTCTTTTGGCGCTGGCCGTGCTGGTCGTGTGCCTGTTCGCCATGCCCGCGTGGGCCAACGAGCGTCTGGTCAAGGCCATTGCCGAGGCCCAGGCCAACATGCCCGACAAGGTCACCGGCGACCCCGGCTACCTGGGCATTCCCGGCGGCCCGCAGCTGCAGTGGTGGTGGGGCCTGCTCTGGGCCGTGTGGGTCGGCTGGATCTTCTCCACCGTGGGTGCGTTCGGCGGCATCATGGCCGGCGTCGGCCACATCACCATGTACGGCCTGGGCGACTACGCCAAGGGCTTTGGCAAGGACGCCAAGCTGAACAAGGTCGTCACCGACTCCATCCGCGTGTCCAACCAGTGGTTGGTGGGCTGCTCCGCGGGTCTTTCGACCTTCAACTACTGGAAGGCCGGTCGTCTCGTGCTGCCCCTGGGCATTGCCCTGGCCATCGGCTCCGTGGCCGGTTCGCTGCTCATCCCCTGGCTTACCGCCGGCAAGATCAGCCTGAAGGCCTACCAGGGCTACTTCGGCCTGTTCGTGCTCCTGCTCGGCTGCTACCTCTTCTATGAAACCACCCCCACGGGCCAGAGCAAGAAGAAGGCCGCCAAGGCCGCTGCCCAGGCTTTCCAGGACAGCGTCAAGAAGCAGCGCGAGGGCGGAGAAGTGAACATGGCCGAGATGGGCGTGAAGGTGCAGAAATTCACCCCGACCCTCTGCGAGTTCACCTTCTTCGGCGTCGAGTTCAAGTTCAATCCGCTCATCCCCGTGGTGGGCGGCTTCTTCATTTCCGCCCTGGCGTCCTTCCTGGGCGTGGGCGGCGGCTTCCTGCTGGTTCCGTTCCTGACCTCCGTGGCTGGCCTGCCCATGTACCTCGTGGCCGGAACCTCCGCCGCGGCCGTGTTCGTGGGTATGATCAACTCCATCTTCTCTTACATGGTCCTCAAGGGAACCCCGGTGGAATGGTCCCTCATCGGCGCCGAACTGGTGGGTATCGTCATCGGTTCCATCATCGGCCCGCGCACCTCCAAGTACATCCCGGACATCTGGCTGAAGCGCATGTTCATCGTCCTGGCCGTGTACGTCGGTCTGCGCTACACCCTGAAGGGCTTCTTCGGGATCACCATCATCTAGCCGATTTGTGCGCTTCTCGCCGCAAGGCGATACCGTCACCTTCGCGGGGCTGTCCGGGTTGTCCGGGCGGCCCCGCCTCTTCACGGAGCGGGAGCTCCCCGCAGAATTTCCCAGGAACACAAGACTTGGTTTGCCGCCCGGTTCAGGGTAGGATGCACGAAATCTCGAAACGAGGAACCGCCCGATGCTCAGCGAATTCTATTCCTTCATCGACCCTGCGCTGATCGCGCCTTTCCGGCTCTCCGGCAACGAGTATCTCGGCTTCGGCCTGGGTCTGGTCTGGATCGCGCTGATGGCCACGGTCATTGGCGAGCTGTGCATGGCCGGGGTTTATTTTTTCAATCGCGGACATTTCCGCGAAATGCGCGGCGAGATGATCCGGCACAACAACCTTTCCATTCGCGCCCTGGGGTTCAAGGACAAGGCCAGCTACAAGGCCTGTAACTCCATCGCCAACGAGGAGTTCGGCCGCAATTTCTTTGCGGGCATCGCGCTGTTCGCCTCTTCGGTCTGGCCCGCGTTTTTTGCCATGGGCTGGTTCGATTTCCGCTTCCACGGCGTGGAATTCACGCTGCCCCTGTTCGATGCCGTGGGGCCGGGATTCCTCTTCGTGCCCACGTACATCCTCGTGCGCATCGCCTTCCACAAAGCCAAGCCCTGGCTGCCGCTGTTCTCCTGGATCAAGAAGAAGATCGCGGAGAATGAGGAGGGCGAGGAGATGATCACTTACATGGACATCGTCAAGAAGCCGGAAGCGGAAACCGTGGAGACGGCGAAGAGCGCTGCACGGCGCGCGACCCCGGCCCGGAGCAAGGCCGCTGTCGCGGACGAGAGCGCGGCCACGCACTGAGCTGGCCGCCGGGGACTCCAAGCGGACAGAAGCCGCCGTACATGAAGAGGTACGGCGGCTTCTGTCTTTTCGCGCTTGTTGTGCTCAATGCGGCTGGACGCCGATTCGGAGCGGTTCGCTAGCGTGCGTGCTCCTGCACGGCCAGGAGCAACTCGTCAGGATTGCTCGGGGCCAGGAGCAGGCGCACCTCGCCCGCGTCCACAAATACGGCATTGTTGCTGTTGCCGAGCACAAAGGCCTCGCCGCCGTCCGCCAGGGTGAACGTGCCGCAGCGGTAAAGTCCGAACTTCATGCCGCGTTTGGTTCCGGTGATGGCCAGCTTGGGGTCGGACTTGAGGTCCACGCGGTCCACGCGGGTCACGTCGCTCCAGGGCAGGGCCAGATCCAGGAACGGGGGACCGCTGAGCAGCAGTCCGTCTGTGTCCTCCGTGATTTCCGCCCGGGCCGGATTGACCAGGAGCATGTACCAGTAGAGCAGGGCCAGGGGACCGGCCACGGCGATGAGGCAGATGCCCGTCCAGGTCAGGCCGGACCGGAAGGACCAGGCCGTCGTGCCCGCCACGACCGCCACCGACAGGATGAAGCCGAAAACCACCCAGCGGTTCATGGGAACCCGGAATACGTGCATTTTTTCAGACCTCCACATCGTCTTTATGGATGCGGACTATAGTACGTTTCTGGTGCGCGGTCAAAAAAACGTTGGAATGGTGCGGTTGTTGCGGTAGACTGCCGAAGCCCGACAG
>JBFWMD010000025.1:0-43074 GCA_050251775.1 Desulfovibrio sp.
GTTTATAGTCGAGCATCAGCAATATTAGCAAAATTTATTGATCAAAAAAAGTATTAATTTTACAGCGCAGGCCGCAGCCGCTAGAAGAGGAACAGAACCAACGGAACCCAGCCCGGACAACGGGCGGAGGCGAGCGATGCATACGGCGATGTTGCAGGGATTCGGCATGAGCGCGGGGCTGATCGTGGCCATTGGGGCGCAGAACGCCTTTGTGCTCGGCCAGGCGGTCCGGCGTGAACACCATTACGCGGTGGCAGCGCTCTGCCTGTTCTTCGACCTGCTGCTCATCGGCCTGGGCGTGGCAGGGGCCGGAACCTTGGTGGCCGGACATCCGCTGCTGGCCTCGGCAGCGGCCTGGGGCGGGGCGGCCTTTGTCTTCTGGTACGGGGTCGGCTCCCTGCGTTCGGCCCTGCGGGGCGGCAGCCTGCGCGCGGACGGTGGCGAACCTCTGAGCCTGGGCCGCGCCCTGATTTTGACCACGGGCGTGACACTGCTCAACCCGCACGCCTGGCTGGACACCGTGGTGCTGCTCGGTTCGGTCAGCGGGACTTTCGAGGGGCAGGGGCGCTGGCTCTTCGGGCTGGGAGCGGTTCTGGCCTCGGGCCTCTGGTTCTTCACGCTCAGCGCGGGCGGCGCGCGGCTGGCTCCGTTTTTCCGGCGTCCCGTTGCCTGGCGTGTGCTGGACGGGGCCGTCTGCCTGGTGATGTGGAGCATCGCCTTTTCCCTGGTGCGGGGGGAGCTGGCGGGCTAGGTCGGGCCAGCGGTTTTTTTCGAATCCTACATTTCAACGACAATCACCTTTGGCGCGGAATCCGGCGTTGCCGCCGGGCCGGAATTGGGCTACGCACCCGGAGGAAAGCGATTTTCCGGGAGACGCCGTGCGACGCAAGCTCTGGTCCTGGGCCCTGTATGACTGGGCCAACAATGGATTTTTCACCCCCATACAGACCTTTGTCTTTGCGGCCTATTTCGCGCGCTCCGTGGCGGAAAATCCGGAAACGGGCACGGCGCTCTGGGGCAACATGCTCGGCATGGCCGGTCTGCTCGTGGGGCTGGGCGGTCCGCTGCTCGGGGCCGTGGCCGACCAGTCCGGGCGGCGCAAGCCCTGGATCGCGGCCTTCACCCTGCTCTGCGTGATCCCCACGGCTCTGCTCTGGTTTGTGCGGCCCGATCCCTCCTGGATCTGGCCCGCCCTCGGGTTCGTCTGCCTGGGGACCATCGGCGGGGAAGCCGCCATGATCTTCTACAACGCCATGCTTCCGGATCTGGTTCCGCCCGAGCGCCTGGGCCGCTGGTCCGGCTGGGGCTGGGGCTTGGGCTATGTGGGCGGGTTGCTCTGCCTGCTGCTGGCGCTCTATGGATTCATCAACGAGAACGCCTGGTTCGCCCTGCCGCGCGCTGCGGCGGAGCATGTCCGGATCATCGGCCCCCTGGGCGCGCTCTGGTATCTGCTCTTTGCCCTGCCGCTCTTCCTCTGGACCCCGGACGCGCCGAGCACGGGGCGTCCCCTGGGCGCGTGCGTGCGCTCGGCCCTGGCGCAGGTCCGCGATTCCGTGCGCAACGTGCGCTCCCACCGGCACATCGTGCGTTTTCTCCTGGCCCGGATGCTCTACAACGACGGGCTGGCCACCATGTTCGCCTTTGGCGGCATCTACGCCGCCGGAACCTTCGGCATGTCGGCCAAGGAGGTCATCCTTTTCGGCATCGGCCTGAACGTCACGGCTGGCCTGGGCGCGGGCCTCTTTGCCTGGCTTGACGACCGCGTGGGCGCGCGGGCCACCATTCTGGTTTCCCTGGCCGGGCTGATCCTGCCGGGGATGGTCATCCTGCTGACTCCGTCCAAGACGGTGTTCTGGATTTTCGGGCTGTTACTTGGTATCTTCGTGGGGCCGGTGCAGGCCTCCAGCCGCTCCTGGCTGGCGCGCACCGCTCCGGGAGAGCTGCGCGCCCAGATGTTCGGCCTCTTCGCCCTGTCCGGCAAGCTGACCTCCTTTGCCGGGCCGCTGCTCGTGGGTTGGGTTACGCTGCTGGCCGGCAGCCAGCGCTGGGGCATGAGCACCGTGATCATGATGTACATTCTGGGCGGCCTGGTCATGCTCGGCGTGCCGCGCGCCGCCGACCTCCGGCCCCCGGTTCAAAACAAGGAGTAATCCATGGCCCATCAGTTCGTGTTTCTGCTCTCCGACACGGAGAAAACATATCTCAAGGACCTTGTGCGCCGCTCCATCGCCTCCGGGCTGGCGGAAAGTGCGGAGGAACCTCCGACGCCGCCCACGGACAAGCTGCGCGAATCCCTTGGGGCCTTTGTAACCCTGACTCTGGACGGCGACCTGCGCGGGTGCATCGGCAATGTCCAGGGGGCCGGAGAACTCTGGCGCACCATCTGGAACATGGCCAGAGCCGCGGCTTTCTCGGACCCGCGCTTTCCGCCGCTCACGCCGGAGGAGTTCGAACGCATCGAGTATGAGATTTCCATTCTCAGCCCGCTGGAACCCTGCCCCGACGTGAACGAGGTGGTGGTCGGCAGGCATGGGCTGATCATGCAGCGCGGCGGACTGTCCGGTCTGCTCCTGCCGCAGGTTCCCGTGGCCCTGGGCTGGAACCGCGTGCAGTTTCTGGAGCAGACCTGCCGCAAGGCCGGACTGCCCGCAGACAGCTGGCGCAAGGCCGGAACCAACATCTACTGGTTCGAGGCCGAGGTTTTTTAGGAGTTCGCTCCGAACCGACGACCAGGGAGGGGGAATGTCGGATGAAGGTTCGCGCCGTTTTGAGGAGCGGCGGCTGTACATGCGCTACGAGTGTACCTCGAAGGCCTTGTGCGAACTGTCTTTGCGGGCGGGGAGGAGCGTGTTCGCCGTGTCGGACATTTCCGGCGGTGGCATGCGCATTGTGACCCCGGACGCCTCTGTTCTGGAAGAGTTCCAGGAGGATGCGGCCGTGCGCATCGTGGCCGCCGGGGATCAGGAAGACACGCAACCCCTGGAGGACCTGACCGGACGGGTGGTCTGGTCCGATGTGAAGAAGGGCATGGTCCATGTGGGCATCGAGTTCGACTCTCCGCTGGAGTCCAAGCTCGACTATCTCCTTGGCTTGCTGTTGGGCAGCGGCTGGAGTCCTCCGTTCGAACCCTGAGGACGCGTTTCTGATCTCTCGCCCAATGGGCATGATTCCTGCTAACGGAAATATGGTGAGAAAATTTTCCGGGAGTAGAAATGATCGCACCGCAATCCTTCGAGCACGGCATGGACGGGGCCGTCAGCCTGGGGCTGCTGCCCCCGCACGATCTGGCCATTTGCTTCGGCGGCGGGGACTTCGTCAAAATCGGACAAAACCTGCTCCGGCGTCTCGTGGACTGGTGCGGGCTGCTGCCCAGCGAACGCGTGCTCGACGTGGGCTGCGGCGCGGGCCGCGCCGCCGTGCCCCTGACCTCCTACCTCTCCGCCCACGGACGCTATGAAGGGTTTGACACCTATCCTTTCGGGGTGAACTGGTGTCAGGAAAACATCACGCCCGCCTTCCCCCATTTCCGTTTTCAGACCGTCGATGTTTACAACGCGCTCTATAACCCGTTCGGCAAGGTGCGAGCGCGGGATTTCCGCTTCCCCTATGCGGATGATTCCTTCGATCTGGTTTTGCTCAACTCCGTGTTCACCCACATGCTGCCCGAGGACATGGTGGGCTACGTGTCCGAGCTTGCCCGCGTACTTGACCAGGGCGGCCGGGCCTATTTGACATGGTTCCTGCTGGATGGCGAGACGCGGCGGATCATGTCCGAGGGACGCGGTGTTTTGCGTTTCCGCCACCGCTTTGGTGCGTGCTGTCTGGAGAATCCAGGGGACCCCGAAGAAGCCGTGGCCTACGAACGCTCTTTTGCGATCAAGGTACTCCAGGCCGCTGGCCTTCGGGTGCGCGAATGGCATCCGGGCAATTGGAGCGGCCGTAGGAGCGAAAACCACCAGGATGTGCTTGTGGTGGAGGTCGAACGTTGACGCGGGCCGGTGTCCCCCCTGTTCCTGTTCCTCACTCTCCGTCGCGAGGGTCGGAGCGTTTCTCGTCCTCGAAACGGAGCCGGCAAGGCTTTCGGAAACATTCGCGCAGCCGGGCCAGCACATGGTCGTATCCTTTCGGGGTATGCGGCAGCATGCAGGCCGAGCAGTCCTTGTTGCCGCTCTTCAGCAGCGTGTATTTGCCGCCGCAGTCCTCCAGAAAATAAAGGGGGCAATAGCAGAACAGGCAGTTGAAGCGTTCCGGGTTGGCGGTCTTGTGGCAGGGAAAATATTCGCAGGCCGTGTTGCTCACAAAGCGGAACGAAGGCTTGGGTGCGGGCATGGTTCTCCTCGGGCGGACAGTCTCCGGATGCCGGAATCGGCTCAAGTTTTGCTCGCCCAGGCGATTTTTTTTTCAAACTAAGGCAAAAAAGAAAGTGTGGCAACCCGGAAGCGTTGTCGCGCTTGCGCTTTCAGTCTCCCAGGACTTCTCCCCAAATATCTGGGGGGTGATTGTTCCACTACGAAAAAAGTCGTAGATTCGATCATCCATCAGTTTCACTAGGCAATTAATGTCGCCAATCGCGACAGACATAGCCAGGGGGCAAAAAGGGGGACATGTCCATGAGAAAGCAAATTACCACTCTACTGGGTTTTGGACTGCTGATGTTGCTGTTCGCGGGAACGGCATCCGCCAGCATCATTTCCAGTTCCGTTGATTTCGGCACGCTCTACTACGGCATCGGAGCGGATGCGTCCACGCTGGAGACGAACCTGCTCACGACCTATTACGTCAACCAGACCGAAACCTACGAGGGCATCGGCGCGGGCACGTCGGTGAGTTCCTACAACAGCCCCATCGGTGGCTTCACCGGTTATGGGACCGTTCTGGACACCAACACCGCCGGAATGTTCGCGGCCGCGGGGACGAACTACCTGGCCGTGGCCTACAACGGTTCGGTCAGCCGCAACTGGAGCTTCTCCCTTGACAATCCGTCGGATTCCCTGGCGGGCATGGATTATCGGGCCGTGGGCTTCTATGTCACGGGCTTCGACTCCAGCAAGGACTTCATCCTGACCGTGAGCTACGCGGACGGCAGCACCGCCACCATCAATCTGGGCGCGATGGTTTCGGAAACCGTTGACTCGGGCGTGGCCATCTACTTCGGTATCGTGGGCGACAAGAGGATCTCCGGCTTTACGGTGGCCAACGTCCAGGACCAGTACGCCATCGACAACGTCTCCGCCATGAGCACGCCGATCCCCGGCGCTGTCTGGCTGTTCGGAACCGGCCTGCTTGGCCTGCTTGGCTACCGCCGTATGCGCGGTTGAGCGTCCGGCGTTTCGCGCCCATTCCGGGCGGATCAGCATATCCCAGGCGGGGCTTCGGCCCCGCCTTGTCTTTTTGGAGGGGAGGCAAGATCTCATACTTTAGTATGAGAAGAAATCATACTTTCTGCGGATGGGGACTCTAATGCGAACGGTTATTATGTCGATAGGGTTCATCAGGACCTTGGAGACAAACGTTCAAATCATTGGAGGCGACCATGTCCGTCAGAAAGATACAAACCCTTGCCATTGCCCTGCTCTTCGCGGGCGTGGCGACCCTGGGCCTTGGCAGCGCCGCCTCCGCCAGCGTGATCACCCCGGCCTGGGCCACGGGCGCGACCGATGCGGCCAATCTTGAGGCGTCCTTTTTCGGCGGCTACTCCAACGTGACCACCGAGGACTTCTCCAGCTTCGGAACCAACGACCAGGGGCCGTTGAATCTTGCCGTGGGCACACTCACCGGCGGCGGCTATGTGGGCGACAACACCACCCCCCAGTTCGGGACCGGCGAATTCTCCGTGGGCTCGGACCTGAACTACTGGAGTGACGGCACACCCGGCAGCACCGACGGCAAGAGCACCTTCACGCTCTCCTTCACCACGCCGGTGGCCGCCTTTGGCTTCTACGCCACGGACCTGCAGGATATCGGCGGCGAGGTGCTTTTGACCTTCTCCACCGCGGGCGGTGACGTGACCCTGAACCTCTTTGACCTCGTGGGGGCGCAGGCCAGCGGCACGCTGAACTACTTTGCCTTTTCCAGCGACAGCGCCATCAGCAGCGTGACCTTCCATGCCTCGGGCAACGACGGCTACGCCGTGGACAACATCAGCACAGCCACGCCCATTCCCGGCGCGGTCTGGCTGCTCGGTTCCGGCCTGCTCAGCCTGGTCGGGCTGCGCCGGCGCAACCGGAGCTGACGCGTCCTTCAGCCGGGCACGGCAACACAGCGAAAAAGCAAAAGGCAGGATTTCGGTCCTGCTTTTTTTCTTGTCCAGTGATCGGCACGGGCGGCGGGTTGCAGAGGCTCAGGCTGGCAAAAACTGCACCCAGAGCTTGCGTGTTCGCGGTCCGTCAAACTCGCAGAAGTAGACCTTCTGCCACGTACCGAGCTGGATTTCTCCGTCCGAGACAATGAGCATCTGGTCCGGGCCAAAGGTGCTGGCCTTGATGTGCGCGTCCGAGTTGCCTTCGGCATGGCGGTAGTCGCCGTGGCGCGGCACGATGCGTCCGAGGTTCACGAGGATGTCGCGGACCACGTCCGGGTCCGCGCCCTCGTTGACCGTGACCGCGCCCGTGGTGTGCGGACAGTAGACCAGCAGAGCGCCTTCCTGCCAGCCCTGGTCGCGGACGAGGCCGCGCAGTTCGTCGCTGATGTCGATCATTTCCTCCCGCCGGCGGGTGGGAATGGTCAGTTGGCGCATGCCTACTCCTTGTCTCCCGTTTCCGCATCGCGGTACATGTGGCTGAAGCCCGCGTCGTAGAGCCTGGATTTCGCCTCCTCGGCGCGCTCGCCCGGCAGGATCAGAAACACGGTCTGCCGCGTGAAACCGTGCTCCCGCGCCGTGGCTGCGAGGTCGCGCAGCTCGCAGTGGACGGTTTCGCCGCCGGGCCAGCCGATTTTGTGGCCCAGGGCGCAGGGCGTGGCCGGGTCCAAGCCGCCCATGAGCAACTCCCGCTCCAGCCCTTCGGGGTCTCCGGCGGAAAGATAGATGGCCATGGCCGCGTGGTGGGCCGCCAGGGCATGCAGGGTTTCGGACTCTGGAACCGGGGTCCGTCCCGAGCGCCGGGTGATGATCAGCGTCTGGGTCTGCTCGGGCACAGTGAAGGAGCGCCGAGCGTCGGCCGCGGCGGCAAAGGCCGCTGTCACGCCCGGCACGACCTCGTAGGGAATCTGATCCTGGTCGAGCAGGAGCATCTGCTCGCGGGTGGCTCCGTAGAGCGAGGGATCGCCGGTGTGCAGTCGCACGGCCAGACCGCCTTTGCGCACGCAGTCGCGCAGCAGGGCGTGGGTCTGGTCCAGGTCCAGGGCCGAGGAATCCACCACCTGGGCATCGGGCCGGGCCTGTTCCACCAATGCCCGGGGAACCAGGGAACCCGCATAGAGCACGAGGTCGGCGCGCATGACCAGTTCGCGCCCCTTGACAGTAATCAGGTCGGGGGCGCCGGGTCCTGCGCCCACAAAAAACACCTTGTTCATCGTTTCCCCCATCAGACACAATTGCGAATGGGCGGACAGGTCAGCGTGGACGCCCGTTCCCGATGCCCCCGGAGTCGGTTCACGTCCTGCCAGCGAAATATTTGTCCGGACCGTACCGACGGCCCGGTCTGGGTTCAGGGCTTCTCGGCCCAGAGAATGAACACCGGGTTCTGCGCCTTGAAGCGCAGGTCTCCGGCCAGCGGGTCCGTGGTGGACGCCATGATCTGCGTCGCGCCAAAGGGCCAGCCCTGTTTTTCCAGGCTGGCCTTGGCCCGCAGCAGCGATTCAAGCAGGATGCAGTGAATCACGAGCCGGCCGCCGCGCTTGAGCCGGGAACAGGCCGTGTCCAGCAGGGTGTCGCCATCGCCGGAATCCGGCCCAAGCCCGCCGCCGATGAAGATGCGGTCCGGGTCGGGCAGATTCGTCAGGCAAGCCGGAGCCTCGCCGCGCACCACTTCCACGAGCCAGGCACCGAAACGGCGGACATTTTCCCGGATCATGCCCGCCCGCCGCCGGTCTTTTTCCACGGCAAAGACCAGACCCCGAACCGCCAGATGCGAGGCCTCGATGGCCACGGAGCCGCAGCCAGCGCCAAGGTCCCAGACCGTATGCCCCGGAGCCACGCCGAGCAGGCCCAGCCCGGTGGAGCGCACCGCCTGCTTGGTGATCAGATTTTTTTCATGCATGTACAGATGATCGGGCACGCCGAGGTGCAGAGGGATTTCCGCCGGGTGGCTGCGTTCGAGCAGAACCACGTTCAGGGGCGAGAATTCCGCGTCCCAGGCCTGTTCCGGCGTGAGGCGGCGGATGCGCTCCTGGGGCGTGTCCAGGTCTTCCAGCACGGTCAGGGTGAAGCCCTCGGCTCCGCGCTTGAGCAGCGCCTCGGCAATGCTCGCCGGTCCATGCACGTGATCGGTGTAGACCGTGACTTTGTCTGTGCGGGAAATGGCCGCGTACAGCGGCGTGAAGTCGTCGCGCCCGTGCAGGGAGACCGTTTCAATGGTCTGCCAGGGAATGTGCAGCCGGGAAGCCGCAAGCTGCATGGTGGTCACGTTGGGATGGATGACCACCCGCTCCGGACCAAAGGCGTCCACGAGCATCCGGCCAAAGCCGAAGAAGAGCGGGTCGCCGTCCGCCAGCACGGCCACACGTTTGTGCGCCTCGCGTTTGATGCGCCGGATGACCTCGTCCAGAGGACCGGCCACGGGAATCTGCCGCTCCGGGCGGATGGGCCGTTCTGGCGTGGAAGCCAGGGCACAGGCCGCCAGCAGCCGCTTGCCCCCGGCAATGACCTGGGCGCGCTCCAGAATGGACCATTCGCGCGGCCCAAGTTCCAAGGAGCCGGGACGCATCCCGATGACGTGTATGAAGTTGTTCCCGAGCATTTCGTCTTAGTACCGTGAAGCGTCACGGTAGGGAAGGGGTTGCTTTCGGATTTCAGGTCGGATCAGAGGACAAAGGGGGGGCGCTGGACGGGAGCGGGCCTGTGATCAGCAGCGTAGAGCCGTTGAAATCAAATATCGCGAAATGCACTTCGGCCTGGGGGGCGAATTGCCCCACCTGTTCCGCTGTCCGGATTGCGAGATTCGCCAGGAGGCGTCGCAGCGCGGCGGATTCGCCTCCGGACTGGAACAGTCCGAGTACCTGCCGGGCGGTATTGGCCGTGGCCGCCTCCCGCGCCAGGCCGGGCGTCGCTCCGGCCTGGGCGCACCAGTCCGCCAGCAGTCGAAAGTCGATTTCCGCAGAACGCGCGTGGGTGTTTTCAAACCCCTGGGCCTGCTTGACCAGCTTGCCGAAGAACAGGGACCAGCCGATGCGCCGGAAGCCCAGTCCGGCGGCGGTCCGGCAGGCGTGGCCGAAGAAATCCGCGGCCTGCACCAGACAGCGTTCCGGCGTCTGCGGAAAGCGGTCGAGATAGAGCCGCTCGCTCTTGCGGCCCGTGGTGAACACGGCCAGATCGTGGCCTTCGGCCCGGGCCACGTTCAGCGCCTGGGTCACGGACGCGGCCCAGGCGTCGTGGCTGAAGGGCCGGACAATGCCGTGGGTTCCGAGGATGGAGATGCCCCCCTGGATGCCCAGGCGCGGGTTCAGGGTTTTTTGCGCCAGTTTCGCGCCCTCGGGGACCTCCACCAGCACGGTGGCCACGCCGCCTCGTCCGTGCAGGGCCTCGCGCACCGCGCTTTCGATCTGTTCGCGCGGACCGGGATTGATGGCGGCCAGTCCCACGGGAACGGCCAGGCCCGGGAGGGTGACCCTACCCACGCCCCGGCCCCCGTCCAGGTTCACGCGCAAGGGGCCGCTGGCCTCGGCAAAACGGGCGAAGACCTGGATTTCCGCGCCGTGGGTCACGTCCGGGTCGTCCCCGGCGTCTTTGACCACCACGGCGCGTGCGCCGTCGGCTTCGCGCAGGCAGCGGGCCACGGGAATGGTCATCCGGGTGCGGCCGGTTTCCATGCCGCTGGCTGTGGGATGGGCCGCGCCCAAGGGCAGGGGCGTGTCCACCTCGGCCACGCTTCGGCCCGTCAACAGCAGAAGCAGCGCGGCCTTGGCCGCTGCCGCCGCTGCCGTGCCCGTGGTGAAGCCCTGGCGCAGCGCGGTCAAGGTTTGCTCCGAAGCGCGGTCGGTCCGGAAAGGATCGGCGCGTTGGCCGCCTTGGCCAGATTGCGGAGCATGTTCTTGAACAGCAGCAGATGGAACGGATACATGGCCCACCAGTAAGCTTGGCCCGCCAGCCCGCGTGGCAGGAACAGCGCGCGCATCTCCAGGTCGGTGGACAGGTCCGGGGAGGAATTCACAGGCTGGAGCCGGAATTCCAGCAAGGCCTCGCCCGGCAGCTTCATCTCCGCCACGAGCAGCAGGCGTTGATTTTCGGTCACGCTGGCCACGCGCCAGAAGTCCAGGGCGTCGCCCTCGTGGATGTCCACGGGATGCCGTCTGCCGCGCCGCAGGCCCGGTCCGCCAAGAAGTTTGTCCACAAAGCCGCGCAAGGCCCAGAGCCGGTCGCCGAAATACCAGCCCGTGTCCCCGCCGATGCGCGCCACAGGCTTCCAGGCTTGGGTGGGGTCGCAGCCCAGCCGAACAGTGTGGCTTGATTCCAGGCTGCTTCCGCCCGCAAAGGGCGCGTCGTGGCAGGCGGACCACTCCGGGGCGCAGGCGTTGCCCGCGTCGAAACAACAGCTCTCCACGGCCTGCATGGCCACGCGGTTCAGGGCTTGGCGCAGGGCCTGGCGGCAGGTGGTCCGGGCAATGGGCACGAGCTCCAGGATGCGTTCGTCCTTGCAGAGCACCTTGTTGCGCAGGCCCTCGATGAGTGGCCGGACCAGGGCGCGCGGCACGGGCGTGACCAGATTGACCCAGTGGGCCGAGAGTGCGGGGGTGAGCACGGGCACGGCCAGGATCAGGCGGGGACGCAGCCCGGCTTCCTCGGCGTAGATATGGAAAAGTTTCCGGTAGCTCAGTTGCTCCGGTCCGCCGATGTCCAGGGTCAGCCCGGCGGTTTCCGGGGTTTCCAGGCAGCCCGCGAGGTAGGCGAGCACGTCGGAAATGGCGATGGGCTGGCAGGGCGTGTCCACCCAGCGGGGCGTGAGCATCACGGGAAGACGGTCCACAAGGGAGCGGATGATTTCGAAGGAGGCACTGCCGGAGCCGAGGATCACGGCGGCGCGCAGCCAGGTGGTCCTGGGAGTTCCGCTTTGCAGGATGCGGCCCACTTCGGCACGGGAGCGCAGATGGGGGCTGAGGTCCGGGGAGTCGTCGCCCAGGCCGCCCAGATAGATGATCCGGCCCACTCCGGCGGTCGTGGCCGCGTCCAGGAAGTTTTGCGCGGCCGTGCGGTCGCGCTCGGCAAAGTCCGCGTCTCCCGCGTCTCCCGCGTGGGCCGCGCCCATGGAATGCACGAGATAAAAGGCCGCGTCGCAGCCCGCCAGGGCGCGCGCCAGGGAACCAGGGTCAAAGACATCGGCCTCGGCCAGTTCGCAGCGTTCGTTGCGGCTCCAGGTCCGGGCGCGCAGCTTGCCCAGGGAGCGGGCAACGGCCCGCACCGTATGGCCGCGCTCCAGCAGCCGGGGGACCAGTCTGCCGCCCACATATCCGGTGGCTCCGGTGACGAGAACCGTGGTCATGTTGCCTCCCTGCTCAGGTGGCCCCCGTGGTCATTGGTCGCGGGGGTCGGAAAGAACGCAGCGGCAAACGTAGCACGCCGCCTTTCGGAGGGAAAGGCTGGTTCCGTGAAAAACAGGGCGCGCGTCCGCGCGGTCCGGACTATTCGTCCTTGAGCGCCCGGCCCATGAGTTGGGTCACGGCGGCCCGGGGCTCCACGTTTTCGTAGAGGATGCGGTAGACCTGTTCGGTAATGGGCAGTTCCACGCCGAGTTTCCCGGCCAGGGCGTGCAGGGACGCGGCGGTCTTGACGCCTTCGGCCACGGCTTTCATCTCGCCCACGATGTCGTCCAGCTTGCGGCCCTGGCCGATCTTCAGGCCCACCTGCCGGTTGCGGGAGAGGTCGCCCGTGCAGGTCAGCACCAGGTCGCCCATGCCGGAGAGGCCCATGAAGGTGCGCTCCTGCGCGCCCATGGCCGCGCCCAGGCGGCTCATTTCGGCCAGGCCGCGCGTGATCAGCGCGGCGCGGGCGTCGTGGCCAAAGCCCAGACCGTCGGACATGCCCGCTGCCAGGGCGATGACGTTTTTGACCGCGCCGCCCAGTTCCACGCCCCGGAAGTCCGGGGTGGAGTAGACGCGGAAAAAGGGCGTGGAAAACAGCTCGCGCAGTTCCCGGGCCAGATCCAGGTCCGCGCAGCCCAGGGAAACGGACGTGGGCATGTCGCGGCAGACCTCGGCGGCAAAGGAGGGGCCGGACAGGGAGGCGTAGCGCGGAGCCTTGTCCTCCAGGGTTTCGGCCACCACGCGGGACATGGGAGCGAGGGTGTCCAGTTCGATGCCCTTGCTGGCGCAGACCATGACCGGGTGCTGCGGGAAGAGATCGTGGAAGCCCTTGAGTGTGGCCCGGGTAAACTGGCTCGGAACCACCAGCAGGTACACGTCGGCATCGCGCAGGGCTGTGGCCGGATCGCTCTCCACCACCAGGGCCGGGCTGAGTGCCACGCCCGGCAGGAACACATCGTTGACGTGCGTCTCGCGCATGCGCGCCGCAAGATCGGTCTCGCGGACCCAGAGGGTGGTGGGCACGTTGTTGCGCGCGAGCATGTCGGCCAGGGTGGTTCCCCAGGCGCCCGCGCCGAGGACGGTAACGCGTTTGGCGGTGTTGATTTCGGTGTTCATCCGTTGATGATACCTCGCCGGAGAAGGGCGCGCAAGTGCGCGGGCCGGACCCGGGGACGCCATTCGCGCGAAACACGGCGCGGGCTGTTGCATCGCGGCGGGCAAGCGGGTATGGAGAAGCCCATGTCCAGACCGAAATTCACCACAACGGAACAACGAATTCTCGCCCTGGCCGGAGATGATCTTGGCCGAGGGCCAACGCCCTTTAAGGATATCGCCGATGCCGTGGGCGTTGACGAGACCGTGGTCGTGGAGCTGCTCCGGCGGCTCAAGACCGAGGGCATCACCCGACGCTTTGGCGCGACCCTGCGCCACCAGAAGGCGGGCTACGGCCACAACGCCATGGTGGCCTGGAAGGCGGGCGACCGCGACCCGGACGAGCTGGGCAATCTCTTCTCGACCCGGCCCGAGATCAGCCACGTCTACCGCCGCCGGATCTACCCGGAGTGGCAATACGACTTCTACACCATGATGCACGGCAAAAATCCGGGCGACTGCGCCAAGACCGCCGCCGAGTTGTCCGAGATCACGGGCATCACCGAGTACACCATGGTCAACAGCATCCGCGAGCTGAAGAAAAGCTCCATGCGCTATTTCAAATGGGAGAAACCGAGCAATGCCTGATTCCAAAAGCCTTTTTGAGCGCGCGCTCAAGGTCCTGCCCGGCGGCGTGAACAGCCCGGTGCGCGCCTGCCGCAGCGTGGGCTGCGACCCGATCTTCGTGGCCCGCGCCAAGGGATCCCGGATGTGGACCGCGGACGGCCAGGAACTGATCGACTACGTCATGAGCTGGGGACCCATGCTCCTGGGCCACGCCCACCCGGCCGTGGAAGAGGCCGCCATCAAGGCCGTGGAGTCCGGCGCCAGCTTTGGCGCGCCCTGCGAGGCCGAGGTGGATCTGGCCGAGCTGCTCTGCGAGATCCTGCCATCGGTGGACATGGTCCGCATGGTCAACTCCGGAACCGAGGCCACCATGAGCGCTCTGCGCCTGGCCAGGGCCTACACGGGCCGGGACAAGGTCATCAAATTTCACGGCGGCTACCACGGCCACAGCGATTGTTTCCTGGCCTCGGCCGGGTCCGGCGTGGCCACGCTTTCCATTCCCGGCACGCCCGGCGTGCCCGAGAGCTTCGTGGCCGGAACCCTGCTGGCCCATTACAATGACCTGGCCGGCGTGCGGCAACTCTTCGAGGACAACCCCGGCGAGGTGGCGGCGGTGTTCGTGGAGCCCGTGGCGGGCAACATGGGCTGCGTCCTGCCTGGCCAGGGCTGGCACGAGGGCCTGCGCGCGCTCTGCGACGAGTTCGGCGCACTGCTGGTCTTCGACGAGGTCATCACGGGCTTCCGCGTGGACCTGGGCGGCGCGCAGAAACGCTTCGGCATCACCCCGGACCTGACCTGCCTGGGCAAGATCATCGGCGGCGGTTTTCCTGTGGGCTGCTACGGCGGCAAACGCGAGATCATGGAGCGCATCGCGCCCTGCGGCGATGTCTACCAGGCCGGAACCCTTTCCGGAAACCCTGTGGCCATGGCCGCCGGACTGGCCACCCTGCGTGAGCTGGCCAAGCAGGACTACGCGGCCCTGGAGGCCCGGACCAAAGCGTTCGCCGAGGAACTCAAGGGAATTCTGGAGAGCAAGGGCCTGCCCGTGACCCTGAACCGGATCGCCTCCATCTTCACGCTCTTCCTGGCGAAAGGGCCGGTCACGGACTTTCCCAGCGCGTCCAAGGCGGACGGTAAGGCCTATGCCAGCTTTTACCAACAGATGCGCGCCAGCGGCGTGAACCTCGCGCCCAGCGGCTTCGAATGCGCGTTCACCTCCTTCGCCCATGCGGACGAGGACTTCGCCAGGACCCTGGACGCCGCGCGCAAGGCGCAACTATAGACGTAGGGAGTGCCCTCGCGGTCCGGTAGCCGAAAGGCGTTTTCCCCCGCATCGCGAGGGTTTTTCCCCAGAGGGGTCGGGATGTTCACAGGATTGGTGCAGCACGTCGGGACCATCGAGGCTGTGGAGGCGCGCGGCGGGGAAACCCGTTTTCGCATCCGCGCCAGCGATCTTCGTGAGATCGTCAAGGGCGAATCCATCGCCATGAACGGGGCCTGCCTCACGGTGGAGACCTTTGGCCAGGGCTGGTACACGGCCTATGCCAGCCGCGAGACCCTGGGCGTGACCAACCTCGGCGCGCTGCGCACAGGAAGCCGCGTCAATCTGGAGCGCGCCCTGGCCCTGGGCGACCGTCTGGGCGGCCACATGGTCAGCGGCCATGTGGACTGCCTGGCCGAGGTCGTTTCCGTGAACCCGGCGGGCGAGTCCCGCGAGTACCACCTGAAGTTTCCGGCGGAATTGGGGTCGCTGGTGGTGGCCAAGGGGTCCGTGGCCCTGGACGGCATCAGCCTGACCGTGAACCGCTGCGGCGCGGATTGGCTCAGCGTGAACATCATCCCCGCCACACAAACCGAGACCACCATTTCCAGCTGGAAGCCCGGCTACCAGGCCAACATGGAGATCGACATCATCGGGCGTTACGTGCAGCGCATGCTCGGCCCGTACACCGGTGACAAGGGCCACGCTGAAACCGGCGACGCGACAGAACCGGGTGCGGGCCTCAGCGAGGCTTTTTTGCGCCGGCACGGTTTCTGATCTTTCCATCCCCGCAGCAGCTTTTTCCCGCCTGTCGGGGAGCAAAGGCCCTTTCTCCCGGAAGGGCCTTTTTTATGGTCAAAGTACAGACAAATTGTCAGAACACGAGGAATAAATTGAGTTTGTAGCTTGCGGCAGGCCTTCGGACGTGGCATACATGAGGTTCTTCGGAGCGGACCCTCGCACGGGAAAACTGACCGCAGAGAGGATGGATGAAAGGAATTATCGGGGCAATTCTGCTTTTCTGGTCCGTGTTTCCGGCCTGGGCCGGAGCAGAGGGCCTGGACGACGGCATCACCGAGGTCATTGCCGTGGGTCCTTCCTGGAAAGGTTTTACCAACCGCGACGGGACCGGTCTCTACCATGAGATTCTCAACAGCGTTTTCGCGCTCTACGGCATCAAGGTCGTGCGGCAGTACGTGCCGTCCGAGCAGGCCTATGACCTCGTGCGCGAGGGCCGCGCGGACTTCATGACCTGCCACGATCACGTGGAACCGCCGCTGGTTCTGGCGAAACATGCCATGTATGAGAATTGGTTCCACGTGTTTTTCAGCAAGGGCCGTTTCCCGGATTGGCGGGGGATGCCGAGCATGCGCGGCAGCATCGTGGCTTGGCGCGCCGGGTATTACGGTCTTCGGAATTTTGACGTTCCGATCCATGCCGAAGAGGTCGAGTCCGGGGCGGTGGCCCTGGACATGGTCGTGCTCGGGCGGGCGGATTTCTACGTGGACGACGAAAGTTTCATTCGCGACTCCATGTCCAAGAGTGCGCTGCGTTTCGGGCCGGAGGAGTTCCGCATCGAACCCGTGGGGCGGCGGCAATACCGGCCCGTGTTCGCCATGAGCAAGCGGGGCGTCAGAATCATGGAACTCTACGACCGGGGCATGGAAGAACTTTACAGGAACGGGGCGCTGCAACGGATTTTCGCGCGCTGGGGGCAGCCGTTGCCGTATTACGAATTCGCCACGAAAGCGGACTGAACCGGAGCGTGGCAGCGGTGCGGGGCGGGATGTCTCCGCTCCGCCGCCGCCCGGTCTTTCCCGCTAGATTCCCACCCGCACATCCGCGGCCACCACACCGAGAATCCGGCCCGATGCATCGCGCATGGGAATGGAGACCGTAATGCATTCCTCGCCCGAAGTCGCGGAAACGTACACGCTGGAAAGGGAGAACGCGCCGGACTCCATGGCCCCGGTGTACCAGAGCCGTTTGGACCAATCCTTGCCAAAGGCGCGCCCGTCGCGGTCCGAGGCGTGTTCCGGCCGGGAGACGTTGCTCACGGTCTGGATGCCTTTGGCGTCCGTGGCATAGAGCAGCTCCAGGAAAGAATGGCGGCGCATGGCGCGCTGGAGAGCGGACTCCTGGCGGTCGCGGCGCATGGAGCGCATGTCCGGGTCTTCGGCCAGCTCCTGCACCACGGTGCGCGGTGCGCCTCCGCCCACCAGCTCGAAGACCTGGTTGATCACGGCCAACTGGCGGACCTGGTCGGCCAGTTCGGCCACGGCCTGCCCGGCCTGTTCCATTTCCTTGCTCGTGGTCGAGGCGATGCGGCTCACGTCCATGATGGTCCGGTTGATCTCCTCGCTGGCCTTGGACTGCTGGTCCGCGGCAACGGCAATGGACTGCACCCGGCCGGAACTGCTCTCCGAGAGAGAGACGATCTCGTCCAGAGACTGGCGGGATTCGCGGGCCAGTTCCACGGCCTCGGTCACCAGCCGCGAGGTTTCCTCCATGCCCGCGCTGGCCCGGGTCACGCCGCCATGGATCGCATCCACGGTGCGGTGGACCTCGCTGGTGGCGGACATGGTCTTCTCGGCCAGCTTGCGGACTTCGTCGGCCACCACGGCAAAGCCGCGCCCGGCGTCGCCGGCCCTGGCCGCCTCGATGGCCGCGTTGAGTGCCAGGAGGTTGGTCTGGTCCGCGATGTCCGAGATCAGGCCCATGATGTCGTTGATGGAGTCGGCTTGGCGACCCAGTTCCGAAACCATGCCCGCCAGTTCCGTGGCGTGGCTGGAAACGGCCAGGATGCCCTGCACGGTGCGGTCCACGACCAAGGAGCCCTGGGCGGCGCGTTCGCGGGCCTGTCCGGCGGCGGAAGAAGCCTGCTCCGCACTGCGGGCCACCTCCAGTACCGTGGAGTTCATTTCATCCGTGGCCGAGGCGGCCGAGGCCAGCCTGCCGCGCTGCTGGTCGGCGCCGTCGCCAGCGCGGGCCGCAGCTATTTGGAGCATTTCAGTCGCTCTTTCAATGCCTTCCACTGCGCCACCCAGGGTCTCGGCCGTGGAGGCCAAGCCCTGCTCGCGCTGAAGCACGGCGCGGTCGCGGGCTTCGTCCGCCTCGCTGCGAGCCTGCTGCGCGTTCCGGCGTTCCTGGGCGAGTTCTTCGCTCAGGGCGTGATTTTGTTCGCGCAGGGCGGAAACCCCCTCGGCAAGGTAACGAATTTGTGGAACCCATTGGGCAAGGATGTCAAAGTCTACAAAATCGTCGTCTGTCCGCTTTGTGGTTTCGGTCTGATCGGCGGCCCAGGCCGCGAGCGCACCCAAGCGGCGGCGTTCGTGGATGCCGAGCCGTAGCGCCAGTGCCAGGAGCAGGACCCCGGAAAGCAGGCTGCCGCACCCGACCAGCCAGCCCAACAGGGGCGCGCTGGACATATTTGTAGAAACGAGGACTCCGGGCCAGACCGCAAGGGCGACGCATCCGGCGAGTGCGAGCAGGGTTGCGGCAACCGCTGCCAAGGAAGAACTGCTGCGAAGCATGGGCGGAAGACCTCCGAAGGCTGTTTTCGAAACGGAATTCTTTGCAAACGCGGGGCCGTTTTAAGCGCAAACGCGTGTTGCTGTTCTTAACACCATGAATTAACGCGATTAATTTGTAAAGCAATTCCCGCTTAACTTCAACGTGGCTTTAGGGTATGGAATGTGGTTCCCGGTGGTGGAAGCGCGCATGGAGCGCCCGCCGCCGGGCAAATCGTTTGCGAGGAAAGACAATGCCGCTTTGTAGCATAGAAGAAGCCATTGAGGAAATTCGCGCCGGTCGCATGGTCATCATGGTGGACGACGAGGACCGCGAAAACGAGGGAGATCTTGTCTGCGCTGCGGAAAAGGTCACCCCGGAAATCATCAATTTCATGGCCAGGGAGGGGCGCGGGCTGATCTGCCTGGCCATGGCTCCGGACTTGGTGGACCGTCTTGAGCTGCCGCTCATGACCCAGTCCAACAAATCCCAGTTCGGCACGAACTTCACGCTCTCCATCGAGGCGGCCGAAGGAGTGACCACGGGCATCAGCGCCTTTGACCGCGCCCACACCATTCTCACCGCCGTGGACGACGGCGTGCGTCCCTCGGACATCGTCACGCCCGGCCACGTCTTCCCGCTGCGCGCGCGCGAGGGCGGGACCCTGGTCCGCGCCGGACAGACCGAAGGCAGTGTGGACCTGGCCAATCTCGCGGGCATGAAGCCCGCCGGCGTGATCTGCGAGATCATGAACGACGATGGATCCATGGCCCGCATGCGGGACCTGGAGCCCTTCGGCGCCAAGCACGGGCTGAAGATCTGCGCGGTCAAGGATCTCATCGCCTACCGCATGCGCTTCGGCGGCGGAACCGTGACCAAGACCGCCGAGGCCGACCTGCCCACCCGCTATGGACACTTCCGCACGGCCGCCTTCCATTCCGAGGTGGACAACAAGACGCACATCGCCCTGATCAAGGGGGAGGTCAACCCCCACGAACCCGTGCTCGTGCGCGTGCATTCCGAGTGCCTCACGGGCGACGTGTTCGGCTCCATGCGCTGTGACTGCGGCAACCAACTCGCCGAGGCCATGTGCATGATCGAGCGCGAAGGCCGGGGCGTGGTGCTCTACATGCGCCAGGAAGGCAGGGGCATCGGCCTGGGCAACAAGATCCGGGCCTATCATCTCCAGGACGAGGGCCTGGACACGGTGGAGGCCAACCAGCGCCTCGGATTCGCTCCGGACCTGCGCGACTACGGAACCGGAGCGCAGATCCTCGTGGCTCTGGGCGTTTCCAAGATGCGCCTGATGACCAACAATCCCAAGAAGATGGTCGGACTGGAAGGCTACGGCCTGGAGGTGGTGGAGCGCGTGCCCATCGAGACCGGCGTCTGCGTCTACAACATGGACTACCTGCGCACCAAGAAGAACAAGATGGGGCACATGCTCCATCTGGACGATGCCGAAGACGGCAAGACCAACAGCTAAACAACCTTTCCGGAGGATAGGATGCCTCACATCAGGACGATCGAGGGCCGCCTCGAAGCCAAAGGCGTGAAACTGGCTCTGGTGGCCGCCCGCTTCAACGATTTCATCGTGGACCGGCTCATCTCCGGCGCAGTGGACTACCTCGTGCGCCACGGCATGGACCGGGAGGACATCACCCTGGTGCGCCTGCCCGGCGCGTTCGAGATGCCCGTGGTGGCCAAGAAGCTCGCCAAGAGCGGCAAGTACGACGGCATTGTCTGCCTCGGCGCGGTGATTCGCGGGGCCACGCCCCACTTCGACTTCGTGGCGGGCGAATGCATCAAGGGCCTGGCCCAGGTCGGCCTGGAAACGGGCCTGCCCGTGGGCTTTGGCGTGCTGACCTGCGACAACCTGGAGCAGGCCATCGAGCGCGCCGGTTCCAAGGCCGGGAACAAGGGCGTCGAGGCGGCCTCCGCCGTGCTCGAAACCATCCGGGTCATGGAGCAGCTGTAGCCGCATGAGCGAAGACTTCAAAGTCCCCCGCAAGGGGGCGGGCAAGGCGCGCAAGAGCAACCGCCGCAGCGGCCGCATGCTCGCGTTTCAGGTTCTCTTCGGCCAAAGCTTTTCGCCGTCCGCCGACGTTTCCGGGCTGGAGCGAGACTTTGCGGAAAATCCGGCCGTGCTCGCCAGTACGAGCGACACCGCGCGGGAATTCGCCCATGAGCTTTCCCTGGGCGTGTTTTGCCGCACCCGGGAGCTGGACAGGATCATCACCGAGCATTCCAAGCACTGGAAGCTCACGCGCATCGCCAAGGTGGAACTGACCATCCTGCGTCTGGCCCTTTTTGAGATGCTGCACACGGAAATTCCGCTCAAGGTGGCCATGAACGAGGCCATTGAGCTTTCCAAGGAGTTCGGCGACGGCAACTCCCGCAACTTCATCAACGGCATCCTCGACGCTGCGGCCAAGGCCGTGGACAGCGGCGTCCTGGGTGTGAACAAGAAATTCTAACGCGCAAAGGAACCACGCATGGCCTTAGGCAAGTACGAACCCGAAGCCGTTGAGCGGAAATGGCAGCAGAAGTGGAGCGACACCGGCTGCTTCGAGGTGGAGGCCGACCCGACCAGGGAGAAGTACTACGTCCTGGAGATGTTCCCGTATCCCTCGGGCAAGATCCACATGGGCCACGTGCGCAACTATTCCATCGGCGACGTGGTCGCGCGCTACAAGCGCATGCGCGGCTGCAATGTGCTGCATCCCATGGGCTGGGACGCCTTTGGCATGCCCGCGGAAAACGCGGCCATCAAGCACAAGACGCACCCGGCCACATGGACCTACGCCAACATCGCGGACATGCGCGAGCAGCTCAAGCGGCTCGGCTATTCCTACGACTGGCGGCGTGAGCTGGCCACCTGCCGACCCGAATACTACCGCTGGGAACAGCTCTTCTTCCTCAAGTTCATGGAAAAGGGGCTGCTCTATCGCAAGAACGCCATGCAGAACTGGTGCGAGACCTGCCAGACCGTGCTGGCCAACGAGCAGGTCGAGGACGGCAAGTGCTGGCGCTGCGACGGTTTGGTGGTTCAGAAGCAGCTGGAGCAGTGGTTCCTGCGCATTACGGACTATGCGGACGAACTGCTCCAATGCCTGGAGACCATGAAGGAGAAGTGGCCCGATCCGGTCCTGACCATGCAGTCCAACTGGATCGGCAAGAGCTACGGCGCGGAGCTGACCTTCCGGGTCAAGGATCGCGACGAGGCCGTGACCGTGTTCACGACCCGGCCCGACACGCTCTTCGGCGCCACCTTCATGAGCCTGGCCGCCGAGCATCCTCTGGTGGAAACGCTCATCGCCGGAACCGAGCGCGCCGACGAGGTCCGCGCCTTCGTGAACAAGTGCGTGAACATGGACAAGTTCCACCGCGCGGCTGACGACACTGAAAAGGAAGGCGTGTTCACGGGCGCGTACTGCGTCAACCCGGTCACGGGCGGGGAAATGCCCATCTACGTGGCCAACTTCGTGCTCATGGGCTACGGAACCGGCGCGGTCATGGCCGTGCCCGCCCACGATCAGCGCGACTTCGAATTCGCCCGCAAGTACAGCCTGCCCATGCAGGTGGTCATCCGCCCCGAGGAGCGCGACCTCCAGCCCGAAGCCCTGACCGAGGCCTACACCGAGCCGGGCGTGCTGGTGAACTCCGGCGAGTTCGACGGCCTGCCCAACGAGGAGGCCAAGAAGCGCATCGTGGAGCACCTGGACCGGCAGGGGCTGGGAACCATGACCGTGAACTTCCGCCTGCGCGACTGGAATATTTCGCGCCAGCGCTACTGGGGCGCGCCCATCCCCGTGATCCACTGTGAGCGCTGCGGGGCCGTGCCCGTGCCCGAGGAGCAACTCCCGGTGGTCCTGCCCGAGGACGCGGCCATGCGCGAGGACGGCAAGTCCCCGCTGCCCTTCCTGGACGAATGGGTCAACGTGGCCTGCCCCAATTGCGGCCTGCCCGCCCGGCGTGAAACCGACACCATGGACACCTTTGTGGAGTCCTCCTGGTATTTTCTGCGCTACACCGACGCGCGCATCGACTCGACGCCCTTCGACCCCAAGGCCGTGAAGTACTGGATGTCCGTGGACCAGTACATCGGCGGCATCGAGCACGCCATTTTGCACCTGCTCTATGCCCGCTTCTTCACCAAGCTGCTGCGCGACGAGGGCTATGTCACGGCGGACGAGCCTTTCGAGCACCTGCTGACCCAGGGCATGGTGGTGCTTAACGGCGCCAAGATGTCCAAGTCCAAGGGCAACGTGGTCGATCCCAAGGAGATGATCGAGAAATACGGCGCGGACGCCACCCGCCTGTTCATCCTCTTTGCCGCTCCGCCCGAAAAAGAGCTGGAGTGGTCCGACCGGGGCATCGAAGGTGCATTCCGCTTCATCGGCAGGCTCTGGCGTCTGGCCGAGGAGCTGGAAGGCTCCCTGGTCTGCGTGTCTCCCTGCCACGCCATGGCGGGCGAACTCTCGGCCGAAACCCGGCAGCTCCGGCTCAAGGAGCACGACACCGTGCGCCGTGTGACCCGCGACATCGAAAACAGCTTCCAGTTCAACACGGCCATCGCCGCGATCATGGAGCTGGTCAACGAAATGTACGCGCTTAAGGACGCCCTGACCGCCACGGAAGAGGGGCGCTGCCAGCTTTCCTCGGCCCTGGCCACGGCCGTGACCCTGCTCTCCCCCATGGCTCCCCATGTTTGCGAGGAAATCTGGCAGACCCTGGGTCACGGCGGCGTGGTGGCGGAGCAGCCCTGGCCGGAATATGACGAGGCCGCCCTGGTCACGGACGAGGTCACGGTGGTGGCCCAGGTCTGCGGCAAGGTGCGCGGCAAGGTCAGCGTGCCCAACGACGCGACCGAGGAACAGGTCAAGGCGGCCTGCATGGCCGTGGAGAACGTGGCGCGCCATCTTGAGGGCAAGCAGGTGATCAAGGTCATCTACGTGCCGGGCAAGCTCGTGAACATCGTGGCCCGCTAGTCGGTCCGCGCTGTTCCCGATGCCGGGAGCGCTTTGAAAAAACCGGGTCCCGGCGTATGCTGCATACGTCCCGGCCCGGTTTTTTCTTGCCCGGCGAACAGCAACAACCCCTTCGGCAGGAGAGCTCATGTCCGGTAATCGATTTCTCAGCTTCTGCGCGGTCCTGCTGGCTGCGGTGTTCGTGTCCGGTTGCGGCTACCAGCTTGCCGGCAGCGGTCCGGTGAACCTCCCCGAAGATCAGCGCACCCTGTGCATGGACTCCGTGGAAAACCCCACGCTCGAGACCTGGCTCGGGCCACGCCTGCGCTCCGAACTGCGGGATGAACTGCATCGCCGGGGCTGGACCCATTGGGTGGAGAGATCCCAGGCCGACCTGCTCGTGCGCGTGGTCATCGACCGCTACAGCCGCAGCACCAAGGTCAGTGACGAGAACGACGAGACCCTGCGCTCTCAGGCCAACCTGAGCATGCGCGTGGATTTCGTTTCCCGAGTTTCGGACAAGGTGGTCTGGTCTTCGGGCAAGGTCTCGGCCAATGAGAGCTATTTCGGTGGTTCGCCAACAGAGGCGGACATGTCCGTGACCGAGCTGGCGGTGCGCCGCGCCGTGGACAAGCTCAGCGAGAGTTATTGAGCGTGGCCGTGCCGGACGTGTTTTTCCTGGTCTGTCCGGACGGGCAGCTCATTGCCGGAAAGATCGAATCCGTGCTGCGCGGCCTGGGTGAGCCCGAGCGTAAGGTCTTCTGGGGCGACGACGACCCGCCCCTGCCCGACGCCTTCTGGAAGGATCTCACGGTCCCGAACCTCTTTGCCGCGTCCAAGGCCATTGTGGTGCGTCGCGCCCACCTGCTCAAGGCCGAGCACTGGGATGGCATCGCCTCGGGCCTGGCGGCCAAACCCAAAAGTGTTTTGCCGTTTTTCTGCCTGGAAGGGGAGTGGAAGAAGAAGGCCCCGATTCCGGCGGTTCTGACCCGGCGGCCTCTCTGGAAGGCGGCGGAAAAACGTGGCTGGGTCTGGGAGCAGGCCGGGCTTGACGCGCGCGGCATGTCCGATTTCGTGCGCGACTGGGCCGCGAAACAGGGCCTCAAATTCGCGCCGGGCGCGCAGCAGGCCCTGGTGCGCGTCCTGCCCCTGGATGCCCGCGCCGCCCTGCTGGAGCTGGAGAAAATCGAACTGGCCGCTGGGGACGGCAAAACCGTCACTCCGGACTTGGCCGGACTGGTGGCCGGCAGCCAGGAAATGGACTTTTTCGCCTTCACGGATGCGCTCAGCCAGGGCAACGACCCCGGCGAGATCTGGCGTCGCGTGCTCCAGGACCATCTCAAGCAGCCCAAGGAGCAGATGCTTTTCCCCCTGCTCGGTTCCCTGGCCCGCGAAGCCCGCATCCTGGGCCTGATCCTGGCTGGGGAGGAAGCCCGCGCCAAGGTGCATCCCTTTGTGGTCAAAAAGAAGACCGGACTGGCCCGCAAACTCGGCCCCCGGGGCGTGGCCGCGCTTTTCGACCTCTGCATGGCCGCGGAGCTGGGCGTGAAGTCCGGCGAGCGCCGCACCGAGCAGGCTCTGGACAAGCTCGTGGCCGACCTGACCCGCATCTACCGGGGTTGAGCCGATTCTTTTGTTTCCCGCGTATTGACCCCGCCCCGGCTCATGAGGCAAAATAACCGGCCCCGGTCCAGAGCAGGTCGGGGAAAGGGAGCCATGGACAAACCGCACTACCACGGACACCGCGAACGTCTGCGCGAACGTCTGCTGCGCGAGCCGCGCGGCCTTGCGGATTACGAGATCCTGGAGCTGCTGCTGGCCCGGACCCTGCCCCGGCAGGACACCAAGCCCCTGGCCAAGGAGCTGCTGCTCCGGTTCGGCTCGCTGCACGGCGTGCTTTTCGCGCCCGACGAACAGCTGTCCGACATCAAGGGCTTCGGTGCTTCTCTCGCGTCCTCCTGGGCGCTGTATCGCGAACTTTGGGCCAGATTGCGCGAGCCTTCCGCCCTGCGCCGGGAAGTGCTCAGCAGTCCGGAGATGGTGGCCGAAGGGGCCAAGGCCCGCTTCGGATCCAAGGGCATTGAAGAATTCTGGGTCGCCCTGGTGGACAACCGCAACCGGGTCATCGCCTGGGAGTGCGTGAGCAAGGGCACGGTGGACCAGACCGCGGTCTATCCCCGGGAGGTCATGTCCCTGGCCCTGCGGCATCAGGCCGCCGGGATGATCCTGGTCCACAACCATCCGGGCGGCAGCCCGACCCCTTCGGACGAGGACGTGCGGCTGACCCTGCGCATCAAGCGGGCTGCGGACGATCTCGGCGTTCGCCTGCTTGACCATCTCGTGGTCACGGATCGCGAGCACTACAGCTTTCAGGGGCACGGACTGCTCTAGCCCGGCCTCGGACTGGAGGAAAACCGGTATGAAGACGTATCATGCCGTTGTGGACGGGCTGGTGCAGGGTGTATGCTTCCGCGCCTGGACCAGGGATGTGGCCCGGATGCTGGGGCTGCGGGGCTGGGTGCGCAACCTGCGGGACGGGCGCGTGGAAGTCGTTGCCCAGGGACCGAAACAAGCCCTGGAGGAGTTCGCGTCACAGTTGGACCTCGGTTCCCCCCTGTCCAGGGTCAGCGGAGTGGAGAGCAGCGAGCGCGAAGAAGACGAGAGTTATTCTTCGTTTGAAATACGTTATTGATTCCTTCCCTCTTGCCAAAGGGACAGGACGCATTAACAAGGATAATACTGGAAATACCTCCCCGCATCAGGGAGAGTGTCCACATACGTACTCCGACGAAAGGAACGACCCTTGAGCAAAAAGAAAAAATCTCCCATCAAACCGAAGCGGTTGCGCCGGGTGCGCGAGGCGGCTCGCGTCAGCGCCTCGGAGGGGGGCGGCCATATCGATGAACAGCATTTTTTTGACGACTCCGGCGGCCTGAGCGGCCTTCATGTGCAGGACGCCACCGGAGGTCTCACCGAACAGGCCGAGCAAAACATTCCCCAGTTTCTGCCTGTGCTGCCGGTCCGGGACATCGTGGTCTTCAACTATATGATCCTGCCCCTTTTCGTGGGCCGCGAAAAATCCGTGAACGCGGTGGACGCGGCCCTTTCCGCCGGGCGGCACATCCTGATCCTGACCCAGAAGGACGAAGGTGTGGAGGACCCGGAACACGAGGATCTCTACCAGATCGGCACTGTGGCCATGATCATGCGCATGCTCAAGATGCCGGACGGCCGTCTCAAGGTGCTGGTCCAGGGGCTGGCCCGGGCGCGGGTGCGCCGGTTCCTCTCGGCCTCGCCCTACCATGAGGCCGAGATCGAGATCATGCGTGAACCCGCCGAGACCGAGCCGAGCACGGAGGCCGAGGCGCTGATGCGTTCCTCCAGGGAGCAGAGCGAGCGTATCCTGACCCTGCGCGGCATTTCGCCCCAGGACATCATGGCCGTTCTGAACAACGTCAACGAGCCGGGCCGTCTCGCAGACCTGATCGCCTCCAACCTGCGCATCAGCGTGGCCGAAGCCCAGGCCATTCTGGAATGCGGTGACCCGCTGGAACGCTTGCGCCTGGCCGGTTCCCAGCTGACCAAAGAGGTCGAGGTCGCGCAGATGCAGAACAAGATCCAGTCCATGGCCAAAGAGGGCATGGACCGGGCGCAGCGCGACTTCTACCTGCGGGAGCAGCTCAAGGCCATCAAGCGGGAGCTGGGCGACGGCGACGGCGAGAACGAGGAGCTGGAGGACCTGGGCAAGGCCATTGAGCGCGCGGGCATGCCCAAGGAGGTCCGCAAGGAGGCCTACAAGCAGCTCAAGCGCCTGGAGAGCATGCATTCCGAATCCTCCGAGGCCACGGTCATCCGGACCTACCTGGACTGGATGATCGAACTGCCCTGGAAGAAGATTTCCCGCGACCGCCTGGACATCAAGGAGGCGGCGCGCATCCTGGACGAGGACCATTACGATCTGACCAAGGTCAAGGAGCGCATCCTCGAATATCTTTCCGTGCGCAAGCTGAACCCGAAGATGAAGGGGCCGATCCTCTGCTTTGTGGGGCCGCCGGGCGTGGGCAAAACCTCGCTGGGCCGCTCCATCGCGCGCTCCCTGGGTCGCAAGTTCCACCGCATGTCCCTGGGCGGCATGCGCGACGAGGCCGAGATTCGCGGCCACCGCCGCACCTACATCGGTTCCATGCCCGGCCGCATCGTCCAGGCCCTCAAGCTCTGCGGCACGCGCAACCCCGTACTGATGCTCGACGAGATCGACAAACTTGGCGCGGACTTCCGGGGCGACCCGTCCTCGGCCCTGCTGGAAGTGCTCGACCCCGAGCAGAACAACAGCTTCACGGATCACTATCTGAACGTGCCCTTCGACCTCTCCAGGGTCATGTTCATTTGCACGGCCAACGTGCTGGACACCATTCCCCAGCCGCTTCTGGACCGCATGGAGGTCATCCGCATTCCCGGCTATACCGAGCACGAAAAGGTGACCATTGCGGAACGCTACATCGTGCCGCGCCAGGCCAGGGACAACGGCCTGGAGGAGGATGAACTGCAACTGGCCACGGGCGTGCTGGCCAAGGTCATCCGCGAGTACACGAGCGAGGCGGGCCTGCGCAACCTGGAGCGCGAGATCGGCTCCATCTGCCGCAAGATGGCCCGCAAAAAAGCCGAGGACGAAAAAGGCCCCTTCAAAATCACGGCGGCCAACCTGCATAAGATTCTGGGCGTGCCGCGCTATCTGGACGACGAAAAGGAACCGGACCTGCCGCCCGGTGTGGCTGTGGGCCTGGCCTGGACCCCGGTGGGCGGGGAGATTCTGCACGTGGAGGTCACGACCATGCCCGGCAAGGGCAAGCTGATCCTCACAGGCAAGCTCGGCGACGTGATGAAGGAATCGGCCCAGGCCGCACTATCCTTTGCCCGGACCCATGCCGAGCAATACGGCATCGACCCCAAGTTCAGCGAGGACCGGGATATCCACGTGCATGTGCCGGCGGGGGCGACCCCCAAGGACGGCCCGTCCGCGGGCGTGACCCTGGTCACAGCCCTGATCTCGGCCCTGACCAACATCCCGGTGCGGCCCGATCTGGTCATGACCGGCGAAATCTCGCTGCGGGGCCGGGTGCTGCCTGTGGGCGGGGTCAAGGAAAAGATCCTGGCCGCCGTGGCCAAGGGCATGAAGCTGGCGCTGATCCCCGCGCAGAACAAGAAGGACCTGGAGGACATCCCCCAGGAGTTGCGCCGCAGAATCAAGATCCAGCTCGTGGAGCGGGTCGAGGAGATCTGGCCCCTGGCCAAGGGCAAATAGGTCACGCGTTTTCACGCCATCGTCAGCCCCCTGCTTCGGCAGGGGGCTTTTTTGGGGGGCGAATCCGGCGACATTGTGGCGAACCGGAGCGCGGGAGGCAATGCTTTGACGCAAAAGACGCCACTGCGTTACGCAGCCGTAACAATGCGCCGGAGTTGTCACGTAGGATTTCCGCTGATCCAGAACGGTTCGCTGCGAAATCCATCTCCGGAGTCTGCCCCATGTCTCTGAAGCACAAGATGATGATTCTCTGCATGTCCGCAGGGCTGTTGCCGCTGCTGCTCATGGGTTTCTACAGTGTGAACACGGCCACCGAGAGTTTGCGCGCCCAGGCCCTGGGGCAACTCGTCTCCGTGCGCGACGGCAAGCGACTGGCCATGCGTGCGCTGGTGGAAAAGTGGGAGAGCGAGGCCCGGATCTACGCCGAGGTCAAGGAAATCTACAACGCCCTGGGCATGTTGCGGGTCTATGAGGATTTCACAGACGCCGACTACCTGAGCGACCAGGAATACGTCAGTCCGAGCTTTGCGCCCTACGTCAAGACCCTGGGGTACGAGGACGCCATTCTTGCCGACGATTACGGCTGGGTGATCTATTCCTATAACAAGTCCGCGCTGGTGGGTCAGAATCTCAAGACCGGCCCGCTCAAGGACAGCAATCTGGGGCGCGCCTTTGCCGAAGCTGTGAGGGGAGAGCCGTCCTTTGCGGACGTGGAGCCCTTCGTTCCGCTGAACGGCGAACCAGCGGCCTTCATCGCCGTGCCTGTGCGCAGCCACGTGGGCGATGTGCAGGGCGTGGCCATTTTGCAATTGCCCCTGACCGAGATTGGCAAGGCCATGCAGACCGGCACGGGCATGGGCGAAAGCGGCGAATGCTATCTGGTGGGTCAGGACCTGCTGATGCGCTCGGACGCACGCAATGATCCGAGACAACACTCGGTGCGGGCCTCGTTCGCGAATCCGGCACAGGGCCGTATGGACACGGAACCGGTGCGCGCCGCTCTGGCGGGCGGCGACCTGGCCAGGGTTTCGGAAAACTACGCAGGTCGGGAGGTTCTGGCCGCATCCACGCCGTTTTCACTGGGGGGAACCTCCTGGGCTCTTGTGGCGGAAATCGGCGCATCCGAAGCCTTTGCCCCGGTCTGGCGTCTGCGCATTGCGGCCCTGGGCCTGGGGCTGGTCACGAGTTTGCTGTTGGGGCTGATCAGCTGGCGCATCGTGCGTCGGCAGTTGCTGAAGCCACTCGCGGTCATCGATGGATTTCTCGGCAAGGTCGCTGCCGGGGATTACACGGCCCGGCTGGAAGGCGACTTCAAGGCTGAAATGGCGGAACTCGCCGGAAATATTCTCTCCATGTTCAAGGAGCTCAAGAAGCGCCTCGGGTTCAGCGAAGGCATCCTACGGGGACTCAGCGTGCCCTGCATCGTGGCGGACGAGGGCATGCGCGTGAGTTTCGTAAATCAGGCCTTTCTTGATCTGGTGGGCTATGTGGGCGATGCGGACAGCGTGCATGGCCATGCCGTGAGCGAACTGCTGCGAGTGCGCGACGGCAAGAGCAGTGTGATCGAACGCTGTGTGGCCGAACGCCGGGCGCTGGTGGGCAAGGAACGGGTCTGGGAGGATCTTTCGGGCCGCAGCCTGCGGGTCCGGGCGGATGCCGCCCCCCTGCACGACCTGGACGGTCGCGATATCGGAGCCGTGGTCCTGGTTTCGGATCTCACGGACATCCGGGCCAAGGAAGAGCGCATCGAAACCCAGAACGCAGCTTTGCTGGAGATGAGTACCAAGGCGGGGGAGGCGGCGCGCATCGTGGCCGAGGAGTCGGCGCGCCTGTCCGAGCGGGTGGGGTCGGCCAGTGCCGGAGCAGCCAGCCAGTTCGACCGCGTGACCCAGGCTTCCGAGGCCATGGCCAGGATGCAGGCCAGTCTGACCTCGGCATCAGGTATGGCCGAGGAAGCGGCAAGGCGCACAGGGGAGTCTGTGGAGGAATCGCGTCAGGGACTGGAGGTCATGCACCGTTCGGCCAAGGCCATCGAACGGGTGCGGGAACTTTCGGACCTGCTCCGGGACGACATGTCCCGACTGGAAGTGCAGGTGGAGGGTGTGGGCGAGATCATCGAGGTCATCAACGACATTGCGGACCAGACCAATCTGTTGGCGCTGAATGCGGCCATCGAGGCGGCGCGCGCCGGGACCGCCGGGCGGGGCTTTGCCGTGGTGGCCGACGAGGTCCGCAAACTGGCGGAAAAGACCATGCAGGCCACGGGTCGGGTGGAGCAGAACATGGCGGCCATGCAGGAAGAGTCCCGGCGCAACGTGGGGCGCACCCGGGAGGCGGCCGAGGCTGTGGACCGGGCCGAGGAACTGGTCAAACGCACGGCGCTCTCCCTGGAGCGCATCGCCAGGCTCTCCGAGGTCACCGCCGCCCAGATCGTGGACATGGCGGCGGCCTCCAGGGAGCAGACCACAGAGCACGGATCCATCAACGCGACCATTGGCGAGGTCACGGAGCTGGCGCAATGCATCGCGGAGGAGATGGACGACTCGTCGCGGGCCGTGGTCGAACTGGCCGAGGCCTCCCGCAGGCTCGGCGAGTTGATCGCCTCGGGCGCTTCGGGCCGGGCCTGAGTTCGGGGCTCAGCCTTGGGCGCAGGTCAGGCGGTTGCGGTCCTGCTGCTTGGAGAGGACGAGCATCTCGTCGGCGCGCTGGAGCATGGCCTCCAGGCTCTCGCCGGATTCTCCGGTCAGTCCCGCACTGACCGTGAGAGCGACCTCACCCGCGCTGGTCTGCACCGGGCGGGCAGCCACATCATTTACAAATACTTCCAGTGCCTTGCGTGCCTGCTCCAGAGGCGTTCCCGGCAGCAGCAAGGCGAATTCGTCGCCGCCGAAGCGGGCCACCAGTCCGTTGCGTCCGAAGCGCTCGCGCAGGCGGTCGGCCATTTCCCGCAGGATCTCGTCTCCGGCGTCGTGGCCGAGAGTGTTGTTGATCCGTTTGAGGTGGTCCACGTCCAGGAGCACGGCCAAAACAGGAAAGTTGCGGAGCAGCGCTTCCTGTTGCATGGCCCGGCCGCGCCGGAGGAAACCGCGCCGGGAGCACAGGCCGGTAAGGTTGTCCTTGTCTCCCATTTCCCGGATGGTGGTGATGTGTTCCAGCAATTCCACGTTCTGGCGGATGCGGCAGTGGAATTCCTCGACAAGAAAGGGCTTGCGGAGAAAATCGTTGGCCCCGGATTTGATGAACCGGGCGGAGATCAGCGGGTCGGTCTCGGCGGAAATGCCCACGATGGCCAGACGTTCGCGGGGATGGCGGGCGCGTATGGCCCGAACCAGCTCCACCCCGCTCATGCCAGGCATGGTGTGGTCGGAGATCAGCAGGCGGATGCCGGGAGTGTTCTGGAGCACGACCAGGGCGTCTTCGCCGTTTTCCGCCTCCAAAACCTGATACTGGTGCGTGCGCAGAAGCACGGAAACGATGTTGCGCGCGGAGGCGGAATCATCGACCACCAGGACTTTGATTTCCTGGTTGCGCCGCAGCCGCTCCAGGGCGGCAATCAATTCGTGGAGGCTGTCCGGGCCCTCCTTGAGTACGTAATCCACCACGTTTTTGGACATGACCACGTCGCGGACCCGGTCGTTGAATTCCCCGGTGAAGACGATGGACGGCACGCCCTGGGCCACAAAATAATCCACCACTTCTCCGTGGGGGGAATCCGGCAGATGCAGGTCGAGCAGGGCGGCGAAAAGACCCCGCCGGCGTTTTTTCAAGTACTGGCGGGCCTCCTGGAAGGAGCCCACCCGGTCCACTTCGAACGCGGTTTCCTCGCGGATGGTGCGGGTCACAACGCTGGCGAAGAATGTGCTGTCCTCGACGATGAGTATCCGTTCGTTCGACATGGGCGTCCTCATGCTGGTGGGTTTCGTCCGGGAAGGGTACTATGAAGCCCGCCCGGAGGTCCACGAGAAAGGAGCGTCTGCGTGCGCTTGACTTTCGAATTTCAAGGATTATTTCAGCAACAGCCGCAAGGCCGAGCCGGGCCGGATGCGGTTGACAAACCACCTGTTTCAGTGGACACCACCGGGTGGCAATTCACATCGGAGGTACACATGCCCATTTATGAATTCAAATGTCGGGATTGCGGCGCGGAATTCGAGGAAATCGTCCTTGGAACCGGCGACGCCGTAACCTGTCCCCAATGCAAATCCCAGGCGGCGGAACAGTTGATGTCCCGCTGCTGCTACAAGTCCGCAGGAGCCGCGCCCGCATCCGGCGGGGAGGACGCCGCGCCCAAACCGCAATACCGGGGCATCGGCTCCGGTTCCGGTTGCGCCGGCTGTTCCGGCGGCAACTGCTCCTCCTGCGGCTGATCCGCCGCGGAACCCTACCAGCTTCAAGGATTCCGATTCATGCGCAAGATCGTCATCGCCACCCGGGGCAGCAAGCTGGCCTTGTGGCAGGCTGAACACATCTCCTCCCTCCTGCGGGCCGAGCATCCCGGCCTGGAGGTGGAACTGATCAAGATCAAGACCAAGGGCGACAAAATCCTGGACGTGCCGTTGGCCAAGGTCGGCGGCAAGGGGCTGTTCGTCAAGGAAATCGAAGAGGCCCTGCTGGACGGCCGGGCGCACATCGCCGTGCATTCCATGAAGGACGTGCCCACGGAACTGCCCGAAGGGCTGGTGGTCGGGATCATTCCCGAGCGCGAGGCCTGCACGGACATGCTTTGCTCCGTGCGCTACGACGGCCTGGAGGCCCTGCCTCAGGGCGCGAGCGTGGGAACCAGCAGCTTGCGACGCCAGGCGCAGCTCTTGGCCCTGCGCCCGGACCTGAAGGTCGAAACCCTGCGGGGGAATCTGGACACCCGCATGGGCAAGCTCCTGGACGGACAGTACGACGCCATCGTGCTGGCCACTGCGGGCCTGCGCCGCCTGGAGCTCTCCGCGCCCAAAATGCGGGAGCTGGGACCGCCGGAATTTTTGCCCGCCGTGGCCCAGGGCGCCCTGGGCATCGAATACCGGAAAGACGCGTTCGAAGTGCTGGAGCTGATCCGTTTTCTGCACCACGAGCCCACGGCCGTGCAGGTCCGCGCTGAGCGCGGATTCCTCACGGGATTGGACGGTGGTTGCCAGGTTCCCATTGCGGCCTGGTCCGAACTGCGGGGCGACCGCGTGCGCCTGACCGGGTTCGTGGCCGACGTGGACGGCTCCAGCCCGATCCGTTTGAGCGACGAGGACGCGGCGGACAAGGCCTGGGAGCTGGGACTGCGGCTCGCGGACACGGTCCGGGCGGCCGGCGGCAAGGCCATTCTCGACCGCGTGTACGCGCGGGGCTGCTGAACCGCCATGGCCGCCGGGCAAAATGCGGCGGAGTCCAAGGCCGCGCGCAAGGACCTGCAACGCATCCCCGGCATTGGCCCGCGCATGGCCGAGGACCTTGTCCGGCTCGGCTACGCCAGCGTGGCCGCGCTGCGCGGCCAGGACCCCGAGGAAATGTACCAACGGCTCATGGCCCTGGAAGGCTGTCACGTGGACCGTTGCGTGCTCTATGTTTTCCGTTGCGCCGTGCATTTTGCGCAGACGCCGGATCCGGACCCGGAATCGTTGAAGTGGTGGAATTGGAAGGACCGCTGAGGCCTCGGCCCCGGTCGGACGAGTGAGATTTTCGGGCCGCAGCTGCGCGGCCCTTTTCTTTCTGATACGGTCCGGCGATCATCCCCCGCGCGGGCGGGGAAACCGGCCAAGCGCATCGGAGGAACCATGTTTCTGCTTGAAGCTCCCTACGTTTCCGAATTCCTGAAGCAGTCCGTTCTGGAGAGCGGCGCGCCCGTGCTGGACAACGCCAAGGCCCGGCAGGCCCTGGCCGGTGCGGACGCCAAGCTGACCTCGGCGGAGGAGTTCGCCCGGCTCCTGCGGGCCGGCGGCAGACTCTATTCCAACTCGGAGAACTGTATTCAATGGATAGAGGAACACCTCCAGGGCACGGTGTTGCCGGGGCGCATCGCCCTGCTCAAGGACAAGGCCCGCTTTCGCGACCTGACCCGGGACCTCTACCCGGATTTCCAGTATCGCGAACTGGCCCTGGACGAGCTGTCCGGATTCGATCCGGGCTCCTTTCCCAAGCCGTTCGTGGTCAAACCCTCGGTGGGGTTTTTCAGCCTGGGCGTCCACAAGGTCCACGAGGACGCGGACTGGCCCGCCATCCTGCGGACCATCCAGGAGGAGGTCCGCACTGTGCGTGACATGTATCCGGCGCAGGTGCTCGACCTGGGCCGCTTCGTGGTCGAGGAGTGCATCGAGGGCGAGGAGTTCGCGGTGGACGCCTATTTCAACGGCCAGGGCGAGCCCGTGATCCTGAACA
This sequence comes from Desulfovibrio sp., assembly GCA_050251775.1. Lineage (GTDB taxonomy): Bacteria > Desulfobacterota > Desulfovibrionia > Desulfovibrionales > Desulfovibrionaceae > Paucidesulfovibrio. Next base: position 34,793 of record JBFWMD010000025.1, read on the forward strand.
TCTTTACCCATCTGTTCGCCTCCAGGGATGATGTCAGCGACCGGGTCTACTACACCTCGGCGAACATCGTGCGCACCTGGGAGGAGCGTTTTCGGGAGCTGCTGGCCAAGGTGGGACACCGCGCCGGGCTGCGCGATTTCCCGATCCACGCGGAGCTGCGGGTGGACACGCGGGAAGGGGGGGCCTGCAAATGGGCCAGCCAGGAGTGCGCCGCGTTCATCGAGATCAATCCCATGCGTTTCGCGGGCTGGTGCTGCACGGATCTGGCCCACTTTGCCTACGGACTGAATCCCTACCAGCACTATCTGGAGCAGACCCGGCCCGACTGGGACGCGATTTTGGCCGGGCGCGAAGGCAAGGTCTGGAGTCTGGTGGTGGCGGACATCCCGCCGGACGTGGACCGTTCGCGCATTGCCTCCGTGGACTACGAGGCCTTCCGCGCGGCCTTTGCCAGGCCACTGGAGCTGCGACCCGTGGACTATGTCCGCTACTCCGTCTTTGCCTTTCTCTTTGCGGAAACGCCGGAAGCGGACCTTTCCGAGCTTACAGCGATCCTCAAGGCGGATTTGCGCCGTTACATCCGCATGAAGTAAAGCCCGCATCCCGATGCGACAGGGCCGCCCAGGGTGTTTATTGCCCTGGGCGGTTTTTGCGCGCTCAGGGGAAAACTACCACCCAGAAAACAAGGCAATATCAAATAAACCTAAAGAAACATCAATATCAGCCGATACGTCAGGCAGAGGGAGATTCACGTTCCGCTCAGCAAAGGAGGCGATTATGGAACTGCATATGGACCGCAATGTGCTGCCGACCCCGGCCACCGGGGAACGCACCACCCAGGCGGAGAGCATGAAGAGCATCCACAAGGCCCGGCTCCAGCGCCAGGTTTTGGCCGACCCGTCCCTGGCGGCCCGGCTCGTGGCTGTGGAATCCACAGCGACCTACAACGCCAGCGGCGATCTGGTGCAGGCCGTGGGAGGAAGTCTGGGGGATGCCTGAATGGTGCGCTCGAAAAAAGCGAACCGCCCGGTCGAGACGTTCGGCCGGGCGGTTTTGCGTTTGCGGGGCGGGTGATCAGGATTCGGAGACGCCTGCTTCCGCGAACGTCGCCATCTTGTTGAAGATATCCGCAGCGGCGCGGAGCAGGAACAGGGCGGCGGCTGCGCCCGTGCCCTCGCCCAGACGGAAGCCGAGGTCCAGCAGCGGGGTCAGGCCCAGGGCCTGGACCGCGGCCTTGTGGCCCAGCTCGGCCGAGGCGTGGCTGAGCACGGCATAGTCGGCCACGTGGGGACAGATTTTCCAGGCCGCGGCATAGGCCGCCGTGGAGATGAAGCCGTCCACCAGAACCATCTGGCAATTCTTGGCCGCACCCAGGATCAGACCGGCCAGGGTGGCGATCTCGTACCCGCCCAGGGCCGCGAGAATGGCCAGCCCGTCTCCGCTTTGCAGGGCTCCTGCATTGGCGGCCAGGGCGCGTTCGATCACTGCGATCTTGCGCAGGACGCCCTCCTGTCCCAGGCCCGCGCCCGGCCCCGTGATCTGTTCGGGATGCAGGTCGAGATACGCACAGTAAAGCGCGGTGGAAGGGGTGGTGTTGCCGATGCCCATGTCGCCCGTGAGCAGGGTGCGGATGCCGTCCGCCTGGGCGCGGTCGGCCAGGTCCATGCCGAAGCGCAGGGCGCGTTCGCAGTCCGCTTCGCTCATGGCCGGACCTTGGGCGATGTTCTCCGTGCCATTGCCGAGCTTGTTCTGGATGAGCATGGGGTGTGGCTCGAAGAGCTCTCCGGCCACGCCCGCGTTGACCACGAAGAGCTGTGCGTCCACGGTTTTTGCAAGCACGTTGATGCCCGCGCCGCCGGCCAGGAAGTTGAGCACCATCTGGCGCGTGACTTCCACGGGAAAGGCGCTCACACCCTCGGCGCAGACGCCGTGGTCGCCCGCCACAGTGTAGATTCGGGCCGGATCCACCTGGGGAGTCTGCCCACGCTGGGCCATGTAGGTTTTCAGGGCCAGTTCTTCGAGCCTGCCCAGGCTGCCCTGGGGTTTGGTCAGGCTGTCGAGGCGGGCCTGTCCCGGCGCGCGCAGGGCCGGATCAACGGGCGCGATGCGTCCGATCAACTGCTTGAAGTCATCCGTCATGAGTTGAATCTCCTGAAGATTATGATCAGCAGGCTGTACACCCTGCGGTCAGGACCTGTAAACTGCGGGGGACTGCGGGGGCCAACCGGTCGGCTCGGCGCTCGAAGCCACAGCCGGGCAGCGGGAAAAGCGGCCTGTTGAGGCCTGGCCCATGCCTGTGCTAGGAGGCGGCATGGCCGCGAAAAAACTTTGCCTGATCCACGCCAACTGCCAGGGAGAACCCCTGGCGGATTTTTTGCGGCGCGTGCCCGGCTTTTGCGAAACGCACGAGATCCGGCTCTACACCAATTACATTTATGAACGCATCGATCCGGCCGACCTGCAACGCTGCGCCGTGTTCCTCTATCAATACCTGCCCGAGGGGGAGAAGTGGGGGGAGCTGGCTTCGGATGCGCTCCTGGCAAGGCTGCCGCGCGCGGCCCGCACCCTGGCCATTCCGAGCATGTTCTTTCGCGGCTACTGGCCCTTCTGGCAGGGCGGAGTCGAGTTCAGCTTTTCGGACGAGGTTCTGGAGCGGCTGCTGGCCGCCAAACTGCCGAAACAGGAAATTCTGCGCATCTATTTGCGCGGGAACGTGATTCCGGGTGCGGAGGTGGAGGAGCGCACCATGCGCTCCCTGGCCCACGAGCGTACCAAGGAGGCGCGGACGCCCATCAAGTATGTGGACCTGATCCTGCGCCACTTCCGGGAGGAGATGCTCTTCAGTCAGGTCAACCACCCGGGCGCGCGGCTGCTCAGCCATGTGGGTCGCGAGGTGCTCCGCCTGCTGGAGGTTTCGGAACCCGCACAGGGCGTGGAGGCCCTCATGGGCGGGCTGTATCCGGAATTCCGCATGCCCGTTCACCCGCGCGTGGCCGAGTATTGGGGGCTGAGCTTTGCGGACGAGGAAACCGAATATCCCGTGTTCGGCAGGTCCAAGACCTTTGCGCGCTATGCCGAAGACTATCTGGACGCGCGGCTGCTTGGCATCGACGATTTCCTTTCCTATCTGCGCCTGCGCTGAAGTCCGGAACGCGCCAAGCGCCTGAAAAAGCCCGGCCCCCTGATCCACGGTTCGTTTCGTGGATCAGGGGGCCGGGGCTTTTCGGCGGAAAGCGGTCCTTCGGGGCTAGAACTCCGGTGGTCCGGCCAGGAGCATCTCGGCCAGGGTCAGGTCCACGCGCGGCAGGCTGCGCAGCCGGGAGCCGAGGAAGTCCATTTCTAGGCGAGCCAGGTCGCGGTAGAGCGGGGTGCGGTCGAGCACAAAGACCTCGCCGTGTTCACGGGTCAGGGCCTGGGAGCGGAAACAGCCCGCGAACTGCACGCGCTGTCCGTTGGGCTTGACCAGCACATTGGGCACGCCGTGCATCCGGCAGATCATCAGGCGGTGTTCATACACGCCGCAAAGGCCGCCGTCATTGAGCGGGCACATGATCCGGGGACGCTCCCCCGCGTCCAGGGCCTGGCGCGCCCGGACCACGTAGTCCTCGGCCCTGGCAAGGTAATCGCTCCGCCTGTTCTGGGGCAGCGCGGCCATGCCCTGCCAGAGGTAGGCCCACTCCATGTAGGTATGGTGCTGAAAGTAGCTGGTGCAACAGTTGTCCTCGCAGTCCGCGCAGCTCAGGCCGGTCCGGCTGGCGGCATCGGCATAGGCGTCGGCCATGCGCTTGTACAGGGCGGCGAGCTTGCGGAAGGAGGCTTTGCTTGTGAGCTTCATGCGCGCACCGGTCGAATGTTCTGTTCCGCATCGAGCCAGCGGAGGATCTGGCGCACGGTTTCCTCGGGCGCGGGCTCGTCCGTGGCAAATTCCACGTCGGCCACGGCGCGGTAGAGCGGCAGGCGCTCGGCGTGCAGCTCTTCCTTGCTCTTGGCGCCGATGGCCAGCCCCCGGTTGGGCGCGGCTCCGACGCGCGCGGCAAAGGTCTCGGGCTCCACGTGCAGGTGGATCACCGGGCCGAGGGCCTTGATCCGGGCCACGGCGCGCGGACCGTAGATCACGCTGCCGCCCGTGGAGACCACGCTGCGCTGGACCCCGAGGTTGGCGACCTGATGTTCCTCCAGTTCCAGAAACTTGGGCAGACCCACGCTGTCCAGCAGGTCCTGGAGCGGCAGGCCGTAGTAGGCTTCGAGCAGCTTGTCCGTATCCACGGCGGCCCAGTCCAGGGCCTTGGCCAGCAGCCGTCCCACCGTGGATTTGCCTGCCCCGGCAATGCCCACCAGGGTCACGCAGCGTTTTTCAGTATCGATTTCAGGCACGTTGTGCTCCGCGGGACGCGGACCTTATGGCTTGACCAGGCAGACCTTGTCTTCGGCATCGCGCTCGGCCACGCGCACGTCCACGTGCTCCTCACCCTTGGTGGCCACGCGTTTGCCCACGTAGTCGGCCTGGATGGGCAGTTCGCGCAGTCCGGCGCGGTCGATGAGCACCAGCAGTTCCACCCGTTTGGGGCGACCGTAGTCGAGCACGGCTTCCAGAGCGGCGCGGATGGTCCGGCCCGAGAAGAGCACATCGTCCACAAGCACGATGCTGGCGTCTTCGATGTCGAAGGGAATCTCGGTGCAGTTGATGCTTGGCTGGATGTTCAGGGTGGTCCAGTCGTCCCGATAGAGGTTGATGTCGAGTTTTCCCAGAGGGATGCGGCGTCCGAGCGTCTGGTCCAGGCGGGACTTGATGCGCTCGGCCAGATCGGCTCCGCGCCGCTGGATGCCCAGCAGCACAAGCCGTTCGTCGTCGCCGCGCCGTTCCGAAAGCTCGGAGGCAAGGCGGTCGAGCGTGCGTTCCATGCCCTTGTCGGAGAGGATCAGGCCGCATTCTTCCATGGGTCCCCCTGGGGTTGGCTTCTAAAGATCCTTGATCAGGCTGCGGCGGATGAAGAGCACGGCCTCGGGATCGAGGTCGCCCTCCATGTCGGGCCAGTAGAGCTTGAGCTGCATCACGCCGAGCAGCATGGACACGAGCACCTTGGCCGTGGGTTCCACATTGACCTCGCGGATGACCCCCAGCTTCATGGAGCGCTCCATGCAATCCGCGAAGAATTCGTTCATGCGCTCGATGACCGAGGTCATGGACTGCTTGGAAGGCGAAAGCAGCGCATAGGAGCTGAGCACGATCTTGAGGTCCGCGAGGTTGTCCGAGGCGAACTTGACGTGGCCCCGGAGGATGCGCTCGATGGTTCCGTGGTCGCCGTCCGTGACGGACCGCAAGCTCTGGAGGAATACGGAATACTTGTCGTCCAGCTCCTGGAGGATGTGCAGGAGGATGTCCTCCTTGTTCTCGAAGTGCCGATAGATCGTTCCTTCGGAGATGCCCGCTCGTTTGGCCAGGGCCGCTGTGGTGGTCCCGTGGTAGCCGATTTCCGAGATCATTGTGCGGGCAATGTCCAGAATCCTGTCTTTGGTCTTCATCGAAGCACGTTCCTTATGGTTGGCCTGCGGAGGAAGTACGCCCCCGCCGCTCGTCGAGGGCAAGAATTAGCGCACAAGGCATGGACGGTCAACCAGACTCAATCCTGGCTCGACCGTGGCCGGAAGCCGCTGAGATTGACAAAGCCGATTCGAATCCTTACTTGACGGTTTCAACAGCTATAAGGAGGGTTCCCATGATCGAAATCACCGCTGCTGCCAAGCAGCAGCTCGACAGTTACTTCGAGGGCAAGGAAGTCCAGCCCATCCGGGTCTACCTTGCTTCGGGCGGCTGAGCCGGTCCGAAACTCTCGCTGGCTCTGGATGAGCTGCACGACGACGACGAGAAGTTCGAATCCCAGGGGTTTGAAGTGGTGATTGAAAAGTCGCTCTTCGCCAACACCGGGGACATCCGCATCGACATGACCTATTACGGCTTCACCGTGGATTCCCAGAATCCCGTGGGCGCGGGCGGCGGCTGCTCCGGCGGTTCCTGCTCCACTTCCGGTTGCGGCCACTAGGCCTTCCGGACGCCGATCAAAAAAGGCGGCCTCCCTCGGGAGGCCGCCTTTTTTACGTCCATGTTCCGCCCGCGAGGGCGGCCAGCGCATCCTGCGCTACGGTTTGATGGTCGAGCCGAGCACTTTCAGGAACTGGGACATCCAGGCGGGGTGTGCGGGCCAGGCCGGAGCCGTGACCAGATTGCCGTCCGTGCAGGCGTTGGAGGCCGTGGCGTTGACCTCGCACCACTTCCCGCCCGCGTCCGTCACGTCGGGCATGACCGCGGGGTAGGCTGTGGAGGTCTTGCCCTTCAGCACGCCGGCGGAAACCAGAATCTGCGGGCCATGGCAAATGGCGGCGATGGGTTTGTTGGCGGCGGCCATCTTCTGCACGATCTCGATGACCTTGGCGTTCAGGCGCAGATATTCGGGCGCGCGGCCGCCGGGAATGACCAGGGCGTCGTAGGCGTCCGGATCAACCTTGTCGAAGTCGGCGTTGAGCAGGAAGTTGTGGCCCGGTTTTTCCGAATAGGTCTGGTCGCCCTCGAAGTCGTGAATGGCCGTGCGCACGGTCTGTCCCGCCTTTTTGTCCGGGCAGACCGCGTGAACCTCGTGGCCGACCATGAGCAGCATCTGGAACGGGACCATGACCTCGTAGTCTTCCACGAAGTCACCGACAAGCATGAGGATTTTCTTGACAGCCATATGCTCTCCTTGAAGGTTTGCGCGGTTGGTGGGCTTCTGTAAGCACTACACACGCCCGCGTGTATCATGTCAAGACGGGCAGATAATCACGGTTCAGTGAAGATTTCTCAAGCCACAAAAAAACGGCCCCTTGCGGAGCCGCCTTGCGTCATTTGGGTGGCATTCACTCCCCGTATTCCCGTTCGTCCACGAGCCGGGGCGCGTCATCCGCCAACTCGTCCACGGGCACAATGGCCGGGCGCAGCTTGCAGCGCGCCTGGAAGGCCTGGGCGAATTCGCCGGGGTCCAGTTCCGCGCCGTGGCGCAGCTTGATCCGGCAGGTGAGCATGTCCTTGCCGCTGGGATTATGGACCACCAGTTGCCAGCATTCAATCTCCTCGAATTCGGCCATGACCACGCCCACCTGGGCCGGATAGATGAACTGGCCCTTGACCTTGGCCGTGTCGTCCGCCCGGCCGAGCCAGCCCGCCAGGCGGCGGCTGGTGCGTCCGCAGGAGCACGGTTCCACAATGATCCGCGAGAGGTCGCCCGTGCCCAGCCGGATCAGCGGGTATTCGCCGGTAAAGGGCGTGACCACCACCTCGCCGGTCTCCCCGTCGGGCAGAGGAACGCCCGTGGCCGGGTCGCAGATCTCCACATGCGCGCGCGAGGAAAGGTGCATGCCCTCGGCGCGTTCGCATTCGTAGGCGATGCAGCCCGCGTCCGCCGTTCCGTAGCCCTGGCGTACCGTGACGCCGAACATCTCCTCCACGCTGGAGCGCAGGGTGCTGGTGAGCTTTTCCGCAGCCACAAAGGCCACGCGCAGGGAAAAGTCCTTTTTCGGGTCCAGGCCCCTGGCCCGGGCTTTTTCACCGATGATCCGCAAAAAACTGGCCATGCCCACAAAGCCCGTGACCGGCAGACGCCGCAGCAGCTCGATCTGGGCCTCGGTGTTGCCCGGCCCGGCTGGGATCACGGCGCAGCCGATACACCGCAACGGCTCCTCCAGCATCAGCCCCGCCGGGGTCAGGTGGTAGGAAAAGGTCATCTGCGCCACGTCGCGCGGGCGGAACCCGGCGGCGTAGAAGGCCTCGGCCCAGCCCCAGTAGTCCGCGTCCGCGCCTTCCGGGTCGAAGATCGGGCCGGGCGACTGGTAGATGCGCCCGAGTTCGCCGATCTCCCGCGTGAGCATCCAGTCCAGGCCGTGCTCTTCCTGAAGCCCGATGATCTCCTTCTTGCGCAGCACTGGAACGCGGGCAAAGTCCTCCATGTGGCGGATGTCCTTTTCCACAAGCCCGGCCCGTTTCATGCGCGCCTTGAACTCGTTGGAATACAGCCAGGCCTTCTCCAGCAGGGTGGAAAGGGCGAGCCACTTGCGCTTGCGCCGCCGCTCGCGGGACTCGGTCTCCAGATCATGGTAGTACATGACGCTCTCCGGGTATGGTCGTGACGATACGACAACATACGTTAAATTCCGACTTGAGTACAGCTGCCCCGGCACGGCAAGCTGATCTGCCTGAAACCCTGTCAAGTGGATTTTCCTTTCCATTTCCTTTCCAAAAACGCCCGCTGGCATCC
>JBFWMD010000026.1:0-40507 GCA_050251775.1 Desulfovibrio sp.
TATTAAGGGCGGGATGGTAACCGGAAATTCTTGTTGACTTCGGAAATCCCTTTCGCGCCGGAGTGCGGATGCGCAGCATCGCGCTCCGGCGCAGAATGGGAGTGCAGAGGGGCCGCGCCCCTCTGCCCGCCGGAGGCGAAGTCTTTTTATTCCTGATCAGGCCGCACGAGGATGACGACCCTGCGGTTTTTTTTGCGTCCGTTTTCCGTGTCGTTGGGAGCTTTGGGCCGGGTATCGGCGAGTCCCACCACGCGGATGCGTTCCTTGGGGAAGCCGTCCTCGATGAAGAAGCGGGCCACGGCGCTGGCCCGGGCCGAGGAGAGTTCCCAGTTGGAGGGGAACTGTGCGGACTGGATGGGCAGGTTGTCGGTATGGCCTTCGATGGTCAGGGCGTAGTGCGTGCCGGAGAGGGGTCCGGCGAGCCGGGCGAGCAGTTGGCGTGCTTCGGGCTTGAGCTCGGCGCGTCCGAGGTCGAAGAGGATGCGGTCGCCCAGGCTGATGGCCACGGCGTGGGGCTCGGCGCGCATTTTCAGTTCCACGTGTTCGCGGTCCTGACCGATGAGCGCGGCGAGTTCCAGTTGCAGCTCGAAGAGATTTTTTTGTTCCCGGCCCACCACCCCACGCACGGCTCCGGTTTGGGGCTGCGCTTTTTGGGCCGGGGTTTGTTTGCCGCCCATGGCCTGGGCCATGACGCTGGACATGGCGTCGTATTTGTCGCGGTCCACCTTGGTCACGCTGAGCATGAGCACGAAAAAGCAGAGCAGCAGGGTCATCATGTCCGCGAGGGTCAGGCTCCATCCGGAGTCCGGGTCATCGTCGCGCGGTTTGCGCTTTGGCACAAAGTGCTTCATGGCGGAGCGCCTTTAGCCTTTGATGCTGGACCAGCGTTTGGGCGGCAGGTAGCCAGTGAGCTTGTCGCGGACAATGGGCGCCGGGGTTTTTTCCTTGATGAAGAGGATGCCGTCGCGCAGCACGCACATGAGGATGGTGCGTTCTTCCACGCGTTTTTCCACTTTGGTGGCGATGGGCGTGAAGAGCATGTTGGCGAAGAGCGCGCCGTAGAGGGTGGTGGTCAGTGCCGTGGCCATGGCTGGTCCGACTCCGCCGATGTCGTCGCCCATGGCCTGCATCATGGCGATGAGGCCGATGAGCGTGCCGATGATTCCGAAGGCCGGGGAGAGCCGGGCCATGGTCCGGTAGATGCCGGCAGCGGAGTATTCCTGGTCGTGGAACTGCTGGATGCGGTTGTCCAGGATTTCGCGCAGTTCGTGCTTGGAATAGCCGTCCACGAGCATCTGGAGGCCGTCGCGCAGAAATTCGTTGTCGATCCGGGGGATCAGGGTTTCGAGGTGTTCCTCGCCGTGGACCGTGGCCTGCTTGGAGATGTCCACCAGCGCCTTGATGTAGTTGCCGATGGGCAGTTCCTCGGCGCCGAGGGCGGTCATGAACACGGCGAAGACGCGCATGACTTCTTTGAGCGGGTAGCAGATGAACGTGGCGGCGATGGTTCCGCCGAAGACGATGGCGAAGCCCGCCGGGTTGAGGAACACGCCCACGGAGTCGGTGGACATGTATGTGGCGCCGCAGAGGATGCCCACGCCGCAGATGATGCCGATGATGGTGGCGATGTTCACGCTTGCTGCGCTCCCTTGCTGCCTTTGATCATGCCGATGAGTTCCTCCTGCACGTCCCAGGCTTCGCCTTCATCGGGTTCGGGCCGGTTGGAGGCTTCCTCCTCCACGATTTTGGCGATTTTTTTGGCCAGCACGCCCAGGATGCGTTCGCGGGCTTCGTCCCCGGCCACGGCCAGGAGCACGCCGATTTTATAGTAACCGAGCTTGGCGAGTACGTCCTTGAGCGTGTTTTTGTCCACGTGGACCACGTCGTTCACATCTTCGAGTTCCTCAAGGCGCTTTTTGCGGCGTTTGACGGACCTGAAGAAGTCTGGCCCCTTGCCCTGGGCCCAGGCCAGGGTGTTTTTCTGGTCGAAGAAAAACAGGGATTCGGGGAACTCGCCCTGAGAGATTTTTTTGTAGAGGATTTCCGGGGTGCTCTCCACTTCCTTGGCCAGGTCGTGGATGTCGAAGTATTCAAGCGCGCAGATATCCGCCTCCCGGTCTCTGAGTTCGCGCTGGAGGTTGGCGGCCACCTGCAGGAAGGTCTTGGGATCGGCCAGCCGGATGAATTTTTCAGCAAAGGCTTTGTCCATCTGCCGGGAATTGAGTTCGATGATTTTAAGATTGGCGAGCTGTTCGAGCACGCGGTCGATTTCGAGTTGGGAGACAAGCAGAATTTCCTTGCAGATGCGGAGGAACTCGGAACGGCGCAGGCCCAGACCATGGTGCTGATCTTTTTTTGCCTCGGCTGCGGGGGTCTGGGCGTGGTTGCGGTCGGCCATCTCCAGCAGGCGGCAGATGGAAAGGAAGGTGTTGCCGTGTCCCGGGGCTGGCGTTCCGGAGACGCGGGCGTCGGCCTCGCGCAGACGGCGGGTGGTCAGGGCCAGGAGCCTCTGGATGGTTTTGGGGCATTGCGACAGGAGATTCTTGAGGAATTGCTGGGTCAGGATCATGATTTCGGCGAATTCGGCGGCTTCGGCGTTGTCCGTGCGTGGTGCGCCGGCCAGCGCGCCCATTTCACCGAAAAGTTCACCGGGTCCAAGGCGCACGAGAATCTGCTTTTTGTTGTTCTGGGTTCGGTAAATGTTTACCGTACCCTTTTTGATCAGAAACGCCGTGCTGCCGGGCTGGCCTTCGCGATAGATGGCCTGTCCCTTGTAGAACGATTTTACGTTGGAAAGCTCCGTACTCATGTTGCTTCCTTGTACGAGTTGCCCTTTGGAGCCGCTCGGGGCATGTTGTCCCAATCGAATAAAAAGTTAGCTTTTTTTACACAAAAGCACAACACGTGGAATTCCCGTTGTTGCCGACGTGTTGTTGAGTGGAAAGAAATCGAGGCAGCAATATGTAACGGAAAAAGCGCTTGGGTTTTTGTCGGATCCAGCGTATATGAAGACACGAAATCCAGGGAATGCGAGCATTTCCAATGCTACCGCGAAAGGAGCTGAGTATGGGCTTTTTCAAAAAGAACCTGTCCGGAGCGGGCGAACGCTCCAGTAATGAACTGAACGCGTTTCTCGGTGCGGGTACCGAATACAGCGGGCGCTTGGACTTTGTCGGTACCGTCCGCATCGACGGTGTTTTCCATGGTGAAATTTCTTCAGACGGAACCTTGGTCCTCGGGAAGGATGCTCTGATCAAGGGGCAGATCAAGATCGGAACGCTCATTTCCAATGGGCAGATTTACGGAGATGTCTCGGCCTCGACCAAGGCGGTGATGCAGAAGCATTCCATCCTGGACGGCAGCCTGCGCACTCCGGCCTTGGTGGTGGAAGAGGGTGCGACCATCGAGGGCGGTGTGGAAATGAGCGACCGGGAACCGCGCAATGCGTTCGTGGTATCCACTTCGGCGCTTTCCGTGGAGAGCGGGAGCGGGCTGTCGGCTTCGGGAGCGGCCACGGTTGAGGAGCCGGAGGGCATTGAGGTCGGATAATTTTTTCGGTGTTTGTTGAATGAGAATCGCCCCCGCTTCCATCTGGAAGCGGGGGCTTTTCATTGGCTCCTGAGGGAGCGGGGCCGGCAGCATGCGGGGAGGGAGGGGGGCCGCTCGGCAGGGTCCGTTTTCGGGAGGGGGACGAACTCTGCCTGCTGCAAGGCCCGAAATTTGTGGGGCCGGAGAACCCGGCCCCGCCCAAAAAAGGAGGGAGTAATGGACAGGAAACGCCCGCCCCGCACCCACTTCAACCGTTTTGTTTTTTCTGCGGGACGTGCTTCCTGATTACCAAGAATGCAGTCGACGTGCCAATTGTCGAATAAAGTTATTATATCGAATGATTAGAGTCAAAGATGAGCAGAATAGCCTTGGGAGAGCACAATATTTTGTGCAACCACCTGCACACAATGTGCAGGGAAATGATTTTCAGTTGCACAACTCTGCGCAAAGCAACAGAGACCGGGGGTTCTGTGGATGTGCATGCCGGGGAGAAGGAGCGGTCCGAACACTCCAGAAAGACACGGACAGGGGAGAAAAGGTTGGGAGGACGGGCAGTTGAGGAACATTGGACAGGCGGCGGCAACGTGCAAGGCGGCGGCTGCACGGCGTTCAGGGAAAAGGACGGGAACGTCTGGCTCAGGACAGCAGCGCGTAGCCGGCGGCCACGAGCATGACGCTGAGCACACGCAGGGCCTGGTTGTAGACGATAAGCCGCAGGGCCATGCCCGCCGGGAAAATGCCCGCATAGTAGGGAAACTGGTGGCGCATGGCACGCATGGGCGAGGAGAGCACGTTGCCCGCGAGCAGGGCGATGACGATCTGCTGGGTGGAGAGTCCTCCCGCGCCGATGAGCGCACCGGCAGCGGCCAGACCCGCCGTGAATTCGCCAACCATGTGGAAGGCCACGATGCTCAGGGCCTGGGGATCGAGCCAGGCCAGCAGGGAGACGTGCTCGGCCATGATCCGCTCCAGCCAGTCGATGGCGCCGTACTCTTTGAACAGAAAAAAAACCGTGTAGATGGGCGCGGTGACGTACATGATTTTGGGCAGCCGCTTTTTGAAACGCTTCCAGGTCTTTTGCAGTGCCGTTCGCCAGCGGTTCGCGTGCGGGTCCTCGTCCTTGAGCAGGCAGACAACGCAGCCCTCGGGCAGAGGCGGGAGCATGGCCCGACCGAGCAGCACGATGAAAGCCGTGCGCAGGATCGCAGCCAGAGCGGTGAGCCCCACGTAAGCAAAGGCAGCCTGGGCGATGAACGGGGCTGTGATGAAGAAGACTGTGGGCAGATGCAGAAAATACGTTGGCAGGCTGTTGAAGAGGTTGGAAAAGATCAGTTCCCGCCGGGTCAGGTCTCCATTTTCGTAGGCTTCGGCCAGCATGGTGTTGGCGGCCACGCCCGAGAAAAAAGCCAGGGAAAAACTGGCGCCGGAAACATCCTTGAGCCTGGCCGTGCGGATCAGCGGTTCGGCCAGCCTGGCCACGCTGCGGGTCCAGTTCAGGGATTCGATGAAGTTGCCGACCATCAGGCCGATGCTGATGAAAAAGGTCAACCGGAGCAGGGGCCAGCCCAGTCCGTTCCAGAGCAGATGCATATCGAGCGTAAAGGGCATGGGCTACCTGGGAGGGGGTGTTTTGTTCAGCAGCAGGAGCCGCAGGCCAAGTCCGAACAGGCCGCCGGCCACGCCGGAAAAGAAATCAAGAAATTCCGGCAGGCGCCCCCAGGCAGGAGAAAGATCCTGGGCAATCTCGATGAATCCGGCAAGAGCCACGGTCAAGGCCGTGGGCAGCCAGAGCGTGGGCCAGTCTATGCGGAAGGGAAAAGCCACGAGCATGACCAGGAAAGCACCGAAGTGCAGGATTTTGTCGCCAAGGGGCAAAGAGAGGCCCACAGTGGATGGACCCAGGGCCATGAGCAGCACCCAGGAGACATAGACGACCCAGAGCATGCGCCAGAGGAGCAGCACGCGGCCGGAAAGACGCCGAAAGGTCATGCGAGTTTTTCCCGCTCCCCGTTCGCCAGATGCATGGTGTGCTCCTCGGCTGGAAACGCACCGCTGCGGACATCCGCGCAATAGCGTTGCAAGGTTTCGGTGATCAGCTGGCCGATCTGGGCGTACTGTTTTACGAACCGGGGCACAAAACGATCAAAGAGCCCGAGCAGATCGTGCAGGACCAGAACCTGGCCGTCTGTGCTCTTGCCCGCGCCGATGCCAATGGTGGGAATGGACACGGCTTCGGTGATCAGGGCGGCGGTCTCTTCGGGAATACACTCCAGCACGATGCTGAAAGCCCCCGCATCCTCCATGGCCTTGGCGTCGTCGAGCATGGCGCGCGCGGCCTGGGCGCTCTTGCCCTGGGCTTTGAATCCTCCGAGGGTGGCCACGTATTGGGGCGTCAGCCCCAGGTGGGCCATGACCGGAATGCCCGCGCGGACCATGGCCGCCACGTGGGGCGCGTAGTCCTTTCCGCCTTCGAGCTTGATAGCGCGAGCGTGGCCCTCGGAGAGAAAACGACCCGCGTTGCGCACGGCTTCGGCCACATCGGCCTGGTAGGAAAGGAAGGGCATGTCTGCCACGAGCAGGGCCCGGGACGTTCCGCGCGATGCGGCGCGAGTGTGGTGGACCATCTCGTCCATACTTACGGACAGGGTGTCCTCGTGGCCGAGAACGACCATGGCCAGGGAATCGCCCACGAGAATCATGTCCACGCCGCTGGCGTCGGCCAGCAGTGCTGCGGGGTAGTCGTAGGCGGTGATCATGCAGAGCTTGCGTTCGCCTTTGGCGGCCTGGATGTCGGGAGCCGTGAGCGGTTTTGCGGCGGTGGGATGGCTGGACATGGTGAAACCTCCGGACCTTGTGTAGCAGTTTTGGGGGGGGAGTGAAAGTAGGCGGGCCAGGACACGGAGTCAACCCCATGGAAGACAAAAAGGCCGGACGGTTGTCCGCCCGGCCCCTGGAAAGCAGGACTGTCAGGCTCAGAGCGGGGCAAAGTTCTGGAGCACCCAAATGACCCGGCCCACGGTGCGGGCGTCCATCTGTTCGGCGGGGACACGAATGTCCTCGTGCTCCTTGTTCTCGGCGCGCAGTACGAACTGGTCGTCGCGGAAGTAGACGCGGCGGATCAGCAGGCCCTGATGCGGGAAATGCACGGCACAAAGATCGCCGTCCGGGTGCTGGCGCTGCTTGGTGTCGATGCCCACAAAGGAGCTGCGCAGGATCAGGGGTTCCATGCTGCGGTTGTCCTGGCGCACCACGATCAGAGAGTCGCGGTAGAAGGACTCCGGAATGGAAAGCTCCTCAATGGGCATGGCCTCCCAGGTCTCGGCGCCGGCGTCCTTGCCTCCCGAGGAGGAAACAGCCACAACCCGTCCGCGGGAGTGGGGCTTGCCGTAGGGGGCCGGGGTTTCGCGCAGGATCTGGTCTGCGGAGACCTTGGCCATGCTCGGGTTGAGATATACGGGTTCCGCCCCGTCCGCGAGCCAATCCGGGTTGAGGCCGTGGCTGCGGTAGAGTTTCAGGAACCACTCCGCGGGGATGGAACAGCGGCGTTTGGCGTCTGAGATGCTGGATTGGCGAACGTTGAGGACTTCGGCGAGTTGCACCTGGGTGCGCGCTCCAGTGGCTTTCTTGACGCGTTCCAGAGCGGATTCAAACCACTTTTCCAGAGCGTCGTCGCATTTTTTCTTCGGTTTGGGCATTCGATGTCTCCTATTTCCTAACTGGCATTGGTCCGATTGTTAGAGCGGTTCGTGGTCAGCCTGTACATCCGGAAGCAGCAGCATGGAGCTGCTTTGCGCGCGGAATAGTGCGTGTTGTTTGAGCATCTGGGCAGAGGCTCCCGTAGCGAGGAAGACCCTGATTTGAGCTGTGAACGGCGGACGGACCTCGGACGGAAAAGCGGGAGTCGACTCCCGCACCCCTCGTTGATATCGGGAAAAAACCCCGATTCCCTCGTTTCAGCACCCGTACTGAATACTGGTCTTTCTACTATACAACTGGGAAGAAAAGTCAATAGGTTTTACTATCAACAAAAAATATATAATTTTCAACATAATAAACAGTGTTCACGACAACTGATGTACGCAACTTAAGCAAAGAAAAACAAAAAACCCTACCAATCGCCCGGGGCGAACGGCAGGGTTTTATTGGGGATTCCCTTCAGTCTTTTGGGAAACTACCGGAAGTACCGCAGGAAGGGGGAGTCCGGGGTAATAATCACCCGCGTGTTGTCCTTGAGGCTTTTTTCATAGGCCTCCAGGCTGCGTTTGAACTCATAAAAGTCCGGAGCCTCATTCAGGGCTTCAGCATAGATGCGTGTGGCGTTGGCCTCGCCCTCGCCCCGGATGATCTGGGACTTGCGCTTGGCTTCGGAGAGCAGCACAGCCCGCTCCTTGTCGGCCTGTGCGCGGATCTTGGCCGCCATTTCCTGGCCTTCGGCGCGGTATTGCTTGGCCTGCCGCTCACGCTCGGCCCGCATGCGGTTGAAGATGGCTCGTTCGTTCTCCAGGGGCAGATCGGTGCGCTTAATGCGCACGTCGACCACGTCGATGCCGAAGGAAACCAACTGTTCGCGGGTCTTGGTGGTTACTTCCTCCAGGAGCTGCTTGCGCTTGTGGGCCACGATCTCCTTCAGTTCATAGCGGCCGAGAACCTCGCGGAGCTGGCCGCGCATCACGTCGTCCAACCGGGCCAGGGCGCCGGGAATGGTCTTGAACTTCTTGTAGAACTCCAGCGGATTGGTGATCCGCCATTTGGCATAGGAGTCCACGACCATATTCTTCTTGTCTTCAGTGAGGATTTCCTCGGGTTTGGCGTCGTAGTCGAGGATGCGCGAATCAAAGTAGATTACGTCCTGGACAAAAGGCAGCTTGAAGTGCAGGCCCGGCCCGTAGGCCGCGTCCCCCACAGGACGACCGAACTGAAGCACGATGGCCTGCTCGGTTTGGTCCACGGTAAAGGCGCACTCCAGGGCCGACACCAGGCAGATGAAGACCACGATCAGGGAGATGAGGGTGGAGCGTTTCATTGCGCGGCCCCCTGTTGCTTGGCCGGAGTCTCGGGCTGTTTGGGCAGTTGCCCCAGCGGGAGGTACGGCACGGATTTCTGGAGGGCGTCGCTGGAAAGGATCAGCTTTTCCGTCTCCGGGTTGGAAAGCACGTTTTCCATGGTTTCCAGGTACAGACGGGTGCGGGTCACGTCCTTGGCTTTTTTGTATTCGTCCGCAACGGCCTTGAAGCGAGAGGCGTCACCCTGGGCGTCGAGAATCTGCGTGGCCTGATAGGCCTCGGCTTCGCGGATCATGGCCTCGGCCAGGCCGCTGGCCTTGGGCAGAATGTCCCGGCTGTACGCTTCGGCCTCGTTCTTGAGCCGGTCCCGATCCTCGCGGGCGCTGACCACGTCCTTGAACGCGTCGATGACCTCGTTCGGCGGATGCACGTTCTGCATCTGGAGGTTCACCATCAGAATTCCGGTCTGGTACTTGTCCAGAATCTGCTGCATCAGTTGGCTGGTGCTGTTCATGATCCGCTGCTTGTCCGTGGTCAGTGCGGAATCGATCATGTTCTTGCCGATGATTTCGCGCATGGCCGCTTCGGCAGCGGATTTGACCGTGTCATCCGGTCTGTCCACGTTGAAGAGGTAGCTGCGTGCGTCCGCGATCTGATACTGCACCGAGAACTGCACATCCACGATGTTCTCGTCGCCGGTGAGCATCAGGGACTCGTCCGCGACACTGCGGGACTGCCCCTGCTGGAAGTCGCGCTCGCGCGACCCCGAGCGGAAGCCCACCTCGATGCGCCGGACCTGATCCACGTTCAAGGTCAGTACGCTTTCAATCGGATAGGGGATGTGATAGTGCAGCCCGGAGCCGGTTTCCCGGTCGAACTGACCGAATCGCTTGACCACGCCGCGTTCCGCCGGGCCGACGATGAAGATGCCGGTCAGCAGCCAGATGCCGATCACCGCGAGGATCAGCAGCTTGGCTCCGGGGAGTTTGAAATTTTTGAACTGCTTGAACTTCTCGCTGAAGTCGTCCAAGTTTGGGGGGCCTCCGCCAAGAGGTCCGCGCCTTTGCCGCTGCTTTTGCAGTTTTTCCCAGTCCCAGTTCATGGTGTTGACATAGGCATTGTGCGAACCCAGGTCAAGGTGAAGAGATAAAAGATAACGCCCTAATCGGCAGATTCGTGAGGGACGGATGCGGGAAGAGCGGCGCGCGGTATTTCGCGCTTACGATATTCGAGGTGTCGCAGGAGTGGACTTCGACGCGGCCTGGGTCCGCGAGCTCGGTCGCGCCCTGGGCGCGTGGTATCTGGCTCGCGGTCTGGACCGGGCCGTGCTCGGCAGGGACTGCCGCGCCACCTCCCCCGAATATTTCGAGGCCCTGGCCCAGGGGCTGGCCTCCACGGGTGTGGACGTGATCCTGACCGGTCTGCTGGCCACCCCTGTGCTCTATCACGCGGTGCGCCACCTGGGCACGCGGGCCGGCGTCATGGTCACGGCCAGCCATAATCCACCGGAATACAATGGCTTCAAGCTCTGGGGCGGAGACTGTGTGCTCAGCCCCGAGGAGATACTGGAGGTCCGAGATCTGCTCGAGGCGGGCGATTTCCCGCAGGGCCGGGGCCTGATCAGCACGCATGATCCCGTGCCCGCCTGGCTGGACGAGGTGGCCGCGCTGGAGCGGCTGGAGCCTCGCAAACCGGGCGCGCGTCCGTTGCGCGTGGTGGTGGACGGCGGCAACGGCTCCGCAGGGGAGCTCACTGCCCTGCTGCTGGAACGCGCCGCGCAGAACACCCCCTCGTCCGACGCCGCGCATCCGCACCTGGTGGTGGACCGGCTCTTTTGCGATCCGGACGGATCGTTTCCCAACCACCATCCCGATCCCGTGATCGAGACCAACGTGTCCGGGCTCAAGAACAGGGTGCTGGAAACGGGCGCGGATCTCGGCGTGGGCCTGGACGGCGACGGCGACCGTATCGGCGTGGTGGACGAGAAAGGCCGCCTCTGGCCCGGGGACCGGCTGCTGGCGCTCTTTGCCCGGGACGTGCTCCGGCGCGCGCCCGGCGCGCGGATCATCGCGGACGTGAAGTGCAGCCACCTGCTTTTCAAGGACATCGTGGCCCATGGGGGCAACCCGATCATGGGTGTCACCGGCCATTCAATCATGAAGCGCGCGCTCAAGGAACAGCACGCGGCTCTGGCCGGGGAGATGAGCGGGCACATGTTTTTCGGCGAAGGGTTCTTCGGCTGGGACGACGCGGCCTACGCGGCCTTGCGGCTCGTTGCGCTGCTCTCCCGGTCGGACCGGCCCCTTTCGCGTTTGCTGGAGGAATGGCCCGAGAGCTTTGCCACTCCGGAAATCCGCACCCCCTGCCCCGAGTCCTGCAAGTTCGAAGTGGTGCGACGCGTGCATGCCGAACTCTCCGACCGGTTTGATATCATTGACGTGGATGGTGTTCGCGTGCTTTTTCCCGATGGATGGGGCCTGGTGCGTGCGTCGAACACCCAGGCCGAACTGACTCTGCGTTTCGAGGCGGAAAGCGAGGCCCGGCTGGAGGAAATCCGGAATTTCCTCACGGCGGTCGTGGACCGGGCTGTGCGCGCATCCTGCTGACTTCTCCCCCTGTCGCAGAGGCGGTCCGGCAACGGACCCGGCTCTGCCGGAGGCGAACATGCTGACTCTGTGGTCCGTCCGTTCGGTTTGGCGAAGGCTGCTCTGTCTGGTGCTCCGGCGGGAACCGCGCGTGCTGGGCCGCTGCCTGCAATGCGGGCGCTGCTGCCGGGAAATCGTGCTCTGCCACGACGGACGCTGGATCACGAGCCTGAAGCGGTTTCGGGAGCTGCTGGAGCGCGATCCGGAATACGAACGCCTGGAGCCTCGTGAACGCGATGAGGCCGGGCGCATCCTTTTCCGCTGCTCCTGGCTCGGTGCGGACGGTCGCTGCACCGGTTATGAAGACCGCCTGCCCCTCTGCCGCAACCATCCCAGTCCCGGTCTCTGGCTGCGGGGCGTGGACCTTCCCCGCGCATGCGGGTATAGGTTGAGTGGGCCGGAACTTTTCGGCTTCCTGCGCAGGAGACACCCGAACCACGAACAGCGTTTCGAGCGCGTGCTGGACCTGGAGCGCGATCGGGCCAAAGGCGCGAACGCGCTCCACGGCCTTCGGAGTCGGGAAACAGACGAGGAGTCATGAAGAAATACATTGTGCTGGCTGTTCTTCTCGCCGTGGTGGCGGGCGTTGTGTTCTGGCGCGCCACAGGCGCGGACAAGGAAGTCACCGTGGTGGCCACGGGCGTTGTGGAGCGCGGCGAGGTGCGCCAGGTGTTGGAGGCCACGGGTATCGTCAAGGCCCAGGTGGGGGCGCAGGTCAAGATCGGCGCGCGCGCCACAGGCGTGCTTGTGGACATCCCGGTCAAGGCGGGCGACGAGGTGCGGCCGGGCCAACTTGTGGCCGAGATCGACGACCGCGAAATCCGCGCCAAGCTGACCGAGGCCCAGGCGCGCTACAATCTGGCCGGGGCCAAGGCCGAACGCGCGGCCAAGGACCTGGAGCGCAAGCGGCAGCTGGTGTCCCAGAAGCTCGATACCCAGTCCGCTCTGGACGAGGCCCTGGAAAACGCCCAGGTGACCCGCTACGAGGCCGACGCGGAGCGCGCCACCCTGGAAAGTCTCCGGATTCAACTCTCCTATTATAAGATTTTCAGCCCCATCAGCGGCGTGGTTTCGAACATCACGGCCCAGGAGGGAGAAACCGTGGTCTCGGGCCTCCAGGTCTCCAATCTGATCACCGTGCTCGACCCTACGCGCCTGGAGATGTGGATCTACGTGGACGAGACCGACGTGGGCCGCACCCGTCCCGACCAGGAGGTCGAATTCTTTGTGGATGCCTATCCGGGCAAAACTTTCGCCGGAAGCATCAAGCTGGTCTATCCGGAACCGGAAATCCGGGACAACATCGTCTACTACCGCGCCCTGGTGGGTGTGGCCTACGACGCTGATTTCCCCTTGCGTCCGGAAATGACCACCCAGTGTAAAATTGTCGTGGAGCGGCGGGAAAACGTGCTGACCATGCCCAACGAGGCCATCAAGTGGGTCGCGGGCAAGCAATCCATTTATGCGCTCAAGGACGGCAAGCCGGTCAAGGCCGAGGTGGAGCTGGGCCTGCGCGGACTGGAGCGCAGCGAAGTGGTTTCGGGCTTGACCGAGGGCCAGAAAGTGGCCACCCAGTTGGTGCTGCCCGGCCAGAAAAAGGGCGGAAAGGGATGATCGTGGGCGCGGAAAAGCGGGAGATCATCCGGCTGGAGGGACTGGGCAAGGTCTTTGCCCTGGCGGGCGAGGAGAGCCGCGACGGAAACGGGGCCGAGGAGGGAGCGCCGGCCCGTCCGCGCGGCGTGGAAGTGCTGCGCGGCATCGACCTGCGCATCGACGCCGGGGAGTTCGTGGCGCTCCAGGGCACGTCCGGCTCGGGCAAATCCACGCTCCTGCACATCATCGGCCTGCTCGACCGGGCCACCGCGGGCCGCTACCTGCTGGACGGCACGGATGTCTCCACCCTGGACGACGACGCGCTCTCGGACCTGCGCAACCAGCGGCTCGGCTTCGTCTTCCAGAGCTTCTACCTGATTCCCTATGCCTCGGCCCTGGAGAACGTGCTCTTGCCCGGCATGTATGCGGACAAGCCCCAGGCCGAGCTGCGAGCGCGCGCGGCCATGCTCCTGGAGCGGGTCGGGCTGGGCGACCGCATGGAGTTCAAGCCCTCGCGGCTGTCCGGCGGCCAGCAGCAGCGCGTGGCCATGGCCCGTGCCCTGCTGAACAACCCCGCCGTGATTCTCGCGGACGAGCCCACGGGCCAGCTCGATTCCAGCACCAGCGCGGAAATCCTTGAGCTGTTCACGGAAATCAACGCCTCCGGAACCACCATCATTCTCGTGACACACGACGAAGCCACGGCTGCGGCGGCCCGCCGGATGATCCGCCTGCACGACGGCAGGATCGCGGAAGACGGGAATTGACAGCCCTTCCCTTGTATCGGGTAGGAAGATATACCCGATAGCTGCCCGGCATCCCCCCTTGAGTGCAACGGGTTGCTCCGTTTAGCCTTTGCAAAGTTCGCCGCCGATTCCAACTTCATCATCTTTTGGGACATCCGTGCTGGGTACGTGGTACTCCAAGCGCCCTTTTCAGCGAGGCTGCTGCAACGAGCAACTGCTTTTCGTGCTTGTCCCTGCCCGGCGGCCAATCCAGCGGTCCCTTTTGACCGAGCCCGGAGCTCGGAGGGGGGACCCGTGTTCAGGCTGCGGCGGCTTCCGGGCTGTCGCGCCGTCAACAGGAGGTATGACTATGCAGCGCATCGAGGAACAGCAGCGCCAGGTGGCCCGCAGGGTGGACAAGGAAGACTGGCGCACCAACTGGACCGATTGGAAATGGCACGTGCGTCATTCCGTCCGCGACATCGGCAGCTTCGAAAAACTTTTGGGCGTGGAGTTTCCCGATCTGGAGCGCCGGGCGTTTTCACGCACCGTGGACAAGTTCCCCATGTCCGTGACGCCGTACTACCTTTCGCTGATAGAAGCGGGCGACTACGAAAACGACCCCATTTTCCGGCAGGCCTTTCCCTCGCCCCACGAACTGGAGATCGGCCGCTTCGATATGAAGGACCCCTTGCACGAGGACAAGGACAGTCCGGCTCCGGGCGTCACCCACCGCTATCCGGACCGGGTGCTCTTTCACGTCAGCAACCTCTGCTCCATGTACTGCCGCCACTGCACGCGCAAGCGCAAGGTGGGGGACGTGGATTCCGTACCCTCCAAAAAGACGCTGCAAAAGGGCCTCGATTACATCCGCAACACCCCGCAGGTGCGCGACGTGCTGCTCTCGGGCGGCGATCCGCTGATGCTCGCGGACGAACGCCTGGACTGGCTGCTCGGAGAACTGGACGCCATCGACCATGTGGACGTGGTGCGCATCGGCACGCGCATGCCGGTGGTGTTGCCCTACCGTGTGACCGACGACCTTGTGGAGATGCTCAGGCAGCACCATCCGCTCTGGCTGAACACCCACTTCAACCATCCGCGCGAGCTGACCGCCACTTCCCGCGCGGCTCTGCGCAGGCTGGCGGACGCGGGCATTCCCCTCGGCAACCAGAGCGTGCTCCTGGCCGGGGTCAACGATTGTCCGCGTCTGATCAAGACCCTGAACCACAAGCTCGTGAAGAACCGCGTGCGCCCCTATTACCTCTACCAATGCGACCTTTCCGAGGGCTTGACCCACTTCCGCACGCCTGTGGGCAAGGGCATCGAGATCATGGAGAGCCTGCGCGGGCATACCAGCGGGTTCGCCGTGCCCACGTACGTCATCGACGCGCCCGGCGGAGGCGGCAAGATTCCGGTCATGCCCAACTATGTGGTTTCCTGGGGCGCGAACAAGGTCATTCTGCGCAACTATGAAGGTGTGATCACCACCTATGCGGAGCCAAGGGACTACAAGGAGCAGTATTGCGACCGCAATTGCGAGGACTGCAACCTCCAGCTCAAGGAAGAGGATGCCGAGGAGCAGTGCGTGGGCATCGAGAAGCTGCTTTCGGACAGCGACGAGACCCAGAGCCTGACGCCCATGGAAAACGACCGCATGGGCAGGAGGACGGATGCGGCCTGATCGGATCACCCAATTCGGAAATTCCGTGGTCCAGCATGGCCCGCTCAATGGCCGGGCCTACCTGATGCGCCTGGACCCCGAGGACAGCCCGCACATTGTCAGCCGGCTGGAGCGGCTGGCCGAGGACAACGGCTACACCAAGATCTTCGCCAAGGTTCCGGAGGGCGCGGCCAACGATTTCGCCGAGGCGGGCTACCGCACCGAGGCCGTGGTTCCCGGATTTTTTAACGGCGAGGAATGCGGCCTGTTCATGGGCCGCTACTTCGCGGAGTGGCGGCGCGTTCCGGCCAATGCCGGTGAGCTGCGGCGGGTGCTGCGCACGGCCAGGGAAAATGTCAGACCCTGCGCCGAAAACGGGCTCTCCCGACCCGAGGACCGGCTGCCCGGCGGTTACCGGCTGCGAAGGCTTGGCCCGGAACACGCCGAGGACATGGCCGCGCTCTACTCCGAGGTCTTCTCGTCCTACCCCTTTCCCATCCATGAACCGGACTATCTCCGGGAAACCATGGCGGACGATGTGTGCTATTTCGCGGCCTGCTGCGACGGCGCGCCCGCGGCGCTCTGTTCCGCCGAGGTGGACCGCGATGCCGGTGTGGCGGAAATGACCGACTTTGCCACCCTGCCCGCGCATCGCGGTCTGGGCCTGGCCGGGCATCTGCTCTCCAGGGCCGAACGCGCCATGTCCGCACTGGGCCTGTCCACGCTCTACACCATAGCCCGGGCGGCTTCCTACGGCATGAACATCACCTTTGCCCGTGCCGGGTACGACTATTCCGGAATCCTGCCCAACAACACGAACATCTCGGGCGGCCTGGAAAGCATGAACGTCTGGCATAAAAGCCTGGACTGAGGCTTCCCGCAGGGGAGTTCGTTGATTCGGGCCGGCCCGGTGGGGATCGGCCCGTTTTCGTTTGCGGACGGAAAAGGGCCAGGGCTGGTTTTCGGACCGGAAAGACGTGGTGTGCAATGGCCTGAAAACGAGAAAGGCTCCCTGAAGGGGGGGAGCCTGTTGTTTCTCGTAAGAAGAAGGAAGTGATGAAGGATAATTTAAGAATAGCAATCGTCGTGCCAATACTGGCATGGTCCGAGAAAATTAAAAATTATTGTTTAATTTTAGAATGTTATTGCGTCGTGTCTGAAGTGGGCCGGATGCGGCAACGAGCAAGACAGTAAAAAATTTTGTACATAGGGAGCTGGCAAGGCGTTGGGGTACAAAATTCTGTGCCCGAGCCTGCACACGGAGTCGGGGTGCGCATAACACCTTGCAATAAAGGCTTTTATCAGGCTGATATGCGGGTCGTAAGCGCAAGCGGATTTGTGGTCTGCGGGCGGGAAGACAATGGGCGGTGGCGGAATCCCGGGAGCAAGGCAAAAAATTTAAACTTCGGCAGAGTCCCGCGCCTCAGTCCAATCCCGGTTGTCCCTGAAGGAATGTGGCCAGGGAAATTTTGCGCCCGCGCAGGCCCAGCTTGCGGCGGATGTTCTTGCGGTGGGTCTGAACCGTCTCAAAGGCGGTGTTCAGCAGATCCGCGATTTCCGCCCCGGCCCGGCCCGAGCGGATCAACCGGCAGATTTCCAGTTCGCGCGGGGTCAGGCGCAGCAGCAGGGGGGAGAGGCTTTCCTGGTCACCCTCGGACAGGCCTTCCAGACGGTCGCGGATCATCTCCAGATAGCTGTGCCGCAGCTCCGAAGAAGGCTCCCTGGCCATGCGCTCCAGCGCAGGCACGATGTCGCGCCGCAAATCCTCCACCAGCTCGCGTCGGGCCTGTCGCCCGGCCTCGTCCGCCGAGCGGACCACGTTGCGCAGGGCCAGGTTCATGCCCTGGACCTCGCGTTCCTTGCGCTCCAGCCCGCGTTCCAGGCGGGTGAAGTCCGTGCGGTCGCGCAGCCCCAGATGATAGAGGCTCTGGTCGTCCTGGTCCAGGCGTCGCAGTTGCGCGCGCATGTGCCGGTCGCGCCCCGCGCTGTCGCGGGCCACAAGCCTGCCGGTCCAGGTTTCACTGTTGTCCAGGGTGGCCAGGGCCACGCCAAAGGGGTTGCGCTGCTCCGGGGCGAACAGCTCCACCACGTCGCGCCCTTCCAGGCCGCTGTCAGCCGGGTCGAAAAGCCGGGTTGCGGTGGGATTGGCCTGGATGATCAGGCGGTCCTCGTCGAGCAGGAACAGGGCGTCCGTGGAGCTTTCGAAGAGCGCGTCCGCCACAAGGGCGGGGTCGGGCAGGGCCGGGTTCGCGGCTCCGCTGTCCAAGGGCTCGCTGTGCGGGCCGGGCTTGTCAGTCTGGTCGTACTGATGCGGCATGATCGTATCCGGGGTTTCGGGGAGGAGGTCCTCCCCGATGCACCGTGCCATGAACAGGCCGCAATGCCAAGGGCAGGAGAAATCAGGCTTCCACGTCCTCGGGCTGGCCGGTCATGCCGGCCTGGGTCCGGGCGAGCACGTCGCAGCGTTCGTTTTCGGGGTTGCCCGCATGCCCGCGCACCCAGCGGAAATCCACGTCGTGTTCTTTGACCAGGGGCATCAGGGCCTGCCAGAGGTCCTGGTTTTTCACGGGTTTTTTCGCGGAGGTCTTCCAGCCGTTTTTGATCCAGCCGTCGAGCCAGCCCTTGGTCAGGGCGTTGCGCACGTACTGGGAGTCCGTGTAAAGCGTCACGGCGCACGGCTTTTTCAGGGTGGAGAGCGCCTCAATCACGGCGCGCAGTTCCATGCGGTTGTTGGTGGTCTTGCGGTAGCCGCCGGACAATTCCCGGCGTTGCTCGCCCCAGGTGAGCACGGCGGCCCAGCCGCCGGGGCCGGGATTGCCCAGGCAGGAGCCGTCCGTGTAGATGGTCACTTCAGTCACTTGAGTTCCTCTCCGGCCAAGGTCTGCCAGATTCGTATCAGTGCGGTCTTGAGTCCCTGGGGCCAATCCCCGTTGTCGAAAGAGGTCGTGAAATGCTCGGTCATGAGTTCGCGCTCGAACTGCGGACCCAGGGCGCGGCGCATGATCGGCGGGAAGCTGACGATGACCTGCCGTTTCCCGGGGGCAAGTCCAAGGAACATGGTCTGGTTGTCCAAATCGGGGACAACGATCTCCCCGTTGAAGACACGGATCACGGCTTTTTGGGCGAAGTCGCGCTCCAGCGCCTCGGCAAAGCGGGCCACAAAACGGCGCGTGTCCGGATCAAGGGTTCCGGTCTCGTCGAGCAGGGGCGCGTCTTCGTTCATGGCTTGCTCCAGGCTGGCGTCGCGGTCGCGCTGCTGGTTCCAGATCAGCACCAGGGCGGATTTCAGCCCGATCTGCCAGTTCTTGTCCCAATGCCGCTCGAAATGCCTGTCTTCCAGGTAGGCCCGCAGTTCCCCGGCCTTGGTCGGTTCCCACTCCGGGGGGGCCACGAACACCACTTGCCGTTGGCTCGGGCAGATGCCCAGAAAGAGCCGCTTTCCCATGGGTTCGGGCCGCTCCACCGGGTGCAGGCGAATGCGGATGCGCGCGTCGATGCCGAAGCTTTCGCGCATGGTCCGCGCGAAATCCTTGGCATAGGTCCGCAATTGTGGCTCCAGCTTTCCGGTCTCGTCCCAGAGGGGCTTGTCCACGTAGAGGCGTTCAAGCATGTTCCGGTTGTTTTGCCAGAATGCCCAGCCCACCAGGGCCACGACCAGGAGCATGGCCAGCATGCGGACCAGGCGTTCGAGGGGGGTTTTCCCTCCGACGGAGAACAGACGCATTGCTTGTGGTTCCTCGGGTTGGCTTGATTGGGCGCGGACCCGTTGTAACGGGGCCGCGAAGGTGCTGCTGAAGGGTAGCAGAAAAGCCGGGCATGGTGAATAGCGTCGGGAATAGCCAAATTCGTCAGATTGTCCTGGCGGATAATACGCAAATGATGTTACGGAAAAAAACAAAGTCCATCTTCTTGGCTTGAGTACGAGGGGGGCACAATGATGCGCATCAGACGGTTTCGAGATTGGGGTATTTTCGCCAAGGTGATGTCCCTTTTTTTGGGATTTCTCATGTTGGTTTTCACAGGCATGCTTTTCTATTATCTGCCGTTGTTTGAGCGCACTCTCCGGGGAGAAAAGGAACAGGCCGTCCGCAGCAATGTTGAAGTAGCATGGTCCGTGGTATCCCACTACGGAGCGCTGGAGTCCCAGGGGAAGCTGACGCGCGAAGAGGCACAGCGACAGGCCAAGGCGGACGTTGGTGACCTGCGCTACCAGGGCGAACAGTATTTCTGGATCAACGACCTCAGGCCTTACATGATCATGCATCCGTTCAAGCCCGAACTGGACGGCACGGACATCTCCGGCAACGCCGACCCCACGGGCAAGCACCTATTTCTGGAGATGGTCCGGGTGATCAAGGCCAACGGCATGGGCTTCGTGGATTACATGTGGCCCAAGCCGGGGCATGACGAACCGCAGCCCAAGATTTCCTACGTGCAGCTTTACGAACCCTGGGGCTGGATCGTGGGCAGCGGCATCTACGTGGACGACGTGACCGCGCAGACCTCCAAGCTGCGCTGGGGCATTCTCGTGCCGTTCATCATCGGCTCGCTGATTGTTCTGATCCTCGCGTTTGTGATCATTCGCGGCATCGTGGGCAGATTGCACCGCGCCGTGGAACTGGCAGGAGAGATTCGGCTCGGCGATCTGAGCAAGCGGCTGGACTTTGAACAGCACAACGAGATCGGCAAGCTCGGCGAGGCCCTGAATGCGATGGCCGAAGGCCTGGAGGACAAGGCCCGGCTTGCGGAGCGCATCGCTGCCGGCGATCTGACCTCGGACGTGCGCGTGGCGTCGGATCGGGATACGCTCGGGCAGTCTCTCCAGCGCATGAGCCACGAACTGAACAAGCTGATCGGGCAGGTGCGCGAGGCCACGGCCCAAATGGACGAGGGCGCGAACCAGGTCTCCGAGTCGAGCCAGTCCCTGTCCGAGGGAGCCACAGAACAGGCCTCGGCCATTCAGCAGATCACCAGCGCCATGAGCGAAATTGGCTCCGAGACGCGCAGCAGCGCGGAAAAGGCCTCCCGCGCCAACGAGCTGGCCGAAGGGGCGCGCCGCGCCGCGGAGCAGGGCGGCGAAGAAATGGAGCGCATGGTCGAGGCCATGGGCGAAATCAACGAATCCAGCAAGGCCATCAGCAAGATCATCAAGGTCATCGACGAGATAGCGTTTCAGACCAACCTGCTGGCCCTGAACGCGGCCGTGGAGGCGGCCCGGGCGGGCCGCCACGGCAAGGGCTTTGCCGTGGTGGCCGAGGAGGTCCGAAACCTGGCCTCGCGCAGCGCCAAGGCGGCCCGGGAAACCGCCCAGCTCATCGAGGGATCGGTGGCCCGTTCGGCCCACGGAGACAGCATGGTGCGCGAGACCGCGGGCTCGCTTTCCGCCATTGTGGAACAAGCCGCCAACGTGGCCGCGCTCGTGGCGGACATTTCCGAGGCCTCGAACAAGCAGGCCCAGGGGGTGCAACAGGTTTCCGAGGGATTGAACCAGATCGACGCGGTGACCCAGCGCAATACGGCCAGCGCCGAGGAGACCGCTTCTGCGGCGGAAGAGCTGTCGGCCCAGTCCGCGGAACTTCGCGGGCTGATGCGACATTTCACGGTCAAGCGCGAGAGCGGAGGCAGAATCAAGGTTCCCGAACCGAAGCAACCGGAGCCGCGACGCATGGAAGTGCGGCGTGAACCGCCCAAGAGCCTGCCGGAAGTGCGTTCCAGCGGCGGGGGCAAGCCTGCCGCGCTGGACCGGGGCGTGCGCCTGGACACGCGTCCGAATGCCCGCCCGGCCGAGCAGGGCGCCTGGGACGAGAAGACAGAGGACCCGGCTTCGATCATCGCCCTGGATGACAAGGAATTCGGTCGGTACTAACGGAAAAGGCCAAACGCGGCCTGGCGGCGTTCGGCGCGTCGCGGCGGCGGATCATGGGGAGGCTTCGGCCTCCCTTTTTCATTCCCCGCCGCGCAGGGCGTTGATGGGGTCCAGGGACGCGGCCTGCTTGGCGGGCTTGAGTCCGAAGACCAAGCCGATGGTCAGGGCGCTGGCCAGGGAGAGGAAGAAGACCTTCCAGGAGAATTGGATGGTCAAGATGCCCAGCCGGGTGAGCAGTTGTCCCAGGCCCAGGCCCAGGAACAGGCCGAGCAGGCCTCCGGCCAGGGTCAGGACAGCGGCCTCCACGAGAAATTGCAGCAGGATGGCCGAAGAGCGTGCGCCCAAGGCCTTTTTCAGGCCGATTTCCTCGCTGCGCTCACTGACGGATAAGGTGAAGAGGTTCACGAGCACGAAGCCGCCCACGAGCACGGCGATGCCCGCGGTGACGCCCAGAAAGACCAGCAGCCCGCCCTTGAACATGGCCACGAATTTGAGCACCTCGTCCGCCGTGAGAATCATGAAATCGTCGTCCTGGCCTTCCTTGAGGCCATGGGCATCGCGCAGCAGTCCGCGCAGGTTTTCCACATGGGTGGACATCAGTTCCGGCTGGAGAAATTTGACCCGCAAGGCGCGAAAATATTTCCGGTCCAGGTTGAAACGCACAGTCAGGGTGGTCAGGGGCATGATCAGCCGGTTGTCCAGATCACGGCCCCCGCCCGAGGCCATGCCCCGGTAGGAGAGCCTGCCCACCACCTGGACAGGAATGTTGTTCACGAAGATGACCTTGCCCACGGGCGATTCGTCGCCGAACAGCTCCCGCGAGGGCTGGTCGCCCAGCAGGCAGACCTTGGCCGCGCGCTGCACGTCCTGTTCGCTGAGGTCGCGCCCCTCGGAGAGCGGCCAGTTCCAGGCGTCGGTATAGTTGGCCGTGGAGCCCACGCCCTGGACTCCGCTGAAGTTCTTGTTCTGGTATTTGACGGTGATGTCGCCCTTGGCGCGCATGGGAACCACGAGATACGCGCCGGGCAGGGACTGCTTGATACGCCGGGCGTCCTCCCAGGAGAGGGTCATGGTGCGCATGCCCAGGGCGCGTTTCTTGATGTCCCCGCCAATGACGAAGGCCGCGTCCGGCCCGAACATCTCGACCATTTCGTGGGCCATGCGGTTGGCCCCGTCCACGGAGGTGACGATGAGTGTGAGGGAGGAAATGCCGAAGGCCACGCCGAGGATTACGAAGAACGAGCGCAGTTTGTAGGCCCAGATGGCCTCCAGGGCCATGTTGACCACGCGGTTGGCGAGACGGGGGACTCTCATGTCCGGAACATAGGAGAAAGAGCGCCGCGCGTCCATGCGCCTCTTGCCCTGAAGGCGAATATGCGGGTATGCTGATAAGGGAAATTCACAACAGCGAGGGAACCATGCCCACCAAGTCTCCATGGCATACGGAGTTCGCACCGGCGGGACGAGAACCGCTGGAGGTCGTTCGCGCCCAGGCCCGGATGATCACCAGCCACAGTCCGCGCATGATGCTCGATGGTCTGCCGCTGCCCGTGGTGGTGGTCAATTCGAAGCGGCAGATTGTCTTCTGCAACCGGAAGTTCGAGGACTTCTCCCTGGAACAGGAGGATGTCCTGCCCCTGGGCCGCAGGCCGGGCGAGGCCCTGGGCTGCGTCTATGCCGACCTGACTCCCGGCGGTTGCGGAACCACGCGGTTCTGCCGCTTCTGCGGTGCGGCCCGGGCCATTCTCCAAAGCCTGGACGGCTCCCACTCCGTACAGCTCTGCCGGCTCCTGCGCAAAAAGGAGGAACTGGGCTGCCTGGATTTCCAGGTCTTTGCCGAACCGTTGCTTTGCGAGGGCGTTTCCTTCGTGCTCTTCAGCGTGCTGGATATCAGCAAGGAGCTGCGCCTGGACGCCATCCGGCGCAAGTTTCTCGGCGAGGTCCGCCGCCGGGCCGAAAGCATTAACCGTTTGTTTGTGAACGCCAGCAGGGACATGGAGCGGGATCCCTCCAAAGGCGGATTTTTCGCCCTGGGCTATGCCTCACGCATGCTCATGGAGGAGATCGACAGCCAGTCGCGGCTCTTCGATGCGGAAGAGGGGCTGCTCGGCGTGAACGAGGAGCACCTGGACGCTCGGGAAATGCTGGAGCAGGCCGTGGCCGCCATGGCAAACAGTGAAAAGGGACCGGAAGGCGCAGGCGATTGGTTCGAGGTGCGGGCCGAATCCTGCGCCGGGCTGCGGCTCTTGGCCGACCGCCTGCTGTTGGGCTACATTTTGCGCCAACTGCTGGAAAACGGGTTGGAGGCAATCGGTCCGGGAGAACAGGTGCGCCTCGGCTGCGTCGATCTCGGGGAGCAGGTCGGCCTGCGGATCGCCACGCCGACCCCCCTGCCGGACAAGCACCGGCTGCAACTTTTTCAGCGCGGCTTCAGCACCAAGGGCGAGGGACGCGGCCTGGGGCTCTACTTCTCCCGGCTGTTGGCCCGCCGCTATCTCAACGGCGACCTGCTTCTTCTTGAGGAGGAGCCGGGAACGGTCTTCGAGGTTCGGATGCCCAAAGTCTGAGCAGAAATTTCCGGCAGAAGCTCAGGCGTCCCGCTGCTTTTGGTTTTCCCGCTCCTTGCTGAGGCAGCAGAGCCCGCGCCGGGAAAGGGCTGCCCGAAAGCAGAGGTTGTCCGAAACACAGGTTGCGGGGCGTCGGTCGCCCGCGTGCCAGCGCTTCACCAGGTCCGGCTCGCGCACCAGCGGGCGGGACAGGGAAATGAAATCGCAGACGCCGTCGGCCAGGAGCGCCTCGGCCACCTCCAGGCTGCGAATACCGCCCACGAGCATCAGAGGAACATTGCGTTCGCTCTTGAAGCGCAGCGCGGCCTCCCGGAACCAGGCCTGCTTGTCCGCCGTATCGAACCGGCCCGCACGCACCGGAGTGAGCGCGCCGGAAAGCATGGTCCCGCCGGAAAGCTCCACTGCGTCGATGCCCATGTTTTCCAGCCTGCGGCAGAGCAGCAGCGCATCGTCCAAGGTCAGCCCGTCGTCAAGATAATCCTGTGAATTCAGTTTGATCAGCACCGGGAAGTCGTCGCCTACCTCGGAACGCACGGCCTGGAGTACCTCCAGGAGGAAGCGCGCGCGGTTTTCCAGGGAGCCGCCATACTCGTCTTCGCGGTGGTTGTAGCGGGGCGAAAGGAACTGGCTCAGGCAGTAGCCATGGGCCGCGTGAACCTGCACGGCGTCGAATCCGGCGTCCTTGGCCCGGCGGGCCGCGTTGCCAAAGGCGTCCACAATGTAGCCGATCTGTTCGCAGTTCATGGTCGTGCAGATTTTTTTGCCGTCCAGCTCCATTTCCGAGGGGCCGCCCGGCAGTTCGCCCGTGGGCAGGGGCTCGGCATGGGCGCCGCCGTGGGCCAGTTGCAGGGCGCAGACCCCGCCCGCCGCATGCACGGCGTGGGCCAGTCCGGAAAGACCGGGCAGCAGGGCGTCGGAATCCACACCGAGCTGGCCCGTGCGCACTTTGCCGTTTTGGGCCACGTAGGCGTGGCCGGAAATGACCAGCCCCACTTCGCCCTCGGCCAGATTGCGCCAGAGCGCGGCCAGGGCGGGAGAGGCCGATCCATCTTCTTCAGCCAGGCCCTCGTGGGTGGCGGAGCGAACAAAGCGGTTGCGCAGCCGCATTCCGTTGAGCGTGGCGGGGTCGAACAGGGTCGGTGCGTGGGGCATACGGTCTCCGGAGTGTTCAAGGGAAACTACGTTGGCGGCGCACAGGGCCGCGCCGTCCACTCGCCGGAGTTGCAACGCCGGCGATCAGCCTTCTCCGGTGCGCATCAATCCCGGCTGTCTTTGCGAAGCCAATCCCAGGCGGTGCGCACGATGGTTTCCAGATCGCCGAAGCGGGGTTCCCAGCCCAGTTCCGCCTGGGCTCTTGCGGACGAGGCCACGAGCACGGGAGAATCTCCGGCGCGGCGTCCGCCTTCGACCATGGCGATGTCCCGGCCCGTTACCGCGCGAGCCACCTCGACCACCTCGCGCACGGAATAGCCGTTGCCGTTGCCCAGGTTGAAGGCCCGGGTCTCGCCGCGTTCAAGCCAGTTTAGGGCCAGGGCGTGGGCCTCGGCCAGATCGCTGACGTGGATGTAGTCGCGCACGCAGGTCCCGTCGGGCGTGGCATAGTCCGTTCCGTAGATGGAGATGTTTGGGCGCAGTCCCAGGGCCGCGTGAAGCACCAGGGGGATCAGGTGTGTCTCGGGCACGTGCCGTTCGCCGATTTCACCCTCCGGGTCGGCCCCGGCGGCATTGAAGTAGCGCAGGCGGCAGGAGGCCAGTCCGTGGGCGCGGTGATAGTCTTCGAGCATCTGTTCGATCATGGCCTTGGACTGGGCATAGGGCGAGAGCGGCCGCATGGGGTGGCTCTCGTCGATGCGCTCCTGCTCCGGCTCGCCGTAGACAGAAGCCGAGGAGGAGAAGACCAGCCCCCGGACACCGTGCCGGACCATGGCATCCAGCAGGTTCAGGGTCGCGGCCACGTTGTTCAGGTAATATTTGTTGGGATCCTCCACGGATTCGCCCACGGCGATGAACGAGGCGAAATGGAGCACCGCGTCGATGTGCGTGCGGTTGAAGGCGCGGTTCAGAGCCTGGGGATCCAGCAGGTCGCCGGCGATGAATTCGCCCCATTGCAGGAAATCCGCATGCCCTGTGACCAGGGAGTCGAAGACCATGGTCTCGACCCCGCGTTGCGTGAGGAGTTTGTTGACGTGGGAGCCGATGTAGCCGGCTCCTCCGGTGATCAGAACGGCACACATAATGGGAAAGGATACCTCCGGGAGCGGAAAACGGCAAGCAGTTCCGAAAAATGTCAGGGCTTGGCGGGCGGATCGGCCAGGGCCAGGCGTTCGATGATCACGTTGGAAACGGCCATGCCCTCCTTGGTCAGGCGCAGCCGGCCCCGATTGATGCGCACCAGCCCGTTCTGGATCAGGGCCTGGACCATGCGCTCGTTGTTCTTGATCAGGTCGTACCCGGCCAGCTCGCGATGCCGCTTGAGGTCCAGGCCTCGGGTGGTGCGCAGGGAGAGCATGACCATTTCCACGAGCCGGGTGGTGTCGTCCAGGTCCTCGTAGTCCAGTCCGGCAAAGTCCCCGCGCACGGCCGCATCGTATTCATCCATGAACCGGGGATTGGTGAAGCGCCTGCGGCCCAGGGTGCTCACGGCCGAGGGTCCCAGGCCGAGATAGTCGCGCCCTTCCCAGTAGCCGGAATTGTGCCGGGACTGAAAGCCCATTTTGGCGAAGTTGGAGATTTCGTACTGAAGGTAGCCCAGGGATTCGAGCAATTCGGCCCCATAGACGAACATCTTGGCCTGCTCCTGTTCCGCGGCCAGTTGCAGGTCCATTTCCGAGCTCATGCGGTGCAACTCCGTGCCTTCCTCAATGCTCAGGCCGTAGCAGGAGAGATGCTCGGCCCCGAGCCGGGCCACGGTCTTGAGCTGGTCCAGCCAGTGTTTGAGCTTCTGGAGCGGCAGCCCCCAGATCATGTCCAGGCTGATGTTCCCGAAGCCGGCCTGCCGCGCGAGGCCAAAGGCCTCCACGCCCATGCGCGCGGAATGGGGCCGGCCCAGCCGGGCCAGATCATCGTCCGAAAGGCTTTGCAGGCCCATGGACAGGCGGTTCACGCCCAGGGAAAGCAGTCCCCGGAACCAGCTCACGTCCTGGGCCGAATCCGGGTTGGCCTCCAGGGTGATTTCCATCTGCTCCGTAAAGGTGAAATGGTCGCGCAGCAGGGAGAGGATGTCGTCCAGGTCCGCCAGGGGCAAAAGACTCGGCGTGCCGCCGCCGAAATACACGGTTTCCAGGCGGGGCCGTTCCAACCGCTCGCCCCAGAGCCGGATTTCTCGGTGCAGGGTCTTCAGATACCAGGCGTAGGTCACCTGGTTGAAGGTCTGGGAGTGGAACGCGCAATAGCGGCATTTGGAGCGGCAGAAAGGCACATGCACGTAGAGCAGCAACTTTTTCCCGTCCTGGCGCGGCGGCAGGGGGGCGGTCTTTTTCGGGGAGGGAGTTTCGCCAAAAATACGAGACATGCCGGGGTGTTACTCTATTGCGGCGCGAGCGCCCAGCTTGCTACCCAGTTCGCGCGCCTGGGCCAGGGCCGCAGTGTTTTCGCGCACGCCGCCCTTGTCAAAGACGCCCAGCACAGGCAACTCGCCGAGGATTTCATAACCCAGCGCGGCCAAGGGCAGGCGCATGGCCTCCAGGGTCAGGCCCATGTCTTCGATGGTCGGTTGCTCGCAGACGGCAATAAGCACAGCCACGCGCCCCTGTCCGGCCAGCCGGCTGGACCAGGCGCGGGGACGGGCCTGCATATCGAAATCATAATAGCAATAGAGCCGGTCGATGAAGGCTTTCATCCAGGCGGTGACGTTATAGTTGTGGGTCGGGCAGGCCAGGATCAACCCTTGGGCCGCCTCCACGCGGGGATAAAGCAGCTGCATGCCGTCCAGGAGCCGGGTGCAGGCTTTGGCCGTGCGGCACTGTTCGCAGCCGATGCAGGGGCCGATGGTGTATTCCGGCAGATGCGCGGCGAATCCGGGCGCGCCCGCGTCCTTGGCGCCGCGCAGCGCCGCGCGCAGCAGCAGGTCGGAATTGCCGCCCCGGCGGGGACTCCCCGAGCAGCCGAGCACGGCGAACGGACGGCTATCGCGTGTTTTCCCGGCCACGGCGCAGCTCCTTCTGGTAGCGTTCCACCTCGCTGTAGAGGCAACCGCAGTACTGCTGGCGGTAGATGCCCATGCGCTTGGATTCCTCGATGCCCCGCTGCCAGCTCGCGCGGAAGTCGCGGTAGAGAAAGGGCAGGCTCCCGGCGGCCAGATCCGTGCAGAGCCCCTTGATGACCTCGTGCTTCTGGTGCTTGGAGTAGAGCAGGGTGGTGCTGAAGGCGTCGAAGTTGCCCCGCCGGGCGATCTGCACGGCGCGGGAAAGGCGCATCTCGTAGCAGTGGAAACAGCGGTTGGCCTCGCGGAAGGCCACGGCGCGCATATACTGGATCGGGTCGTATTCCTCATCCCGGACAATGAGCTGGAAGCCCATGCGTTCGGCCACCTCCAGGGCGGCGTCCCGGCGTCGCAGGTATTCGGACAGCGGATGGATGTTCTGGTTCAGGAACAGCCCCGTGACCTCGAAGCCCTCGTCCCGGAGCATCTCCACCGTGGCCACGGCGCAGGGGCCGCAGCAGACGTGCAACAGCACGCGGCCGCTCATGCGCAGGTCTCCCCTGCGTCCGGCGCGCGCGGCGGGGCCAGTTCTTCGGCGACGCCGTGCCAGCCGCAATGGACGCAGTAAACGCTCCCGGTGTCCGGCGTGGCGAAGCGCTCCACCATCCCGGCCATGTCGGCCAGCGGTGCGGCGGGTTCGGACGTGCTGAAGAGCGTGCCCGCACTGTTGCTGCGGAAAAAGACCAGCCCGGTTTCCGGTGCGTCCACGAAGAACCGGACCGACCCGCAGTTGGGGCAGCGTTTCCAGTCGCGTTGATCGCGGTGCGGTTTCGAATTCTGTACAGCCATGGCTCTACGCGGAGAACTTGCGGTCGATGATGATGTCGATGCGCGTCTCAAAGCGGCGCTCCAGCTCCATGAGCTTTTCCCGCTTGTTGTTGAGCATGTACAGGGCCAATTCCTCGTCCAGGGGCATGGGCAGCGGGTTGGGGTGGCCGGGGCGACGGATCTGGCGGAACACGTCCTTGATGGCCTGGAGGGACTGCCATTCCATGTTCCGGCGCACGCCCGTGCCGCCGCAGCAGGGGCAGGGTTCGGTGGTCACGGCCAGGGCCGAGGAACCCATGCGCTGGCGCACCAGCTCCATGAGCCCGAATTCGGAAATGCGGCTGACCACGGTGCGCGCCCGGTCGGACTTCAGGGCCTGGCGCATGGTCTTTTCCACTTCGCGGCAGTCCTTGGGGCTTTTCATTTCAATGAAGTCGATGACCACCTGTCCGCCGATGTCGCGCAGCTTGAGCTGCTTGGCGATCTCCTCGGCCGCCTCCATGTTGGTCTTCAGGACCATCTTCTGGAAGTTGCGCTCGCCGGAAATCTTGCCGGAGTTGATGTCCACGGCGGTGAGGGCCTCGGTTCCGTCGAACACGAGCTGGCCGCCCGAAGGCAGCGTGACCTCGCGGGAGTAAATTTCTTCGATCTGGCGGTGGAGGTTGAAGCGCTCCCAGAGGGTCTTGTCCGCGTCGGTGTGCAGCTTGAGGATCATGGAGGTGCGCGGGAAGGCCAGGCGCATGAATTCCTGGATGCTGTCCTCCACTTCCTTGTCGTCCACCCAGACCTCGCTCATTTCCGAGGAGAGGTAGTCGCGCACGGCCCGCGTGGCCAGCTCCAGTTCCTGATAGATCAGGGCCGGGGTCTTGGCGCTCTGTCCGCGCTTGCGGATTTCGGCCCAGAGCCTGCTGAGATACTTGTAGTCGCGGGTCAGGTCCTGCTTGGTGCGGCCCACGCCCGCCGTGCGCACGATGAGGCCCACGCCTTCGTCCGGCTGGATCTGCTCGATGATCTGCTTGAGGCGTTCGCGTTCCTTTTCGTCCTCGATCTTGCGGGAGACGCCCACCTGGCCGCGGCCGATGGTGTAGACGAAGAAGCGGCCCGGCAGGGAGAGATAGGAGGAGAGGAACGCGCCTTTCTTGCCCGTGGGCTCCTTGACCACCTGGACGAGCAGTTCCTGGCCGGGGCGAAGCACGTTCTGGATGGGCGGATATTTCTGGCCCTTCTGAAGCTTGTAGCCGCCCTGGTAATATTCGGGATGGACCTCGTCGATCTGGAGAAAGCCGTTGCGCTCCGCGCCGTAGTTGATGAACGCGGCCTGGAGGCCCACGTCGATGTTGTGGATGTACCCTTTGTAGATGTTGCCCTTGGTCTTGGCCATGTGGACCATTTCTACATAGTACTCCGAGACCTTGCCTTCCTCTGCGATAATCACCTCGACCTGTTCGCCGGGGAGGGTGCTGATGAACATTTTCTGTCGTTTCGCTACCATGCGAGCCTCACTGGAAAAAGATTAGAAAAATTGTAAAATATTGAAATTCGATAAAAGCGGACGGCTATGCCGTCGGGTCATGCGCGTGTTTCCGCCCTCGTGGAGAAGCTCCGGCGGACGCCTGGCGTCCGGCGGCGAAGGGTAGGGAACATCTCCGCGAGCCGCTCCTGAAAGGCGGCAAAGAAAACCAATACGCTCCGGAGCGTCACAAATGAATACCTCCGGGCGAATACTTCCGTTCAACCTGTTCCGGCCCAAGAATACCGGGTCGAACGGCAGCGGACGTGCAGCGGGCATGGATTCATGGCGCGGCCTTTGTCCTGAGTCGCAACGTCTGGCCAGGACGGGCTGCCCTTTCCGGGCCGGCGGGCTAGCGCTCCGTGCGCCGCAGGGAGTAGAACGGGCCTTCTTCGGCCTCGCGTGCGTTCAGTTCGTCGCGTTCCTTCAAAATCTGGAGGCCCTGCCGGATCCGTTCGGCATCAAGTCCGAGTCCGCCCGCCAACTGTAGTACGGTTTGCGGTCTGCGCGCAAGGGAGGAGCGGATTGCCTCCACGGCCTCTTCCAGAGGCAGTTCGCGGACGCGCGCCTCGGCCCGCAGATCGTGGCTATCAAACGCGCCCAGGGCCGAGCGCCAGCGTTCCAGGGTGGCCGCGTCCACAGCCTTTGCGGAGTCCAGCGTGCCCGGCCTGGAGAGCGTGACCACATCCACCCGGTCCGGGTCCAGCCGGGGCACGAACTCCGAGAGCAGTCGCAGATTTTCCTCGGAGTCGTTGTAGCCGCGCGCCAGGAGCACCTCCAGAAAAATGGCCCCGGAAAATTCCTGCCGGAAATCCAGCAGCCCCTGGGCGATGGTCTGCGGGCCAAGACCCGGAACACAGCGGTTGAGTCGGCGCATTTCCTGGGGTACGAGGGTATCCAGGGACGGGAGAACCACATCCGCGAGACAGAGGTCCCGGCGCACCTCGGGCAGGTGCATCAGCGTGGAATTGGTCAGCACGGCCACGGGTTTGCCCGGCAGGATTTCGCGCACGCCCCGGATGACCGCGCCGAACTCCGTGTTCAGGGTGGGCTCGCCGGAGCCGCCCAGGGTCACGTATTCCGTGTCACGGTCCTGCGCGGCCCACTGGGTCAGCTCGTCCAGAATGTCCTGGGCCGGAACCCAGGCGCGTCGCTCCAGGGTCAGGGTGCTGGTGGCCCCGACTTCGCAGTAGGCGCAGTCCATGCTGCAAATTTTTTCGCGCAGCAGGTCCAGCCCCAGGGAGAGGCCGAGCCTGCCGGACATGACCGGTCCGAAGATGTAAGTGAATGCCATGCGGGTTTCCAGACCGTATCCGGCTTGACGAGGTGCGGGCCGCTGCCGTACCTGATGGTGCGCACACAGCGCCAGGAGGATACCATGTTGAATTCGGGAGATTTGGTACTGCTCATCAGCCCCAAGGGCAAGCGGTATCTGCATAAGCTTGATCCGCAGGCCGAGGTGCATACCCACGACGGGCGCATCCTGATGTCCGAGGTGTCGGAAGTCGGGTACGGACACCGCGTCCGCACCCACCTGGGCAGACCCTATCTCGTGCTCCGGCCCACTGTGCACGATTTGATCAAGAACGTGAAGCGTTCAACGCAGATCATGTATCCGAAAGAGATCGGCTACCTGCTGCTCAAGCTGGGCGTCGGTCCCGGAACCACGGTCATCGAGTCCGGCACGGGCTCCGGCGGCCTGACCACGGCCCTGGCCTGGTACGTGGGCGACACCGGCAAGGTCATCACCTACGAGCGGCGCGAGGAATTTTACAAGCTGGCCCGCAAGAACCTGGAGCGCGTGGGCCTGGCCCACCGCGTGGAGCAGGTCAACCAGGATATCACCGAGGGCTTCCGCCACAGCGGGGCGCATTCCCTGTTCCTGGACGTGCGCACGCCCTGGGATTACCTCGACGCCATTCCGTCGGCGGTCATCCCCGGCGCCATGTGCGGCTTTCTGCTGCCCACGGTGAACCAGGTCAGCGATCTTTTGCGCGGGCTGGAGCAGGGACCCTTCCAGGACCTCGAGGTCCTGGAGATTCTGGTGCGGCGCTACAAGCCCGTGCCCGACCGCCTGCGGCCCGAAGACCGCATGGTCGCGCACACCGGTTTTTTGATCTTTGCCCGCTACATCGAACCGGACGCCGCGCCCGGTCT
Organism: Desulfovibrio sp.; assembly: GCA_050251775.1. Taxonomy (GTDB): domain Bacteria; phylum Desulfobacterota; class Desulfovibrionia; order Desulfovibrionales; family Desulfovibrionaceae; genus Paucidesulfovibrio. The sequence goes on from JBFWMD010000026.1 coordinate 32,248, forward strand.
GGACGGCGACGCGCTGGCCGATCCGGACGAACTGCCCGAGGAGACCGACGGCGGAACACTGGAGCCGCAGGCGGGGGCGGACGTGGCGAGCGAGGGACCGGGGCACGACGCCACACAGACAGGCCACGTGGAGACCGAAGACCGGGACGTGACCGACGCGCACTGAGGTGCGCGGCCACGCGCGGGCCTGTCCCCAAGCCGCAAGACGGAGGGCGACCATGAATGCGACCGTGAATGCGACCGTTGACCGCCGACCTTTCCTGGGCCTGCGGGACCCCCTGGCCGGGTTCACGCATCTGCTCGGCGCTTTGGGCGGTGTGGCCGCCCTGGTGTTGCTGCTCGTGCGCGGCGCGACCCAGGGAACGGCCTGGCACGTGGCCTCCTTTGCCGTGTTCGGAGCGGGCATGATCCTGCTCTACACCGCGAGCACGCTCTATCACTGGATTCCCTACAGCGAACGGCGCACGCCCCGGCTGCGCAAGCTGGACCACGTGATGATCTTCGTGATGATCGCCGGGACCTACACGCCCATCTGCCTCGTGCCCCTGCGCGGGGCCTGGGGCTGGTCCATTTTGGGCGCGGTCTGGGGCATGGCGCTGGTGGGCGGCGTGGTCAAGCTCTTCTGGATGGGCGCACCGCGCTGGCTCTCCACAGGCTTCTACATCGTCATGGGCTGGGTGGCCGTGGTGGGCATCTGGCCCCTGGTCCAGGCGCTCTCGCCCGGCGCCGTGGTCTGGCTTGTGGCCGGCGGCCTGAGCTACACCCTGGGCGGCGTTGTCTACGCGCTGAAGCGGCCCGATCCCTGGCCCCGCGTGTTCGGCTTCCACGAGATCTTCCACGTCTTCGTGCTGCTCGGCAGCTTCTGCCACTTCTGGATGATGTACGCCTACATCGCCCGGCATCCCTGAGCGGACGGGAAGGCGGCTCTCCCTGAGCCGCGCTTCAGTCTGAATGCTTACGTTCATCCCGTTGACGAAGGTGCGGCGTGCGTGCGGCTTTGGCTGGTTGCCCGCTTGCGGGCGCGACCGGACACGGCGCAGGGCGTTTCAGCAGAGTGGTCCGACGATCTTTGTCGCTTCCGGTCCTTTGGCCGCTCTTGTTATTGGGGTCAGCGGAATTTGGCCCGAGAGCGGATGTCTTCGGGCAACGTCAGGCCGAAGCGGGCCAGTTGCTTCTTGTTGAAGAAGAATTGGCCCTGTTGATCCATGGAGGTCGTTGGGAGGCTGGGCATTTTTCCCTCCAGGATGTCTCGTGCCATAAGTGCGGCCAAGCTGGCGTGCTGCTCTCCGAAGATGACGTAGGCGCCCACTGTGCCGTCGTCGCCCACGGCATAGTCCTGGTAAGCGAAGATCGGCACAGTGCTGTGTTCGGAGGTCCAGCGGATCACGCTCTCCACGGGAACATGCACCCCGGAGGCGTCTTTCAGGTTGTGGTAAACAGGCATGGTGATGAAGTCGTGGCTGTCCGAGGTCAGGATGCGTTGTTTCCATTCGGTCCAGTTTTTGGCCAATGCGTAGTCCACACGGACACCGTCGATGACAACCTGTTTTCGGTCCATGAAATTGACTTCCACGAGAGCTCTGGACGTTGGGCTGTCGTCCATGAGCACGAACGCTGTTTTCGGGGCGGGAATGATTCTGATCAAATGGCGAAGCCAGGGGAAAAGCGGCACGCGCTCCAGCACGCCCGTGACGTTTGCCGGGATGTTTTTTTCGAAGTATTTCCGTGGATTGTTATTGATGCCGAAAAAGACAACAGGTTTTCCGCTTTCAGCGATACGCGGTCCGAGCAGCCGCAGGGCGTTGTCGTCTCCGATCATCACGAGGTCGGGGTCCAGACGGCGGAAGGTGTCCATGGCCGCCTCGGCCTGGGCAGCAAATTCGGATTCCGGGATTCTTTTCGTGTCGAGATACACGTGGTCCAGTTGTGCGACTTTGCCGAGGGCGTTTTCTATCCCTTGATCGCACTGTCCGGTCCAGGGCAGATCGGGATGGTAGCTGTGGATAACGAGCACCATTGGTTGGCTCGCGAATGCATCCCAGCCGAAAATCAATCCGGCCACTGCCACCAGCGCTGCCATGAAGCGTAGCATTGTCTGACCTCTGGGCATCGTTTTCGTCTCAATATGGCAGTATATGCATCTTGGCAACAGGATTCTGGAATATATGTAGGAATCGACGCGCAATCGTGCATTTCGTCGCTCAAATCGGTCAGCAAGGCGGGATGTGGAATGGCTTTTCCCAGGAGACTTGAAAATTTCCGTCTGGGCTCTTCTCCCAAAACGCTCCTTGTGCTACGCAGGCGTATCGCAAGCCCTTGCGCAAAGGAACGTTTGAACAGATGAATCATGACAACTTGTTCGCTTTGTGTCGTTTCAGAAAAGGGCGGCGCGCACTGCCGCAGCCACTTCTTCTCGTGTTTTGTCTGTTTTTTTTGGTTTCGCCTGCCCTGGCCGCTCCGTCAGCCAAATGGCCCGTAAGCTGTGAATTCCGGGGCTTGAGCGAAACTCTGGCCGAACATGGCGTGGACTCGGACAGTCTGCCGCTGTTTATGAGCGAACTGGCAAGGGAGGATGAATTGCTGGTCTCGGCGAGCCTCTATGCCACCGAGAACAAGGCACTGGATGTCCACGGATTTGACGAGCAGACAGGCAAGGCCAGCTTCGTGCTGACCCTGAACCTGGAGAACGGCTGCGTTCTGGAAACACGAGAGAATATCTGCTTTTGGGAGCGGTTGGACAAATGCCTGAGCCGCGAGGTCAAGGACGCGCTGCGCATCTACCGTCAAATGGAGCGCAAGGGCATGGTTCAGCCCGGCGCGCACATCCTCAACCTCTGAACTCCGGCCTTTATTCCAGCCCGAGCAGTGCCGCGCCCACGGCCCCGGTCATGTCCGGCTCGTCCGGCAGGAGCAATCCTTCGCCCGGCGCAAGCCCCAGTTCCCCGGCCAGGAGCATGCGCACGCAGGGATTGTTGGCCACGCCGCCCACAAAGACCAGGGGCGCTTGCAGGCCCACGCGGGTGAGCATGTTCAGGGTTCGCCGTACAATGGCCCGGTGCAGGCCCAGGGCGATGTCCTCGGGTTCGGCTCCCTCGGCCATGAGCGAGGTGGCCTCGGTCTCTGCAAAGACTGTACACATGCTGTTGATGGTCGGCGGATTCTTGCCGCGCAGGGCGAATGCGCCGAATTCCTCCACGGGCATCTGGAAGACCGAGGCCGTGTATTCGAGGAATTTTCCCGTGCCCGCAGCGCAACGGTCATTCATTTCGAATTTGCCCACGCGTCCGTTTTCCAGCAGGGCGATGGCCTTGGTGTCCTGGCCGCCGATGTCCAGCACGGTGCGCGCCGAGGGAAAGAAGTGCGCGGCTCCGGCGGCGTGGGCCTTGATTTCCGTGACCTTGCGCACGGGCAGTCCCAGGTCGAGCTTCAACGCCAAGTCGCGGCCATAGCCTGTGGCCACCAGTCCCTGGATCACCACTCCTTCCAAGAGTTTCCGGCACTGGGCCACTGGCGAAAAGGTCGTGGGCAGGCGGGCCGCATGCAAGACCCGCCCCCCTTGCACCACGGCCAGCTCGATGCTCCGGGAGCCGATGTCCAGCCCGGCGATGCGGCTCAACCCAAGGTCTCCACAAAGGCCTCCACCCGCGTCTTGAGCTGCTGCACATCCTCCATGCTGTAATCCGTCTCAATGCTCAGGCTGGGGATGCCCGCGCCTGTGAGCACCTTGTCCAGGCGGATGCTCTCGTTGGCGTAGGGCTGGCAGAAGAGCAGATTGTACTGGATCACGCCATCCGCCTTGAGCGTCTTGGCCAGATCCATGACGTTCCGCTGGCGTTCCGCATTGGGCGTGAAGCAGGCGCAGTCGATCTTCATGTAGCGGTCCGCGATGGCGTCGAGCATCTCATCCAGACTCTGGCCGGATTCGTCCACCAGATCGCGCGTGTTGCGCGTGCCGATGCAGGATTCCTCGCCCACGATGACCGCTCCCGAGCCCTCCACGATGTATGGGAGCTTCCAGTTGGGCACGGCCATGGGACAGCCCGAGAGCAGCAGGCGCGGAGTCTTGGGATCGGCCACTCCTTTGCCCAGGGCCACGCGCGTCTCCAACTCGTCGCAGAGCTCGTTCATTTTGTCCGTGAAGCGCACCGGGTCGTCATAAAAGCTGATCTGGTTCACGAGCAGGGCGTCGCGGCCCGAAATAGGCGCGGGCGAGGCCGCGCGCAGAGCGGTCAGCCGCTGAAGCGCGCGCCGCTTGTCGTTGACGATTCTGATGCCCTTTGCCAGCCGCTCGGGCGTGATGGTCACGCCGGTGAGCTGTTCCACGGCCTCCATGTAGCGCAGCACCTCGGCCTTCCAGAGCGCGCGGTCCGCCGCGTTTTTCTGCTGGGGCACTTCCATGATGTGCATGTTCACCAGCTCACCGAACGGTTCGTAGGCCTTTTTCTTGCCGTCGCAAGTGGTCTCACCCACGATCAGGTCGCAGGATTCGGTGTAGGGACAGAGCCGGGCCAGCTTGAAGCCGATGAAGGACTTGATCAGCGAGCAGGTGTTGCGCGGAACCATGGTCTCGGCCAGCTCCTTGCCCGCCTCGGCTCCGGCGCAGAGGCCCACCTGGACCGCGTCCGCCGCCAGGGTGATCTCTTCAGGGACGAAAACGCAGAACGTGCCGATGACCTTGCGGCCCTGGGTCTTGGCCTCCTGGATTTCCTGGATGCGCAGGCCGTGGACCTCGGAAAGCACGAAGTCGAGGTATTCCGCGCCGCGCAGGCGGCCCTGCTGGGAAAGATAGATGTCTCCGTAGAACTTGCCGAGCACGCCGAGCAGCGCGTCGTGGGCTTCCAGGTCGAGGTCCAGGCGTTCCCACATTTCCTTGTATTGGTTCGTCATCTTCCGGCTCCTGTTGGTTGCGGCAAAAATCAATTCAATGGATCATTAAACCTGATGGATGGAGAGGTAAAGCATCCGGCACTTGTCGCGGCTTTGGCACTGTCCGCTTGTCAAACGCCGTCGGGGTGCATAGCGTGGATGCATGCACAGCCCGATCCGAGAAAAACGCGCCGCACCTGCCCCGGAGCCGCATGCTCGCCCGGAGGAATCCGCCCGGTCCTGGCTCCCGGCGGAACTGCCCGGCGTGGAACTGCTCCGCGCCCGGTTCGTGCGCCAGAATTTCGCGCGGCATTTCCACCGCCGCTATGCCGTGGGCGTCATCGAGCAGGGCGGCATGGCCTTCCGCTACCTGGGCCGCGATCTCGTGGCCCCTGCCGGAAGCGTGAATCTGGTGGTTCCGGGCGAGCCGCACGACGGCCACGCGGCCGGGGGCGCGGGCTGGACCTACCGGATGTTCTACCTTGATCCGCACTGGTTGGGCCGCGCCGCCGAGGAGCTTTCCGGGCGTGGCTGTGCGCGCCTGCCGCACTTCAACGCGGGCGTGCTCGACGATCCGCTGTTGGCCGCGTCCATCCGCGCCCTGCATGCCGGGCTGGACACGGGCACGTTTTCCACGCTGGAGGCCCAGACCCGGTTGTACGCGCTGCTGACCCGCTGGATTGCCCACCATGCGGAAAGTCGAACGGTCCGGCCCGGTTCCTGCCAGGAGCCCGAGGCCGTGCGTCGTGTCCGCGCCCTGCTGGAAGAGCGCCATGCCGAGGACCTCGGCCTGGACGAGTTGGCCAGGGCAGCGGAACTGAGTCCGTTCCATCTGGCCCGGGTCTTTTGCCGCAGCGTGGGCCTGCCGCCCCATGCCTACCTGACCCAGGTCCGGGTGCGCCGGGCGCGCGAACTGCTGGCCGGGCCGCAATCCCTGGCGGACATCGCGGCCTGCGTGGGGTTTGCGGACCAGAGCCACCTGACCCGCCATTTCAAGCGCATTGTGGGCCTGCCGCCGGGTCGCTGGCGCAAGATCGTTCAAGACCGCTGAAGCATTTTCCCGCAGCATGCGCCTGCAACCGGAACCACCGGAACAGGGGAACGCATGCCTTCGAATCAAAAGAATTTGCTGGGAGCCTATCTGAGTCTGGCCGGAGCCATGCTCATCGTGGGCAGCTCCGCGGTGGTGGGCAAAGTCCTCGTGGCCGAGATGCCTGTGGCCCTTTCCCAGGAACTCCGCTTTGTCCTGGCCCTGCCGCTGCTGCTCGCGCTGCTCTGGCGGCGCGAGGGCGGCCTGCCGCGCCTGCGCCCGCGTACCTGGGCCGTGGCCGGATTGCAGGCCCTGGGCGGGGTCGTGATCTTCAACGCCTGCCTGCTTTGCGGTCTGAAGCTGACCAGCGCGGCCCACGCGGGCATTCTCACCAGCGTGACGCCCGCAAGCATGGCCGTGGCCGCCTGGCTGCTCTTTGGCGAGCGCCTTCGGGGCCGGGCCGGCCTTGGCGTGTTCCTGGCCGTGGCCGGAGTTCTGGCCCTGACCGTGGGAGACGCGGCCCTGCACGGCTTTGCGGGCGCGCTTTCGGGCCGCATGCTCCTGGGCGATCTGCTCGTGCTCGGAGCCGTGGCCGGGGAAACGCTCTTCCTGCTTTTGCGCAAGGCCGTGCGCGAGCCGGTCTCGCCCCTGGCCTTCAGCACGGTCATGAACATTTATGGCGTGCTGCTTTTCCTGCCCCTGGCCGCGAGCGAGGCGCTGCGCTTCGACTTCGCCTCGGTCTCCACGCGCGGCTGGCTGGCCGTGGGCTGGTCCAGCGCGGCCCTTTCCGTGGCCGCCTATCTGCTCTGGTTCCGAGGGGTGGTCCGGGTTTCCGGCGGCGTGGCCGGGGTCTTCACCGGGCTGATGCCCCTGACCGCCGTGAGCTTGTCCTTTCTGCTGCTCGGTGAGTCCATCACCTGGGCGCAACTTGCCGGGTGCGGGCTGGTGCTTGCGGCCATCGGCTGCATCTGCCGCCGTTGAGGAGTGGTCGCAGGGAGCTATGCCATGTGCCAGACCCGGCGCAGTTCCTCCTCTCGGCGCAGCAGCAGGCCCATGTATTCCAGCTCCATGTCCACGAGGTCGCGTTCGCCCTTGCGCAGCCATTCCGAAAGCCAGGCCAGCCGCAACAGCGCGGTGCAGCGCGGCAGCAGTGCCCACGATTCCGGGCAAAGATATCCGCCCCGGGCCAACGCGCGGGTCAACCGCAAAGCCAGCGCTCCGGTCAGTCCGTCCGGGTGCTCGAAGCCCAGGCAGCCCAGCAGATTCGCCAGATCATACCATTCCGGCTTCACGCCGAGGAATTCCCAGTCAATGATCGCCACTGCGGCCTGTCCGCGCCAGAGCACGTTCAGCGGGTGCAGGTCGCCGTGCTGCAGCGCAAGCGGCAGATCCGCGCCCGCTTGCAGGTCCGTGTCCAGCCTGGGCCAGAGCCGGGCCAGAATTGCATGCACGCCGGGTTCGCGCTGTTCCAGCGTATCCAGGAGCTCCCGCGCATACCCGGACAGGTCCAGGCGCGGTCCCAATGCGGCCACGAGGGCTTCCGGCAGCCCCCTTGCCGCGCCTTGCAACGCGCTCATGAACATCGCCAGGGACGCTCCCCGCTCTTCTTGGTTCAGATATCCGGGCCGGGGCAGTTCGTCGGAGAATACGAATGGCGAAACCTGCCAGCGCAGCCCCGCCAGGGTCGCGCAGAAGCCTTTCTCGCACGATTTGCGAAATACAGGGAGCACGGCCTTGCACGCGTCCGGAAAATCAGTCTGGAGTGCTCCCAGGGTCGCGGCGATGGCCTCGCGGCGTGGAACCTGCCGGGCCGCGAGCTGTTCCAGCAGCCAGACACGGCCCGAGGTGTCCTCCAGGACCGAACGGGCCACGCAGCGCTCCGGACTGCCCGGAATACGCAGGTCAGGCCGGCGGCGGGCAGTGCGCAGGCCAAAAGGTTCGAGAGGGTCGAGCATGAACCGAGAATGCCACAGGTGGTGTCGAAGGGAAAGGCGGGAAGAATGCCTCCGGCGGCCAAAGGGGCAATGCCCCTCTGGACTCCCATTCTGCGCCGCGATGCAATGCTGCGCATTCGCATTGCGGCGCGGGCGGGTCGGCGGTGCGCTCCAGGGAACTGGCTACGCCGATTCCCTGGATGGGGAGGTGAGGGGAGAGGGGGAGAAGTAAGATACGAAGTTGCTGAACGCCGTGAGGGGGTCAGCCCATGAACGGTCTTTGGGAGGGGGGTCCGGGGGGAACCCTTTCTGCAAGAAAGGGTTCCCCCCGGAAGGCTTCCGCGCAAACAAAATGGCCGCCTTCCGAAGAAGGCGGCCGTGGGGAATCGCGAGGTGAGCAGTGGGGTTAGTGGGCTTCCGCGGCTTCGGC
>JBFWMD010000027.1:0-40205 GCA_050251775.1 Desulfovibrio sp.
GCTGGCGACCGAGGTCGCTCAGGCGGCGCTGGTGCTGCAACAGCAGTTCCATGAACTGCCTGCGCTGGTCGTCGGGCAGGTCCCCCCCCTTGCAGGTGGCACTGTGGACACCGAACAGCGCGGACCAGGCCTGGGGAGCGTCCCCTTCCTGGGCCTGGGCCGAGGCCGCCGCGCAAAGCGCGGCCAGCAGGGCGGTTGTGAAGAGAAGGGGGTGCGACCTGATCATTGGTTCCTGACTCCGTTGTGCAGTGGCATTGTCTGCACTGGTCCAACCAGCAGGGATCGTGCCATTATGAAAATATGTGTAAATTTAGTCGGATGGGAAAAGGCATTGCACAACAATACAGCAAAAAAGTGCAACAAAGTGCACAAGTAAGGGAAAGAGTGAAGAGAAGTGCAGGAGAAAGGGGAGCGGTGCAATCCGCTCCCCAAGGGAAGGCTAGTTAAAGATCTTGTTGATCTTGTCGCCCAGGGTTTCCGGCGTGAACGGTTTGACGATGTAGTTGGAAACCTTGGCCTGAACGGCTTCGATGATATTTTCCTGCTGCGCCTCGGCCGTGACCATGAGGAAGGGCACGTCGGCGTATTCCTCGCTGCCGCGGACCTTGCGGAGCAGTTCGATGCCTGTCATTTTGGGCATGTTCCAGTCGGAAACGATGAAATCGATGTTGTCCTTGTTCAGCGTTTCCCAGGCGGTTGTTCCGTCGTCCGCTTCGACAACATTTTCGAATCCGAGCTGGCGCAGGATGTTCTTGATGATTTTGCGCATGGTGGAAAAGTCGTCAACCACCAGGATTCGCATGGTTTTATCTGCGGCCATACCGTGAGTCCTCCCTTCTTGATCTCGGCGATTCCGGAAATTTGGCCCGAGGTCGGGCGAAAAACGTCCGAATATTCTCTGTTATTTAGAGAATTACTGTGGGGATTGCAATGGGGGATGTTGAAAAAAACGCCGAAAGCCTTGAGCTGGCTTTAATTATCACGCTAATACCATAAGATGCAATGGAAAAAGATCGCTCACATCCGGGCCGCCCGTACCGCGCTTCGATTCCGAAACAACGGCGCATCATGGGTTTGCCGGGCGAGGGGCACGGCGCTTGTCGGCGTCCGACATCCTCAACAGAGGCGCAGACGCCGACAAGACGCTGAATTTTGGGGCATCAGGCCTCGTACAGCAGCTCCATGGCCTGGTCCACGCTCCAGTCGTGGTGGACGATTTTGCTTAGGGAACGGACCAGCTTGGTGGTTTCGGCGTGCTGGAAGATGTTTCTGCCCACGGAGAGCCCGGCTCCTCCGGCCTGGACCGAGTCGTAGACCATTTGCAAGAGATCGCGGTCGTTGTCCATCTTCGGCCCGCCCGCGATGACCACGGGAACGCAGCAGGCTTCTGTGACGGTGCGGAAGGTTTCCGGGCTGCCCGTGTAGTTGACCTTGACGATGTCCGCGCCCAGTTCCATGCCCACTCGGGCGCAATGGGCCACGATGCCTGGATCGTATTCGTTTTTGATCTTGGGGCCGCGCGCATACATCATGGCCAGCACGGGCATGCCCCAGTCGCCCGCGCGGGAGCAGAGCGCGCCCAGGTCTGCGAGCATGTTCTTTTCGGTTTCGTCACCCAGGTTTACGTGGATGCTGACCGCGTCCGCACCGAGCTTGATGGCGTCCTCCACGGTTCCGACCATGGATTTGGCGTTGGGAATGGGGGACATGGTTGTGGAGCCGGAAAGGTGGATGATCAGGCCGATGTCCCGACCCTTGCCCCGGTGGGAGCAGCGGGGCAGCCCCTTGTGCATCAGCACGGCGTTGGCGCCGCCTTCGGCGACCTGGTTGACGGTGGAGCGCAGATCCACGAGCCCGTAGATGGGGCCCACGGTGACGCCGTGGTCCAGAGGGACCACGATGATTCTGCGATTGTCCCGATTCATGATGCGTTCCATTCGAACGGCTTTTCCCAGCAGCATGGCGAATTCTCCTTTCCGCCCGGCCCGCCGGTGTTCCGCGCCCCTGGAATGAAAAAGGGCCGCGGAAACACCCGCGGCCCTTGAGGCGAACTATGTTGAAAACGTTACAACGTCACCCCGAGGCCGCAGGCGTGCCTAAAAAAGTAAAAGCCAAAAAAGAAGGTTCTGCGGATTCGGGTTAGCATGTGGATTATCTACGCCTCCAGGGCAAAGCCTGTCAAGTTACGACTTCGTGGCGACGCACTTGACTTCGACCAGTCCGCCCTTGGGCAGGCCGGCCACCTCCACGGCGGCGCGCGCGGGTTTGTGGCTGGAGAAGAACTCCTCATAGATGGCATTGAATTCGGCGAAGCGGCCCATGTCCGTCAGAAAAACATCCACGGCCAGGACGCGGTCCAGGCCCGAGCCGCCGGCCTTGAGAATGGCGGCCAGATTGTTCAGCGCTTGGCGTGACTGGGCCGCGAAGTCTTCCGGGCCACCGGCGAAGTTGCCGCTGCCAGGTTCCATGCCGAGCTGCCCGCTGACGAACAGGAGCTGGCCAAGGCACGTGGCCTGGGAATAGGGACCCACAGCCGCCGGGGCCGCATTGGTGTTGATGATCTCGATGTTGTTCATTGCTGCACTCCTTTTGTTTGGGGCGGCCCCCAGAGGAAGCGGTCGCAGAACCGTCCGGGAAGACGCCGCGCCAGTTGCACGAGCAGGGCCACGAAAACGAGGGAAAAGGCGAGCCGCGCCCAGAGCAGTCCGGACAGATGCCCGCCGAGCATGACCAGCAGCAGGGTGTCCTCCACCAGACTGTGGGTGATGCCCATAAGCGTCAGGGAATAGAAAATGTCGCGGCGGTCGATGTCGCCGGAGCGCGCTCCGTGGATGATCAGTCCGCCGCCGTAGGAAATGCCCAGGGTCAGGCCGATGACCGTGATGGTCGAGGCCTTGGGGCCGATGCCGATGAGCCGGAGCAGGGGGCGCAGCAGCCGGTTCACCATGCTGATGACGCCGATGCCTTCCAGCAGGCGCATCAGTCCGAGCAGGCTGAGGATGATGGCGTAGATGGACGCGAAGTTCACGAGCTGGTCCACGAACCAGCGGCCCCAGGGAGCGGGACCGGTTCCGGCCTCGGGCTGGAGCAGCACGGTGGCGGGTTCCTGGAGCAGGCCGAAGTGGGTGTAGACCGTGCTCAGCAGCCAGCCGAGGAGCAGCGCGCTGCCCACGCGGCTGAAAGCCTGGAAGAGAAGGCGCGGTCCGGACTTGCGGGCGATGGACAGCTCCACGGGCAGGCCGTGGGCAATGAGCACCATCACGCCGAGCACCGTGGCCTGGGCCGTGGTCACCGGTGTGTCCTTGAGCAGCGAGAGAAACACGATCATGGCGGAATAGATGTTGTTTAGCAGGGCCGTGGCCCAGACCAGGCCCATTTCCGCGGGCAGGCCCACGAGGCTCATGGCCGGGCCCAGGGGCTTGGCCAGCAGCGCGATCAACTCGAATTCCTGGAGCAGTCGCACGCCGAGCACAATGGGGGCCATGACCTTGAAGAGGGTCAGGCTGGCGGCGGTTCCGTTCTTGAAAACGGCGAGAAGGTGCTGGAGCAGGCGTTGGAGCATGGATTTGTCTTGCGGCTGGAGGTTGGGACGCGGTGCGCCGGAGGGCAGAAACTATTCGCTTTCTGCCCGAAAGGGAAGGGGCATCCGGCTTGTGGGGCGGGTGGTTTTGTGCCACAAGGAAATCCATGCCGCCCACGCGGCTTCATCCTCAAAGGACGGACGCATGGCTGACAAAAGCTGGAAGACCATGGAAGTGATGGTCAAGGGTATTTTTTTGGGCGGCTCCCTGGGAGCCGTGGTGGGCTGGACCGGGATCATCCCTCTGCCCAAGGCCGTTGCGCTGGGCATGCTCTGCGGCTGTCTGGCGAGCCTTTCGTTTCATGACAGGATGGACGGCAAACAGAAGCCCGAAAACAGGAAAGACAAAGAATGACGCGCGCGGCGCGGGAGTGACGCAGTGGAACAGCAAGATCCGAAACCTCTTTTCGGCGGCCGGATTTATTCGTATTTTCTCGTGGTGTTGCTGTTGTTCGCACTGTATCTGACCTACCAGATCATTGCACCCTTTCTGAACACGATCATTTTTGCCGCGGTGACCACGATCATCGCCTATCCGCCCTTCAACTGGATGCGGCGCAAAATCGGCGGCCACAGAAGCATTGCCGCTGCGCTGACCACGTTGATTGTCAGTTTCCTGATCATCGTACCCATGTTTTTTCTCATCTCCGGCCTGGCCGTGCAGGGCGCCAATTCCCTGCGGGCCATCCACCACTGGACCGTGAGCACGGACTTCAGCCGCTGGACCGGGGACGGGGCCATGGCCGGATACACGGACTGGGTCAAGGTCAACCTGCCGTTCCTCAAGGTTGAGCAACTCGATATCCAGACAAAATTTCTGGCCTATTCCGAGCAGTTCGCCCAATACCTCCTGGATCTGAGTAAGGAACTGCTGCGCAATGCTGCGGGCCTGCTGATGAAGTTCATGCTCCTGGTATTCATGGTCTTTTTCTTTCTGCTGGACGGTCCCGGCATGGTGCAGCGGCTCAAGTACCTCTGTCCGCTCAAGCCCTACCAGGAGGATATCATCATTGACAGCCTCCAACGCGTTTCGCGCAGTGTGCTGCTTGGCAGCCTTTTTGTTGCCGCTTTGCAGGGGCTCGCTGGTGGCATTGGATTCGCCGTGGTCGGGTTTCCCGGGCTCTTCTGGGGAACCATGATGGCCTTCGCCGCCCTGATCCCTGTGGTGGGGTCCAGTCTGATCTGGTGGCCCGCCGTGATCTACCTGGCCATCAGCGAGGAATGGGGCTGGGCCGTGTTTTTGTTCGTCTGGAGTGTGGGCGTGGTTGTGAACATTGATACCTTCCTGCGGCCCTGGCTGCTGCGGGGCGCCCAAAAGGTCTCGCCCTTCTACATCTTCCTGGCGATCCTCGGCGCGGTTTCGGTCTTCGGGTTCAAGGGCATTCTCTACGGCCCGCTGATCCTTTCCTTCGTGATGGTCATGCTTCAGATCTATAGCGAGGAATATCAGGAAGCGCTGTTGGACAAAGACACATCCTGCTGATTGGCCGGCGTTTTTTGGGAGCTCCCCGACCGGCGCGGATTATTCGTCCGCGCCGGTTTAGTTTTCTTAATAAATGAAGGACTCGGTCTAAAGTTTTTCCGATGGCGGTCGATCAGAGAAGCGTAAAGGGAAAACTCTTCCTTTCCGTCAACCGGAGGAACGGCTATGGACCTGCAAGAACAAATCGAAGTGTCTGCGAGTTCCGTGCATTTAAGCGCGTCGCGCGGCTCCGAGCAGGTCGATCGTCAGGGGACCAGACTGGAGAGCGCCCGGAGCGAGGATGCCGCGAAGACGGACGCATCGGGAAAGGGCACGGAGGAACTCGACTCGGAAGGCGTCCAGCGTATGCTGGACGAGGCCCAGAGCAAGCTGGAGATGCACGGCGTTTCGCTGCGCTTCAAGCTGAATCAGGAAAGCGGCAGCGTGCAGGTGGAAGTGCGGGATCCTTCCACAGACAAGGTCATCCGCAAGATTCCCGAGGACGAGTTGTTGCGTCTGTCCTCGCACATCAAGGATTTCAACGGTGATCTGGCTGCGGCGCAGGCCGGAACGCTGATGGACAAGCCGATCTGAGACTCCGGATCGGGGAGGCACGCGGCGACCTTTGCGGGTCGCCTTTTTTTTTGCCGTGCAGCGGCCCGTTCGATGCGGACGTGGCTGGACACTGGACCCGGTGCACTGGGGACGGTTTTTCATTTCCGGGAAAAAAATTCACTGAGCGAATGCATTCGCCGAAGTTGTGAACAGGATCACAAGAGATATCAAGATACTCCGCCCAAAACTGAGTAAACACTCAGTTTTGGGTATTTTTTTGACATTTTATGATCTTGTGACTAAAAAAAAGAAAAACTGAGTGATCAGTCAGTTCAAGATGAAACAGGAAGCGGATGCAAAAGAAAGAGGCCATTCTCAAGATTGCCACGGTGCTCTTCGCGAACAGGGGGTTCGCGGGAACGTCCGTGCAAGAGTTTTCCCGGCTGACAGGAGCGGCGGAAGGAACCATCTTCTACCACTTCAAAAGCAAGGAGGGGCTCCTGCTGACCATCCTGGAACGCACGCGCGAGACCATCGTCAAGCAGTTCGAGGACTTTTTTCGGGACCGTCCGTTTGAATCCGGAATGGCCATGGTCGAGGAGACCGTTTCGTTCTTCTTGTATCTTGCGGGGTTGATGGAAGATCATTTTTTGCTCCTGCATCGCCACGATCTCTACAAATTCGCGGAGACCAACCTGGAATTCAGGGAGCATCTGGAAGCGATCTACAATTGTCTGGTGGATTTTTTCGAGAGGGGGGTGGCCGAGGGCCGCAAGGACGGCTCCATCTCCATGGAAGTGCATCCCCGGAAGTCCGCGCTGATTATTTACACGATGGTTGATGGCCTGGTTCGGTTCAAGAACTACAATCTGTATGATGCGGGTGCGCTGTTCAACGAGTTGCTTCGGTCGTGCCGCAGAATGTTGCAGGCTAACGTGAGGTAGAGGCTGGATGTTGACGAAAATTTTTCCTTTTATCGGCTGGTTCAAGGGATATGGCGTCTCCAAGTTGCGGGCCGACGCCATCTCGGGTCTGACCGTGGCCCTTGTGCTCATCCCGCAATCCATGGCGTACGCGCAGTTGGCGGGCATGCCCGCCTACTATGGCCTCTATGCCTCGTTCCTCCCGCCGCTGATCGCGGCGCTGTTCGGTTCCAGCCGCCAGCTGGCCACGGGCCCGGTGGCGGTGGTCTCGCTGATGACGGCGGCCTCCCTGGAGCCGCTGGCCACGGCGGGCAGTGAGGGGTACATCGCCTACGCCATTTTGCTGGCTCTGATGGTCGGCGCGTTCCAGTTTTCCCTGGGGGTGCTGCGCCTCGGGCTGGTCGTCAACTTCCTCTCGCACCCGGTGGTCAACGGCTTCACCAACGCTGCGGCCATCATCATCGCCTCGTCCCAGCTTTCCAAGATGTTCGGTGTCTATGTGGACAGCGCCCCGCATCATTACGAGACGATCATCCGGGTGGTGGAGAGCGCTTTTCAGTACACGCACTGGCCCACGCTGGCCATGGGCGCGCTGGCCTTCGGAATCATGGCCGGGTTGAAGCGCATCAACCCGCGCATTCCCAACGTGCTGGTGGCCGTGGTCATCACCACTTCCCTGTCCTGGGGCCTGGGCTTCAACCACGACGCTGGCGTGTCCCTCGACTCAATCAAGGTTCCCGCCGCCCATGATGCCGTGATTTCGTTCAACGCCGCCATTGCGGAAATGGACGAACTGGCCGCCGAGCGGACGGTCCTGGTCAAAAAGCTGGAAGCGGCCAAGGAATCCGGGGATCAGGTCGCGCTTCTGGACGAGAAACACGACCTTGACGTGCTCGGCGTGCGCATCGACCGGCTCAAGGAACAGGCCGCCGAACACCGCGCCAAGCTGCGCGAGATGCTTTTTTCCGGTGTGGAGACCGCCGGAGGCGGGCTGGAATTCCGCCTCCGCGATCAGATCCCGGCTGGATTGGACACGGACGGGCGTACCTGGCGCATCAAGGTCGGCAACAAAGCCATGGATGCGGACAAGCTGAAGATGATGGGCGGCGGCGCTGTGGTCGGAACCGTGCCTTCGGGCGTTCCCGCCCTTTCCGCGCCCAAGATTGACGTTAAGGTCATGCTGCGCCTCTTGCCCTTTGCCGCGATCATCTCGCTGCTGGGTTTCATGGAAGCCATTTCCATCGCCAAGGCCATGGCCGCCAAAACCGGTCAGCGCCTGGATCCGAACCAGGAACTCATCGGCCAGGGATTGGCCAACATGATCGGCGCCTGCGGAAAGAGCTACCCGGCCTCGGGGTCGTTCTCCCGCTCCGCGGTCAACCTTCAGGCCGGCGCGCTCACGGGCATGTCCAGCGTGTTCACCTCGCTCACCGTGGTCATCGCGCTGCTCTTCTTCACTCCGCTGCTCTACCATCTGCCCCAGGCGGTCCTGGCCGCGGTCATCATGATGGCCGTCATCGGCCTGATCAACGCCTCCGGCTTCATCCACGCCTGGAAAGCCCAGTGGTACGACGGTGCCATATCCATCCTGACCTTTGTCTGTACGCTGGTCTTTGCCCCGCACCTGGACAAGGGCATCATGGTCGGCGTGGTGCTCTCCCTGGGCGTCTTCCTTTATAAGAGCATGCGCCCGCGCGTGGTCTCGCTCTCTCGCTCGGCGGACAAGTCCCTGCGCGCGGCCAGCGTGCATGGCCTCCGGGAGTGCGAGCACATCGCCGTGGTCCGTTTCGACGGCCCGCTGTTCTTCGCCAACGCGAGCTTCCTGGAAGACCAGATCACCGACCGGATGATGAGCATGCCCAAACTGAAGCAGATCATCATCGTGGCCAACGGCATCAACGACATGGACGCCTCTGGCGAGGAGGCGCTTTCGCTGATCGTGGACCGCGTGCGCAGCAATGGACTGGATATCTGCCTTTCCGGCGTGAACGAGGCCGTCATGGACGTGCTCCGGCGCACCCACATGCTGGAGAAGATCGGCGAGGAGAACGTCTACGCCAACATGGAGACCGCGCTCTGCGCCACCCATGAGCATGCACACAAGGACGGGCGGGAGGATGCCTGCCCCCTGACCACTTTCTGCCGTCTCGCCTAGCGGGATGCACAAGGGAGAAGAATAATGTCCGTTATCACCGTATTCAACGGCCTGTTCTGCGAAGCGGGCGTGGTGGTCAAACGGGTCCTGGACGCCACCGGCTACCGGCTCGTCACGGATCAGGAGATCGTGGCGGACGCGGCCGGGCTTTCGGGCATGGCCGAGGAGAAGATCGCCCGGGCCTTTCAGGCCGGGACCTCGGTCTTCAACAAGTTCAGCCATGAGAAGGAACGTTCCGTGGCCTGGCTGCGGCTGGCCATGGCCAAAAAGCTGCTGAATGCCGACAAGCTGCTCTTTTCGGGCTATGCTTCCCAACTGCCCCCCGCCCGCCTCAGCCACCTGCTGCGCGTCTGCCTGATCGCCGAGATCAAGGACCGCCTGGCCCTGGCCGAGAAGGAGGAGGGCTTTGCCGAAAAGCACGCCCACAAGCTGATCCGCAAGGATGACGAGGACCGCGCCGCCTGGGTCAAGAGCCTCAAGGGCGTTTCGGATCCCTGGGATCCGTCGATCTACGACGTGGTCGTGCCCGTGCCCAAAACCGGCGTTCAGGAGAGTGCCGATTTGATCGTGGAGCAGGCGGGCAATGCCGCCGTCAACGTCACCCACGCCTCGCGCGATCTGGTGGAGGACTTCCTGCTTGCGGCCCAGGTCGAGACCGTGCTCGCCAACGAGGGCCACAACGTCGAGGTCGCCGCGGACCACGGCAAGATCACCCTGACCATCAACAAGAACGTGCTTCTGCTCGAACGCCTGGAGCGCGAACTCAAGGAGATCGTCAGCGCCATGGCCGGCGTGCGCGACGTGCGGACGCGGGTGGGCAAGGGCTTTCACCAGACCGATATCTACCGCAAGGTGGATTTCGAAGTGCCTTCGAAAGTGCTGCTCGTGGACGACGAGCGCGAATTCGTGCAAACTTTGTCCGAGCGGCTTATGCTCCGCGACATGGGCTCCGCCGTGGTCTACGACGGCGAGGCCGCCCTGGATCTCGTGAAGGAGGACGAACCCGAAGTCATGATCCTCGACCTGAAGATGCCCGGCATCGACGGTATCGAGGTGCTGCGCCGGGTCAAGGAGACGCGTCCGCAGATCGAGGTGATCATCCTCACGGGCCACGGCTCCGAGGAGGACCGCAAGGTCTGCATGGACCTCGGCGCGTTCGCCTACCTGCATAAGCCCGTGGACATCGACGTGCTCAGCGAGACGCTCAAGGCCGCCAACGAAAAAATCCGCCGTTCCAACGGTTGAGGTGCTGTCCGTGAAGGTCCTGACATCCTTGCGCCGGCTCATTCCGGAGTTCTGGGACACCGATCCCGACGCCGGCCCCTATAAGAGCCTGTTCAACTACCACCGCATCTGGCGGCTGGCTATCGGCATGCTCGCCGTGGTGGCGCTCGTGCCGCTGATCGTCATGACCCTCATCGACTACAACGTGACCCGCTCCTCCCTGGAGTCCGAGAACCTGCTGCGCGCGGCCAGGACCACGTCCAATACCCGCCGCGCCGTGAGCTACTTTCTGGACGAACGCAAGAGCGCCCTGGACTACATCGTGCTCCAGGAGGACGCGGGGAGCCTCAAGGATCAGCGGCGGCTGGCCAAAGTGCTTGAAGCCCTCAAGGGCAGCTTCAGCGGCTTTGTGGATCTGGGGCTCATCGACGGCAGCGGACATCAGGTCGCTTACGTGGGACCCTACCAGCTCCAGGGCCGGAACTACGGCGACCAGCTTTGGTTCCGCAGGACGCTGGAAAAAGGGTCGTTTATCAGTGGGGTCTATCTGGGCTACCGGGATGTGCCCCACCTGATCGTGGCCATCAAGTGTTCGGTTCGGGAAAGTGGCGAGCAGTACGTGCTTCGCGCCACCCTGGATACCGAGCAGTTCAACAGCATTCTCAGCGGGCTGGACCTCTCCGGCGGAGGCGACGCCTTTCTCGTGGACGCGGAAGGCGTGCTCCAGACCCCCTCGCGTTGGAATGGGCCGGTGCTTTCGCGCACATCCCTGAGCATCCCCGAGTATTCGGACACCTCCCACGTGATGATCACCCAGGACCAGTCGGGCCGGGAACTCATCGTGGGCTACGCCTACATCACGGACACGCCGTTCATCCTCCTGCTGGTCAAGCCCACGGCCGAGCTGATGAAGCCCTGGCAGACCATCCGCATGGAACTGCTCTGGATGCTCGTGGTCAGCATCCTGCTGATCCTGCTGGTCATCGTGGGCGTGGCCACGTACATGGTCGGCAAGATCTACATCGCGGACCAGACCCGGGCCAGGACTCTGCACCACATGGAACACACCAACCGCATGGCCTCCATTGGGCGGTTGGCCGCCGGAGTGGCCCACGAGATCAACAACCCGCTGGCGATCATTAATGAAAAGGCCGGACTGGTGCGCGACCTCTTCGTCTACAAGAAGGAATATCAGCACGACGAGCGGCTCATCGCCACCATTGATTCGATCATCAAGTCCGTGGAGCGCTGCGGGGCCATCACCAAGCGGCTGCTCGGGTTCGCGCGGCACATCGACGTGCATATCGAGCAGATCCGTTTCCGCGAGCTGACCGAGGAGGTCCTTAGCTTCCTGCAGAAGGAGGCCGAATACCGCAGCATCAACATCGAACTGGCCATCGCCGACGACCTGCCCGAGTTCGATTCGGATCGCGGAAAGCTGCAACAAATTTTCCTCAACCTGGTAAACAACGCGTTCCAGGCCATGAGCGACGGCGGCCGGCTGGCCATCACCGCGCACCGCAAAGGCAAGGATTCCCTGGTCTTCGCCGTCGCGGACAACGGCTGCGGCATTCCGGAGGCGGATCGCAAACGCATTTTCGAACCATTCTTCTCTACGAAGAAGAAGCACGGCGGCACAGGACTCGGCCTGTCCATCACCTACGGTTTGGTCCAGGAACTGGGGGGCGAGATGGCCGTTGAGAGCGAGGTGGGCAAAGGCACGACCTTCACCATCACCCTGCCGCTGCACGCGAAGATCGAGGGGGCATGAACCAATGAGAATCTTGCTGGTGGACGACGAGGCGGAATTGGTCTCGGCCATGTCCGAACGCTTGGCCATGCGCGGCATGGAGGCGGATTGGGCGGAAACAGGAGAACAGGCGTTGTCCATGGCCACCGACAAACGATACGATCTGGCCGTGCTGGACATGAAGATGCCCCGCATCGGCGGACTGGAGCTGCGCCGCCGTTTGTCCGCAATCGATCCCGCCATGAAGTTTATTTTCCTCTCGGGCCATGGCTCGGAAGAGGATTTCAAGCTGGGCTCCGCCGAGGCGGAATCCTATCTGATCAAGCCGGTCCGCATCGAGGATCTCGTGTCCAAGATTCGCGAGGCCGTTGCATAGTGCCGCCCGGCGCGGCAAAGGAGCGCACCGTGTCCCCGAACATCCAAACCGGAACCATGGATCGCGAGGAACTGAAGTTTTTCGGCCGCGTCAGCGCGTCGGTTTCCCATGAAATCAAGAACGTTTTCGCCGTGATCAACGAAGGGGCCGGGCTGTTGGACGATCTTTGCCTGCTGGCGGCCAAGGGACGCCCGCTGGATCCGGAGCGGCTCCAAAGTGTGGCCCGGAGCATCCTGAGCCAGATCCGGCGCGGGGATGAGATCGTCAAGAACATGAACGCCTTTGCCCACAGCGTGGACGAGGATATGCGCGACATGGATCTGGGCGTCTGCCTGGAACTGATCGTCAAGCTTTCCCGTCGCAACGCCGCAGCCAAAAGCGTGCAGCTCGAACTGGACGAGAACCGTCCGGCCCAGGTCCGCACGGACCCGTATTCCCTGGGCCGTCTGCTGCATGGCGTCATCGCCCTGGCGCTGGAAAGCGCCGAAAGCGGAGCCGTGTTCACGCTCAGTGCCGGGCCGGTTTCCGCGACACCGGCGGACGGGGCGCAAGTGACGCTCTCGGGGGCCACCCTGGCGGGTGCGCTGCCGGAGAGCCTGGAATGCCTGACCCGGAGGCTCGCCGCGAGCGTGCGGCCGGGGGATACGACCGGAACCGTGGTGGTGCGTCTGCCCAGGACGCTGCCCGGTGACGGCGGCCAAATATAAAACCACCATTTCTTCACCAAGGAGATTTGCCATGTCTGAGAAAGTCCTGCTCGTAGACGACGAAACCGAATTCCTGAAAAACCTGTCCGAACGCATGACCGTGCGCGGAATGGAAGTGTCCACCGCAGACAATCCCGCTGCCGCGCTCAAGGCCGTGGACGAGGATTCCTACGACGCCATCGTGCTCGACTTACAGATGCCGGACATGAACGGCATTGAACTGCTCAAGTTCATTCGGGAAAAGCACCCGGAAATGCAGGTGATTCTGCTCACGGGTCACGCCACGCTGGAAAAGGGCGTGGAGGCCATGAAGCTCGGGGCCATGGATTTCATGGAAAAGCCTGCGGACATCAACGCCCTCACCGAGAAGATCAAGAAGGCCCAGGCCCGCAAGATCGTGCTCGTGGAGAAGATGACCGAGGAGAAGATCAAGGAAATCATGAACACCAAGGGCTGGTAGTTGTTCTCCCCGGCGGGTCCTGCCCGATCCGCCGCAGCTTTGGGTGTCCTCTCGTTAGGTCCCGGCGCCTGCCGCGCTCAGGACAACGAGTTCAGGGGCCGCGCTTGCGCGGCCCTCTTTTATTGGGGGCGGGGTGGTAATCAGGATGTGTAAATGAAATGCGGCAACAGGCAGCAGCACCAAGGACGGGCAATGAGACCCAGTGGCCGGGCTCTGGAGAGCGTCAGTCTTCCTTGCGCACCAGTCGGAATTCCACGCGGCGGTTGGTCGCGCGATCCGCAGTGGATTTTTCCGGGCTGATCTTGGGTTCGGATTCGCCTTTACCCACCGGGGTCATGAACCACCAGGGCATGCCCTTGTTGTCGCGCAGATAGGCGAGTACGGCCCTGGCCCGGCCAAAGGAGAGGGTTTCGTTGAATTTCGCAGGGCCGGTGGTGTCCGTGTGTCCGATGATTTGCAAAATGTACTTTTCCTTGTCCACGTCTTCCAGGGCCGAGGCGGCGTCGTTGAGCAGCGGGATGGATTCCTTGAGGATTGTGGTCTTGCCGCTGGCAAAGCGGATGTCCAAGTCCACGGCTCCGTTGTTGAAGAGTTCCGCCTGGATGCGTTCGGCCTGGCTGTTCAGGGTGCGCACGGCTCTGACAACGGGCATGGCGCAGGCGGCGCACAAAAGCGCCACCAGCAGCACAAGGGCGAAAGAAGGGAGCGAGGCGCGACAAGGCAGTGGAAGTTGCAACATGGAACCCCTCCGCTGAGGTTTTCCGTCTTGTACGTCAGGCCGGGGGAATCGGCAATCGCGGCTTTCGGAGTCTGTAGGGGGGGTGAAGGCTGGAACAAAGCGGTTCCCCAGAGCCTTTTGCAATCCTATCCCGAGAAAGAGGATGCACGGGACGGGAATTGAGCCCTTACAGTGCAAGCATAGAGGTCGTTTTTAAGAATTCCTATTCTGGTAAACGGAGATGATTTTTGGGCTGCCCCTCACTTGGCCATTATTTCGGGATGGTATTCAACAGATTTGATCGTCTTTGTCTTTGGGGCATACTTCCGGTTCCGCCGCCCGCGGTAATTCAACCCGTTCCGAGCGCCCGGCGGAGAGACTGTGCGGTCATGCGCTTTTTTTTTGCCTGGGGATAACACCGCTGAGTCTCGGATTGGAGCGTTCATGGTCGCAGCCCACTCCCTTGAAGCCGGATTATTGCGTTGACAATGAAAATGAATTTCAATATCAGAATCTCCGCGCGGTGACGCTGCTGGGAGCGAGCATGAACAAAGAGATTTTCATCAGGGAGGAGAAGGTGCTTGCGGTGGCCAGGGAGGCTGCCCGTAAAGCCGCTGGAGACGGGGATTTGTCCCCGGTCTTTTCCTTGCTGGTCCGCGAGTATGAAAAGCTTGTCCGCCAGAGCCGCCGGCTGGTCACCATGGGGGATCGGATGCAGCAGACCCTCAATGACCTGAATCGCGACCTCGCCCTGAGCGAGCACAAATTTCGCAGCATCTTCGAGAACGTGACCGAGGGCATCTACCGGTGCGACGAGGAGGGAAGGCTTGTGGAGGTGAATCCGGCCATGGCGTTCCTGTTCGGATGCCGTTGCCCCGAATCCTTTATCCGGACCGTGGGCAATCTGTGCCGCATCTTTTGCGACCATGCGGATTATCTTCAATACAAGAAGCTGCTCGCAGCAGGCGAGGCCTGCCGCCACGAGGTGCGCGTCTGCGGTCCGGGTGACGAGAGCAAGTGGGTCGAAATCAGCGCCAGCGTGGTGGGAGGCGACGCGGCCCGGGGTGTCCCCACGGGAGTGGTGGGCGTCCTGGTGGATGTCACTGAACGCAAGCGGATGATCGAGGAAATGTGTCGTCTTGCCAGAACGGACAGCATGACCGGGATGTGGAACCGGGGATACTTCATGGAGCTTGCCGGGCGCGAACTGAACCGCGTGCGCCGGGTTCAGGGCGAGTTGTCGCTTGTCATGCTCGATGTGGATCACTTCAAGGCCATCAATGACACCCACGGCCACGATGTGGGTGATCTGGCACTCAAAGAACTGGCCCGGGTCATCGGTGAGACCGTGCGAGAAGTGGACATAGCCGCCAGAATAGGTGGTGAGGAGTTCGCGGTCATGCTGCCCGACACCTCGGCGGAGGAAGCCTGTGCCGTTGCCGCGCGCATTGCCAGGGCTGTCCGCCGGGCGGCGGTCGGGTCCCCGCGCGGGCCGGTCTCCCTCACCGTTTCCATGGGGTTGGCATCCCTTGAAGAGTCCGAAGACAGCCTTGATTCGTTGCTCAAGTATGCGGACATCGCCCTGTACGCGGCCAAGAAAAACGGCCGTGACCGGGTGGAAACGTACCGCCGATCCGTCTGCCCCCGTTCGTTCCGGGGCGTTGCCTGCGACGACAGAAAGGAGGGGTGAGCCATGCGTGTTCTGACCGGTCTTCTGCATGCCGTATCGGCGCTGAGCGTGGAACGGAAGATGACCGCGCTCCTGTTGGCGGCCATGGTGATTTTCCCTTTGTCCACCCTCGTGATCTACCATTCGGGCGCCCGCGAGACAGTGACCAATTTTATGGTCGGTTTCCTGGTGGTAGGGATCATCCTGGTCGTCCCCCTGGCCAAGTGGCTCAGCCATGTCATTGCCCTGCGCAGCATTCGCGAGCTCAATGCCCAGTGCCAGCTCCTCAAGCGCGGTGAATACGAGATGACCGAGCCACCACCGGACGATGATGATGGTCACGATTTCGTGTCTCTGAAGCGGAACATGCACTGGATGGGCTACGCCATTGCCAGCCGCCAGCGCAAACTCTCGTCGGCTTTGCAATCCCTGGCCGAGGCACGCAATCAGATTCTTGAGAGCATCGACTACGCCTCGCACATCCAGGCCGCGTTTTTGCCCGATGAGCGCGAGCTGGCCGGGGTTGTGCCTGCCTACTTCCTGCTCTGGCATCAGCGCGACGTGGTGGGTGGCGATTCTTACTGGTTCAAGCCGTGGGGCAACGGATTTTTCATCGGCGTGATCGACTGCACCGGCCATGGCGTTCCCGGCGCTTTCATGACCCTGATCGTGCAGTCGTTGCTTGAAAAGGCCCTCCAGGAGGGCGACACCTCGCCGTCCGGCATGCTTGCGCGAACCAACCGGCTGATCAAGGACGCCCTTGGCCAGAATGAGAAAGGAACCCGGTCGGATGACGGAATGGACTGCGCTCTTTGCCACGTCTCGCCCGCTTCCGGTCGGCTGGTTTTTTCCGGAGCCAATTCCCCCTTGTATGTGGTCGAGGAGGGCAAGGCCCGCTGCATCCGTGGAGACCGTTGCGGACTAGGCTACGTCCGGTCTCCAAGAGATTTCGTTTTCAACGATGTCGAGGTGGCGCTGACCCCGGGAGTCAGATTTTACATGGTCACCGACGGCATCGTCGATCAGGTGGGCGGTCCCCTGCGGTTGCCCTTTGGCCGGAGCCGGTTGATCAGGTTTATCGAGGAACAGTGGACCACTCCCGTCACCGGGCAGGGAGAGGCGCTCATGGCATGCCTCTGCGCATATCAGGGCGGCGAAAGCCGCCGCGACGATGTGACCGTGCTCGGCTTCGAGGTCTAGGCATGGAGGAGCTCAAGGTGTCAAATTTATATCAGTATTATGAAGAGATGCGGAAAAAAGGCACGATTCTTTACTTCAACGGCCCGGTTTCCCAGTCCATGGTCGAGGGACTGGCCGAACTGATGCGCGAGAAGATGCGTGCCGAGGAAGCGGGCCTGGACAGCGTGCAACGGGTCTTCTCCATTCTGGTCGAGCAGATGCAGAATATCGTCCGCTATTCATCGGAACGGCATCATCTCGTAACGGCGAGCCTGGGTGAGATGGCCTACGGTCAGGTGGCGGTGGGTCGGGAAAGTGACGGCAGTTTTTTTGTGGCCTGCGGCAATAAGGTTCGCGCTGAGGACGTGGAAAGGCTGACCTGCCAGTTGGAAATCCTCAGGACCATGGGACGCAACGATCTCAAGGCCTATTATCGTGAGCGTCGCCGCAGCCGACCCGGAGAGGGATCCAAAGGCGCGGGGCTTGGCTTCATCGAAATGGCACGTAAATCGTCCCGGCCCATGGATTACGACTTCGTGCCCCTGGATTGCGAGACCGCCTTTTTTTCAATGAAAGTAGTTGCCCAGTAGGAGGCCTGCCATGACACGTTTCAGCGTACAGGCAACCAAGTCGTCCCCGCGTATCGATTTTGACCCGGAAACCCGCATCCTGGAGATCAAGGGCGAATCCTACCCCGAGAATTGCTCGGGCTTTTACGGCCCGGTGTTCGACTGGCTTGAGCGGTTTCTCGACCGGGTCAGGGACGACCGGGTGGAGTTGAACATGGAGATTCTTTATTTCAACAGCTCGTCATCCAAAACGTTTATGGATCTCTTCGACATGCTCGATTCCGAAGCCGCCAAGGGCCGCAACATCGTGGTCAACTGGCGCTACCACGAGGAGAACGAGACTGCCATGGAGTGCGGTGAGGAATTTATGGAAGATGTGTGCAACCTCCGGTTCAACCTCGTCGAGTACGTGGACTGACCGGCTTTTGCGAGAGGGAAAGACATTCCCTGCCGTCGGGTGGTGGGGGCGTCTCTCCAGGAATGTTGAGCGGCGCGCCGATACGGAAATCACGTTGGATCAATACTTCGCGCGGATACGAACACCATGAGGGGCAAGGAGGGGAGATGAAGTCGGCCCAGCAGGTATTCCTGGAATTTTTGATGAGCAAGTCCCTGAGCATGACACCCCAGCGGAAGACCATAGTGGAGACTTTCCTGGAGAGCGAGGATCATTTCTCAGCGGAGCAGCTCTACGAAAGAGTGGGAAGACGTATGCCCGACATCGGCCAGGCCACGGTCTACCGGACACTCAAACTGCTGGTGGACTCGGGCTTGGCTGAAACCATCGACCTGGGCGACGGCGCGACCCTTTACGAGCACCGTTACGGGCATGACCACCACGACCATCTGGTATGCATCGTGTGCGGCAGGAAGATCGAGATTGTGGATCCGGCCATTGAAAGCAGACAGGAGGCCTTGGCCGAGAAATACGGCTTCATCCTGACCCGGCATCGCATGTATCTTTTTGGACTGTGCCCGGAGTGCGCCCGCGCGGACCGTTCCTGACCCAGGTGGATCTGGGCGTTGTCCTCTCCGGGCATAAGCGGCGGAAGGATTCGAGGCCGGGCCTTGTGGCCCGGCTTTTATTTGCGCAACGCCGGTCAGTTGGTCTGGGGAGTTTGCACAGGGAGGGCTTTGCGGTCGGATTCGGTATCCACTGGTGGAGCGGTTTCCCTGCGGATCGATCCCGCGACAAACATGGAACGGATTCCGCTCCTGAGAAAGGAGCGTTGATCCTCATTGCTGGCGAGGAAGCATCGAGTGGTCATGACTTCTCCTGCGAATCATTGCCGGAGGCGCACAATGCGCAATCCGGCTGGTTAAGGGTCGCGTTGGCGCATTCATGGCACAGGCCATGGAGCACCGTCTCGAAGTGAAACAGGGTGAATCCCTGCTGCCGTGCGGTTTCCCGATGCAGGCAGTCGAGATAGGGATTCACCAGCGGAATCTGCCTGCCGCACCGTTCGCAAATCATCCTGCTGTGGTGGTCGCCCATGGGTTCGTAGTTCGTGGTGCGGTCACTCAGACGGACACAGCGGGCCACGCCGGCGTCGTGAAGGTGTTTCATGGTGCGGTATACGGTGGACCGGCTGATGCAAGGATCCAACTCCATCACCTTCATGAGCAGTTCCTCGCAGGTCTGCATCGCATTCTGGCTATGAAAGACCTTGAAGATCAGCAGCCTTTGTGGCGTCAGCTTGAGATTGCTGGTTGCCAGATAATTCCTGAATTTTTTGAGAGCCTCGTTCACGTCGTATTTCGCTGGTTTTGGTGTCTTGTTCGTGTTCCGGATGACATTTCGTGTCAGCTGTTCGCCATGCGTCGCCTAAAGATAAAGGCAATATTGAGATCAAATGTCAGCGGCAATTTTTTGTTGACCTCAAGTTTTCCAAGGCCTATCACTGATACCGAAATTCATTATCAATTGCAACCAGTGTTTAAGCGATCAGGGAGGTAACGATGTCGCTGCGAAGGACGCTGGCCAGTGTGGCGAGCGGTGAGACCGCTTTCGTGGTGGCCGTGGATGCCGGGATCAAAGCGGGAGCCAGGCTCGAATCCATGGGAATAATTCCTGGCATCGAGGTGGACGTGCTCAATAACGGCAGGGGTCCCTTAATCGTTTCGGTGGGAGACGGTCGCATTATCATTGAGCGCGGCGTGGCTGAGAAGGTGCTGGTGGCCTGAAGCGTCAGGCGGCGACTGCGGCAGCTATTGAAAGCGGGTCCGGGCATGCCGGGCCAGGGGAGGGGCATATGACACTTGACGAAATGAAACCCGGCGCACAGTGCGTGCTGGTTGATCTGCTGACAGGAGGGGCGCTGGGGCAACGGCTCATGGATCTGGGATTCTGCCCGGGCGCGAACATCGAGGTGGTGCGCAACGCGCCCCTGGTTGATCCGGTGGTGCTGCATCTCGACGGCTACAATATCAGTATCCGGCACGACGAGGCCCGGCATGTCGAGGTGGAGCGGAGATGAGTTCGAGCAGCCTTCTGGTCGCACTTGCGGGTCAGCCCAATTGCGGCAAGTCAACGGTGTTCAACTTGCTCACCGGTGCGCGGCAGCACGTGGCCAACTATCCCGGCGTGACGGTGGAGAAGAAGACGGGATTCTTCTCGCTGGGCAACCTGCGTGTGGAACTGGTGGACCTGCCGGGAACCTACAGTCTGACCTCCTATTCCCTTGAAGAGCGGGTCACACGAGATTTTCTGCTCAACGACAATCCCGGCGTGGTCGTTGATGTGGTCGATGCCTCGAACCTCAAGCGCAATCTCTATCTGACCATCCAGCTCCTTGAAATGGAAGTGTCCACGGTCCTGGTCCTGAACATGATGGACGTGGCCGAACGTCGCGGCCAGAGTGTGGACGTGGCCCGTCTCGAAACGTTGCTCTCCATCCCGGTGGTTCCCGCGGTGGCCAAGAAGGGACAGGGGCGGGAGGGCATCCGCGTGGCCATGGAGAAGGCCCGTGCGCAAAAAACGGGAACAGCCTTTGCTGTCGATTATGGCTCCCTCGAATCGCACATTCAAACTCTGGTGGACGCGCTGGCTGCGGAGCCGACCCTGAGTGCGCAGTATCCGGTTCGCTGGCTGGCGTTGAAGCTGCTGGAGGCGGACAGCGAGGCCGAAGTCCTGCTGCGCCGCATTCATCCTGCCCCCCAGGCCGTGATCGACATGGCGGCCTCGGCCAGGGAGGCGTTTCAGAAAAGCGAGGGGCACGAGGCGGACCGGCATATCGCCTATGCCCGGCACGCCTCGGCGGGGCGTATCGCCAGAGAGGTGGTCGCTGTCGAGGCCGGTCGGTCGGCGTCCCTGTCGGACAGGGCGGACCGGTTCATTTGCCATCGTTATTTTGGACCAGTGATCCTGATCCTGATTCTGCTCGCCTTGTACCAAGTGTCCATCGTCTTCGGCGGCTGGCTGGCAGTCAAGGTCTGGCCCCTGTGGGGGGGCATCGAGAGCTTCGCCTCGGACATTCTGCCTGCGGCGGGATTTGCCGAGGATCCGCTGGCCCGCTCCCTGGGAGAGTGGGTGGTCAAGTCCATGACCGCCATCCTCAACTATCTGCCGATCTTCATCCTGCTTTTCGCCTTTATCGCCGTGCTTGAGGACAGCGGCTACATGCCACGCATGGCGTTCATTCTCGACCGCCTGTTCCGGCGTTTCGGACTGCACGGCCAGTCCACGCTGCCCATGATTCTTGGCGGTGTCTATGTGGGCGGTTGCGCCATTCCAGGAGTCATGGCCACCAAGGCCATCCCGGACGAGCGCGCCCGGCTGGCCACCATTCTGATCGTGCCCATGATGAACTGCCTGGCCAAAGTGCCGCTCTACCTGATCCTCATCGACGCTTATTTTCCGGATACGGGCGGGCTGACCATGTTCTTCATCGCTACGGTAACCATGTTCATGGCCCTGCCCGTGGCCAAGGGATTGTCCATGACGGTGCTGCGCAAAAAGGAGCATGCGCCGTTCATCATGGAGATGCCTCCCTACCACGTACCGACTCTGGGCGGCGTGCTGCGACGTTCTGTGGAGCGCACCTGGCTTTTTGTGAAGAAGATCGTCACCGTGGTGGCTGCTGTGGCCGTGGTCGTCTTTGTGCTCATCAACTTCCCCGGCCTGAGTGGCGAGCGCGCAGTCCAATATGAGGCCAGAGAGAACGAGGTTGTCGCCAAGTTCATGGCCCGGGTTGACAAGACGCAGTATAAGGGACTGATAACACGGGAGGATGTCACCGGCATCATTCTCTATGACGAGGCGCTCAAGCAGGCCAAGGTCGGCGTGACCGACCAGGACGCTTCCGATGTCATTAATGCCCGCTTCGAGGAGGCCAACCCGGTCTATTATGCCGTGGTCAGGCGTGTGGGCGAGGACGGAAAAGCGCTCAACAAGGCGCTTAAAGGCGTAGTCTCGGCGCGCAAGCAGTTGCGACGCGAAATCCGCGCCGAGCGCTTCGAGGGCAGTTTCCTCGGTGTGCTGGGCAGAGCCATAGAACCGGTCACACAGTATGCCGGTTTCAACTGGCGCATCAACATCGCGTTGCTTTCGGCCTTTGCGGCCAAGGAAAACAGCGCGGCCACTCTGGGCGCCATCTACGGCCTGGACGGCGACAACCAGTCCGTGGAGGCGAGCATGCGGGCAGGGGAGGCCGGGTTCACCCCGCTGCACGCCTTGGCCCTGATGCTTTTCATGGCTTTATACCCGCCGTGCATCCCCACTTCGATCATGGTGCGCCACCAGTCCAACTCCACCAAGTGGATGTTGTTCTCCATCGGTTACCAGTCGCTGCTTGGCCTGTTTGTGGCCACCCTGGTCTTCACGGGCGGCAGTCTGCTTGGACTGAGCGGCACGCAGGCCATGTGGGCGTTCTACGCCTTGTGCGTGGTCACCACGCTGGTCATGGCCTTGATTCCGGCAAGGGAAGAACCCCGGCCCGCTTTCGTGGCCGGAAAGAAACTGTGCAAGGATACGAGCTCATAAGGAGGAGCGAAACATGAAAAAAATGGTGATTTTTGGTCTGCTGGCCTGCATGCTGGTCATTTCCGGGCAGGCATATGCCCACAGCCCGCTCATGAGCTGCTTTGACAACGGCGACGGAACCGTGACCTGCGAGGGCGGATTCTCGGACGGCTCATCCGCCGCCGGAGTCTCCATGTCGGTCAAAGGACCGGATGGCGGCATCCTCATGGCCGGGAAGATGAACCAGGACGGCGAGTATTCCTTCAAGAAGCCTGAAGGCGGCTACAGCGTCGTCTTCGACGCGGGCGAGGGGCACATTGTCGTCGTCAACGGTGCGGATATCGTGGAATAGCTGATGGCGGCGCATGGCGGCGACACGGCCGCCAGCGCCTCTTTTTTTTGGAAGCTCAGTGAGAATAACACTCATTTTCACCACAAGGAGAGGTTCATGAAAAAAAAATTCATCCTGCTGCTGACGTTGGCCTGCGTGCTGACGGTGGTCAGCTCCGCCTCGGCCCATTTCATGATGGTCTACACCCCGGAGATCGCTTTTGAGCAGGGCGAAGACATGGATGTCCGCATCGTGTTCACTCATCCTGCCGAGGCCGGACACATGATGGACATGGGTGGCGTTGAGGAATTCTATGCCGTGTTCCAGCGTGGCGATTCCGCGCCCAAGAAGATTGATCTCAAGGGCTACCTCAAACAAATCGAATGGACCAACCCCCACTCCAAGGCCCCGGCCTTTGCCGGCGTGATTCCCCGGAAGGAAGTCCGCTCCATGGGTGATTATGTCCTGGTCATGAAGCCGGGCTACTACTTTGAGAAAGAGGAAGGCATCTTCATGCAGCAGATCACCAAGGTGATCATGAATGTGGGCGGCGTGCCTGGCAATTGGGCCGAGCCCGTGGGTCTGCCCTGCGAGATCGTGCCCCTGATCAAGCCTTACGGCCTGTGGACCGGCAACGTCTTCAAGGCGCGGGTGCTCTCCGAGGGCAAACCCGTGGCCGGCGCCGAGGTCGAGGTGGAGTACCTGAGCCACATGCCCGACCTCAAGACCAATTCCCTGCCCGAGACCTCTTCGGTCGCCTATCCGCATGACGCTTTTGTCACGCAGACCATCTTCTCGGACGAGAGCGGCTACATCTCCTTCGGCATTCCCAAGGCTGGCTGGTGGGGGTTCGCGGCCCTGGGCGTCGGCCCCGAGACCCAGCACGACGGCAAGGAATTGTCTCAGGACGCTGTGATTTGGGTCAAGGCCGTGGACATGAAATAAAGGCGTCGAGCGTTCAATTCCTTTTCCAGTAACCACGTAGCCCCCTCAGGCGGGAGCGGCGGGCCGGATGGTCCGGTCCGCCGCTCTCCAATTCCCCCCTTCGAGACGAAGGAGTCCCTTGGGCATGTGCAGATGCCGCTCCGTTTGTTGGAACGGGAAACGTCCCGATACATGTCAACCATGAAGGAAGGTGCAGCATGGACACCGTGATCGTGCTCATAGTTGTGGTTGCCGCAGGTGTTTATCTCTATCTGCGGCTGTCCGGGAAGCTCCCGTCCGGCAAGTCTGGTTGCGGCTGCGATTGCGGGTGCGGACCCAACTGCGGGATCGGGAGCGCAAGCCGGAAGGGAGGCAAGCCGTCTGATCCGACCGTCCAGACCGGGCAGGGAAATAAGCTGGACCAATAGGCGCGAGAAGGAAGTGTGTTTCTTTATCATGCGTGAGAAAGATAATCATTTTTGCTATTTGCCTGTTTCAACAGCAGCTTGCTAGGGGAGAGGTCATGAAGAATTCCGTCCGCGTTCGCCATTCCATTCCCGGCAGGGTGCGCTTTTTTGTATCGGTTTTGCGCCACGCTGATGACCTTGCCTCACGACTTGAAGCGGAGGCGGGAGCCTGGTCCGGAGTGACCTGGGTGCGGGCCAATGCGCTCGGTGGGAGCCTCGTGGTGGGGTACGATCGCGCAAAAACCAGCGAGCCGCTCATCATCGAGCGCCTGCGCGGTCTGCTCGATTCCGGAGCGGGAGCGCGGGTCAAAGGGCTTCCCGCCTGTGCCAGCTCCTTGTGCGATTGCTCCGCTTGCGTTGCGACGCGGGCGGGGTGCGATCCGGTCAGGCCTGCACTGCGACGGTTCGTGGTCATTTCTGCGGTCATGGGCACTGTTTTTGTGCGGACCACGCTCCTCGGGCTGGCCGTGGCCGAGACCGTTCTGAGCCCCTTGGGACTGGTGGCCATCGGGGTGTCACTCCCTCTTCTGGCCAAAGGCGTCAGGCAGGCGCGCGAGGGCCGGTTCACCCTGGAGTCTTTCCTCGGCGCGAGCTGCGTGGCCGCTGTGGCCGCCGGGCAGGCTCTGACCGCTTTCGAGGTGCTCTGGATCAATTCTGGAGCGGAACTGCTCAAGGCCTGGATCACCGAGCGGTCCAGGAAGTCCATTTCCGAAATCCTTCAGGTCACAAGCCACCACACGTTTGTGCTGGTTGACGGAGTGGAGATGGAGCGCGAGGTGCGCGACCTGCGTCCGGGCGACATCGTGGTGCTGCACACCGGGGAGAAGGTTTGTGTGGACGGCGACATCGTGGACGGAGAGGCGTTGATGGATGAGTCGCCTATCACGGGGCGTCCGGATTTTGTCCATCGGGAGAGCGGCGGTGAAGTGCTTGCCGGAACCTTTGTCCGCCAGGGCGTGATCCGCGTGCGGGCGCGGGCGGTGGGCGACAGCACCTACCTGGCCCGCGTTCTTGCCCAGGTGGAGGATTCCCTGGAGAATCGCGCGCCCATCGAAGGCGTGGCCGACAGGCTGGCCGCAGCCACGGTGAAGGTGGGCTTTCTGGCTACCGGAGCCACGCTGGTCTTTACGGGCAGCCTGTGGCGAGCCTTTACGGTGATGCTGGTCATGGCCTGTCCCTGCGCCACGGTACTTGCCGCGTCCACTGCTGTCAGCGCGGCCATGAGTGCGGCGGCGCGCCGCAACATTTTGATCAAGGGCGGGCGGTTTCTCGAAGAAGTCGGCAAGACGGATATTGTCTGTTTCGACAAGACCGGCACGTTGACCACCACCGAGCCTGTGCTGGCAAGAATTTTCGGCATCGATATCGCGGAGGAGGAGTTGCTGCGACTGGCCGTGTCTGTGGAGGCGCACAACCATCATCCCCTGGCCCAGGCCATCAAGGCCGAGGCCGTGCGCCGGGATATCCGGGCCATTCCGCACACCGTCTGCGAATACTTCCTGGGCATGGGCATGCGTGCGGAATTTTCCGGCGGCGAGGTGCTGGTGGGCAACCGTAAACTCATGGACCGGTATGCGGTCTCGGTAGGCTCGGTGTCCAGCAGGGTCTCCTCCCTGCACCGGCGCGGTTATACCGTGCTTTATGTGGCCCGCAGCCACCGGGTGGTGGGCGTGCTGGCGTTTGAGAACATGATCCGTCCGGAGTGCGGCGAGGTGGTGGCCCGCCTGCGCGCGAACGGCATACGGCGTACGGTGCTTGTCACCGGCGACGAGCCGAACACGGCCATTTCCTTGGCCGGGCGCATCGGTATCGAGGAGTGTCACGCTTCAGTCATGCCGGAGGACAAAGCGGTCCTGGTTGAAACCCTGCGCGCTTCGGGCGCGTCGGTGCTCATGGTGGGCGATGGCATCAACGACGCCCTGGCCCTGGTCCGTGCGGACGTGGGCGTGGCCATGGGCGCAGGCGGCTCCGAGGTGGCTGTGGAAGCCGCGGACATCGCCCTGGTCCGCGACGATTTGGGCGGTCTTGTCTATGTCCACTCCCTCAGCCAGGCCACCATGCGTGTGGTCCATCAGAATTTCTGGATAGCCACCGGGTCGAACCTGCTGGGTGTGGCGCTTGGCGCTGGCGGTGTCCTGTCGCCGGTCATGGCCGGGCTGCTGCACATCGCGCACTCGCTTGGCGTCATGGCAAACTCGTCGCGGCTGTTGCGTTACGAATACCCGGCACTGCCGGGAGACTCTCGGGTCATATCGGAGGATTAGAATGGATTTCAGTGCATTGATGGATGTTCGCCACCATCTGAGCGTGGCCCACCATGTGCCCGGACGGATCAGGGTCAAGTTCGGTTTGAAGTTGCTTTGCGATGTGGGAGCGAAGCAGGCTTTGGAGCGCCTGGGCGGCGGCGAGCTGCCACCGGCCATCCTGAGCGCCCGGATCAACCCCATGGGCCGGTCGGTGGTGGTGGAATACGACGCCGGAACTGTTGATCCGGGCAGTCTTGAAGAGCTTCTGACAACAAGGGACGGTGCGCGATTCGCAGAATTGGCGCGGGAATTTGAAGGCACGTTGTTGCCCTACCAGGGGCAAGGAGACAAAGCATGAGCGAGTGGAAACCGATGAATGAGGCGCAGGGCGCAACCGGAGTCGTGGCCGGCATGGGCCAGGAAGGGGGCGGAACATCTGTCCAGTACGGAGCGTATGGGCAGACCGGACAGCAGCTCGGCCCGGCTCCGGGCGGGTTTTATCAGTTCCAGCCGGGGCTGGGGTTTGTTCAGGTCCAGGGCGGGGTTGTGCCGGGCATGATCATGCCGGGACAGGGCATGGCATATCCGTATGCCGGAGGCTTTGTGGACCAGTCCATGGGGCAGCCCACGAGCCAATCCATGGGACAGAGCCCCCAGGCCGGAATGCCCGGCACGCCAGACGGGGCGGAACCGAAATTCGACCAGAATCGGTTCGGCGAAGTCTACGGCATGGTCAACGATGTCATGAACGGTGAGGCCGAACCTGCCAAACTGCTCGGATTTCTTTCCGGCGCGGGCAATGATTTCTGGAAGGGGGCGCTGGTGGGCGCGGCAGCCGTATTCCTGCTGAACAACGACGCGGTGAAAGGCGCTGTGGCCGGGGTCTTCGGCTCGGTCTTCGGCGGCCAAGGCGGGGATAAACAGGAATAACGGCGCGACCGGCGCGCAAGGAGAACAATCATGAGCGATCATTCCAGCTTCAGGACTCCGGCTGGCGGCGTGGCCGTCCTCGGGTCCGCTGTTTTTGGTGCGGTTGTCGGTGGGGCGGTGGCTGCCGCAGAGAGCATCCCCAAGGTTCGTTCCGGGCAGATGGACAGGCGCGCGGCGGCCATGATGGTGGCCCGTGAGGCCGGCACCACCGGGGCGGCCACCGGGGCCGCCGTGGCTGTGGTCGGCGCCCTTGGTCTGGGCGGTATTCTTTCCCTGGTCGGGATTGTGGCCGTGGCCACGGGAAGCAAATACCTGCTCGATGCCGCATTCAGGCCAGCGCCTGCCGTGCCTGCCCCGTCTCCCTTGCAGGAGGCGGAACCGGCAGCAGAGCCTTCCGCCGCATCCGGGAAGGACTCCGGGACCGGGGACGACCCGGACGGAACTGCCGCCAGCGCCAAACCCGTAGCGGGAAAGGCAACCAAATCCACCGCCAAGGGCAAGCCTGCGGACGCTCGGACGCAAAAGACGGAGCCATCGGCCAAGCCTGATGTTGCGCACGGCGCGGACGAATCCGAAGAAATCAAACAATAAGAGGCAACAGAGATGAGCGACGTTTCAAAGCACCCGGCTCCGGGCGCATCGTCCCAGGAAGGCGCATACCTGCGCACCCCGCAGCAGCCGTCCTATTATTTTCAGGATGCCAATCAATACGGCGTGGCTTACGCCCCGTCCGGGGCAGCGGCGCAGTCCCGCGCTGTCTCTCCGCAGCCCGTCACCGGTCTGGCCTCCTGGCTCAATGTCACGGACCCCGGATACCTGAAGGGGTTGGCGCTGGGGGCGGGCGTGGCCCTGCTGGTGACCAACCCCAAGGTCCAGCAGGCCGTTGTCTCCGGCGCGGTCCGGCTCTGGGCGGCCATCCAGGGCGGAGTCGAGGAAATCAAGGAGCAGATCCAGGATGTCAAGGCTGAACTGAGCCGGGAGGAGTAGCCATGCCCGCGACGACACGGGATTCCTCCCTGGCCGTGGTCGATCTCCGGACCAGGCGGACATGGGCGAAAGTGGGCATGGCCACGTCGCTGGGCATGCTCGTGGCCACCGGTCTGATGGGGACGGACCGCTATCCGCAGATGAAAAAGCTGCACCTGTGGTCCGGGTTCGCCCTGGTCGGATTCTCCTACTGGCACTATTCCCTGTACAACGCCTCCCCAGCCAGGGGAGCGAAACCGTGAGGCTCGCGTGCGCCTGAAGCAGAAACGCGCTTTCACCATTGTCCACGAACTGCCCCGGCGGTTGCGGTTGCGCAGTCGGCGGCTCTACGACCCGTCGCTGGACCGCGACTACCTGGCAGTGGTGATCTCCGCTGTGCCCGGCGTGGTTTCGGCCACGATCAACGGGAGCGCGGCCTGCATGGTGGTGGAGTACGACGGCGAGGTACGGACCCGGCGCAAGGTGCTTGACCTGCTTGAGGACATCCCCCGGGAGGCGTACCTGCCGGAGGCGGTCAGGGAAGAGCCCATCGCGTTGTCCACGGTCGTCTTCAGGGGGGCGACAGCCCTGGCCACACCCTTCCTGTCGGGTGTGGTCAAGGCTCCCCTGGCCGTGCTCATGGGGCTGCCCGTCATGGCCGAGGGCGTCCGGACGCTCTTTGCCCGGGGGGTCAAGGTCGAGGTGCTGGATGCGGCGGCAGTGGGCTTTTCTCTGCTGCGGGGCGACTATGCCACCACCAACGCCATTGTGGCCATGCTCGGCCTGGGCGGCTACATGGAGCAGTGGACCCGGCAGAAGTCCGATGATCTGCTCAAGGGGCTGTTGCGCCCGCAGGTGGAGACCATCTGGGTGGAACGCGACGCCCGCGAGGTGCAGGTCCCCTTTGCCGAGCTTTGCCTTGGGGAGATCGTCATCTGCGGTCCGGGTGAACTGATACCTGTGGATGGCGTGATCACCGACGGCGAGGCGGCCTTGAACCAGAGTTCCATCACCGGTGAATCCCTGCCCGTGCATGTGCGCCCTGGTGACGAGGTGCTCTCGGGAGCCGTGGTCGAGGACGGGCGGCTCAAGATCGTGGCCCGCAGTGTGGGGCGCGAGACGAGCATGGCGCGCATGAGCCGCTTTCTCGAAAACTCCCTGCGCACCCGCTCCGAGTCCCAGACCCGCAGTGACGAACTGGCGGACAAACTTGTGCCCGTGACCTTTGCCCTGGGCATGGGCCTGTTCGCCCTGACCCGTGACGTGCGCCGGGCCGCGTCGGTGCTGACCGTGGACTACTCCTGCGCCATCAAGCTGGCCGCGCCCGTGGCCGTCAAGTCCGGGATGTACGCCGCCGGGCATCGCGGCGTGCTGCTTAAGGGCGGCCAGGCCCTGGACAACCTGGCCAGGGTGGATACGGCGGTCTTCGACAAGACCGGGACCCTGACCAGGGGCGACCTCCGGGTGACGGACCTTGTGCCCCTGAACGGCATGGAAGCGGACGCGCTGCTCGCCCTGGCCGCCGGGGCCGAGGAGCACTACGCCCATCCCGTGGCCAGAGCCGTGGTTACTGAAGCTGGAAAGCGCGGCCTCCCGCTGCCGCCCATCAGTCAGGTGGACTTCATCGTTGCTCACGGGGTCTCGGCCTATGTGGAAGGCAAACGGGTGCTCGTGGGCAGTCGGCACTTCATCGAAGACGACGAGGGCGTGGACTGCTCCGCAGCCGACGGCGAGAGCGGGCGGCTTCGCGACCAGGGCAAGTCGCTTTTGTATGTGGCCCACGAGGGTGGACTGGCCGGGGTGATCGCCCTGCGCGACGAGTTGCGGCCCGAGGCGGCGGAGGCTCTCCGGCTGCTCAGGGAACGTGGCATTGGCCGGATCGTCATGCTTACCGGCGACCACCGGGACACGGCCAGAGCCATTGCCGAGTCTCTGGGCGGCATCGACGAGGTTCACTGGGAAGTCAAGCCCGAGGACAAGGCGGCCGTCATCCGCCAGTTGCAGGACGACGGGCATTTTGTCGCCTTTGCCGGTGACGGCGTCAACGACGCCCCGGCCTTGATCTCGGCGGATGTGGGCATCTGCATGCCTGGCGGGGCCGATCTGGCGCGCGAGGCGGCCCAGGTGGTGCTTCTTGAGGAAAACCTCAAGACGCTGGCCGTGGCCCGCGACATCGCCGAACGGACCGGGACTGTGATCCGGCGGTCGTTCCAGGCCGCCGTGGGCATCAACTCGGCCATCCTGCTGCTGGCGACTTTTGGCCGTCTTTCCCCCGTGGCCTCTGCCTTCCTGCATAACGCCAGCACCCTGGGTATTCTTTGCTACGCGGCAGCGGGGCATGGCGGTGCGCGTTCCAGTGCCCATGTTTCATGCGGGCATGCGCCCGTGGAGGAGAACTGATGCATTCGAGTCTTTCCGACGCCCCCTGCGACATCGAATTGAGCATCGTGCGTATCGTTGATACCGAGATGCGTTCGCGGCTGGCGCGCATGGGCGTCTATCCCGGCAGCCGGGTGACACGGCTCGACGACGAGGTGGCCACCGACACGGTCCGGGTGCGCGGCCCGCGCGGCGAGGTCGTGCTGGGCGGCGGCATGGGCGGGAAGATCGTGACCCACCTGGACGACGGACGCATGCTCCCCCTGGCAGAGATGCTTCCGGGCGAGCGGGGGCACATCGAGGCCATCACCGCCGGAAATGCGCTGATTGAGGCTCTGGCCGCCCTTGGGCTCGGCAATGACGATGAGATCGAGATGGTCCGGCGGCTGCCCCCCATGCAGTATGTCACGGTGGTGGACGGTCGAAACCGGATCCGGCTGGCCGAGGGGCTGGCCGCCAAGATCCTCGGGCGCATGGGAGCTGTGGAATGTCAGTTCGCCAATGCCCAGGCCGGGACCGATTTTCTGGTCAGCCGGATCATCGGAGGCGAGCGTGCCGGGCGGGCCATCGTCTCCCTGGGCATTCGCGTCGGGTCGGTCCTGCGGCTCGAATCCGTGGAAAAGGCCCCCAGCTACCGCATGGGGACGGGTAACAGGTTTGTCATCTCGAGCAGCGAGGGGCTGCGTCTCTACCTGCGCAGCGATCAGGCCGACGTGGTCATTGTGGAATACGCTTCGGAGAACAGATGACGATCCAGACCCGCCCGTGGCCACAGGTGTGTGTTCTACCAAAAGGCACGCTGCCCGGCGTTGTCCACCAGACGGTCCGGCGCATCCGGCTGCGCTGGCGCAGACTGCTGTGCCCGTCGCTGTCGCCGGAATATCTCGAAGCATGGATCGGTCGCCTGGAGGGCGTTACCGCGGTGCGCGTGAATCCACGCGCCTGTTCCATTGTGGTGGAATACGACGGTCGCGAGGACATGGGGCGGACTCTGGTGCAGGGGCTGGCCGAAGTGCCCGAGGCGGCCTTTTCGCGCCCAGTGCCCGCCGGGCCAAGGAGGCGGCTGACGGATGTCGCCTTTCACGGGGTGCTGGCCGCATCCCTGCCTCTGCTGCCTCTGGCGGTGCAGGCCCCGGTGGCCGTGCTCATGGGCGCGCCGTCCCTGATCAAGGGGGGCGATACACTCCTGACACAGGGACTCAAGGCCCGCGTGCTGGATATGGCCACCATCGGCTTCTCCCTGTTGCGTGGGGATTTTGTTGCGGCCTCGGCCATCTCGGCCATGGTTGTGACCGGCGAATATCTGCGCCAGGCCACCGAGGACCGCTCCAACGGGCTGCTTCGGAGTCTTGTGGCGGACCCGGTGGAAAGCGTCCGGATAGTGCGGGATGGGCGTGAACGGACCGTGGGCTACGAGGAGGTGCGGACCGGTGATCTCGTGCTGGTCGGCGTGGGCGAGTTGATCCCTGTGGACGGCGAGGTTCGGGATGGTGCGGCCCTGGTGGACAAAAGCTCGCTGACCGGCGAATTCGACCCGGTCCCTGTCAAGCTTGGCGACACAGTCTCCTCCGGCTGCGCCGTCATCGAAGGCCGCATCCGGGTGCTGGCCGTGCGGACCGGGGCCGAAACAGCCATGGCGCGCATTGCCGGACTTATGGAGCGCGCGCTCCGGGAAAAATCCGAACCCGAACGCAGGAGCGACCGGCTGGCCGACAGGCTTACGCCCGTCACCCTGGCCCTTGGTGCGGCCATCTATGCGGCTACGGGTGATGCCGGGCGCGCCCTGTCTGTTTTGACCGTGGACTATGCCTGTGCGGTCAAGCTTCCCGCGCCTGTGGTGGTCAAGACGGCCATGTACGCCGCCGCGCGTCAGGGAGTGTTGATCAAGAGCGGATCGGCCATGGACGCCTTTGCAGGCGTTGATGCCCTGGTTTTGGACAAGACCGGCACGCTGACCACCGGTACACTGGCGCTGGAAAGCGTCGTGCCCTGCGCCGCCCTGGACGCCGGGGAACTTCTCCGGCTCGCGGCGGCGGTGGAGATCGGGCATGCCCATCCCGTGGGGCGGGCCATTGTCGAGGGGGCCAGGAAACGCGGGCTTCCGATCCCGCCCGTGGACGACGCGGATCTGAGCATCGCCCACGGTGTCAGTGGTCACCTGGAGGGCGCGTTGATCCGGGTGGGGAGCCATCATTATATCGCCGAGGATTGCGGAGTCGAGTGCGACGCAGCCGCTGGCGAGGCGGAGCGGTTGCACCGTGCAGGCATGAGCGTGGTCCATGTTTCCAAAAATCAGACGTTGCTGGGGGTTATCGGTCTGCGTGAAAAGGTGCGCGAGGAGGCGGGCGAAGTGCTTGCGGCACTGCGCGACCTCGGCGTGCGCCGGATTGTCGTCCTGACCGGAGACCATCCGCAGACAGCGGATCGTCTCAAGACGCTGTTGCCGGGCGTGGATGAAGTCCGGGCCGGGCTCATGCCCGAGGGAAAGGCCCAGGTGGTTCGGGAGTTGCAACAAGCCGGACACCGAGTGGCCGTGGTGGGCGACGGGGTCAACGATGCGCCCGCCTTTGTCTGCGCGGACGTGGGCTTGTGCATGTCCGGCGGGGCCGGGCTGGCCCGCGAATCCGCAGGGATCGTGCTTATGCGCGACACCCTCGACGGACTGGTGGAGGTGCGCCGCATCGCCGCCCGCGCCGGACGGGTGCTCGACCGCTGCTTCCAGACCGGAGTGACCGTCAACACCGGGCTGCTGTTGGCCGCTGGCGCTGGAAGGCTTTCGCCCACGGCCGCCGCGGCCATCCACAATATGACTACCTTCATGATTCTGGGCGGAGCCGCCCTGGCCACCCGACGGGCAGGAGAAGCCTCGACGGCGGAAGGATGATCCTTCGCAGACACGACCGCCCCCGGCGTATGTGCCTGGGGGCGGTCGAGATCAGATTGGGAGCGGGTCAGTTCGAGGGTTGAGCCATGGTTTTTGCTGCGGACTTGGCAGGCTTTGGGGTGGCCTTCCTCTTTTTGGGGTCGCTCGTGTCTGTGGCGGACTGAGCCGCGCAGGGGTGGCTTTCCCTGGCTTCCTCCACCATGCTCCGGACGTTGGAAGATGCGGTCCGATACTTGTCGCCGACCCAGTCTGCGACTTTCATGGAACCGCGCACGATCCCCACGGCCACAGGGCGCAAAGCTCCGGTTTTGTAGATTGCGTAGGCGGCCGCTCCGGCAAGGACCACGCCAGCCGTGGCCACTGTTGTGCTGCGAAGATAAAGAGACATGGGTTCCTCCCTGGTTCGGTTTCCATCACCCTACGTCAGTCCCGAATGGCGGGCAAACGCTGAAAATGCTTTTCAGCCAAGCCCTCCGGCAATGGTGGATGGCGGTGTTTTCCTTGTCCACGTCTCCAGGGCCGAGGCTGCCCCTTCCTTTGGTGTAGAGCCGTTTAAGCCCAAAAAAAGGTATTGGTGCCCAGGGCGGGGATCGAACCCGCACAGACCGAAGTCCGAGGGATTTTAAGTCTCATTCTCTAGCTATGAGACGGTGTTCGGTTGGTTTTGTTTGTATGATATACGCCGTCGCATGTTATGCGTAAAAAGGCTTTAATCCTGCTTCTGTAATCTTGCAATAAATCATGTGTAATGCGAATAGGGTCGTTTACATTGAATGGGAAGTCGGGAGCGATAGATTTAATTTCATTATACCGGCTAGGAGTAAAATAGTTGTACCCGTGTGCAATTGTATTTCGTACGAGTAGAACTTCTTGTAGCCCGGACTGGCTTGTGCGGACCTTATCCCATGACTGCCCAACTGCGAACAGTAGATTTGTTCCCCAATTGGCAATGCCTCCAGAGAGTCGAATTTTATTTACTTCTTCTCTCTCAGATTCGGATATAGTTCTTTCAAAGAGATCCCATTTGTTGTTCGTAACGATATAACGAACTAATTTTGAGTGGCTCTCCAGGAGAGATACGGCTCTTAGTAGAATCATCGAATAGAAAAAAGATCCATCGGCGATAGTCTCAATATGCTCGTCCAAATGAG
This sequence comes from Desulfovibrio sp., assembly GCA_050251775.1. Lineage (GTDB taxonomy): Bacteria > Desulfobacterota > Desulfovibrionia > Desulfovibrionales > Desulfovibrionaceae > Paucidesulfovibrio. The sequence continues at coordinate 34,566 of JBFWMD010000027.1, forward strand.
TTTCGAATTTTGTATTATTATCAGTGAATTGTATCACTATCTTGCCTGAGTATGTAAGAGAGGGCGCTGTCCATTTGCTGATCTCAGCTTCGAAGGCAATGCGCGAGCAATAAATAGTCCTTGTTAAGACTCGCCAGTCCTCCCAAACGGGTGCTGAAACCCAGCTGTCTTCCGCCATGACTCCCTCATCTTTTTGGTACCGGAGGCGGGATTTGAACCCGCACGGCCATAACTGGCCTGGGGGTTTTAAGCCCCCTGTGTCTACCATTCCACCACTCCGGCAGGACAATTCAAGAATAAAACAAGTTCTTCCGTGACTCCTTGCGTCTACCAGTTCCGCCACCCGGGCACGGGTGAATCTGTGTAGCGGGCCATGCGGGCCGCGTCAATGTCGTTCCCCTTACTCGAACAGCCGCAGGTAGTTGCGGAACAGGCGCGGACTGAGCCGTGTGAAGCGGTCGAAGTCGCTGACGATCTCCAGGCCGGGCACAATGGCGCGGCAGACCGGGATTTCCAGGTCCTTGCGGGTCAGGTCAGCGTAGTGCGGGGTGTAGCCGTTGGCCAGGAGCGTTTGTTCCAGGATCAGGAGATCGCCTTCGGCACTGCCCGCGGACAGGTCGGGCAGGTCCTCCAGCCGGCGCACGGGTAGGCCCTCGGGCGCGGGGCTCGTGGCCGGACCGGGGAAGGGGTAGGGCGTTTCCGTGAGCGCGGAGAGCAGCGCGCGTTGGCCGTTCAGCCCGCAGCCCATGCCTTGGTTCACATCCCCGCGCGTGCCGATGACCATGGATTTGTAGCAGGGCACGCCCAGTTCCGAGGTCACGTCCTGGAACCAGACGTGGATGCCGCACTCCTCCAAGGCGTTCAGGTGTTTTTGGATCACGGGGTCGTCCGTTTCCAGGCGGAAGCAGGCGCGCATGTCCAGGGGCTGGACCGCGTCCGCGTCCCGTTCCAGGACTTCGCAGAGCGCGGCCACGCGCGCCTCGGCCATGGTGTTGCCCGAGGCCAGACCCGTGGACCCGAGTCCGCTGAAAAGACTCTGCTCGTCCAGGTTGCAGAACAGATACACGAGTTGCATGGGAATCAGCGCTGGGACAAGGCCACCGCCCGTGGCACACTCTCCGCGCATCCAGTAAAGCTGTTGGCCCTGGTAGGGCACTTCCGAGCGCAAGGCGCGCGGGTCCAGGGCGCGATCCTTGGTCTGATCCATGGCGCGGACCTCTTCCAGGGAGCCGTGGACCAGTTCCGGGGAGCCGGAAATGCCGCTGATGCCCTTGCGGCCCACGGAGGCGTAAGAGGAAAAACGCTCGGCCACCTCCATGGCATAGGAGGCGCGCGTGGAATCCGCGTCGAATCCCCGACCGTAGCTGGTCTGCATGCCACTGAACGTGTAGTCGTTGCGGCCGTTGCGCACGCTGAGCTTGAACGTCCAGTGGCGCAGCCGGGCAAAGGGGCTCAGGCAGGCCTTGTGCTGCATCTCCGGGGTGGCGAAGGCCCCGGCCTGGTCCAGTTTTTTTAAGGCAGCGAGCGCGGTTTCCAGGGCTGGGCGGCGCTCCTTGGCGGGCGGCAGCCGGTCCGCGAGGTGCTGGCGCAGCTCCGAGGCCGGAACACCCGCAGGCAGAGAGCGGAGTTCCGCTTCCGCATAGGGCAGGGCCAGTCCGTCCTGATCCGGCGCGGGCAGGGGAGCGTGGTCCATGCGGTCGGCGGCGAAGCGCTGGGCCCATTCCCGGTGCAGGTTCTGGTCCGGGAGCAGGTGCGAACGGATGGTCACACCGGGCGTGTTGCGGGCCAGCATGCCGAGGTCCAGGCCGTCCATGCGTTCGCGCAGATGCGCTAGGCGGAAGTGGGACAGGCAGGCCTCGTAGAGCAGAGCGGCCAGCATGGGGTCCTTGTCCGGTTTGGCGCAGGCCGCATCCATGTATTGTTCGACCTTGCGCGTGCGCAGTTTGCCGAGCATGTCCAGGGCGAAATGATGCATAAAGTCGTCGAAAGGGGCCGCGCGGAGATGGTCGAGCACCTGGTTCAGGCTCAGGTTGGGGCCGGGCATGGCGGAAAAGCAGCCCACTCCGGCCACGGTGTCCATCAATTTCAGTTCATAGAGCATGGTCGATCCTTGCGTGCTTGGGCGTGCTTGACGCGTTTGGGCGCGGGTTCATGCGGAAAAGTTGTCGCCCGCACGGGACTTGTAGTCCCGCAGGCGTTGGCGCAGATACAGCGCCGCCTCGGACGCCGGGCCGTCCTTGGCCGGGAATTCGTGTTCCCTGCCGCCCAGGGTATGCAGGCGCATGGTCCCGTTTTCCAGTTCGACCATGTCGATATCGCGGTAGTAGATTTCAACGCAGCCAAGGTCGCTGGTCTCAAATTCCGGAGGCAGATACTGAAGCGGCGGGAAGATGCGGCCCTCGCGGCTGGCCATGACCGCGTAGTCCCGTTTGGGCGCGAGCACGGTCAGCTTCAGGGTGTCCGGCAGGTGGCGCAGCCGCCAGTGGTCAATGCCGCCCGAGGTCTCGGGAAAGACGTAATGATGCTCGCCCGGATGGATGGCGCAGGCGGCCTGGCAGGCGGCGGCCAGATGCTCGTGCAGGTCCTCCTTCAGGGAAGGATGGTACAGATCGCGGATCAGGGTCGCGCCCCGGAGGTCCGCTGCGGGGATGAGCAGAAGCAGAAGCAGTCCGAACCAGGAGCCGGTCAGCCAGGCCGCGCCCAAGAGCGGCACGCAGCTCATGGCCTTGAGCGCGGGGCTGGTGCAGAAGAAGATGAAAAAACGGTCCGCTCTGGACACGAATTCCCCCTTGGGTGGTACGCCTTTCAGGTCGCCGGTATTCTGTCCAACGGCAACGATGGCCCGGCATTCTCGCCCGATTCGAAAACCTACTCCTGTTTTTCCAGCAGGACGGCCGCCAGCGGGACCAGGGCCTCGGCCATGGCGCGTACGCCCAGTTCGTTGGGATGCAGCTGGTCGATGAGCACCTTCATGGGATCGCCGAGGTAGAGCGTGAGCAGATCCGGCAGCAGCGGAACCGCGAAGCGTTTCGCCAGCCTGGGGAAGATGGTGTCAAAGGCGTGCTTGTATTCCTCTCCGAAGTCCGTGAGGCAGCGTACTCCGGCCAGCAACGCCGGAACGCCCATGGCCGCGAGGCCTTCGAGAATGGCGGCGAGGTCTTCCTCGATTTCGTCCGGCTCCAGACCGAGGAAGAAGTCGTTGGTTCCAAAGGCCACAATGCACAGCTCCGGCCGGGCCTGGAGCACCTTGCCGAGCCTCTGGAGTCCCTCCCCAGCGGTCTCGCCGGAAACGCCGAAGTTCAGGCAGCGGACCTCCAGCCCGCGCGCCCGGAGCAGTTCCTCCAGCACGCTCGGCAGGGACTGGCTTTCGCGCAGGCCAAAGCCTTCGGTGAGGCTGTCGCCGAAACAGGCGATGCGGATGGGGTCGCTCATGGCTATTTCCCGGCGATCCAGCTGGACAGTCCCTTGGCGTCCTCAGACCAATCCCTACCCAGGCGGACCTTGAGGAAATGCGCAAAGCCGGCGTCGAGCATGTCCAGACAGTTTTCGATGAGGTAGATTTTTTCCAGGAACGCGCCGTCCGGGTCCTCGTCGTCCTTGCCGTGGCTGGTTTCGACCTTGGGGGTCTTCAGCCCGCTGAGGCTGAAATCCTCGGCCTTGACCGTGACCATCCAGGTTTCGCCGTCGCTTTCCACGCGCAATTGGGCCTTGTTGACCTTCTTGCCGATGCGCAGGCCGCTGAAGGCCTCGGTCAGTTCGCCCAGGGGGTTGGTCACCGTGGCCGTGGCCAGGTTTTCGCCCTCGCCGCCCTGCACGGAAATGCGCTGTTCCATGTTCAGGCTGAAGCCCTTGCCGTCGGCGGTCATGAAGTTGCCGCCGGTGGTGTCCGAATAGAACCAGAGCCAGGTCAGGAATTCCTGGCCGATGATGCGGTTTTCCCGCTCCACGAGTTGCAGGTCCATGGCGCTTCCTTAAATGAAGATGGAGGGTTCGAGGTCCTCGAGGCTCCGGGCCGCGCCCTCGCCGAGTTGGTCCATGGCCAGGAAGAACGGCGTCAGGGGTTCCAGGCGCAGCTCAAAGGTGCTGAAGAAGTGGTCCTCGAAGAGCGCCCGGGCCTTGGCATTGGTGGTGTCCAGGTAGACCCTGTGGGTCCGGGTGTTCCAGACCACGTCGAAGACCGCGGGAATGGGCAGGGAGCGGGCGCGCAGCCGGAGCATGACCTGCTCCTTGATCTCCTGCTTGCGGGCGCGGGAAACAAAGGTCTTGCCCTGTTCCTTGGCCTGGGCCAGATCCTTTTTCAGGGCGATCTGGAAGTGCTTCTTGAACACGGCGGGCTGGACCCGGCGGGTTTCCAGGCGCAGGGTGAAGGTCAGATAGTCCGCCTTTTCCGGCGGCGATTGCGCCCAGTCCACGTCGAGCATGTCGTCCATGTTCGTCCAGCCGAAGGAGCGTTCCTCGGCGGAGTCGTCGATGTCCACGAAGCGGTGTTGCTTGAGCCGCGCCGGAACGTCGCGCAGCAGTTCGTTGGTCACGTCGTCCATGATGCGGTAGCGGGTCAGGCCCGTGCTTGCCGAAAGAATGCCCAAAACGTTTCCTCCTTGTTTCGGGAATGTCCCGGTATGGGTAGATTCAAAACGTGGTCCTGTAAAGCGTCCTGACGAGCTTGCGTTTCAATTCGTGCCGTCGTAACTTGCAATTTTTCAAAAGACCAAGGAGAGAAGATGGCTGTTGGAGATCTGGAGCAGGTCGTCCGTTGGCTGGAGGAGGTTGCCGCAAAGGTGCGTGCCCTGGAATCCCAGGCCCAGACGGTTATTGAGGGAAAACGGGACCAGCAAGGCTACGAGGCCCTGATGCGCGAAAAGGCGCTGCTGCTCGCCGGACTCGGCGACGAGGCCGCCGAGCGTCTGACCGGCGCATCCGGCCCGGAAGCGGAAAGAGTCCTCGCCCGGCTGGAGAAATTTTCCGCGAGTGCCTCCATGGCCCTGGAGATCGGCAGCGTGTTTTTCATGTCCGCGCTGCTCTACCCGGAAGACCATGTTCCCGGCGAGAAGAACGATCTGGACCGGTTCGTCGAATCGGTGCGTGCCGCAGCAGCGGCGGAGTAGCGCCGTTTTCGGTCGTTTTGTCGAAAAGGAGACCCTGTTGCAGCCAACTATCACCGACGAAAGAACACTTCGGATCCTTCTGGCCGAGGACAGCGGAGACAACGTCCTGATCATCCGACTGTATCTGAAGAATTACCCTTATACCATCGATGTGGCCGAGCATGGCGAGGAAGCGGTGCGCCTTTTTGGCGAAAATCGCTATGATCTGGTGCTTATGGATATTCAGATGCCGGGGGTGGACGGCTACGAGGCCACAGAGCGGATTCGGGAGATCGAGGCGGAGCAGGGCCTGCCCCGCACGCCGATCATTGCAGTGACCGCGCACGCCTCCGAGGAAATCCGGAAACGGGTTTTGGAGTGTGGCGGGGACGCCTACATCACCAAGCCCGTGCCCAAAGCGAGACTCCTGGAAGCCATTCAGTCCGCCACGGCGGGCTGAACCGATTCGCGCGTCCGAGGATGGCTTCCGGATTTTGTTCGTCTCTCCGCGCTGTCAGAACAGCGTACAGCCTGAACGCCTCAGGCCGAACGCGGC
>JBFWMD010000028.1:0-39660 GCA_050251775.1 Desulfovibrio sp.
GGGAATTGCCACCCGGCCCGAAAACCTGCTCGCGGGATTTTCCCGTGCGGTGAGTCTGGCCCTGCACATTTCCGATGCCGTGGTGGACATGATCGAGGACGTGCCCACGCCCCTGTACCATGAACACTACCAAGTGGTGAACGGCATGCTCGACCGTCTGGCCACGCAGTCCGCTTTCTGGCTCCAGGAGCACGGCTGGTCCGCGCTGCCCATCCCGGCTTCCAAAACCATCGATACCAAGGAGTTGCAAGGGGCAATTTCCCACAAGGCCGTGGCTGTGGCCGCAGGCATCGGCTGGCAGGGCAAGAGTCTGCTCACGGTCAGCCCGCAGTTCGGCCCGCGCATCCGTCTGGTCAGCATTCTGACCGACGCGCCCCTTGCGCCGGACGAACCTCTTCGCAACCGCTGCGCCGGATGCAGCGCCTGTGCGGACGCCTGCCCCGTGGGCGCGATCCGCAACGTGAACACCGAAAGCCACTACGAGAGCCGCGAAGCCGCGCTTTTCTTCGAGCGCTGCAAGGAGCGGGTCATGGTGCAAAACATGCGCCTGGAGCACATCGACCATCCCATCTGCGGGGTTTGCATCCGGGCCTGCCCCTGGGGAAAAGTGAAGAAGTCACGGCGGCCACGACAGGGGGATGCTCCTGCGGTGTCAGCGTCCCTGGAATAGCATGCAGTTTTGTCCTCCTCGCAACCGCGCGCAAGGCAGGAGCCGACAAGGACGAAGCTGTTTAGAAAAATCATACATCCGGATATACAGTTTCTAACGGCATTGACGCATAAATTCAAACACCGGGCGGGCGGCTATTCGCCGGAGAATTCAAAGCAGTCCTTGGGGCAGCAGGCCATGGCCTCCTGGATTTCCCCTTCCGTAACCTCCAGCCGCTTCAGAAACGGTCGTTCGTTGTCCTCGTCCCAGCCGACAACAGCCGGACAGAGTTCGGCGCAGCCCATGCAGCCGTGGCAGCGCTCGAGGTGCAGGATCAGCGGGCGCTTCTGCGTGTCTTCATGCATGCGCAATCTCCTTTCTTCCCCTGAGATAAGGCTGTCGTCTATGCGGCGCAAGAGGTTCCGGGGAAAAAGCCAATATCTTTCGGAAAGATTGTCGGCGCGGTGCGGTTGTGGCAAAACAGGGCATGCTACGAAACGAGGCTATCCGACGTTGCCTGATCCGCAGGGGCTGGATTCCCGAGCAAGACGAAGAAAGCGTTGCGTTGCGTTTTCTCGCCCAGGGCGAATACAATGAAAACTGGCTGTTCAGCGCACCAAAAGGGCGGCGCGTACTGCGCATCAATCACGGCAGCCAGCTTGGGCTTACAGGGCAGATCGAGTACGAATTTCGTGTGTTGAAGCTGCTGGAGAACTCGGGAGTCACCCCCCGGCCCCTGGACGTGGCCACGGATTTCTGCGGCCTTGACCAGGGCGCGCTGCTCATGGAATACCTGCCGGGAAAGACTTTGGACTATGAACGCGACGCCGCGAAAGCCGCCCGGATTTTTGCCCGGATTCACAGCGTGGCCGTTCCCGAGGCCATGTTTTCGCTTCCGGTGGAATCCGGAGGTCTGGTCTGCCAGCCCGAGCCGGTGCGCGATATCGCAACCGAGAGCCTTGAACTGATTGAGCGGCATCTTGCGGACCACGCCTTGCCGGAGGTCGGCGCGCGGCTCCTGGAGTTCCACGCAGAAATCATGGAGCTGTACGCTGCCACTCGTGCGGAGTTCGCGGAGGAACCCCAGGTTTTAGTGAATACCGAGGTCAATTCCGGAAATTTTTTGATAGAGGGTGAGCGTGCTTGGCTGGTGGATTGGGAAAAAGCCGTGCTTTCCAGCCGCCATCAGGATCTCGGACATTTTTTGACGCCTACGACCACGCTTTGGAAGACCGATTACCGCTTCTCCCCGGAGGCGCGCCGGTCATTCCTTCGGGAATACGCGAAGGAGTGGCATCGGATCAGCGGGGAAACATTGGATTTCGAGGCCCTGGACCGCCGTTGCGCCATTCTGGAGCAAACCATTCTCCTGCGCGGGCTCTCCTGGTGCTTCATGGCCTATCATGAATACACCGCCACGCAACGCGCCCTGCGCAATGCGGACACCTTTGCCGTGATCAAACGCTATCTGGATAACAGCGCATGTTTTTTGGCGTAACCGGACTTTGCAAACAGTACGGCGGCACAGCCGTGCTCCGCGACGTGGAGTTTCGGGTGGCGCAGGGCGAGGTCGTGTCCATTCTGGGGCCGTCCGGCGTAGGCAAGACCACGCTTCTCAAGATCATTGCCGGACTGGAGCGGCCCGACGCGGGAGAGCTGACTTTCCGGGAAACGCCCGGCAAAGAGCGGCCCGTGCTCCTGGTCTTTCAGGACTATCTGCTTTTTCCGAACCTGACGGTTTTTGAAAACGCGGCTTTTGGCCTGCGCGTGCGCAAACTGCCGCGTGGCGAGGTCCGGGAACGGGTGCGCGGCATCCTGGAGTATTTTCAGCTCTGGGAAAAGCGGCGGGAGTATCCCCACCAGCTTTCAGCCGGACAGAAACAGCGGGTGGCCATTGCCAGGGCCATGGTGGTCAACCCCATGCTGCTGTTGCTGGACGAGCCGTTTGCCAATCTGGACCGTAATCTCAAGCTTTCCACGGCGGAATTCATTCGCGACACGCAAAAGACGTTCGGCGTGACCACCATCAGCGTGACCCACGACCTGGAAGAAGCCTTTGTGATGTCGGACCGCATCGGCCTGTTGCTGGAAGGGCGGCTTGTTCAGTTTGATACGCCGGGAGAGGTCTATGCGCATCCTGTCAGCCAGGAGGCCGCAGCCTTTCTCGGGCCGCTCAGCGAGCTCACCCCCGAGGCGCGGCGGGCAACGGGCATGGCCTGTCCGGAACGGGAGGCAGGGGCCTCCGTGTTCGTGCGGCCCGAGTCCGTGGTGCTGCGTGCGGATGCGCACGGACCAGCCCGGGTGCTGCACGCCGCATTCGCCGGAAATCACGTCAAATACACGGTGGCCATAGCCGGTTGCGAAATCGCGGCCTTTGGTCCGGGCAACGGGGAGGTGCGCTTCCTGCCCGGCGACCGCGTTCGTCTTGAAATCACCGATTGTCTCGACCCCAAGGCAAAGGAGCAGTCATGAAGCGTTTTCCCTTTTTGTGCGCGTTGGCGTTCGTATTGTTTTCGTGTGCCGGCAATGGACCGGAATCCAAAGAGAAGGATTGGCTGCACGAGAGCTGGACGGAAATCGAGCAGGCCGGCCGGGGCAGCACGGTGCGCTGGTACATGTACGGCGGTTTTCCCCAGGTGAACCACTGGGTTGATACGTATGTGGCCGGGGAGATGAAACGCCGGTATGACATCACCCTGGAGCGCGTGCCCATGGACGCTGGCGTGTTCGTGAACAAGCTGCTTACGGAGAAGCAGGCGGGAAGCGCCACCGGATCCATCGACCTGCTCTGGGTCAACGGCGAGAATTTCAAGAAGCTCAAGGAGTCGTCCGCGCTCTTCGGGCCGTATGCGGAGCTTTTGCCGAACTACGCGGCCCATGTGGACAAGTTGCTGGCGTCCATGGACTTCGGGTATCCGGTGGGAGGCTACGAAACGCCCCTGGGACAGGCCCAGTTCGTTTTCGAGTACGACACGGCGCGCAGCGAGCCGCCGAAATCGTTCGAGGATCTGCCCGCCTGGGTCCGGGCGCATCCGGGCCGCTTCACCTATCCGCAGCCTCCGGACTTCACGGGCTCGGCTTTCCTGCGTCAGGCCTTCTACGCGCTCACGGGCGGATACGAACAGTACATGCTCGGGTTCGACCAAGTGCTCTTCGACCAGAACGCTCCGCTGCTCTGGGCCTACCTCAAGGACATCAAACCCTATCTCTGGGAAGAGGGGCGGGCCTACCCCAAGGACAGCGCGACCCTGGACACCCTGTTCCAGCGCGGCGAGGTGGACCTGGGCATGTCCTACCACCCGCTGCACGCGCAGAACAAGATCCTCGAAGGAACCTACCCCGACAGCGTGCGCACCTTTGCCATGCTGGAGGGCGCACTCTTCAACCTGCACTTCACGGCCATTCCCTTCAACGCCGCGAACAAGCCCGGAGCCATGCTTCTGGCGGATTTCCTGATGTCGCCCCCGGCGCAGCTCTCCAAGCTGGAGCCGAAGAACTGGGGCGATTTCCCGGCCATTGACCTGGGCACGCTCGATCCGGAAATGCGCGCGCGGTTCGAGGCTGTGGACCTGGGCCCGGCCACTCTCTCCGCAAGCGTGCTGGCTGGTGCGGCCGTACCGGAAATTCCGTCGGAATATCTGGAGGCGCTGGAAGCGGGCTGGGAGGAGCATGTCCTGCGCTGACGCTCGAATCAGGAGCTGTCCGGACAGGGCAAGCTGGGGGCGGACGCTGTTCAAACTCTCGCCCCTGGCGCTGCCCTTCGGACTGCTCTTTCTGGGCGGATTCGGCGTGGCCGTGGCCCAATCCCTGGGCCTGGGCCTGCCGTTTCCGTATTCAGGCGGGCCGTTGGACGCTTACGCGCGTCTGCTGGAGCCGCACTACCTGCGCTCCTTCGGCCTTTCGCTCTGGGTCGGGGTCTGTTCCGCGCTGCTGCCCGTGAGTATCGGATCCGGTTTGGCCTATCTGTTCTGGAAGATGCCGCGCGGTCTGCAACGCGCCGGCGTGGTCTACAAGGTCCCGCTGATCCTGCCTCATGTTGCCGTGGCCTTCATTGTGCTGGTCTTCTGGAGTCGCAGCGGCTGGCTGGCCTCGGCGGGCCATGTCCTGGGGCTCGTGGACGGTCCGGAGGCCTTTCCCGTGCCGCTCTATCAGGGCGGGCTGGGCATGATCCTGGCCTATGTTTACAAAGGTACGCCCTTTGTGATGCTCCTGGCCCTGGCCGCGCTCCGGCGCATGGACCCCCGCCTCGCGGAAACCGCGCGCATGTTCGGGGCCGGGGAATGGCTGGTCTTTCGCAGCGTGGTTCTGCCGCATCTGCGGCCCGTGATGCACACCTCGTTCATCATTCTCTGTCTCTACGCCTTTGGCGCGTTCGACATCCCGTTCCTGCTCGGCCAGAGCGATCCGGGCATGCTCTCCATGGAGGTCTACAACCTCTACTTCCGGCGTGACCTTGTGAACCGGCCCACGGCCATGGCCATTCTGGTCTGCATGTTTCTCTTTTCCATCGCCTTTATCGCGGTCTACGTGCGGCTGGCCGCGCGGCTGGAGGCCGGGGAGCGCAAGCTGTGAACGGCGCGGCCCTGCGTGGCGGAATGTTTTTCGTCCTCCTGGTGCTGGTGGCGCTCTTCCCGCTGCTGATTCTGGCCGGGTACGTCCTGGGTCCGGGCTGGCGCTTTCCGGACCTGTTCCCTGGTGAAGCGGACCCGCGCGCCCTGGAATACCTCGCGTCTCAGGCCGGGCCGATCCTGCGGCATCTTGGCTCCTCCGTGCTCTATTCCCTGCTCACGGTGCTGCTCTGCTTTGCGCTCTGTCTGGCTCCGGCGCACCATCTGGCCCGGCGCGATTTCGCCTGTAAGGCGTTGGTGGAGGGGCTGCTCCTGGCTCCGGCCCTGGCCCCGGCCATGACCTTTTCCATGGGCGTGCATTTCGTCTTTCTCAAGGTCGGACTGGCCGACACCCTGCCGGGCGTGGTCCTGGCGCTGACGACCTTCAGCTATCCCTACATGCTCCGGGCGCTTGTGGCTGGATACCAGAGCTTCGGCGAAGAGTACGACCTTTGCGCCCGTAATCTCGGGGCCGGGGTCTGGACGCGATTTTGGCGGGTGGAGTTCCCGCTGCTTGTGCCCGGTGCGGTGGCCGGGGCCACAGTGGTCTTTTTGGTGGCGTTTTCCGAATATTTTCTGGTATTTCTCGTCGGCGGTGGGCGCGTGCCGTCGTATACGGGCTATCTCTTCCCGTTGCTCTCCTCCTCGGATCGCAGCGTGGCCTCGGCGCTGACCCTGCTTTTCCTGGCCGTTCCTCTGGTGCTCTTTGTGCTGGTGGAGTTGGCTGTCACGACCCGTTACCGCAATCGCGGCCTGGCCTGAGAAAGAATAAAAAAGCCCCTCCCGAGCGCGTGGGAGGGGCAGGGACCGGCCTTGGCCTATGCGGTGACGTTGGGCCTTCCGAAGCTGGTACGCCGGAGCCCTCGGCTTCCGTCGGAACGGGAACGGAAAAAGTCCCGGAGCATGGCTGCCCCGAGACTTTGAGAGGAGTCGTGTGCGAAGAGACTGGCAATCAGACGTTGAAGCGGAATTCCACGATGTCGCCGTCCTTGACCACGTATTCCTTGCCTTCCAGCCGGGCCAGGCCTTTGTCCTTGCAGGCCTTGAACGTGCCGTGCTCCAGGAAGTCAGCGTAGGCGATGACCTCGGCGCGGATGAAGCCCTTTTCGAAGTCGGAGTGGATCACGCCCGCGGCCTCCGGGGCCTTGGCTCCCCTGCGCACGGGCCAGGAGCGGACCTCCTTTTCCCCGGCCGTGAGGAAGGAGATCAGGCCGAGCAGTTCGTAGGTCTTGGCGATGATCTTGTCCAGCGCGGTTTCCGTGATGCCCAGGTCGTCCAGGAACATCTGGCGCTCTTCCGGGTCCTCGATCTCGGCCAGCTCCCGTTCCAGTTTGGCGGCCACGGCCAGATGTTTCTGGCCGGAAGTGTCTTCGGGCAGGGCCAGCTCCGTGTAGTTGGACTCGCTGCCGTTCCAGACGTAGAGGATGGGCTTGCCGGAGAGGAAGGCGAAACCGCGCAGTTCGGGCACGTCGAATTCCTCGATGCCGCGCAGGGGGGTCTCGTTTTCCAGCGTCTCCAGGGCCTTGCGGAGCAGGGCTTCGGTCTTGGGATCATAGCCGGGCGCGTTCTTTTTCTTGTCCAGAACCATGCGCTCCAGTTTCTTTTCGATGACGGCCATGTCCGAGACGATCATGTCGGCCTCAATGGCCTGCCACTGGTTGCGGGGATCGTTGAGTCCGGAAAAGGCGTCGAGAACGGCCAGCAGGCAGTCGAAGGCGCGGATTTCGCTGAGCACGCGTTCGCCCAGGCCCGTGCCTTTTCCGCCACCGCCGGGAATGTCCAGATACTCGATCTCGCTGTAGGTGACCTTGCGGGCGTTGAACAGCTCCACGAGCGGGTCGAGGCGGGGTTCGGGAACCTTGACCATGGCGCGGTTGCCCGAGAGGGCGGCCTTGCCCGCCAGAGCGGCGAACAGGTCGGTCTTGCCCGCGCCCGCGAAACCGAATATTGCGGTCTTCATGTCTGAAATCCTCATACTGATGCGTGTTGCGAAAGCAGGGCGGTTCTACATGATTCCCGAACGGAAGCAAAGCCCCGCAACCGGGCGGAAAAACCAGGAGGCGGCCTGATGCGGCACGTATTTCTCATCGGGGCCAGGGCCAGCGGCAAGACCACGCTGGGAAAGCTCCTGGCCGAACGGCTTGGTATCGGATTCATGGATACGGATGATCTGATCGTGGCCCGCCTGGGCATGCCCATTGCGGACTACGTGGCCCGCGCGGGCTGGGAGGCCTTCCGCGACCGCGAAACCGAGGCCCTGGAAGAGGTTTGCGGCCGGCCCCCTCTGGTGGTGGCCTGCGGCGGAGGCATGGTCCTGCGCCCGCGCAACCGGGAGCTCTTGCGCTCCGGTCTGGCTCTCTATCTGCACGCTCCGGCCGGGGTGCTGGCTGCGCGGCTGGCCGCCGACCCCAAGGAGGCGCAGCGCCCGTCCCTGACGGGCAAAGGCCTGCTGGAGGAGGTGGCCGGGATCCTGACGGCGCGTGAGCCGCTCTACCGCGAATGCGCCAACGCGGTGCTCGACGCGGACGCGGATCTGGACGAGTTGCTGGAACGGGCCACGGCGGCGGTCGGTTCGATTCCGGGCAAAGGCTGAGCCGTGCGGGTTGAGCTTTCCCGAATCGCAGAGTAAAAGCCGGTATGCGCTCAAAATTGCTCACGCCGTTCTGGCTGCCCGTGTGGTTCTTCATCGTGACCATGCTGGTGGGCGGCTTCCTGCTGCACCTTGAAGCGGCGCAGGTTCCCGGCGTTGCTCCCCTGAGCTGTCTGGACGCGCTCTTCACCGCGACTTCCGCCGTCTGCGTGACCGGTCTCGTGGTCGTGGACACGGGGTCTTTTTTCACGCACTTCGGCCAGGGGGTGATCCTCGTGCTCATCCAGCTCGGCGGCCTGGGCGTGATGACCTATTCCAGTCTGGTCTTTTTTCTGCTGGGCCGCCGCGTCTCCCTCACGGACCGTCTGGCTGTGAGCAAGACTTTGCTGCACGATCCCTGCTTCAAGCTCTCGCAGTTCCTGGTGCGCGTGTTCCTCGGAACGCTGCTGGTGGAACTGGTGGGCGCGCTGGTGCTCTATCTGCTGGACCCGAAAGGCTTTGGCGCGTGGTCCGCGCTGTTTCATTCGGTTTCCGCCTTCTGCAATGCGGGCTTCTCCCTCTACCCGGACAGCCTGGTGCAGTGGCGGACCAGCTGGGGAGTGAATCTGGCCTTTATCGTCCTGATCACCCTGGGCGGCCTGGGCTTTTACGTGCTGCACGACTGCTCCATTTACGTCCGCAAGCGCCTGGCCCTGCACGGCAGGCGTGGGGACAAGCCGCGCCTTTCCTGGCATTCGGGCATCGTGCTCTCCACCAGTCTGTTTTTGGTCATCGCGGGAACCGTGGCCATTTTCGTGTCCGAGGAAATGGGCGGCTACCGGGTGGGCACCTGGGACGAGGCGTTGCTCGTGGCGCTGTTTCAGTCCGTGACTTGTCGCACCGCTGGCTTCAACACCGTGGACATCGGCGGCATGACCAATGTCTCGCTGCTGCTCATGATCGGGTTGATGTTCGTGGGCGGTTCGCCCGGTTCCTGCGCCGGCGGCGTGAAGACCACCACGGCAAGGGTCATGTGGGGCTTCATCGTCACCCAGCTTCGCGGCGGCGAGCAGGTGCGGGTGGGCCGCTTCGCCCTGGACAGGCAGGCCATGAGCCGGGCCTTTACCCTGGTGGTTCTGGCCGGATTTCTGGTCTGCGTGGCGACCCTGGTCCTGAACATCACCGAGGGAGGGGGGACGCCTCACGACCAGGCCCGGGGTATTTTCCTGGAAACCATGTTCGAGACCATGTCCGCCTTCTGCACAGTGGGCCTGACCACGGGCCTGACCGATGATCTTTCGCCTGTGGGGCGTGGTGTGGGGATTCTCCTGATGCTGGTAGGTCGCCTCGGACCGATCTGGCTGCTTTCGGCTCTGGCGAGCTGGCAGGAGTTGCCCCGTTATCAAATTCCTGAGAAAGACCTGCCCCTGGGGTAGGCTGGAGCGACCATGAGCAAACGAATCGAAGTCGGCATTGTGGGACTCGGCAAGTTCGGGTTCTCCCTGGGCGAGGCTCTGGCCGAATTGGGGCACGATGTGGTCGGCGTGGACATGGACGGAGCACGGGTGCGCCACGCCCAGGAAAAATTGACCCAGGTCTTCCAGGCCGACGGCACGGACAAGAAGGCCCTGGAGCAGCTCGGTTTCAAGGATTTCGACTACGTGGTCGTGTCCATTGGCCGCTCCATGGAGGCCAGCATCCTGGTGGCGCTGAACCTTCAGGATCTCGGAGTGAGCAACATCTGGGTCAAAGCCGTGAGCCCGGAGCACGAAAAGGTGCTCAAGCGGCTTGGCGTGGATTTCGTGGTCTTTCCGGAACAGTTCGTGGCCCGGCAGTTGGCCCACCGTCTGGCCGTACCTGGTCTGCTCGACTACCTCGCCCTGGGCGAGGGCGTGCTTGTGCGCGAGGTCGTGGTGGACAAGTGGAGCGGCAAGAATCTGCGCGAACTGAAGCTGCCCGTGAACCACCGTGCCCAGGTCGTGGCCTGGAAGCGCCTGGGGGAGCGGCGTTTCAGCTTTGTGCCCAGCGCGGATGAGGCCCTGAACAAGGGCGATGTGCTCGTGGTCCTCGGCGACGCCGAGGATGTCATCAAGGTCACGGGGTGATGGAATGAGCGGCAACACTTTCGGCGAAGTCTTTCGACTGACCACCTACGGCGAGTCTCACGGTCCGGGTCTGGGCGGCGTCATCGACGGCTGTCCGTCGGGCATTCCCCTGGACGAGGGCCTGATCCAGGCGGAGCTGGATCGCCGGAAGCCCGGCCTGGGCACGGCCTCCACAGCGCGCAAGGAGTCGGACAGCGTGCGGCTTCTTTCCGGCGTGTTCGAGGGGCTGACCACGGGAACACCCATCGGTTTCCACATCGCCAACGAGGACCAGCGGTCCCGCGATTATTCCAAGATCAAGGACGTGTTCCGGCCTGGCCATGCGGACTTCGGGTTCCAGGCAAAGTTCGGCCTGCGCGATTATCGCGGCGGCGGGCGTTCCTCGGGCCGGGAAACGGTCTCGCGCGTGGCCGGCGGGGCCGTTGCCCAGCAGGTGCTGCTGGCCGAGGGTATCACTGTGCATGCCTACACCGTGGAACTGGGCGGCATTGCCGCCCGGCTGGACAACCCCATGGGTTGGACCGGCGCACAGGAGCGGCCTTTTTTCGCGCCAGGCGAGGACGACGCCGCGCGCTGGGAGGAGCGGGTCCTGGCGGTCAAGAAACAGGGCGACACCCTGGGCGGCGTGGTGGAGGTCCGGGCCGTGGGCCTGCCGCCGGGACTGGGCGAGCCGGTCTTTGGCAAGCTGGACGCCCGGCTGGCTGCGGCGCTCATGAGTGTGGGAGCGGTCAAGGGCGTGGAGATCGGCGCGGGCTTTGCCGCCGCGCGTATGCTCGGTTCGGAAAACAACGACCCCATGACCTCGGACGGATTTCTTTCCAACAATGCGGGCGGCGTGCTCGGCGGACTTTCCTCGGGCCAGGATCTGGTGGTCCGGGCCGCGGTCAAGCCCATCCCTTCCATCTCCAAGGAGCAGCGTACCGTGACCATGGACGGCTTGGAAACGCGTATCAGCATCGGCGGACGGCACGACATTGCGGCCATTCCGCGCATCGTCCCCGTGCTCAAGGCCATGGCCGCTCTGGTCCTGGCCGACCTGCTGCTGCTGGACCGGCGGCTGGGTCGGGAGCGGTAGGGAAGGCATGCGCGGCGACGAAACCGTTCTGGTGGCTGGGGCGAGCGGATATCTTGGCGGATATGTCGCCCGGGAGCTGCATCGGCAGGGGTATCGCGTCCGTGTGCTCGTCCGCACCCGGGAGCAGGCCGACAGGCTGCGGGAGGTCTCTGAGGAACGGTTTGTGGTCGAGGTCACCCGTCCCGAGACCCTGCGCGGCGTCTGTGAGGGGGTGGACTGGGTCTTCAGCAGCGTGGGCATCACGCGCCAGAAGGACGGTCTTGGCTACATGGACGTGGACTATCAGGGAAACCGCAATTTGCTCGACGAGGCGCTTTCGTCCGGGGTGAAACGGTTTCTCTACGTTTCGGTGCTGCATGGCGAGCGCCTGCGGCATCTGGCCATCACCGACGCCAAGGAGCGGTTCGTCCGGGAGCTGCGCGCCGCACCGTTGCAGGGCTGCGTGATCCGTCCCTCCGGATTTTTTTCGGATATGGATGACCTGCTTGGACTGGCGGCAAAGGGGCGGGTCTGGCTCTTCGGCGACGGGGGACTCCGCGCCAACCCCATTAACGGGGCGGACCTCGCCGAGGTCTGCGTGCGCCAGCTGCGGGAAGCCGTGCCGGAACAGGCCGCAGGCGGCCCCGAAACCCTCCGGCACGACGAAATGGCCCGCATCGCCTTCGAGGCGCTCGGCGTCCCTCCCCGCATTTCCCACCTGCCCCGATGGATCGTGCCGCCGCTGACGTGGCTGCTGCGTCGGCTGACGCCGGCTGCCGTCTACGGCCCCCTCGAATTTTTCCTTGCGGTCTTTAGCCGGGATATGGTCGCGCCGAACTTCGGCCACCGCACGCTTGCGGCGCACTACCGCGAGCGCGTCGCGGCAATGGGGCGGAGCGGTTCCTGAGCTGCCGCTGCAATGGAAAAGGGCCGGTGGAGACACCGACCCTTTTCGTTGGGAGGGAAGGGGGAAGAGGGAAGCGCTAGGCGTTGTCCGTCGCGAGCTTCGCGCCTCGGGCGTACTTGAACATGAAGAGAACAAAGGCCGCGACCGCGCAGGCCACGCCGATGATGTTGGAAGTGGTGTAGTCCAGGTTGAAGCCGATCTTGGCGTTCATGATGAAGGCCACGCAGACGGCGGTCATGAAGGTCGCGGGAATGGTGGCGATCCAGTGCAGCTTGGCGCGCTGGGCCAGGTACACGGCGGAGGTCCAGAGCACCAGGGCGGCCAGACTCTGGTTGGCGAAGCCGAAGTAGCGCCAGATGGTGGAGAAGTTCTGGGTGGAGATGATGTAGCCCAGGACGAACAGGGGCACGGCGATGAGCAGGCGCTTGACGGCCTTGGTCTGTTCCATCTTGAAGGTTTCGGCCACGATCAGGCGGGTGGAGCGGAACGCGGTGTCGCCGCTGGTGATGGGCAGGATGATCACCGCAATGATGGCCAGGGTTCCGCCGATGGGGCCGAGCAGGGAGTTGGACACGTCCGCGACCACGGCGGACGGGGAGCCGGCGGCGATGACGGCCTGGAGCGCGGCCGGGTCCTGGTAGAAGGACAGGCCCAGGGTACACCAGATCAGGCCGATGATGCCTTCGATGATCATGGAACCGTAGAACACGGAGCGGCCTTCGCGTTCGTTCTTGACGCAGCGGGCCATGAGCGGGGACTGCGTGGAGTGGAAGCCGGAAAGGGCCGAGCAGGAAATGGTGATGAACAGCAGCGGCCAGATGGGTTTGTCCGCCGGGTGGAAGTTGGTGGCGAAGTCCAGCGTGGGCAGCACGGCGTGGGGGCTGGCAAAGAGCGCGATGCACAGCGAGGTGGTCATGACCAGCAGCAGCACGCCGAGGATTGGGTAGAACCGGCCGATGATCTTGTCGATGGGCAGGATGGTGGCCAGGAAGTAGTAGAGGAAGATGGCGGCCACAAACCAGCCAGTGGCGATTTCAGGGACAATGCCGTGAAGCAGCTTGGCCGGGCTGAGCACGAAGACCACACCCACGAGCATCAGCAGCACGAAGGAGAAGACGCGCATGACCTGTCGGGCGGACATGCCCATGTAGTCGCCCACGACCTCGGGGATGCTCGCGCCCTTGTTGCGCACGGAGAGCATGCCGGAGAAGTAGTCGTGCACGGCTCCGGCAAAGATACAGCCGATGACGATCCAGATCAGGGCCACGGGGCCATAGAGCGCGCCCAGGATGGGGCCGAAGATGGGGCCGATGCCCGCGATGTCCAGCACCTGGATGAAGATCAGCTTCCACTTGGGCAGGGGCGTGTAGTCGATGCCGTCCTGCATGGAATAGGCTGGAGTGGTGCGGGCTGGGTCGATCCCAAAGACCTTTTCGACGAAGACACCGTAGATGAAGTAGCCGGCGATGAGCAGGGCTACGCAAAACAGGAAGAATAACATGGCAGACCTCCGATGGATTGGTGAAGAACCCAGGGTTCTTTTTCGGAGGTGTAGGATGTTCACCGCGTTGGAAACAATGCGGCCCGGTTCAGATGACCATTTTCCCGGATGAAGTGTGGGTATCGCCCGACGAAGCGGAGTAGGGGGGAGGCCCCCCATGGGGAACTCAGGCCGAGGGAGCGTGGTTCTCCCCGCCGGGAAGCAGGGGCGGACGGATCGGCTTGGGCGGGATGGAAAAGCTCACCACCGTGCCCTGTTCCGGTGTGCTGCGGATCTGCAGCGAGCAGCCCGGTCCGTAGATCTGTTCCAGCCGTTGGGCGCAATTGCGCACGCCGATGCCCTCGCGGCAGGATTCCAGGTCGGACTTCTTCAGCAGGGAACGGACCTTGGCCTCGTCCATGCCGCCGCCGTTGTCCTCCACAGTGACGTGCAGCAGGCCGTCGCACCGTACCGCGCTGATGGTCACCAGCGCGCCCCGGACCTTGTTGGTGAACCCGTGCCGGATGCAGTTTTCCACCAGGGGCTGGATGATCAGCGGCGGGATGGGCCAGTTGGTCAGGGTCTCGTCGATATGCCACTCCACGTTGATGCGCTCGCCGAACCGGGCCTGTTCAATGGTCAGGTAGGAGCGGACCTGGGCCAACTCGTCGGAAAGGGGGATGAATCCCCGGCTGGAATCCAGGTTCTTGCGCATGTACAGGGAAAGGTCGGTCATCAGTTCCTGGGCCTTTTCCGCGTTGGTCCGGCAAAAGGCGCTGATGGTGTTCAGGGAGTTGAAGAGAAAATGGGGGTTGATCTGGGCCTGGAGCCGACGGATTTCCGCGTGGGCCAGGAGCTGTTCCTTGATGCGCAGGTCTTCCAGCTCCAGCTGGGTGGAGAAAAGCTTGCCGAGTCCCTTGCCCAGTTCATAGAGCGTGTTGTTCAGCGGAGTGGTTTCGCTGCCGTAGAATTTGAGCGCCCCCACGATCTGCCCGGCCTTGCTCAGGGGCACGATGATGGCGCTGGTGTGCGGGCAGTCGGACACGTCGCAGCCAATGCCGCCGCGATCCGTGATGAATCGGGACAGCCCGGTGCGCAGCACTTCGCGGGTGGCCTCGGTCTTGATGGGCGATGCGGCTCGATGGTGGTCGTCCCCTTCGCCCACATGGGCGAGCACGTTGCGTGTGTCCGTGATGGCCACGGCGGCCACATGTACCCGTTCGTGGAGGATCAGGGCGGTCTGCCGGGCGGATTCCAGGTTCAGTCCGGAGCGCAGATGGCTCACGGTCATGTTGGCGATGTCCAGAATCTGCTGGGCGTGCAGGGACTCCCGTTTTTCCCGGTCCTGGAAGAAGACGTTGATCAGTTCCACGAACAGGGCCGCGCCCAAGGCGTTGATGATGATCATGGGTGGAGCGATGACTTCCACAAGCCGGACGGCCTCCACAAGGGGGCGGGACAGGGCCAGGACCAGGAGCATGTGGAAGGACTCGCCCACGATGGCCAGAGGGGCGGCGATTTTCCAGGTCATGGCCCGCTGGCCGATGCGGTAGGAGATGTAGCCGGCCACGGCTCCTTCCAGGAAGGTCGCCAGGCCGCAGGGAATGGAGCTGAAGCCGTTGAGGTCGAAGAGCACGCGATGCACTCCGGCCATGATGCCCGCGCCGATGCCCACCCAGGGGCCGCCGAAGAGCCCGCCGGTGATCACGGCCATGGCGCGCAGGTTGGCCACGGAGTGGAACACGGAGTTGCCCGTGTAGGTTCCGAGGATGCCGAAGGTTCCGAAGAACAGGATCATGATCAGGGTCTTGTTCTTGTTCTGCCGCCGGGAGAATCCGAATTTGCGCACCGGGGCAAAGGTCAGCAGCAGAAAGACCGCGCCTGCGAGCAGGCCGAACCGTTCCGCGAGAACGATGACGATTTCGAACGCCTTCACGATGGAGGATGCCTTGTTGAGGGTTTCGGGCGGTTCAGATGCCGAGAATCGTCTTGAAGTCCCGGACGCGGCTCTTGCTGAGCACGATTTCCGTGGCTTCGCGATGTCGCAGGGTGATCACGTATTTGCCGTTGAGCCAGGGGGCGTATCCGCGCACGAAGTCGAGGTTGATCAACTCGGAGCGGTTGACCCGGAAAAAGTTCGTTCCGGAGAGCCGTTCCTCAATTTTTTCCAGCGTGGTCTCGCAGGGGCAGGCATAGGCGTTTTCCGCGGTGTGGACCACCACGCGGCGGTCCTGGCAGCTGAAGTAGAGGATTTCGTCCGGGGTCAGCAGGATGTTGCGGCCCGCGTCCTCGGCTTGGATGCGCACCCTGCCCGCTCCCGTGCCATGTCCGAGGCCCATTCTGCTCAGCAGGGCCTCCAGATTTCGGTCCGGTTCGTCGGAACGCGGCTTCTCCAGCAGCGCGCGGACCCGCTCCAGGGTCTTGCCCAGCCGCTGTACGGAAATGGGCTTGAGCACGTAGTCCACGGTGTTTTCCTCAAAGGCGCGGATGGCGTGCTCGTCAAAAGCCGTGGCAAAAACCACGAGGGGAGGCCGCTCCATGGTCATGAGTTCGCTGAGGACCTGGAAGCCGTTTTTGCCGGGCATTTCGATGTCCAGGAAGACCAGGTCCGGCTCCTCGCGGAAGATGATTTCCGGTGCGTCCGGCCCGGAATCCACGGACGCGGCGAGTTCCACGCCTTCGAACTTGGAGAGCAGATATTCGAGCTGGCCCAGGGCGGGCGGTTCGTCGTCAACGATGACGGTGCGGATGGTGCGGATGTCCGGCATGAAGGTGCTGCTTCCCGGCAAGGAGTCTCGAGGGTAGAGCAAAGTAAGAGGGCCTGCCGGGCTTGTCAATGATCAAGGCATTCACGACGCCCGCGCCGTCTGGGGCCGGGCGGTTATTTTTCCGGCTTGAGCCGCACCGCCGTGCCGTAGCAGGAGTAGTAGCGGTCGCCCTCGGGGTGGAAGGACACGGATTCGCGGTAGGCCAGCACCGCGTCCGCGTTGACATCCAGCGCCTGAGCCACGAGGCCGTAAAAGGCGTTGTCAAAGGTGAAGGAGCGGCAGACCAGCAGGCCAAAAGTTCCCTGCACCAGGCGGTTGGGCATCTCGTCCGTGGTCACGATCTTGAGCTTTCCGGCGAGGTACTGCTCGCGCGCAACGGCGATGCGCCGATCCTGCCGGTCGTCCTGGGAGCGGGTTCCTTTTTTGGGCGCGCCGAAAATAAGGGGCATGTTCTCTCCTGCCGTTTCAGATGATTGCGGACTTGTACCGCAAGAACGGGCCGCCGCGCAAGCGCCGGAGCGCCGCGTCCCGGTCGGGGTTTTTTCCCTCCGCCGGTTTCTCATCCTGTTTGCGCGGCCAGGCGCGAAAAAGGGCGGAAAGCCGTGCTTCCCGCCCTTGTGTGGTGACGTATTCCGCGCGGGTCAGGGCTTGACCGTCATGGTGTAGGCCTGATCCCAGATCAGATACTTGCGGGCCAGTTCCTGAAGGTCCTTGGGACCGAGGGTCTTGGCTGTGTCGATGAGCTGCTTCTCCATGTCGCGGTCCAGGCCCTGCACGAGCAGGTTGGCGGCCTGGCGGCTGCGCGAGAGCAGCGTCTGGTGGTCCTGGTAGTATTCGCCGTTGATCACGTTCTTGGCGCGTTCCAGCTCCACCTCGGGCAGCGGGGCGTCGCGGAGCATGGCCACGGTTTTTTCAAAGCCGGTTTCAGCCTGGGAGACCTTTTCCGGGTCCGTGCCGATGTAAAAGGCCAGGAATCCGACCTTGGGAGCCTGCCAGAGCATGGCCGTGACCGTGTAGCCGAGTCCCTGCTTGTCGCGCAGGTCGCGGAAGAGCAGGCCGCTCTGGCCCGAGAGGGCCGCGCGCAGCAGGGTCAGCCCGGCACTGGCCTCCAGGTTCTCGGTTCCGGGCGTGGGGAAGATGGTCAGCAGGTGCGCCTGATTGCGGTCCGGCAGGTGCAGTTCGGAGAGCTTGTTCGCGCCCCAGTGGGGCAGCACGTAGGTATACTCGTTGCCGGGCCGGGTCATCTCCGTGGCCAGACGCGCTGCAAAGGCCTCGATGGCCTTGGAGTCGAAGGTTCCGCAGACCGCGAGCACAAAGGGCATCCGCGACTGGCGCTCCCAGTATTCCTTGACCGCGTCCGGGCTGAAGTGGCAGACCGCCTCGGCCTCGCCCGCGTGCAGATAGCCGTAGGGGCCGTCCTGGAAGAGGAAGGGGAAGATGTGCCGGAAGGCCAGCCCCAGGGGCTTGTCCTCGCGCAGCTGGATGCTGGCGACCTGATCCTGCTTGGCCCGGTCGATTTCCTTCAGGGGCCAGGTGGGCGAGGTGAGCATGTCCTCGAAAAGCGGCAGCAGATCTTTCGCGAACCAGGACGGATACTTGGCGTTGAAGGCGAAGGTGTCGCGCCCGGCTGTGGCCGCGGCGCTGGCCGCCCTGTCCGAGAGGTAGTCCTCGATCTGGGTGGCGGTCATCTTCGGGGTTCCCCGCGTCAGGGCCATGGCCGTGAGCATGGACAGGCCCTGTTCCTCCGGAGCCAGGGAGCCGTCGCCGCCGGGCCAGTACACGGAAAGGGCCGTGTAGGGCAGGGTGTGGTCGGGCAGGAGCACGAGGCTGCTGCCACCGGGCAGGGCGATTTCCCGGACTTGGCCTTCCTTGGGAGCGTCCTTGGCGGCCTTGTCCGCGCCCGGCCCGGGCCAGCGCAGGTTTACGCTTTGCGTCAGGGCGGCGGCGTTGAGTTCCGAGCCCTCGGGGGTGAGCAGCACGCCCGAGAGCTGGTCGGGCCGCAGGAACTCGGTCATCAGCTCGCCCAGTTCGGCGCGGTTCACGTGGGAGAGTTCATACAAGTAGTTCTGCTCGGCGTTCTGGCCGCCGTAGAAAAACTGGAACATGCCCAGCTTGGAGGCCAGCCCCGAGAGCGTCTCCTTGGTCAGGAACAGGGAATCGGCCAGATTCAGCTTGGCCCGGTCCAGCTCCCGGTCCGTGATGGTCGAGGCGTTCAGCCCGGCGAAGTAGTCCAGCAGTTCGGCCCAGAACTTGTCGAGGTTTTCCGCGTCCAGCGTGGCCGAGACGTAGAACATGCCCACCCGGTCCAGGGTCATGGCATAGGCCGAGATGTCGTCCACGAGCCGCTTGTCGTACTTGAAGGTGCGGTAGAGCAGGGAAGTGTCGTCCCCGCCGAGAAGCTGGCCGAGCACTTCCAGTCCTGTGGACTTGGCCGAACCCATGTCCGGAATGGGGAAGGCCAGACCCAGATAGACCTTGTTCCACTTGCCGGGAATGATCTTGATCTGCGGTCCCTGGGGCGTGGGCAGCGGTTCGGCGGCCACGGGCTTCACGTCGCGGGTGTTGGCGTACTGGCCGTAGGCGGTCCGGATTTCGTCCAGGACCTTTTGCGGGTCCACCTTGCCGGTGACGGTCAGGAGCATGGATTGCGGCTGGTAGAGCCGGGCGATGTAGTCCTTGATGTCCTTGGCGTGCAGCTTGGACACGGTCTCACGAAAGCCGATGATGGGCCATTCGTAGCTCGTTCCGGGCCAAACCATGCCCTGGAGGGTCTTGAAGAGCTTGGAACCGGGTGTGTCCTCGCCGCGCTCCAGCTCGGAAAGCACCACTTCCTTTTCCGGCTCCAGTTCCTTGGGGTCGATGTTCGCCTGGAAGGCCAGGTCGCGGACCGTATCCAGTCCGAGCTTCCACTCCGTGTCCGGAACCTCGACGTAGTAGACCGTGTAGTCCCAGCTGGTTCCGGCGTTCAGGCTGCCGCCCACGGACTCGATGCGCCGCGCGGTTTCGCCGGGCGCGCGGTTGGCCGAGCCTTTGAAGACCATGTGCTCCAGCAGGTGGCTGATGCCGGCCTGGGAGGGATCTTCGTAGGCCGAACCCGCGTGCACGTAGAGCCGCACATTGACGAGCGGAAAGCGGTCGTCCTGTTTGATGAGCACGGTCAAACCGTTCTCCAGCCGGGTCACGAGGGGGGCCTCGGCCTGGGATATGGCCTGGGCGAAGTCGAAGCCTTCGACGCCGATGGCGGGAGAGGCGGGGGATTTTCCGGAGCACGACGCCGTCATAAGCAGCGCTCCGATGAGCAGTAATTTACGGAACATGAGTTTCGCACTCCTTTTTCTTCCCTCCCTACATAAATCTCTTTTGGGCGTTGTCGAGGGGTTTAGGCCTGCGTCCAACCCGGTGTCAAGTCGGGTGCGATCACGCTTTGATGGCGGTGCATATTGACAAAATCTTCACAAGGGGACAAGTAAACCTTTCCGCTTGGAGGCTAATCCATGATCTGTCCACTTCATTCCTGGAGGGTACGATGACCGTTGAAACCAGCATTCTCGCTGGCAGGCCGTCGAAGTGGGACGGCGTTCTGGACTGTTGCCAGATGCTGTCCGGCGCGGGCCTGATTCTGTTCATGTGGGCGCACATGATGTTGGTGGCGAGTGTCCTGATCGGACCGGGCGTGATGAACGCCATCGCCGAGTTTTTCGAAAGCACGGGAATGGCGCAGGTCGGCGGACCAATGATCTTCCTGCTCTTTCTTTTTCATTTCCTGCTCGCGGCGCGCAAGCTTCCCTTCCGCTTCGAGGGCATGAAAATCATCTTCACCCACGCGAAACTGATCCGGCATACGGACACCTGGCTCTGGATCGTCCAGGCCGTGTCGGCCATGATCATTCTGATCATGGGTTCCATCCACATGTGGGTGGTGCTCACGGATCTGCCCATCAGCGCGGCCAAGTCCGCAGCGCGCATCCAGGGCGGATTCTGGACCGGCTTCTATCTGCTGCTCCTGCCCATGGTGGAGATGCACGTGGGCGTGGGCCTCTACCGCATCGCGGTCAAGTGGGGCTTCATCAAGTCGGACGGGCGCAAGGGCTTCCACAAGGGCGAGAACATCCTCACCCTGATCTTCATATGTATCGGACTGGCGACCCTGATCCGGTTCTGGTTCATCAACGCGCTGGCTTAGGGGGGACGCCATGCAGACCATCTACACAGACGTTCTTGTGATCGGCGCCGGACTCGCGGGCGAGCGGGCAGCCATCGAAGCGGGACAGGCCGGTCTTTCGGCCATCTGTCTCAGTCTGGTTCCGGCCCGTCGTTCCCACTCCTCGGCCGCCCAGGGCGGCATGCAGGCGGCCCTGGGCAACGCGGCCATGGGCGAGGGAGACAGTCCGGACGTGCATTTCGAGGACACGGTCAAAGGCTCGGACTGGGGCTGTGACCAGGAAGTGGCCCGGCTCTTCGCGGATACCGCGCCCATCGAGATGCGCCGCCTGGCCCACTGGGGCGTGCCCTGGAACCGCGTGGTTCCCGGCAAGAGCAAATACTTCAAGGGCGGCAAGGAATTTGAAAAGGTCGAGAAGGACGAAAAGCGGGGCCTGATCACGGCGCGCGCCTTTGGCGGCACAGCCAAGTGGCGGACCTGCTACGTCTCGGACGGCACGGGACACTCCGTGCTCTTCACCGTGGACAACCGCTGCGCCCAGCTCGGCGTGGAGGTCCACGACAAGACCGAGGCCATCGCCCTGATCCATGACGCGGGAGTCTGCTACGGCGCGGTGGTCCGCTGCCTGAAGACCGGCGAACTGCGCGTCTATCTCTCCAAAGCGACCATGATCGCCACGGGCGGTTTCGGGCGCATTTATCCGAACACCACCAACGCCGTGGTCTGCGACGGCGGCGGGCACATCACCGCCCTGAACACCGGTTCCGTGCCCATGGGCAACATGGAGGCCGTGCAGTTCCACCCCACGGGCATCGTGCCCACAGACATCCTCGTGACCGAGGGCTGTCGCGGCGACGGCGGAACCCTGCTGGATGTCAACGAAGAACGCTTCATGCACATCTACGAGCCGGAAAAGGCCGAGCTGGCCTCGCGCGACGTGGTCTCCCGCTGGATGACCCACCATATCCGCGCGGGCAAGGGCGTGAAGAGCCCCTACGGCGACCACCTCTGGCTCGACATCCGCCACCTGGGCGAAAAGCACATCACGGGCAAGCTCCGCGAGGTCTACGAGATCTGCACGAGCTTCCTGGGCGTGGATCCCATCCACCAGCTCATTCCGGTGCGGCCCACCCACCACTATTCCATGGGCGGCGTGCGCACCAACAAGGACGGCGCGGCCTACGGCCTCAAGGGCCTCTTCTCCGCGGGCGAGGCCGCCTGCTGGGACATGCACGGCTTCAACCGCCTGGGCGGCAACTCCCTGGCCGAGACGGTCGTGGCCGGCGGCATTGTGGGCCGCAAGATCGTGGAATACGTCAAGGGCGCGGAAGTCTCCTTCAATTCAGCGGTCATCGACGACGCGGTGGCCGCCCAGCGCCAGCGCATCCAGGACCTGACCAGCGGAGCCAAGGGCAAGGAGAATGTCTACAAGGTCCGCGCGGCCATGCAGGAATCCCTGAACCAGGGCGCGAACATCTTCCGCAACGAGGCGGACCTCAAGACCTGCGTGGCCGAGCTCCAGGAAGTCCTGGGCCGGGCGCGCAAGGTGGGCCTGGTCTCGGACGGCCTGGGCGCCAACCCCGAGCTGGCCGCCGCCCTGAAGATCGAGGGCCAGGTCAAGATGGCGCTGATGGTGGCTTATGGCGCGCTCCAGCGCACGGAGTCGCGCGGTTCGCACAACCGCGAGGATTACACCGCACGCAACGACCGCGACTGGCTCAAGCGCACTCTGGCCTACTGGAAAAAGCCGGACGACGATCTGCCCACCCTGGACTATGAGCCGGCCAGCGGCGTCCTGGACCTGCCTCCGGGATACCGGGGCTACGGCAAGATGGACATCATTCCCATGGAGGGCCAGGAGGCGGACAAGCCCGCCGACGCGGCTTCCAGTGAGAAGAGCGCTGAGAAGGGGGACAAGTAAATGGCCAGACTCCTGAAATTCAACATCTTCCGGTACAACCCCCAGAATCCGGAATCGGTCCCGCACATGGACGAGTTCGTCCTGGAGGAGACCGACTCCATGACCCTGTTCATCGCGCTGAACCGCATCCGCGAGGAAAAAGACAGCTCGCTGCAGTTCGACTTCTGTTGTCGGGCGGGCATCTGTGGTTCCTGCGGCATGGTCATCAACGGCCGGCCCGGTCTGGCCTGCCACACCAAAACCAAGGACCTGCCGAGCGAGGTCACGCTACTGCCCCTGCCGGTCTTCCGGCTGGTGGGCGACCTCTCCGTGGACACGGGCTCCTGGTTCCGCGAGATGTACAACAAGGTCGAATCCTGGGTGCATACGAGCAAGGTCTTTGACCCCGCGGCAGAGGAAGAGCGCATGGAGAACGACGTGGCCGAGGCCATCTACGAGCTGGACCGCTGCGTGGAATGCGGCTGCTGCGTGGCCGCCTGCGGCACGGCCCGCATGCGCGACGACTTCCTGGGCGCGGTGGCCCTGAACCGCGTGGCCCGCTTTGTCATTGATCCGCGCGACGAGCGCACGGACAAGGAATATTACGAGATCGTGGGCAACGACAACGGCATCTTCGGCTGCATGGGCCTCCTGGCCTGCGAGGATGTCTGTCCCAAGCATCTGCCCCTGCAGGACCAGCTGGCGTTTTTGCGGCGCAAGATGGGCATCACCGCCATCAAGAGCCTGTTCAGCTGCAAGAGCTGCAAAAAGTAGGGCGGAGGAGAGCATATGCGCAAGATCAAGACGGCGGACATCATCGAGGCTGTGGCCACGATGTGTATTTCCGCCAATACCAAGCTCCCGGACGACGTGCGCCGTTCCTTTGAGGCGGCCCTGGCCGAGGAGGAGGCTCCCGCGGCCAAGGAGATCTTCCGGCAGCTTTTGGAAAACGCGGACCTGGCCATGAACACGAAGCTTCCGCTCTGCCAGGATACGGGTCTGGCCGCGTTCTTTGTGGAGCTGGGCGAGGAGGTCTTTGTGGAGGGCAACCTCAAGGAGGCCATCAACGCGGGCGTGCGCAAGGGTTACGAGGAAGGCTACCTGCGCAAGTCCACGTGCCACCCGCTGACCCGCAAGAACGTGGGCGACAACACCCCGGCGGTGATCCACATCGACGTGGTTCCCGGCGACAAGCTCCGGATCATCTACATGGCCAAGGGCGGCGGCAGCGAGAACATGTCCCGCGTGACCATGCTTTCCCCGGCCCAGGGCTGGGAAGGCATCAAGAAGTTCGTGATCCAGCGCGTGGCCGAGGCCGGCCCCAACCCCTGCCCGCCCACCATCCTGGGCATCGGCGTGGGCGGAACCTTCGACCATTCAGCCAAGATCGCCAAGCGCGCCTTGTTCCGCGAGCTGGACGACGTGCATCCGGATCCGGAAATCGCCAAGCTGGAGCGGGAGCTGCTGGAAGCCGTGAACAAGCTCGGCATCGGCCCCATGGGCATGGGCGGCAAGACCACCTGCCTCGCGGTGAAGATCGCCATGGAACCCTGCCACATCGCCAGCCTGCCCGTGGCCATCAACGTGCAGTGCCATTCGGCGCGGCATGAGGAGGTCGTGCTCTGATGAAAGAATACAAGTTGCAGACCCCGCTGACCGACGAGGACGTGGTCCAGCTCCAGGCGGGCGACGTGGTCAAGCTCTCGGGTGTGATCTACTCGGCCCGGGACGCCGCGCACAAGCGGATCATCGACCTGCTGGACAAGGGCGAGGAAACCCCGTTCCCCCTGGAGGGCGCGGTGGTCTACTATGTGGGACCTTCGCCCGCGCCTCCCGGCCGGCCCATCGGTTCGGCCGGGCCGACCACGAGCTACCGCATGGACACCTATGCTCCCCGGCTGCACAGCCTGGGCCTCAAGGCCTCCATCGGCAAGGGCAAGCGTAACGATGCGGTCAAGCAGGCGCTTCAGGACCACAAGGCCGTGTACTTCGGGGCCACGGGCGGGGCTGGGGCGCTGCTCTCCCAGTGCATCGAGCAGTCCAGGGTCATCGCCTTCGAGGAACTTGGCCCCGAAGCAATCCGGGCCATGAAGGTCAAGGATTTCCCGCTGCTTGTGGTCAATGACTGCCACGGGGGCGAACTCTACGCAAAACCGAAGCTTGACCCGGCAGAATAAATGGGGCA
Source organism: Desulfovibrio sp. (assembly GCA_050251775.1). Lineage (GTDB taxonomy): Bacteria > Desulfobacterota > Desulfovibrionia > Desulfovibrionales > Desulfovibrionaceae > Paucidesulfovibrio. The sequence continues at coordinate 24,387 of JBFWMD010000028.1, forward strand.
TTCAAGGGCCGGCGGTCACGACCGCCGGCCCTTTTCATTGAGGGCAACCTGCCGAAATGCTTCTCTATAAGAGGTAGAGACCATGGAAAAAGTCTTCGACAACATCCGCGACAACGTCACCGACAAGAACCATGAAGGTCGCGTGTACGTCCCCTTCCCCGGCGCCGACGAAAAGTACGACGACGGCCAGGACTGGCGGATTTATAACCCCGGCAAGTACCGGGATCCGAACTGGTCTCCTGAAAAGGAATAGACCGCTCCAGATTTCCTTATACTCACTTCCCTCTGATCCGGCGCTCCCCGCTCCCTGTTCCTGCTCAGCCGCGTCTTGACGCACGTGTTCATACGAGCCGAATCCTCTTTGCGATCCGCCGCCGCCTGTGCCGCACGCTCTTCCAGCCGCAGCCATCCCGGATATTTCATCTCGCACATCAGCCGCTGATTTGGTTCGCCCTGTCCGGGCAGGGCGAACCTTTTATTCGGAATAAGAACTCCCTGAAATTAATTGTGAATGAAATAAACAGGGTGAGTGTTTATTCATCATGTTGTTTGCTGTTGATCATTGTGATTAACATGGGATTCAACGATTGACATTCCCACTGGCAAATGGGTGCAATGTTCTTCCGACATGTCTTGACAGAAAAACAATATTAGTTATCATTCTAATCAAGACATCAGATCCGGAGGAACCCATGGCAAGCTTGAGAGAATATCGCAATCTGGAAATCGATTGGGACATGACCCCGGAGGATGCGGTCACGCTGTATCTGGAGTGGGGCAACAACTCCTGGCACGCGCGGTTTCAGCCCGTGCGTTCCAAGGATGATTTTTCCAACTATTTCGTTGTCTACAACTGGGACGAGAAGCCCAAGGCCATCCTGATCCGGCGCAACTCCGAGGAGGCCCGCGAGCTTTGGACCAGGGAGCTGCCCGCGGCCCTGGCCGAGGAGTTCCGCGAACATGTGGGCGGCCTCAAGGGGGTGTATCCGCCCAGCGAGAGGGTGCGCTCCTGGCTTCGGGACCAGTTCAACAACTGACATTTCCTCCATACCCTCCTCTCCCTTTCAGGCCGGGCCGGTTGCCCGGCCTTTGTCGTTTTTGGATTCAGCGAATGGCCTCTTGGGGACCGGCAGGATGGAAAACGGCGTTTGCTCTCCATAACCAGGCTTTGACCCGGACCGCCGGTAAGCCTGTCGCGTCGCGGTCATGGCAGGCGGACTCTTGCCTTCATTTCTGGGACAGAGTAGCGTCTCGCGATTCAAGGAGATGTTTATGGAAGACAAATTCGCGCGGCGCATGGGCAGCGTGCATCGCTCCTTCATCCGCGAAATCCTCAAGGTCACGGCCGACCCCTCGATCATCTCGTTCGCTGGCGGTCTTCCCAATCCCGATTGCTTTCCCTACACGGCCATTTCCGAGGCGGCCCAGCGCGCACTCTCGGGCAGGCCCGTCAATGCGCTCCAGTATTCGACCAGTGAGGGCGACCCCGAGCTGCGGGCCTGGATTGCCGAGCGCTACGACAAGCGCATGGGGCTGAAGCTCTCTCCAGACGACATCCTGATTACCACGGGTTCCCAGCAGTGCGTGGACCTCGTGGCCAAGGTCTTTCTGGACAAGGGCGACGTGGTGGTGCTGGAACGTCCGGCCTATCTCGGAGCGATTCAGTCCTTTTCCGTGTTCGAACCGAAGTTCCGGACCATCCCCCTGCTGGAGGACGGCCCGGACCTCCAGGCCCTGGAAGCACTGCTGGACGAAGGCCCGGCCAAGCTCTTCTACGCCGTGCCCAACTTCCAGAATCCCTCGGGCATGTCCTACTCCTTGGAGAAGCGCAAAGCCGTGGCCGAACTCTGTCTGCGGCGCAACCTGCTTTTCGTGGAGGATGACCCCTACGGCGAGCTGCGCTTCAAGGGCGAGCACCTGCCTTCGGTGTATACCTTTGCCCAGGGACAATCGATCCTCATGGGCTCCTTCTCCAAGATCGCCACGCCGGGCTTCCGCATCGGCTGGATCGTGGCGCGCGGGGACGTGCGCGACGCGCTGATCCGCGTCAAGCAGGCCTCGGACCTGCACACTCCCTCCCTGACGCAACGGATTATGATCGAATTGCTCAAGAACTACGACATGGATGCGCATATCGCCATGATCCGCGAGCGCTACGGCAATCAGAGTCAGGTCATGGTCGAGTCCATCAAGCGGCACTTCCCCGAGGGCGTGACCATCTCCGATCCGGACGGCGGCATGTTCCTCTGGGTCACGTTGCCCGAGGGCTATTCCTCCATGAAGCTTATCGACAAGGCGGTGGAGCGCAAGGTGGCCTTTGTGCCGGGCAAGCCGTTCTACGTGGACCCCGGTCAGGGCGAGAACACGCTTCGTCTGAACTTCTCCAATGCTTCCGAAGCGATGATCGAAGAAGGCGTGTCCCGGCTCGGTTCGGCTCTGCACGAGTTCCTGACCGATTAGCCTCTTTCGCGACCATCGAACGGTTTCTCTGGCCCGGCGGGCGCAAGCGGGTTGCGCTGTGCGCTCCGCCGGGCTATAGCACCGTCAATTTCAAGATCAAACGCGAGGTGCGCAATCATGTCCCAACACGTGCTCATTATCGGCGCGGTGGCGCTTGGCCCCAAGGCCGCCTGCCGGTTCAAGCGGCTGGAGCCGGGCTCCACCGTGACCATGATCGACCAGAGCAGCTGCTATTCTTATGGCGGCTGCGGCATTCCCTATTATGTTTCCGGCGATGTCTCGGATGTGAAGGAGCTCTGCAACACCAGCTTCCACATGACCCGCGACGTGAATTTCTTCAAAGAGGTCAAAGGGGTGGATATGCAGCCCCGGACCCGCGCCCTGTCCATCGACCGCGAGAAGAAACAGGTTCTTGTGGAGCGGCTGGACAGCGGCAAGCAGGAGACTCTGTCCTACGACAAGCTGGTCATCGCCACGGGCAGTTCGCCCCGGCGGTTGCCCCTGCCCGGTGCGGACCTGGAGGGCGTGCATGTGGTCGCGGACCTGCATGACGCCGAGGCCATCCGGGCTTCCGTGACCAAGGGCGAGGTCTCCAAGGCCGTGATTGTGGGCGCGGGGTTCATCGGCCTGGAAATGGCCGAGGCCCTCACGGACATGTGGGGCGTGGAGACCACGGTGGTGGAGATCACGGACCAGATCCTGCCCGGACTGGTCAGCCCGAGCATCGCGCGCATGGCCCGGCGGCACATGGAGGAGCACGGCGTGTCCTTCCTGCTCGGCCAGACCGTGCAGAAGCTGGAGGGCGAGGGCCGTGTGTCCAGGGTCGTGACCTCGGGCGGCGAGCTGGAGGCCGATCTCGTGATTCTGGCCGCAGGCGTTTTGCCCAACGACAAGCTGGCCCGCGAATGCGGCCTGGAGTGCAGCGAGCGCGGCGGCATCCTCGTGGACGAGCAGATGCGCACCTCGGACCCGGACATCTTTGCGGGCGGCGACTGCGTGGTGCTCAAGCACCTCGTCTCGGGCCAGCCCTTTTTCCTGCCCCTGGGATCCATGTCCAACCGTCAGGGCCGGATCATCGGCGACAACCTGGCCGGACGCGGCAAGACCTTCCCGGGCGCGGTGGGCTCCTTCGTGGTCAAGCTTTTCGAGACCTCGGCGGCGGGCACGGGCATGTCCCTGGCCGCAGCCAGGCGCGCCGGATTCGACGCAGTGAGCGTCTTCCAGATCCAGCTCGACCGCGCGCATTTCTACCCGACCAAGGAACTCATGACCCTGGAACTGGTGGTGGAGAAGGGCACGCGCCGCGTACTCGGCATTCAGGGCTTTGCCGGATCGGGCGACGCCATGGTGGGTCGGGTCAATGCCGTGGCCGCGCTTCTGCCGCACAAACCCACGGTGGACGACCTCTCGAACATGGAGCTGGCCTACTCCCCGCCGTTCGCCTCGGCCATGGACGTGCTCAACTCCCTGGGCAACGTGGCGGACAACGTGCTCGACGGCCGCAACGTGGGCATCCTGCCGGACGAGTTCGCCGAGTGCTGGGAGTCGGACCAGGACGAATGCTACTTCCTGGACTGCCGCGAGGCCGCCGATGCCGGGCAGTACGTGGAGCGCCTGGAAAAGTGGCACAACATTCCCCAGGGCAAGCTGGCCGAGCGCATCGCGGAACTGCCGCGCGACAAGCGCATCGTGCTGGTCTGCAACACGGGCGCGCGTTCCTACGAGGCGCAGATCACACTCATGGACCAGGGCTTCAAGGACGTGCTCAACCTTCAGGGCGGCATGGCCGGGCTGAAGAAATGGGGACTGGAGCTCTAGTGGGGGTGCGCACATTTCGGCGTACGTCGGTCTTTCCTTTGCTCGGTCTGGCCGTGCTGCTGGCGCTTCTGGCGTCGGCGGGAGGCTGCGGCCTGACTCCGGAATGGGCCGGAGGCGATCCCTCCCCGCTGAAGATCAAGGCCGACGGCGAGCAGGAGTTCACCGAAACCGTGAATCTGGGCGGCCAGCTGATCCTGGACATGCGCGATCCCGGCCTTTCCGGCTATGCATTCGCCGGGGCGGTCTTTGATCCGGCCATGTTCCAGCTGGATTCCGTGTTGGAGGAAGACTTCCGCGCCCGCTACGTCTTCACGCCTCTGGCCGTGGGCGAGAGCGCCGTGGAAGTGCGCATTCGCGGTAAAAAAGGCGGACCCATCGAAACCTACAAACGGGTCAAGGTCACGGTGGAGGACTAAGCACCGCCGTTTTCCGCCTGTCGCACGGCAAGAAAAAGCCCCCGCCGGTTTGGTCAGACCAGTTGGCCGGCAGGGGGCTTTCGCAACGTTGATTCGCAGGGAACGCAGCGGGTCAGGGCCGCTCGGGCGGGGAAAAGCTCTGGTCCAGCTTCATCAACCGGGTGCTGCCCGGAGCCACGGTCAGATCCTTTTCCGGCTCGATGTCGCGCAGGATGGTCAGCGGGTTGGCGTAGCCCCCGGACCAGTCGAACCCGATACGCACGCCGCGTTCATCGTCCGCGATTTCGGTTTCCTCGGTCATCCAAAGCATCAGCGGCCGCACGTCGGTGCGTTTGACGCCCTTGCGGTTCTTGCGCTCCACGATAACTTCGTCAGCGTCCATGAGCGCCAGCCAGCGGGCCTGCCGTTCCGTCGCGTCCGCGCCGATGAAGACCACGCTCCAGACTTCGTAGCCGGGCTGTTCCTGTTTGCGGCCCATGTCCAGCGGCTCCACGCGTGTCACGCACATACCGCCCGGCAACTGGCCCACGAGCCGCCGGAAGATTTCTTCGGGCGAAAGATGTTTGCGGATATAGACATTGACCCACTCGGAGCGGCTCTCCACGCCCACGGAGAGCGCCCGGCCAAAGGAGAGGCGCGGCATGGGGTGGAAGCCCTCGGAAAAGCTCAGGGGAATGTTGGCCCGGCGGAAAGCGCGTTCAAAAATAGCCTGCAATTCCAGCTGGCTTAAATACGATGCCGGGCCGGTCTTGTGCAGCCAAAGCCGCACATGGGCCCCTTTGGCGCCCAGCTCTTCGTCCATGACGGGCGGCACAAACTTCTCGGGCGCGTCCTCCGTCCCTTGTTCCTGGTCCCGTTCGGCAAAGACCATCCTGGGCCGGATGTCTTTGTGCGCCTCGGCGTCCAGTCCGCTGGTGCGGCCCTCGTGGTTGCAGACCCCGCAGTTGCGGCAGGCGTGGTAGCGACAGTCCTCGGTGACCTTTGCTGCAAGCGCCCGCTCGCGTTCCTTGAGCAGAAAGCGGCGGCTCACACCTGTGTCCAGGTGGTCCCAGGGCAGTTCGCCCTCGGGGTCGCGCGCGGCCAGGAAGGCCTCGGCGCTCAGTCCATGCTCGGACAGGGCGTCCAGGTATTTCGGCAGGTCCAGCTCGTCCTTCCAGCTGGAGAAGAGCGCGCCTTTGGCATAGGCCGTTTCCAGCACCGGGCCGAGGCGGCGGTCTCCGCGCGAGAACACGCCTTCCAGGAAGCTCATCTCCGCCACATGGTGCTTGAGAGTGATGCGCTTTTCATAGCGGAACAGGCTGCGCAAATAGCCGATGCGTTCACGCATTTCCTCCAGACTGAGCTGGCGGTCCCACTGGAACGGCGTGTGGGGCTTGGGCACAAAGGGCGAAACCGCCGCCGTGACCTGGAGACGCTTGATGCCCGGCCCGGCCGCGCCGCGAACTTTGCGGCAGAGCTCCAGAATGGCATCCAGATCTTCCTTGGTTTCCGTGGGCAGGCCGATCATGAAATAGAGCTTTACGGACTGCCAGCCGTTTTCGAACAGCCGACGCACATGCTCCAGCAGGCCTTCCTCGTCCACGCCCTTGTTGATCACGTCGCGCAGGCGCTGGCTGCCCGCTTCGGGAGCGATGGTCGCGCCGGTGCGCCGGATGCTGGCCATGCGGGCCATGATCGCGGGCGAGAGCGAGCCCACGCGCAGCGAGGGCAGTGAAATGGCCACCTGCTCGGCGGCGCAGCGGTCGAAGGATTCCGTGAACAGCGCGTCCAGGGCCGAATAATCGCCTGTCGAGAGCGAAAGAAACGAGGTCTCTTCCCAGCCGGTTTGCGCCAGTCCCTGGGTGAGCAGTTCTCCGAGTTTGTCCAGCCCTCGTTCGCGCACCGGGCGGTAGAGCATGCCCGCCTGGCAGAAGCGGCAGCCACGGGTGCAACCCCGCGCGATCTCCAGAGTCAGACGGTCATGCACCGCGCCAAAGGGCACGGGCGTGCGCGTGGGAAACGGCGTCTGGTTCAGGTCTTCCACCAGAGCCTTGCCCACTCGCGTGTAGTCGGAGAAAAGCGGCCTGGGTGCGTCCGGTCCGCGCCCCTCGAAAAAAGAGGGCACGTACACGCCGGGCAGGCCCCGGAGCGAAAGCAGGAAATCTTTGCGCGCCGTTCCCGCCTCCCTGGCCTGGGCCAGCCGCCGGAGCAGGTCGGGCAGGGCTTCCTCGCCGTCGCCAATGACCATGACATCCAGGAAGTCCGCCAGGGGCTCGGCATTGAAGCACGCACCGCCGCCCGCCATGATCAGCGGATGCCGTTCGTCCCGTTCCGCCGCGCGCAGGGGGATGCCTGCCAGATTGAGCATGAACAGGACGTTGGTGTAGCATAGCTCATGCGTCAGGCTGAAGCAGACCGCGTCCAGCTCGGCCAGGGGGATGTCGCTTTCCAGGGTGGCCAGGGGAACGCCGTGCTCGCGCAGCACAGCGGCGGCCTCGCGACAGGGCGAGTAGACCCGTTCCGCTGCCAGCCCCTCGCAGCGGTTCACCGCTTCGTAGAGGATGCGCTGCCCCATGTAGGACATGCCCACTTCATAGAGATCGGGAAAGGCCAGGGCGGCCCGCACGCGCACCTCCGAGGAGGGCTTGCGGACCGTTCCCCACTCGGAACCGAGGTAGCGGCTGGGCTTGGGAAGCAGGGGCAGCAGTTTTTTCATAATCATAAAAAAGGGGGACGTGCGGGCCGTTGCAAATCGGCTCCGGCCTGCCGTCCCCCGAGATTGCGGGAGGGTTCCCTTATTTTTTGAGCAGGCTGGAAATATCGCCGCTGCCAGGGGTGACCAGCTTTTCGAGGTTGCGCAGGTCGCCGGGGGTGGAGAGGGTCAGGTTGCTGGTGGCTTCCAGATAGCGGGTCTTAAGCTCTTCCGGGAAGGTCTTGTATTCATACATGACGTGTTCGGTGGAAAGCTCGCCGGAAATGTCGGTCTCAAAAGGGTAACCAAAGGGCAGAAGCATCATCTGCACGCCCTGCTGGGTCGGCACGGTCTGGAGAATGGCGGGATCAGTGATCTTCTTGCCGTCCGCGCTCCATTTGCCCACGACCATGTCGCCGGTCACCATTTTCACGAGTCGGATGTCGTATGCCATGAAGGTCTCCTTGTTTGTCGTAAGGAGGTTACAGATAGGGGCTCCCCTCCCCCCTGTCAACCACCAGGCTGCTGAAACGTCCGCGCTGGCTTCGTTGCATCGTTCGTCGCCCGGTACACCGCAATTTTGAAGAGCGCCTCCGGCGGGCAAAGGGGCCGCGCCCCTCTGCACTCCCATTTTGCGCCGCAGCACGATGCTGCGCATCTTTGCTGCGGCGCGAAAGGGACTTCCGGGATCAGGGTATATTCCCGACGGCAGTCCCATTTTTGATATTCCTTTTGCGGTGCGCGTGAACGACCCGCACCGCCGAATGGGATTCCAAAGGGGCATTGCCCCTTTGGCCGCCGGAGGCATTCTTCTATTCGCGGCAATCCCCGCCGCCGTCTTTTCGCAAGCTGTAGTCGAGCAGCACGGCGGGCGCGGCAAAGAGCACGTAGGAGAGGAACCAGAGCAGCAGGTCGGGCAGGGCGGTGGGAGCGAAGGGCAGCCCGATCCGGGTTCCCAGTCCGCGCAGAGCCACGGAAATCACGCCGAGGGCCATGGTTCCCCAGTAGATCAGGCGTACCTGGGGCGGCTCGAAGTAGCGGCGGTTCCAGGCGGACCCGAAGGCCACGCGCAGGCAAAGGGCGAAAAGGATCACGTCCGCGAGGTGCGAGACCACAAGCACGGAGGGCGCGCCAAGCCAGACGTTCCAGAGCCGCAGAAAGCTGCTGGAGGCGAACAGGACGCAGAGCAGGACAAAATACGTTTTCATGGGTCACCTCGTTAGAGAAAGCGGCGCGGTTTTGCCGCCGCGTGCAGGTCCTTGAGCGTGCGGATGGTTCCTTTTGTAAGCTTGCGGGCGAGAAAAAGAAAGAGATACGCGGTCTGAAACGCGTCCGCGAGCGCATGGTGCGCGGTGAAGGTGGGCAGGCCAAAGGCTTCGGCCAGATCGGGCAGGTGGTAGGAGACCTTCATGTTGAACTGGTCGTAGAAACCTTCCCAGAGCGCCTCCTCGTAGGCCTGGGCCAGGCGCATGGTGTCCAGGCAGGGCGAATTCAGACCCGCACCGTAGAATCTGCGCAGGGCGCGGTTGAGAAAGCTCATGTCCAGGCCCACATGGTGGCCCACGATGAGCCTGCCCTGGCAGAATTCCACGAACCCGGGCAAGGCATCCTCCAGGCTCGGAGCGTGCACCAGTTCGCCGGGCGTGATCTGGTGGATGAGCGTGGAGAGCTTGGGCAGATCCATGCGGGGCCGGATGAGCGTGAAGTAAGTTTCCTTAGGCTGGATGCGCATTTCGCGAATGCGCACGGCGCCGATGGAGACGATTTCGTCCTTGCGCGGGGAAAGCCCGGTCAGTTCGGTGTCCAAGACGACGAATTCGTATTCCTCCAGCGGGCGTTCCTGGTCCAGGCGGCGGAAACTGTGTCGGCTGTTTTCCAGGGCATCCAGGCTGGCCTTGCCGCCCTGGTCCAGAAAAGGGCCGAGCAGCGGACCGAACAGAGCCATGAGCGCGGCGCGGGGCAGGTCTGACAGTCGTGAAGACAGGGGGCGGCGTGGGGTGTCCTTGGGGGTCATGTCGGGGCCTCAGACGATGTTCAGCCGGAACATGTCCCGCAGAAAGGATTGCAGCCTGCCGATGACGCCGAAGGATTCCTTGAGGGTCTGGCGCTCCAGTTCCGAGAGTTCGGAGGGGGCGATGTGGTTGTCGGGTGTGCGTCCTTCCTCGACCTGGCCGAGTTGGTGCATCAGCCGGAGCTGGAGCAGGAACTCGAAGGCCTCGGAGGCATCCTTGTGCAGTTCGTCCGGAATGTGCCCGCCTTCCTGGAGTTGGCGGAGTCTGCCCAGGGTGTTGGTCTCCTTGATGCCGTGGCGCAGGGAGAGCACCCGGGCGAAGTCCACGAAGGGCACGAGGCCGCGCCGCTTGATGTCCAGGCGGTTTTTGTGTTCGCCGCTTTTTTCCACCACGAAGTTGCGGAAGAACGAGAGCGGGGGCCGGGTGTTCAGGCAGTCGGCGGCCAGATGGCGCAGGAAGACCTCCTGCCGGGGTGCGTGGCGGGCCACGTGGCGGCGCAGTTCCTCGGCGAATTCCTCCTGGCCGAACGCGGGCCGGAAGTCGAAGAAGATGGTGGCGTTGAGCACTTCCTGGGGTTCGGGAACCATGATCCAGCGTTCGAAGTGGTCGCGCCAGACCGCGTAGGGTTGCCGCCATTTGGGGTTGGAGGCCATGATTTCGCCTCGGCAGGGCGGATACCCGCATTGGACGAGCTGGTCGATGGCCCGTTCGCAGAAGGCCGTGAAATAGATGTTTGCGGCGCGCATCAGGATTTCGTCGCCAAGATCCTTGTAGATCAGGGCGTTGTCCTGGTCGGTGGCAATGGTCTGCTCGCGGCGGCCCTCGCTGCCCAGAAGCAGCCAGCAGAAGGGTGCGGGCGGCGGCCCCATTTCCTTGAGCAGCAGCTTGAGCAGTTTTTCCAGAATCAGGTCGTTGATGACCGTGATCATGCGGGTGATGTGTCCGGCGTGCGCGCCTTCCTCCACCAGGGTGCGCAGCACCTGGGGAATTTTCGCGCTGAGCGGGTGCAGGCCTTCGAGTCGCTCCTGGGCCTGGATGTCGCGGAAGAGTGCCATGGGCGACTTGCCTTGGAGCACCATGATGTCGTGGGAGGTGACCACTCCGGCCACCACGCCCCGGCGGGTCACGGCCAGGTGGTGGATCTGGCGGGTCATCATCTTCAGCAGGGCGTCGAAGCAGACTTCGTTTTCATCCACCGTGGCCACGGGCGTGGACATGATGTTCTCGATGGGCGCGCTTCCGTCCATGCCCAGGGCCACGGCCTTGCGCAGGTCCTTGTCCGTGACGATGCCCGCCACCTCGCCCGAGGGCTCGCGCACGAGCAGGGATCCGACTCTGTGTTTGGACATCTTCCAGGCGGCCATCTGGATGGACTCGCCGTAATCCGTGGTCACGGGCGGACGTCCGATCATCTCGCCCACCCGCGCGCTGAAGAGGTACAGGCCGCTCTCGCAGGTCAGGGAGGCGTGGCGGCCGCGCATTTCCGCAAAAACCCGAGGCAGATAGTTTTCTGAGAATTGGCGCAGGAAAAACTCGGCCACCAGGGGCTGGGTTTTCAGCAGTGCGAGAAAAGCCTCGCCGTTGATGACCAGGAAGAAGGTGTCCTCCACTGTGGTGGCGTCCACCTGGGCCGGGCGGTCCTGGATCAGGGCCAGCTCGCCCACGCAGCCCCCTTCGCCGCGATAGTCGAGCAGGGTTTCCGCTGCGCCCGGGTCCGAGGGATCGCGCAGGGTCAGCTTGACCCCGCCTTTCTGGACCACGAGCAGTTCGCGCACGCGGGTCATTCCCTGGGTGAGCAGGCGCTTTCCGGCGGGATGGAAGTCCACGGTGCAGTGCCGGGCCAGTTCGGCGAGAGCGGCGTGGCCCAGCTGGCTGAAGGGCAGGGTGCGTTCCAGAAAGTCGATGACGACCGAAGGGTTTTCTCCAGGCAGTGTGGCCATGTCGCTCCCCGTGTCGCTGGTTCGTTCCGGAATACGGGCCATATTCCCGGATAGCCCGCGCCGTGAAAAAAGGGAAGCCCTTGCGGGCTTCCCTGGGTTGCTTCTAGTGATCGGTGGCTGCACCCGCTCCGCGCGGGATGCGCACGCTTTCGACCATGTCCTGGATTTCCTGGGGCGGGGCCGGGGTGACCAGCGAGACGCCCACCGTGACCGCGAAGTTGAGGACCATGCCTACCGTGCCGATGCCCGTGGACTGGATGTCGAAGAGCCAGGGCTTCATTCCCATGAACGCGGGCGTGCATTGGATGATGTAGAGCATGGTGAAGCCGATGCCCGCGATCATGCCGGCGATGGCGCCTTCGCGCGTGGTCCGCTTCCAGAAGATGCCGAGCACAATGATCGGGAAAAAGGAGGCCGCGCCGAGACCAAAGGCCAGGGCCACCACCTGGGCCACGAAGCCCGGCGGGTTGATGCCGAAGTAGCCCGCGATGCACACGGCCACGCCGATCATGATCCGGCCCACCAGCAGGCGCTGCTTTTCCGAGGCCTGGCGGTTGATGATCCTGTAGTAGAGGTCGTGGGAGATGGCCGAGGCGATGACCAGGAGCAGGCCCGAGGCCGTGGACAGGGCCGCGGCCAGACCGCCAGCGGCCACCAGGGCGATGACCCAGGCCGGAAGCATGGCGATTTCCGGGTTGGCGAGCACGATGATGTCGCGGTCCACGTAGACTTCGTTGGTGTTGCCTGTGGGGGCGTTGGAGATTTTGGGCATGCCGTATTGGTCGGTCTGCCCGGCGATCAGCGCGGGCTTGCCGTCGATGGCCGCTCCGCCGCCCTGGCCCGGTCCGAAGAACTGGACCTTTCCGTCGTCGTTTTTGTCCACCCAGGCCACCAGGCCCGTGGGCGACCAGTTCTGGAACCAGTCCGGCAGGGGCGCGGGTGTCTCCGCCTTGTAATCCACCTCGGCCAGGGTCTGGATCATGTTGTAGCGCGCGAAGCTGGCCACGGCCGGGGCCGTTGTATAGAGGATGGCGATGAACAGCAGGGCGTAGCCTGCGGAGAGTCGCGCGGCCCGCACGCTGGGCACGGTGTAGAAGCGGATGATCACGTGGGGCAGGCCCGCCGTACCGACCATCAGCGCCATGGTGATGCAGAAGACGTTGAGCATGGACAAGCCGGCAAAGGGCGAGGTGTAGCCGCCAAAGCCGAGGGCCACGCCGATTTCATCCAGTTTTTGCAGCAGAAACTGTCCGGAGTCCGAACCAGCGGCGATGCTGCCGCCGAAGCCGACCTGCGGGATGGGCGTTCCTGTGATCTTCATGGAGATGGCGATGGCCGGGATGAGGAAGGCCAGGATGAGCACGCAGTACTGGGCCACCTGGGTCCAGGTGATGCCTTTCATGCCGCCCAGGGCCGCATAGAAGAAGACGATGGCCATGCCGATGAGCACGCCGGTATTCACGTCCACCTCCAGAAAGCGGGAGAAGACCACGCCCACGCCGCGCATCTGTCCGGCCACGTAGGTCAGCGAGACGAAGATGGCGCAGATCAGCGCGACCACGCGGGCCGTGTTGGAATAGTAGCGGTCGCCCACGAAGTCCGGCACGGTGAACTTGCCGAATTTACGCAGGTAGGGCGCGAGCAGCAGCGCCAGCAGCACATAGCCGCCGGTCCAGCCCATGAGATAGACGCTGCCGTTGTAGCCCATGAAGGAGATCATGCCGGCCATGGAGATGAACGACGCGGCGCTCATCCAGTCGGCGGCGGTGGCCAGTCCGTTGGCGATGGCGGGAACGCCGCCGCCGGCCACATAAAAGCCTTTGGCGTCTTTCACGCGGGAAAGCCAGGCAATGGTCAGATAGATCCCGAAGGTCACGCCGACCATGATGTATGTCCAGGTGAGTATGCTCATCGGAGGCTCCTTTTCGCTGAAAACGTGTGTGTGCCTACACGCTTATTCGTGAACATCGAACTTGCGGTCGAGACGCTGCATCAAGAAGTAGTAAATGAAAATTTCGACCACAAATACATAGATGGACCCTTGTTGCGCGAACCAAAAGCCCAGAGGGAAGCCTCCGAGATGGAATGCGTTGAGTTGTTCGACGATCAGAATCGAGCATACGTAGGAGACAAGTGCCCAGATTGCGAGAAGCACGACCATGTATCGCAGGTTCGTCTTCCAGTACTGCCGCATTTTGTCTTGCATGATATCCCCCCTTATGGGTTGTGTTGATGGCCCCGCGATTGCGGGGCCTTGTCCCCTGCGTAGCCTCGGTTTCAACTTAGCGGTGCATCAGGTCGGCGTTGCCCTCGATGAGGTCCTGGACCACGCCCGGATCGGCCAGGGTGGAGGTGTCGCCCAGGTTGGAGGTGTCGCCCTCCGCGATCTTGCGCAGGATGCGGCGCATGATCTTGCCGGAGCGGGTTTTGGGCAGGCCCGGAGCGAATTGCAGCACCTCGGGTGAGGCCAGCGGCCCGATTTCCTTGCGCACGTAGGCGACCAGCTCTTTTTTCAGCGCGTCCGATTCGTCCACATCGCCCTTGAGCGTGACATAGGCGTAAATGGACTGGCCTTTGATCTCGTGAGGCATGCCCACCACGGCGGCCTCGGAGACCGCCGGGTGCGCCACCAGGGCGGACTCGATTTCCGCGGTTCCCAGGCGGTGGCCCGAAACGTTGATCACGTCGTCCACGCGGCCCATGATCCAGAAGTAGCCATCCGCGTCGCAACGTGCGCCATCGCCGGATTCGTAGGTTCCCGGGAAGCCCGCAAAGTAGGTGGATTTGAAGCGATCCGGGTTGTTCCAGACGCCGCGCAGCATGCCGGGCCAGGGTTTGCGGATGACCAGGAAGCCGCCTTCGTTGGGGCCGACCTCATTGCCGTCCTTGTCCACGATGGCCGCGTCGATGCCGGGCAGGAGCCGCGAGGCCGCGCCGGGTTTCATGGGGGTGGCGTAGGGCAGCCCGGAGATGACGTGGCCGCCGGTCTCGGTCTGCCACCAGGTATCCACGATGGGCAGCTTGGAATTGCCGATCTGGGTGTAATACCACATCCAGGCTTCCGGGTTGATGGGCTCGCCCACGGAGCCGAGCACCCGCAGGCTGGAGAGGTCGTGGTTGTTTGTCCACTGCTCGCCCTCGCGCATCAGCGCTCGGATGACCGTGGGCGCGGTGTAGAAGATGTTGACCTTGAATTTTTCGCAGATCTGCCAGAAGCGGTCCGGGTTCGGGTAGGTCGGCACGCCCTCGAACATCAGAGAGGTGGCGCCCAGGGCCAACGGTCCGTAAACGATGTAGGAATGCCCCGTGACCCAGCCGATGTCGGCGGTACACCAATGCACGTCATCGTCCTTGAGGTCGAAGACCCACTGGCAGGTGTGCGCCGCATAGGTCAGGTAGCCGCCCTGGGTGTGGAACACGCCCTTGGGTTTGCCCGTGGAGCCGGAGGTGTAGAGGATGAACAACGGGTCCTCGGCATCCATGCTCTCGCAGGGGCAGCCGCCGCGCACGTCCTCGGCGGCGATTTCCTCATGCCACCAGGAGTCGCGGCCTTCGACCATGGAGGCCTCATAGCCTTTGGCGGAATTGACCACGATGACCTGTTCCAGGTCGGGGCATTCCTTGAGGGCCTCGTCCGTGTTCGGCTTGAGCGGAATCGTGCGCCCGGCGCGGTTCACGCCCGTGCCCGTGATGTGGACCTTGGAGCCGCAGTCGTTGATGCGGTCGCGCAGGGCGTTGGCCGAGAAGCCCGCGAAGATGATGGAATGGGGCGCGCCGATGCGTGCGCAGGCGAGCATGGCCACGGCCAGTTCCGGGATCATGGGCAGATAGATGGAGACGCGGTCGCCCTTTTTGATGCCCTTTTTCTTGAGCACGTTGGCGAACTTGCAGACCTCGTCGTGGAGCATCTGGTAGGTGTAGACCTTGACGTCGGAGTCCTTTTCACCCTGCCAGATC
>JBFWMD010000029.1:0-38452 GCA_050251775.1 Desulfovibrio sp.
CTCTTCCGATCTGAACTTTCGCAGGACCTATCGGGCCAGGGCGCGCTGGACTGGCTCAAGGAGGACAATCCCCTGCCCGCCTCGGCGTTTTTGTCCTTCAACATTCCGCCCGGCGACCTCAGCGAAGTCTGGGCCAAGGGCCTTCTGGCCGAACTGCGCACCCTGCCGGATGTGCAGGCCGTGCATTACAACCCCATGCAACTGGATCTGGCCAACAGCTGGCTGGCGGTTTCCCGCTCGGTGATCTGGCCGGTGATGGGCTTTTTGGGACTGGTGGTGGCGCTGGTGGTGGGCAACACGGTCAAGCTGGCCATGCTCACCCGGCAGGACGAGATCGAGATTCTCTCGCTGGTGGGGGCGCATCCCTGGTACATCCGCGCGCCGCTGCTGGCCTCGGGCGCGGTCACGGGTCTGGTGGCCAGCGGGCTGGCCCTCGGGCTGTTGCGGCTGCTGCACTTGCGGCTGGAGCACGTGCTGGACTTCCCGCCCGTGTTCGTGGTTATTTCCTTTTTGCCCGCACAGCAATGCCTGCTGCTCACGGCAGTGGTCACGCTGGTCTGCGTGGCCGGGTCCTGGGTGGCGGTGCGGCAGTAATTGATTTCACACTGCAAACGGAACCAAGCCGGTTTCTTTTTTTTACTTGCCCTGCTCCATAATTAAATTTTTGGCTAAAATCTTTAATAAGCCGACCCGCTATTAAAGGCCGCCCGCGCGAGCCTCGAAAAGCGGGCATTTACCTTGGTCCTGGTCTGCGCTATTTTGCCGGCCTTGAATGCAACGCGCCCGGACGCGAACCGGAGGTTCTGACCATAATGTATTTCCTTGTCCGAAACCTTTCCCTGTTGCTGCTCGTGGGCCTGCTGGCGGGTTGTTCCCTTTTGGAGAGCGATCCGGAACCCGCGCCGAAAAGCGTGGCCGAGCAGGTCCAGGCCGGGCAGCGGCGCGATGCGATCCTGAATCTGAACAACCAGATCCGCAATGCTCCGGCCAATGCGGCGCTCTATGCGGAGCGGGCCGAGATCTTCCTGGATCTGGGTTCGCCGGGTCAGGCGGCCCAGGACGTGGCCAACTCCCTGGAGCTTGATCCGCAGAATGCGGACGCCTGGCGCATCAAGGCCGCTGTCCTGCTTTCGGACCGGGCCATCGGTCCGGTGCTCGCGCCTCGCAACGCCCCCGGCATGGACGACAAGACCACCCCGGAAGAAATCGCCGCAGCCCGCGCGGCCCTGAATCGCTGCCTGGAGCTGGACCCGCAGAACGCCCAGGCCTACGTGCTCAAGGGACGGGCAAGCAGGCTTGAAGGCAAGCCCGCCGCTGCGCTGGACGACCTTCGCCGCGCCGTGGAACTGGATTCCGAAGCCGCTTCCGCCTATTCGGAATTTGCCCGGAGCTATCGAGATCTCGGCCAGTGGACCGAGGCGGCCGAGAGCTACGACGAGGCCGTGAGCCTTCAGCCCGACTCCGTGGACCTACTCATGAGCGCGGCCTACACGCACTGGAACATCAGCGAGTTCGGCACGGCCATCGACCTTTTGGAAAAGGCCGCGACCCTCCGGCCCGGCGATCATAACATTTTCGCAAACCTCGCCCTGGTCTACGCTGCGGACGATGATGAGGACGAGGCCAAGAACTACGACAACTTGGCGCGCCGCAAGGCCGCGCTCCAAAATACGCGTTATTCCAGCCCTATCATCATTGACGAGGATGGCAGCGTGAAACCCGCGCTGAAGCCCAGCGGGCTGGAAGAGGAGAAAGCTGCTCTGGCCCGCAACGAACCCTTTTCCGGGGCTGACGGCTCGGACAGCTTGGAAGCGAGCGCAGATCAGGCCCCGGCCCAGTCCACGGACCAGGCTCCGACCCAGCCCCTGCGTCGCGATCTCATGGCCGAAGCCCGCAAGGCCCTGAATGACGGCAACCCCGACGCATCCCTGGCCCTGATTTCCGAATACCTGGACAATGCCGATCCCACGGCCAAGGACTACTGTTTCCAGGCCCGGGTCCTGGCTGTGCTCAAGGAGCCGGAAATGGCCGCAGACGCGGCCCGCAAGGCCATGCGCACCGATCCGGACGATTTCTGCGGCTACAACAATCTCGGCGTGCTCACTGCGGCCACGGATCCCCAGGCCGCCATCGAAGTCTTTTCCAAGGGCATCGAGCGCATTTCCAACGTGGCGGAACTGCGCAACGAACGCGGCAAGATCTATTTGAATACCAAGCAATTCGAAAAAGCCGAGCAGGATTTCAGCGCCGCCGTTGAAATCGATCCGAACACCGCCGTGTACCGGCTGCACCGGGCCATTGCGCGCTACCATCTCACGGAGTACGCCAAGGCTTTGGAAGACGCCGACAAGTTCCTGCTGATGTTCCCCAACTCGTCCGAGGGCTACCGCACCCGCGCCGCCATTCAGAAGCAGCTGGGGAATGCCGAGCAGGCGGCCAAGGACCTGGAATCCGCCCAGCGCCTCCAGGCCCAGTAGAACCTCTCTTCAGCAAAAGGATAATGCCATGCGCAGCAAGAAAATGACCGGAGGATTGGAAAAAGCCCCGCATCGTTCTTTGATGCACGCTCTGGGCCTGACCCGCGAGGAAATGGACCGTCCTCTGGTGGGCGTCTGCAACGCCTTCAACGAGGTCATTCCCGGACACGTCCACCTGCGGACCCTTGCCGACGCCGTGAAAAGCGGCGTGCGCATGCAGGGCGGCACGCCCATGGAATTCCCGGCCATTGGTGTCTGCGACGGGCTGGCCATGAACCACGAGGGCATGTGCTTCTCCCTGCCCAGCCGGGAAATCATCGCCGACTCCATCGAGATCATGGCCATGGCCCATCCCTTTGACGCCCTGGTCTGCGTGACCAACTGCGACAAGATCGTGCCCGGCATGCTCATGGCCATGCTCCGGCTGAACATCCCGGCGGTCATCGTCTCCGGCGGGCCCATGCTTGCTGGTCGCCGCAAGGGCCAGACCTCGGACCTGATCACCGTGTTCGAGGGCGTGGGCATGGTCAAGCGCGGCAAGATGACCGAGGCCGAACTGGCCGAGCTGGAAGAATGCGCCTGCCCCACCTGCGGCTCCTGCTCCGGCATGTTCACGGCCAACACCATGAACTGTCTTTCCGAGGCCATTGGCCTGGCCCTGCCGGGCAACGGAACCATTCCGGCGGTCTCGTCCGCGCGCGTCCGCCTGGCCAAGCACGCGGGCATGGCCGTCATGAACCTGCTCGAAAAGAACATCCGCCCGCGCGACATCGTCACGGACAAGTCCGTGCGCAACGCCGTGGCCATGGACATGGCCCTGGGCGGCTCCACCAACACGGTGCTGCATCTGCCCGCCGTTTTCCACGAGGCCGGGCTGAACCTCGATCTGACCATCTTTGACGAGATCAGCCGCAAGGTCCCCAACCTCTGCAAGCTTTCCCCGGCCGGACATCACCACATCGAGGACCTGGACGCGGCCGGCGGCATTCCCGCCGTGATGCGCGCCGTGGCCGCCACGGGCAACCTGCACCTCGACGCCCTGACCGTCACCGGCAAGACCGTGGGCCAAAACCTCGACGATCTGGACGCCCAGGTGCTCGACCCCGATGTGATCCGCCCTCTGGACAAGGCCTATTCCGCCCAGGGCGGTATCGCCATTCTGCGCGGCAACCTCGCGGAGAACGGCTGCGTGGTCAAGCAGTCCGCCGTGGCTCCGGAAATGATGCAGCGCACCGGAACCGCACGGGTCTTTGAATCGGAAGAGGATTCCGTGACCGCCATTCTGGACGGCAGGATCAACCCCGGCGACGTGGTCGTGATCCGCTACGAAGGCCCCAAGGGCGGTCCCGGCATGCGCGAAATGCTCACCCCCACCTCGGCCATCGCGGGCATGGGTCTGGGCGCGGATGTGGCCCTGATCACGGACGGCCGCTTCTCGGGCGGCACGCGTGGCGCAGCCATCGGCCATGTCTCCCCCGAGGCCGCCGAAGGCGGAACCATCGGTCTGGTCCGCGAAGGTGATAAGATCGCCATCGACATTCCCGCGCGGAGCATCAACCTGCTCGTGGACGAAGCCGAACTGAGCGAGCGCCGCAAGGGCTGGATGCCCAGGCAAAAGGAAATCACTTCTCCCTTCCTGCGCCGCTACGCCGCACACGTGACCTCGGCCAGCACTGGCGGCGTGCTCAAGTAGCCAGCCGCAACAGGCGAACCCAAAGCCCCCTTCACCGCCCAAGTGAAGGAGGCTTTGGTATTTTTTACCTGGCCGGGTTAAGAGTCTCTACCCAATTGAAATTCTATACTGTTCGTCAGAATTAGTCCGCCCTGATGTCCCGGAAACTCTCCGTTCTGGGTGAATATGGGCGCGTGATTCTCGCATTTTTCTTGTCAGTTGCGTCGTTCTTATGCAACTGCTCTCAGAGACCGTGTCCCCCGGACTCAGACCGTTCCTCAACCATGGCAACGGTCTATTGCTATTATAGCTTTTGTATATATCCCGGACCACTGCAACAGGGCAACGATGTTCAAGAATCCAAGGTATTCCTTGCCAGTCTTACAAATCTGGTGCGCCACGGCGCTGCTCTGCCTCGTCCCTGCCCTTTGTTACGGCTTTGAGCTGACCCAGGAAGAAAAGGAATACCTCAAGCACTTGGGACCCATCACCCTTTGCGTCGATCCGGACTGGATTCCCTTTGAACACGTGGACGCACGGGGAAACTACACAGGCATTGCCGCGGATCTTCTTGGTATCGTATCCCGCCG
This sequence comes from Desulfovibrio sp., assembly GCA_050251775.1. Lineage (GTDB taxonomy): Bacteria > Desulfobacterota > Desulfovibrionia > Desulfovibrionales > Desulfovibrionaceae > Paucidesulfovibrio. The sequence continues at coordinate 4,740 of JBFWMD010000029.1, forward strand.
CATCGGGGTTCCCTTCAAGCTTGTGCGAACGCAAAACTGGGACGAGAGCCTGGAGAATTCCCGGCAGGGAAAATGTCTGCTCCTGGGCTTTCTCAACCAGACATCCAAGCGGAGCGAATGGCTGCTCTTCACGGAACCGCTTTTCAGCGATCCCAACGTGTTCATTACCCGCGAAGAACACGCCTTTATCGCCGATCCTGCGGAACTGACCGGCGAAACCATTGTTTTTCCCAGTGGTACGGCGATGGAGGAACGCATCCGCCGGGATTACCCGAACCTGGAAATCCTGAATGTGGAATCCGAAGCCCAGGCCATTGAAATGGTTTCGCGCAAAAAGGCCGACATGACCATGCGCTCGCTGATTGTCGCCGCCTACACCATCAAAAAGCAAGGGCTATTCAATCTCAAAATAGCTGGGCAGCTTCCAAACTATATCAATGAATTACGTGTCGGGGTGTTGCGCAAGGAACCCATGCTCCGAAACATTCTCTCAAAGGCCATTCACACGATAACACCCCAGGAGCGCGGCAGAATCGTCAACGAGCACGTTGTCATCAACGTGCAAACCGTTGTTGACTATTGGTTGATTTTGAGAATCGTTGTGCTCTTTGTTGTGATCGGCTCCGTCGTGCTCATCTCCAATTTCCGACTGAAAAAACTCAATGCCAAGCTCAAGCTCATTTCCCAGACAGATGCCCTGACCGGCCTGCCCAACCGCATGCTGCTCAATGCCCGCTTTCATGAATATGTGGAACGCGCGCAACGCTATGCCCGCCCGCTTTCCGTGATTCTTTTCGACATCGACGGCTTCAAACGGGTCAACGATGAGCTGGGCCATCTTGTGGGCGATCAGATTCTTGTGATCATCGGAAAATTGGCAGGCTCCAGCATCCGCTCCACAGACCTGCTCGGGCGCTGGGGTGGCGAGGAATTTCTCATTCTCTGCCCCGAATCCAACGAAAAGGAAGCCATGCGCGTGGCAGAGAGAGTGTTGCAGGCCATACGCGCGGGAGAATATCCGAACGGAACCCGCCAGACCGTCAGTGCCGGAGTGGCTGCTTTTTCCAGTGGGGATACCGAGGATACGCTCCTGCAACGCGCGGACTGCGCCCTGTATCGGGCCAAGGCCGCTGGGAAGGACAGGGTCGAAAACGCAACGCCGCGCACGTGACTTCTGCCAGCGCCAGAGGCGTGCTCAAGGAGACGGAACAAAAATTCGGCAATCAAAAGGCCCCCCCGCGCATGACGGAAGGGGGCCGTTTTTTGTGTGGCAGGAGAACAGCTTTGCCGGAACGCCTACAGGTTGAGCCCCAGGGCGTCCAGGTTCAGCGTTCCAGTGAAGACCAGAGTGGCCGCACCCTGGAGAAAGGGCTTTCCGTCTTCGAGGATCACGCCGAGGACCTCGCCGCCTGAAGTGGTCACCTTGACTTCCGGGCCGGTCAGTCCGAGGCTATGGGCGACGACCTGGGAGGCCACCGCGCCCGTGCCGCAGGCGTAGGTTTCGGCTTCCACGCCGCGCTCGTAGGTCCGGCAGATCAGCGACTCCGGGCTGGTGACCTGCACGAAGTTGACGTTGGTTCCGGCGGGCTGAAAGTGTTCGTGGAAGCGGATCACCGAGCCGATGGTCTGCACGTCCACCTGGGAGGCGTCTTTGACCAGCACCACGGCGTGAGGCACACCCGTATCCACGAAATGGACCGTGAATTCTTCGTCCTTGAAGCGCAGCATGGCATTCAGGGTGAGATTTTTGGGGTCTGTGAGCTGCACGCGCACCAGCCCGGCGTTCTCGCCCTCGGTGAACACCCGGGCCTTGATGGGACCGGCGTCCGTTCCAAAAACGTGCTCCGCCGGAGCCAGACCAATGGCCTGTGCCAGCTTTCCCACGCAGCGCGAGGCATTGCCGCACATTTCCGCGCGCGAGCCGTCGTTGTTGTAGAAGTGCCAGCGGTAATCCAGGCCCGAATCCTTGGGCGCGTTTTCCAGAAAAAAGATCCCGTCCGCAGCCACGCCAAAGGCGCGCGCGCATATTTTTTTGGCCCATTCAGCCATGTTGCCCACGGGAATCCGCAGTTCGCGGTTGTCGATGGCCACGAAGTCGTTGCCGCAGCCTTGCATTTTGAAAAAAGGAACAGTCCGGCCCATCAGTTCCATGATCTTCTCCTTGTCTGGGGCTGTTTTTTCAGAGACTCACAATAACGTCAAGCGCGCAATGGCGTGAGGCGGCAGCGCGGGTTCGTATTGTCGGCATTTCCGCGTCTTCCCCGGAATCGGGAGAGGATTCTGGCTGTGGCCCGCGCAACAAAAAACCGCCCCTTGCGGGGCGGTTCATCGGGCGGATGCCTTGGCCGGAGCGGGGTTTCGGATCAGGCCCGGGCGCGGCGGCGCATGCCGATGAGGCCCAGCAGGCCGGAGCCGAGCAGCCAGACCGCGCCGGGGATCGGGGTTTGGGAAAAACTATCGGCCATGACCACATCGTTGGCGCAGCTCACGGTGTAGCTGAGCGTCAGCTTGTCGAAGCTGATGTTCAGGCCGGAAATGGTGATGATTCCATCGCTGTTGGCGTCCAAGCCGGGCATGCCGGACCAGGTTCCCGTGGCAATGGCCTCACCCCAGACCTTGGCCCAGGCCGGGTGGTAGTCGCGGTAGTCGCCGTTGGCAAAAGCCAGCTTGTAGGCGGTGCGGTCGGTGTAGGACTTCTCGAATTCGTAGACACTGGCGGTGAGGTCGCTGTTCAACCGGACCACATAATTCCAGGCGTTGTCGTCATCCGTATTGATGAACAGGTCGCCGCTGGTCAGGGAGGAGTACAGGTTCTGGTACTGATCAACAGAAAAGAAGAAACTCACGCCCTGGAGGGTGTTACCGCCGGAAATGGTCGCTTCACCGCCTGAAAAATCGGGAATGCCGATCACGTCCTTCTTGTTCTCGGACCATGTGCCCCAACCGTCCCAGTGGGTTGCGCTGTCTCCAAAGGTCCAGACCTCCGCCATGGCGGGCATGGCGATCATGATCAATAAGGCGGTGATGGCTATGATTCTGGTACGCATGGTTTCTCCCCCCGTTTTGGGCGTCGCGCCGATTTCCGATGTTGAGCCCACCCTACGTCGGTGAATCGTTCACCAACAATCGGGCAATAGTATGAAATTCAGCTCATACTTTCAGTGGAGCAACGTTTGCCGCCTCATTTTGGGAACAAACCTCACCCGGCCCCGCAGTCGTGGCAGTGGCGACCACCTCGAGCTCCAAAGACAATTCCCGGCGGAACCTCTTGCGGCTTGCCCGCGCCGCATCCGGCTGGTATTGAGTTAATATATGTGCGGAATCGCAGGAATCCATACTCTCGCGGCCCTGCCCGTCTCCGAGCTGGAAGGAGCGGTGCGCGCCATGACCGCCACCCTGGCCCATCGCGGCCCGGACGCGGACGGCGTGTACCTGGACCGGAGCCTGGCGCTGGGACATCGCCGCCTGAGCATCCTCGACCTCTCCGAGACCGGGGCCCAACCCATGACCTCCGAGGACGGGCGCTACACGCTCGTGCTCAACGGCGAAATCTACAACCACTTGGAACTGCGCGAGCTGCTCGGCCCGCGACCTTGGCGCGGCACGTCCGATACCGAGACGCTCCTGACCGGACTGGAACGCTGGCGACCCGAAAAAGCCCTGGAACGCCTGCGCGGAATGTTCGCTTTTGCCTTCTGGGATGCGCGGCTGCGCACGCTGCTCCTGGCGCGCGACCGTCTGGGCGAAAAGCCCCTCTACTACGCCCGCATCGGCCAGACGTTCATCTTTGCCTCGGAACTCAAGGCCCTGCGCGCCCACCCGGAGTTCGACCCGGAAATTGACCGCGAGGCTCTGGCCTCCTACCTCCGTCATTCCTACGTGCCCGGACCGCGCACCATTTACCGCGACGCCAAAAAGCTCCAGCCGGGCCATATGCTCCGGGTGGACATGGACGGCATGCACGAGCCGGAACCCTACTGGACCCTGCGCGGCGTGCTCGACAGCGCCGAACCCTTTGATGGCAGCCCCTGCCAGGCCGCAGACCAGCTCGAAACCCTGCTGCGCGACGCGGTGCGGGGCCAGATGCTCGCGGACGTGCCCCTGGGCGCGCTGCTCTCCGGCGGCATCGACTCCTCCCTGGTCGTGGCCCTGATGCAGGCCGAGGCTCCGGGCCGGGTGCGGACCTTCACCCTGGGCTCCACGGACCCAGCCTATGACGAAGCCACCCACGCCCGCGCCGTGGCCGCACACCTCGGAACCGAGCACACCGAGTTGATCGCCCGGCCCGAGGACGCCCTGGCCCTGATTCCACTCCTGCCGGAAATCCACGACGAACCGTTTGCCGACGCCTCGGAGCTGCCCACCCGGCTGATCTGCGGCCTGACCCGCGCGCACGTCACGGTCTGCCTTTCCGGCGACGGGGGCGATGAATTCTTTGCGGGCTACAACCGGCATTTCTGGACCCCCAACCTCTGGCAACAGTTTTCGCGCCTGCCCGTGCCTCTTCGCCGAACCCTGGCCGCGACCCTGCGCGCGGCCTCCCCGCACAGCCTGGACACGGCCTTCGGGCTGCTCGGCGCGCTGCTGCCCGAAAAATTTCGCCAGCGCACCCCCGGACAAAAACTCCACAAGCTGGCCCAGGCCCTGCCCGCCAAAACGCGCGAGGAAATGTACGCGCTGCTGGCCTCGGTCTGGCCGGACCCGGCTGGCCTGCTCCTACGCGGCTCCGAGCCGCTCCAGCTCTGGCAGCGCCCCGGCGAATGGCCCCAGGGCCTGACCTTCAGCCGCTGGATGCAGTACATGGACGCCGTGACCTATCTGCCCGACGACATTCTCGTGAAGGTGGATCGCGCCGCCATGAACGTTTCCCTGGAGTCCCGCGCGCCCTACCTCGACCACAAGGTCGTGGAATTCGCCGCGACCTTGCCGCCGGAAATGCAGGCCGAACCTGGCCGGGGCAAACTGCTCCTGCGCCGCGTCCTGGAGCGCCACCTGCCGCGCGAACTCTTTGAGCGGCCCAAAACCGGCTTCGGCATCCCCCTGGGCCAATGGCTGCGCACCACGCTGCGGCCCTGGGCCGAAGAATTGCTCGCTGAAAAACGTCTGGCCCAACAGGGTTTGCTCCGGCCCGCGCCCATCCGCAAGGCCTGGACCGACCACCTTGCAGGTAAGGCGGACAACGAATACAGGCTCTGGAATGTGCTCATGCTCCAGGCCTGGCTGGAACGCTGGATCTGAAAGGCGGGCCTCCGGCGGCCAGGAGGCCCGTGGCCCTCTGGACCCCCATTCGCCGCCCGCGCTGCGCGCTGGCGGGGGCGGCGTGCCGAGGTCTGTCGTGGCTGCGGTGATGGGTGCGGTTCGCGGCTGCGGGGTGAAAGTCAAGAAAAAGCGTTTGTCGGTAATATCGAACCCGCTGGACGCCGCAGGCGTTCAGCCGATGAACGGTCTTTGGGAGGGGGGTCCGGGGGGAACCCTTTCTTGCAGAAAGGGTTCCCCCCGGAAGGCTATCCCAAAAAACATGAAAGTCTGCGTCATTGCCGGATATGCCCCGTCCCTGGTGAATTTCCGTGGTCCGCTCTTGCGGGCCATGCGCGCGTGCGGCCATGAGGTCTGCGCGCTTGCGCCCGGCGGGCCGGAGGCTGCCGGGGTTGGGGAGACGTTGCGTTCGTGGGGTGTGGGCTTTCGTCCGGTGCGCTTGTCGCGCCGGGGCCTGAATCCGGTTACGGACCTGCGCGCCGTGGCGGACATCCGCACGGCCCTGGAGGAGGAACGGGCCGAACTGGTGCTGAGTTATACGATCAAGCCGGTGATTTTCGGTTCCTTTGCAGCTCGCCGCGCGGGAGTGGAGCATATCTATTCCCTGATCACGGGCCTGGGGCGGGCCTTTGAGGGCGTGGGCCTGGCGGCCTGGGTGCTTTCCGGGCTGGTCCGGGGCTTGTATCGCGGGGCGCTCGGATTCAATGCGCGCGTATTTTTCCAGAACAGGGACGATGAAAACTATTTCCGTGAAAACGGGATGCTCGCCGAGGATACGCCCAGCGCCGTGACCTTTGGCACGGGAGTGGACTTGGAGCAATTCCCCCGGCAGGCCTTGCCTCTGGGGCCGCCGTTGTTTCTCTGCATGGCTCGGCTGCTGCGGGAAAAGGGCGTTGCGGAGTTTGCCGAAGCGGCGCGGGCGGTGCGCCGGGAGCATCCCGAGGCCCGTTTTCGGTTGCTCGGGCCGCTGGAGCGGGGTGCTGGAGCGCTTTCCGAGGCCGAGGTGCGCGGCTGGGTGCGTGAGGGGCTGCTGGAATATCCGGGCGAGGTCCGGGATGTGCGTCCGCACCTGGCCGAAGCGTCCGTGGTGGTCTTACCGTCATATTACGGCGAGGGCCTGCCGCGCTCGCTTCAGGAGGCCGCGGCCACAGGCCGGGCCGTGGTGACCACGGATCATCCGGGCTGCCGGGATGCGGTCATTCCTGGAAAAAGCGGACTGCTCGTGCCTGTCCGGAATGTTTCCGCCTTGTCAGAAGCGCTGAAACGGTTCATTTTGGAGCCGAAACTGGCCGCACGCATGGGCCTGGCCGCGCGCGGTCTGGCTGAGGAGCGTTTTGACGTGCGCCGGATCAACGACATTTTGCTGCGAGGCATGGGCCTTTGCTGAAACGACTTCTGGATTTGAGCGCATCCCTGGCGGCCCTGGCGCTGCTCTGGCCCGTGATGCTCGCGGTGGCGTTGCTGGTGCGTGCGCGCCTGGGGCGTGGCGTGCTCTTTCGGCAGGTGCGGCCCGGTCTGCACGGCAAGCCTTTCACCATGTACAAGTTCCGGACCATGCGCGAGGCGACCGGACCGAACGGCCAGCCCCTGCCGGACTGCGAGCGGCTCACGCCCCTGGGCCGTTTTCTGCGTTCCACGTCTTTGGACGAGCTCCCGGAGCTGTATAATGTGCTCCGGGGGGACATGAGTCTTGTTGGCCCTCGGCCTCTTCTTATGCAATACTTGCGGCGCTACACGCCGGAGCAGGCCCGGCGCATGGAGGTCCGGCCCGGCATCACGGGCTGGGCGCAGGTCCGGGGCCGCAACGCGCTGTCCTGGGAGGAACGTTTCTCCCTGGATGTCTGGTACGTGGACCACCACAGCCTGCGGCTGGATCTGAAGATCTTGCTGCTGACCGTGGCGAGCGTTGCGCGGCGGGAAGGTGTCTGCCAGCCGGGCCACGCGACCATGACGGAATTCATGGGTTCGGAGAGAACCGAAGCAACCAACGGAGATTGAAATATGCAGATCAAGAAAGTACTTCTGCCCGTGGACGGCTCGTCCAGCTCGGACCGCGCCGTAAACTATGCCGTGGGCTTCTGCGAGCTGGTCGGAGCCGAAGCCGTGCTCCTGCATGCGCACAAGTCCATGCCCCAGACCCTGGGCAAGCCCAATTTCGATGAGGCCATGGACCGCATGAGCCGCGAGGCCCAGGACGTGCTCCGGCCTTACGAGGAAACGCTTTCCCTCTCCGGCGCGAAGTATGCGACCCGCATTGTCAGCGGCCCTTCGGCTGAGGTCATTTTCGATGTGGCCACGGCCGAGGGCTGCGACCTGATCATCATGGGCTCCAAGGGCAAGAGCGATCTGGAAGGGCTGATGGTGGGCAGCGTGACCCACAAGGTGCTGCATCTGGCTCCCTGCCCCGTGCTCGTGATCCGCTGACTGCGGGCGGGTTCTTCACCTGGACGAGCCAGAAACAACGGGGTATATGGCGGCGCAGCGGGAGCGTCCCGCCGCGACATCATCCTGGAGAGACAATGCCTGTCCGACCCAAAGAACGGTTTCTCGTTTTCGGTTCCCCGCGCATCGAGGAGGCTGAAATCGAAGAGGTTGCCGGAAGCCTGCGCAGTGGCTGGCTCGGCACCGGCCCCAAGGTGGCCCGCTTTGAGCGCGAGTTCGCCGCCTATACCGGCGCGGAACATGCTGCCGCCTTCAACTCCTGCACGGCGGCCCTGCATCTCAGCTTGGTCGCGCTCCGGCTTCAGCCCGGAGATGAGGTCATCACCACACCTCTGACCTTCTGTGCCACCGTCAACGCCATCATCCACGCCGGGGCCGTGCCCGTGCTTGCGGACGTGGATCCCGTGAGCATGAACATGGACCCGGAGGCGGTGCGCGCCCGGATCACTCCGCGCACACGGGCGATTTTGCCGGTGCATTTCGCGGGGCGCCCTTGCGACATGGACGCGCTCATGGCCCTGGCGCATGAGCACGACCTGAAGGTCGTGGAGGACTGCGCCCACGCCATCGAGTCCACCTATAAGGGCAAGCATTGCGGAACCATCGGCGATTTCGGTTGCTTCAGCTTCTACGTGACCAAGAACGTGGTCACGGGCGAGGGCGGCATGGTTCTGGCCAAGCGCAAGGAAGACCTGGACCGGATTAAAATCCTGGGACTGCACGGTATGAGCGCCGACGCCTGGAAGCGCTTCGGCGACGAGGGCTACAAGCACTACCAGGTGGTGGAGGCCGGGTTCAAATATAATATGATGGACATCCAGGCCGCCATCGGCATTCACCAGTTGGCCCGGGTGGATCACTATTATCAGCGGCGGCAGGAAATCTGGGCCATGTACGACGCGGCCTTTGCCGATTTGCCGGTGACGCCGCCGGCGCCGCAGGAACCGGACACCCTGCACGCGCGGCATCTCTACACCCTGCTGGTGGACGAGCAGCGCACGGGCGTGAGCCGCGACCGCTTTCTCCAGCGCATGACCGCCGAAAACATCGGCGTGGGCGTGCATTACCTTGCCTTGCCCGAGCAACCCTATTATCAGGACCGCTTTGGCTGGCGGCCCGAGGGCACGCCGCACGGCACGCGCATCGGCAGGCAGACCGTCAGCCTGCCGCTTTCGGCCAAGCTGTCGGACACGGACGTTCAGGACGTTATCGAGGCGGTGCGAATCGCCCTGGAACATTGACCAAAGGGGACTGGCAATGAAAGTGGTCATCATCGGAGCGGGAGGGCACGGCCAGGTTGTGGCCGACATCCTCTTCCACATGTGGGCCAAGGGGCGCGACCTGGAGCTGATGGGCTTTCTGGACGACGACGCCTCGCTGGAAGGCAAGGAATTTCTCGGTCTGAAAGTCCTCGGCAGTGTGGACAAGCTCGACGATATCGGCCACGAGGCCGTGATCATCGCCATCGGCGACAATCGCATCCGGCAGGAGATGACCGAACGGCTCAAGGACGAGCAGCTTGTCACGGCCATTCATCCCTCGGCCGTGCTTGCGCCGGACGTGTCCATCAAGGCCGGGGCCATGGTCTGCGCCGGAGCCGTGGTCAACCCCGGGACCACTGTGGGCCGGGGGTCCATAGTGAACACCGGAGCCACCGTGGATCACCACAACAGCATCGGCGAGTTCAGCCATGTGGCGCCGGGCGTGAATCTCGGCGGCGAGGTGCATGTGGGCGAGGGCGCCCTGGTGGGCCTGGGCGCGAGCATCGTGCCCCGCCTGAGCCTTGGCGACTGGTGCGTGGTGGGCGCCGGAGCCGTGGTCACGCACGACGTGCCCGCGCACGAGACCTGGGTTGGCGTGCCCGCGCGCAAGATTTCCTGACTTTACCCCGTTCTGCGGTCGCAATACGGCCGTTGATCGGTTTTAAGGAGGGGGTCGGGGGAAACCTCCCCTTTTGCCAAAGGGGCTCCCCCGGTCGCCGCAAGCTCGGTGCAGTGCGCTGTGGCGCTGTACCCGGCCACGCTTCCCCGCCGTCCTTCTCAACCACATCCGGAGACGCATCATGAGCGACCGACCCGCACGCCTGTTTCTTTCCCCGCCGCACATGGGCGGCAGCGAGCGCGGCTATGTGGACGAGGCCTTTGCCAGCAATTACATCGCGCCGCTCGGTCCGCAGGTGGACGCCTTTGAACGCCGCTTCTGCGAGCAGACCGGATTCGCCCATGCCGTGGCCCTTTCCAGCGGAACGGCCGCCATCCATCTGGCCCTGCGCCTGCTGGACGTGGGGCCTGGCGATGTGGTGCTGGCCTCCTCCCTGACCTTCATCGGCAGTGTCAGCCCGGTGACGTTCCTCGGCGCGACCCCGGTGTTCATCGACGCCTCGCGCGAGGACTGGAACATGGACCCGGCGCTGCTTGCCGAGGCTGTGGACTATTTCGCCGGGAAGGGGCGTCTGCCCAAGGTCGTGCTGCCCACGGACCTTTATGGTCAGAGCTGCGACCTGGACGCCATCCGCGAAATCTGCGACCCGTACGGCATTCCCGTTCTCGAAGACGCGGCCGAAGCCGCAGGTGCGCACTACAAGGGCCGCCATGCCGGCCTGGGCGCGTTTGCAGCGGCCTTTTCCTTCAATGGTAACAAAATCATCACCACGGCGGGCGGGGGCATGCTTGCCTCGGACCATCGGGCCATCATTGACGAGGCCCGGCGGCTTTCCCAGCAGGCCCGCGACCCCGCACCCCATTACGAGCATTCGACCATCGGCTACAACTACCGCATGAGCAACGTGGCTGCAGCCATCGGCCTGGGCCAGCTTGAAGTGCTGGAAGAGCGCGTGGCGCGGCGGCGCGAGATCGAGGCCTGGTATGAAGAGCGCCTGGGCGGCCTGCGCGGAGTCTCGTTCATGCCCGAGGCCGGGCATGGACGGAGCAACCGCTGGCTGAGCGTGCTGCTGCTGGACGAGACGGTCTTCGGCTGCGGGCCGGAGCGGATCCGTCTGGCCCTGGAAGCCGAGAACATCGAGGCCCGTCCGGTCTGGAAGCCCATGCACATGCAACCTGTCTTTGCGGATGAGCAGTATTTTGGCGGCGCTGTTGCCGAGGAATTGTTCCGTAGCGGACTCTGCCTGCCTTCGGGAACGGCCATGCGCGAGACCGATCTGGAGCGGGTCGCCGCCGTGATCGAAGGCTGCGCGAGGTGAGCATGTACTTCAACTGGCGCAACCCCAAGCTCTACGCCATGGTCCTGGCGGACATGGCCCTGTTTGCCCTGGCCCTGCTGGGCGCGTATCTGGTGCGCTTTGATTTCGAGATTCCGCCTGTCTATCTTTCCCAGTATCTCCGCGTCCTGCCGCTGGTTCTGGCCATCAAGCTGCCGTTTTATTTTGTGTTCGGCATGTACCGGGGCATGTGGCGCTACACGAGCCTGGACGACGCTCTGCGGCTTTTCCGGGTTTCCGTGGTCCAGTCACTGGCCGTGGTGGCGGCGGTGGCCTATGTGTTTCGGTTCACGGGCTTTCCGCGCAGCGTCTTCGCGCTGGACTGGCTGTTCGCCCTGGTGCTGGCCGGGGGCCTGCGTCTGGCCATCCGCATGGGTTTTACCCTGGTCTCCTCTGGCGGGCTGCGTTTCTGGCGCGAGCGCCGCAACGTGCTTGTGGTGGGCGCGGGCCGCGCGGCCGAATTGGTGACGCGCGAGCTTTCCGGCAATGCCGGTCTCGGCTATCAACTGATCGGTTTTGTGGACGACGATCCGGCCAAACGCGGGCGCACCCTGCACGGCAAGCCTGTCCTGGGCCGCGTGGAGGAGTTGCCCGAACTGGTGGAACACTACAAGGTCCAAGAAATCTTCATCGCGGTGTCCCGGGCCTCCGCCGCGCAAATGCGCAGCATCGTGGAGGTCTGCAAGGGCACGGGATTGAAGCACCGCATCCTGCCGGCCATGGGTGAGATCATGGACGGCCGGGTGGGCATCAAACAACTGCGCGACGTGGATTACCACGACCTTTTGGGCCGCAGCGAAGTGCTCATCGACAACGAGGGCATCCAGGGGCTGCTCAGCGGGCGCACCGTGCTGGTCACAGGCTGCGGCGGGAGCATCGGCTCGGAGCTCTGCCGTCAGATCGTCCGCTACAAGCCCGGCAAACTGCTGCTTTTCGATGCCTCGGAATACAATCTCTACCAGATCCAGATGCAGCTGCACTGGGAATACGGCTTTCATGACTATGTGACCCTGCTCGGCAACTTGAACGACGATTCGCTGCTGGAACGTCTTTTTGCGGGGCATCGGCCGGAAATTGTCTTCCATGCCGCCGCGTACAAGCATGTGCCCATGCTGGAAGAGAATCCCTGGCAGGCTGTGGAAAACAACATCGTGGGCACGCGCGCTCTGATGCGCGTGGCGGCGCATCACGAGGTGCGCCGCTTTGTCACGGTGTCCACGGACAAGGCCGTGCGGCCCACCAACGTCATGGGCGCGAGCAAGCGCGTCACGGAACTGTTGATGAAGCGCCACCAGGACACCCGGACCTTGTTCATGGCCGTGCGCTTCGGCAATGTCATCGGATCCAGCGGATCCGTGATGCCGCTGTTCCGGCAACAGATCGAGAAGGGTGGCCCTGTGACCGTGACCCATCCCGAGGTCACGCGCTATTTCATGAGTATTTCCGAAGCCGCGCAGCTGATTCTCCAGGCCGGAACCATGGGCCGTCGCGGCGGGGAAATCTTCATTCTGGACATGGGGGAGCCGGTGCGCATCGCGGACATGGCCGCCGACCTGATCCGGCTTTCCGGCAAAACGCCGGGCCGGGATATCGAGATCGTCTTCACGGGATTGCGTTCCGGGGAGAAGCTCTATGAGGAGCTGATCACCGAGGGCGAGGACGTGGTACGCACGGAACACGAAAAGATTCGAGTCTTACGCAGCACCACGGAGCAGGCTCCCTGCGACTGCGACCTGTTGGAAGAAACCATTGAAAAACTGCGGGTTGCCGCCCGTGAACACGACGGGGAACGCATTCGGCTGCTCCTGCGCACCCTTGTTTCCGAATACATTCCGGCAGGATGATCAGCTTAGCCTTGCCAACCTTCTAATATTCTTATAAAAGCCTGACATGGTCTCCGTCGCGTTGAAAAATAACGCAAGAGCAATCGCTTTCTTCAAGGAAATGCCTTGATTAAAGATCAGCTGTCGGCTATCTTCCCTATAACTGGCGTCTTTTTGCCGTGCCCGATTGCGAGCAAGACAAGCGGATGCGAGTGCTCGCCCCAAGGTGGCCGCAATACCTTATGGAAGTAAGATGAGCTTGAACTGTATTTTTTGTAAAATCGTGGCCGGAGAGATTCCCTGTGCCAAGGTCCATGAAACCGAGAATATTCTCGTTTTTCTGGACATCGCGCCAGTGAACAAGGGGCACGTTCTTGTTATTCCCAAGCGGCATTACGAAAACCTCTTCGAGCTGCCCGAGGGGATCGGAAACGATTTGCTGGCAGAGCTGAAACGCGTTGGAAGCGCCGTAATGACGGCAACGGACGCGGATGGACTGAACATCGGCATGAACAACCATGAGGCTGCGGGACAGCTGGTCATGCACGCGCATTTCCACCTGATTCCCCGTTTTCATGGCGACGGCCTGACCCTCTGGGGACAGAAGTCCTACGCGGGCCAGGAAGAGATGAACGCATTTGCGGAAAAAATCCGGTCTTCGCTCGTTTGAGCAGGAGAAATACCCATGTCTTCAGATCAGGAGGCAACCATGGCACAGACGCTGACCAAAGCAGGGATCGTAGATTACATCTACGAGCGTACGGAAAAAAACCGTGCGGAGATCAAAGATCTTGTGGAGAGCATTCTTGACATCATGAAGCTGTCCATCAAGAAGGACCACGCCCTGCTTGTGAGCGGCTTCGGCAAATTCGAAGCCTACGACAAGCGTGCGCGCAAGGGGCGCAACCCCCAGACCAGCGAAACCATCACACTGCCGCCGCGCAAGGTCGTCGTATTTCGGCTTTCCCGGAAGTTCAGGGCTGAACTGAACCCGAATTGATCACGTAGCCCGCAGGAAATTGCGGCTTCAACGCTTCCAGGGCCGCTTCGGCATCCAACCTGGAGGCAAAGCTGCCGGCCTGGACCCGGTAAAAGCCGTCGTCCTGGTTGCGGCTGATGCGCGACTGGCCATACCCGGCGGTATACAGGCCCGCCAGGACCTGCTTGGCATTTTCGCGATCCTGAAACGCGCCGACCTGCACATACCAGGACCCTCCCGGCTGGGTCTTGACGGCCTGCGGGAACACAGTGCCCGTCTTCGACTCCACGTCGGAGGCGGGCGGTGTCGTTTCCTGAGTCGCTGTTGAGGGCGCGGAGGGCGCACCCTGGCCGTCCAGCACGCGCAGCCGCACCTTGACCAGGCCGGAGGCGATCATGCCCAGTTCGTCGGCCGCACGGTGTGAAACATCGATGATCCGGTCCTGCTTGAAGGGGCCGCGGTCATTGATGCGCACCACGGTGTAACGCCCGTTCTCCAGGTTGGTGACCTCCACCCGTGTGTTCATGGGCAGGGTCCGATGCGAGGCGGTGAGCGCGTCCTTGTCGTAGAGTTCACCGCTGGCCGTGCGCAGACCGTGGAAATCATCAGCCACCCAGGAGGCCAGGCCCACCTCCCCGTCAGCTTCCGAAGCGCTCTCCACGACAGCGCTCGCAGCAGGCGCGGGTTTTGGAGCGGTTTTGGCAGTTGGCTGTTGGTCGGCCAGCTCCTGCTCCTGCACGGCCAGCGTCGCGCTCTGACGTCCGGCCTGCTCCGGGGCCGAAGAGGCGCTCTGTTCGGCAGGGCCGTGATCGTAACGGGCCGGTTCGCTGTAGATGCGCTGCTTCTGAACGCAACCAAGACTGGCAAGCAATACGATGCAGCACAGCACATAGGCGGCGGTACGCATCTGCCTGACGGTACGTCTCATAAGTCCCACCCCTGTTCGTCCGTCTCTAGATTTTTTCTAACATAACGGAAGGGATGAATAATCGCAAGAATAATATCGAATCAGGATCGAGAACGCGCCAGCGCCAGGGCCAGGGCGGTGGTCAGTTTGATGAGTTCCGTGTTGGAGCGCCGCACGGTTTCGGCCAACCGCTTGCCCAAAATGGCCAACAGAGTGCTGCCCAGGCAAGGTTCGCGTTCCACCAGCTGAAAAAAACGGTCGCGATCCGTGCGCAGAAACCGGCAGTCTTCCACTGCGGTAATCGTGGCCGACCGGATGTCGTGGTCGAGCAGAGCCACCTCCCCGAAAACCGGATATTCAGCGGCGTCCAGAGTGGCCAGAACCTTGTGGGGGTTGGCGGCTTCCAGCAGTGGCAGGTTCATGCCCCGAAGGAGCATAGCCTTGATCACCCGGACCCGGCCTTCCACGAGAATATAGAGTTCATCGCCCTCTTCGCCTTCCTCCAGCAGGTTTTGCCCGGCCAAAAGCTCTACCATGTCGAAAATGGCGCTGGCCTTTTTAATCCCGGCCGCAGGCAGGTCCCGGAAGAGTGGAATGCGGCTCCAGTCGATGTCGCTCATGCCTTTGCTCCCCGGGTCTTGAGGTAGAGGACCGAGTCGTACGAGGCCAGGGGTTCGGAGTCCGCCGGATTGGCTGTAACGCCCGGTCCCTGCGCCCCCATGCGGGTGTCCCGGCCAGAGGATTCGAAGAGTTCCAGGATGAAGGCGTCCAGAGCCGAGCTTTCATCCAGCAGGTCCTGGAGGGAGATTTCCCGGCTGTTCTTGCACAGGGCCAGGGGCAGGCTGCCCTCCTGCTCGCGGCAGCGCTCGAAAAAGGCCCGCCAGTTCAGGGTGCGCTCGTCCGGGGTCAGGGGCCGGAGCTCCAGGAGTTTGTTGCCACGCACTCCAAACATGGTCTGCATCAGCGTCCAGAGGGCGGGATCCTTACCCATCAGTCCGAGCACGCGGGTGGCGATCTCCCCGCGCACGAGCAGCTCATTGACTCCTGCGCGCAGCAGGTGTTCGCGGTTGTCCGGCAGGGCCACCTCGCCGAAAATGGGCAACTTGGGGGCCAGGGAGCGCAGGGTCAGGGCCGTATAGATGGTCTGCTGGTCCGCTTCGGCCGGGTCCATGCTCTCCTGGCAGAGCAGAAAGGCGGTGCGGGCTTCCTGTGGCCGGGCCTTGTGAACCACGCTTTTCTGCGCCCCGCTGCCGTAGACGAAATGGAGCCGTTCGCCCAGGTTCAGGGAGTAGGCGATTTCGTTACGGGCCTCCTCGCCAAGGGTGTTCACGAGCACAAGGCTGCGGCCGTCAAGCACGCCGTCCTGTACCAGGGCTTGCACCAAATTCAGGGCAAAGGCATTCCAGCCGAGAATGACGATATGGTCGTTGAGTCTCACTTCCAGGAGCCCTTTACGTTTTTTCGTTTTGCGCTCCACCAGCAGGGAGGCCAGGTTGCCGGTGAAGGTGCTGACGAGGCCGATGCCGCAGAGCATAACCAGAATACCCATGACCCGGCCCCCCGCAGTCTGGGGCACGATGTCGCCGTAGCCCACGGTGGTCAGGGTGACCACGCTCCACCAGAGGGCGGAAAGCGGGCCGTGAAGCATGTTGTTGTTGCGCAGCTCAAACCAGTAGAAGCCCATGGTGGCCGCCAGCAAAACGCCGAGAATGGCGCAAAGCAGCTTGGCAAAGGGCGTGCGCAACCAACCGAGAGCAATGTTCATACGCTGATACTCCCTCAGGTTGAGCGAGAATAACAGAGGGGCGGGGGGTGTCAATGCAGGCGGCCGGGCAAAAAAAGAGACGCCCCCGGAGGGGCGTCTTGTATGACGGCGTATGGCTTCGGCTGCTTATTAGAAGCTGTAGCCGAGGTTGGCGCGCATCTGGGCCGGGATGACGGCATCGGCGGCGGGCTCAAGAGCCTTCCACGGAGCGCCAGCGGCCTTGCGACCTTCCTTGACTTCGTCCATGGAGAAGTCGCGGGGCACGGAGAAGTTCTGGCCAGGGTAGATCAGATCAGGGTTCTTGATCTGGTCACGGTTGGCCTTGTAGATCAGGGGCCACATGAACGGGTCGTTGTAGATCTGCTTGTACTCGGAGATCCACCACAGGCACTCGCCCTTGGTCACGCTGTGGCTCGTGGGAAGCTTGGCATAGTCTTCCTCGTAGCGCTGCATGGGGGTCAGGACCTTGTCGGTGGTCTGTTCTTTGACGACCACGGTTTCGGGCTCGGTTTTCACCTTTTTAGAGCAGCCCCACGCAAAAACGAGGCTCATGGCGACCGCGAGCAGAATAATTTTCTTCATTTCACGCCTCCTCAATTGGGTAAAGAAATTACAGCCTTGCACATACGGTATAGGTCAACTATCAATCCTAAGGGACCAATTATCAATAATTTTTTTTTCCTGCAAGACAATTTTCTCGTCGGGTTTTATTTTATACGCCTCGGTAACAGCTCCTCGCGCCTGGTCCATCCAGCCGCCGAGCCGCAGACTGCGCGACGCGAGAACGTACAGCATCCACGGTTGGCCAGCATAGATGCCGTTGATCAGACTGTCGTACCGGTCTCCGAAGACTCCCCGAACCATATCGCTCTGGGCGAAGATGAGTCTTGCGAGCAGTGAATTGTCGCTGTGACGGGAAAGATACACGGGAAGCAGGCGCTTGCACTGGTCGAGAATCACGCGGATGCGTGCGATCTCCCGGCGCATGGATTCCTCGGTCTGGCCCGGCAGGTTCAGAAGCTGCCCAGCCACATCCTGTCCGCTCGCCCCTTCCACAGCCATTTCCCGCAGCCACGGCGCATAGGTCAACTGCTGGTAGCTGTCCTCCTTGAGTTTGATGCATTCGTGGAAGATGTAACCCATGCCCCAATCCAGGAAGCGCCCCTCGATGGGGTCGTCGGGGTCGTTGCGAAAGACGTGGTGCGCGGTGTCCTTGAGCCGCCAGAGCAGGCCCTTGAAGCTCTCCTCACCAATGAGGTCTCGCAGCTGTTCGAAATCCACGCTGCCGACCAGATCGTAGCGCTCGAACTGCAGATCAAGATACCCGCAGGTCTGGCAGAAATTTCGGAACATATCCCGAACGAATTCAGGACGTTTGGCCATGATCCACGCCTTGGACATACACCCTCCGACCCAAACCAATACGGCATATTCATGCCGACATCAACGGATTCCGCAAACGAGACCGGACGCCGCTGCCCAGGCGGGGACAAATCAGCCCTGGCTGCCCCGGCCATATTCGCAGGCCAGCCGGGCCAACTCGGCCAGGCGGTCGTCCACGCGGCGGTAGAGCGTTCCTGTGGGAAACCGTCCGTCCCGGGCTTTTTTCCCGGCGGGCATGCCCGTGAGGATGCTCATGGCCTCCTCCACGCTGCTGACCGGGTGAATGAAAAATTTGCCTTGTTCCACGGCGCGAACCACATCGTCGCGCAGCATCAGGTTCACGGCGTTGTCCTTGGGGAAAATCACGCCCTGGCGGCCCGTGAGGCCGTGGCGGCGGCAGACTTCGTAAAAGCCTTCGATTTTGCGGTTGACCCCGCCCACGGCCATGATCTGGCCGGACTGGCTCACCGCGCCCGTAAAGGCAAAGGAAAGGTCGATGGGTGCGCCCCCGAGGGCGGAAAGCAGTGCGGCCAGCTCCGCGCCCGAGGCCGAGTCGCCCTCGATGCCCGCGTAGCTCTGCTCAAAACAGAGGCTGCCGGTCATGACCGTGGGCTTGTCCTGGGCAAAGAGATTCAGCAGGTAGCTCTTGAGGATCATCATGCCCTTGGTGTGGATCGGCCCGCCGAGCTGGGCCTCGCGCTCCAGGTCAAGGATGCCGCCGTGGCCCACGCCCACGGTGCAGGAGATCTGGTGCGGCAGGCCGAACTCGTAGTCGCCGAAGAGCGTGACGGAAAGCCCGTTGCAGCGGCCCACGGCCTCGCCCGAGGTGGCCACCTTGATGACTTCCCGCTCATAGTCACCCATGTACTCCTCTTCAAAGAGGTTGGAGCGGAAGTCGCGCGTGCCCACGGCCTCGCGGAGGTGGTCCGCACCGACCATGTCCTTGCCGTCCATTTCCGCCAGGGCCGAGGCCTCGATCATGCGTTCGCGCACCAGGGGGAAGTGCAGGGAGAGTTTTTTCTGGTCCTCCACCAGCCGCGAGGAGAAATCCACCAGCCCGGCCAGGGCGTTGCGGTCAAAGGGCAGTAGTCCGGACTCGCGCACGATCCTGCCAAGCACCGTGAGGTAGTGGCGGATGTTGGGCATGGTGCGGGGAGCAGTGGACTGCATGTGCGCCTTGAGCTTGAAGAACTTCTGGAAGCGGTCATCGTGGTAGAGCAGGGCCTCGAAGTTCTCGTCCGTGCCGATGAGCACGATCTTGAGGTCCAGGGGGATGGTCTCGGGCTCAATGGTCCGGGTGCGCACCTGCTCCTGGTCCACGGGGTCCTCGATGCGCGAGCGGCCCGCGCGCAGGGCGCGCAGCAGCCCTTCCCAGGAGGAGGGGCTGGAGAGCAGGTCCTCGGTATTCAGGATCAGAAAGCCGTGGTTGGCCTTGTGCAGGCTGCCGGGCCGGATCAGGGTGTGGTCGGTGTAGAGCGCGCCCAGTTCGGCCTCGCGCTCAATGCTGCCGAGCAGATTGAAGTTCGTGGGATGGTCCTCCACGATGATCGGCGCGCCCTCGGTGGCGCTGTTGTCCACAAAGAGGTTCACGTCGAAGCGTGAGAAATGGTCGTCCACAGAGCTTTCGTTCTGGGAGGCCGTGAGGTTGGCCTGGCCGTCCTTGGGCAGGAAGATGTCCACGTTTTCCACGAGATAATCTTCGGCGTCCCGGATGTAGGCGGTGAGCTTTTCCTGGGAGCCGAAGCGCTCCACCAGGGGCTGGAAACACTCGGCCAGGGCCTCCCGGGCGATACTGCGCTGGAGCTCCAGTTCCTCGCGCTTGAGGCCCCGTTCGCTCTGGTTGATCTGGCGCAGGAACGTGCCGATGTCCGAGAGCAGAGTGTCGCCCTCGCGCTTGAGCCGGGTGCGTTCCTTCTTAGGCAGCTTGTCAAAGGCCTTGTCGTCAATAATCTCCCCGCCCACCAGGGGAGAAAGGGTCAGGCCGCCGGCATCGTCCATTTCCAGCCGGAATTCCTTGGCCTTGGCCGTATTTTCCATTTTGGCGAAGAGGTCTTCGCGGCGCTGGTTATGGTTCTTGAAAAGCGTTTCATGGCGCTTGTGGTAGCTGTCGCGCTCGAAATACGCGGGCAGGTCCGCGCGGATGGCAGTCAGGGCCTTGGCCATGGCGCTCTTGAAGGCCTTGCCCTGCCCTGCGGGCAGGCGCACGGCCAGGGGGCGGTCCGCGTTCTCAAAGTTGTGCAGGTAGAGCCAGTCCGGCGGGGTTGCGGCCTTCTTGGCGGCGGGGCGCAGATGGTTGCGCACAAAATAGGTGCGGCCCATGTTCGAATCGCCGGCCACATAGATGTTGTATTCATTGCCCTTGATGCGCAGGGCCAGCTCCAGCGCCTGGATGGCGCGGGGCTGAAAACGGGAATAGCCATTGCCCGAGGGGATCTCGCGGCTGTCGGCGAAGGGAATTCTATCCGGGTCCAGAACGGCCCGCAGCAAGCGGGCGTCCAGGTTTTTGGGTCTGGTGGTCATAGGTTCTCTCTTGAGGAAATTTCCGATCCGGGAGTGGAAGCCCATGTCGGAGCAAAGACAGTAAGTGCTTTGTCCGTGTTTGTCACCAGGGCCGGAAGCGGCTTGCACGCCAGGGCGACGCGGGCGCTTGTATTCGGGCCTTGCTGCTGGTAACGCAGGCGGCATGGAAGAGCAATCCATTCCCGTGGGCGCACCCGAGCACAAGGAGCGTAAGCGACGCAGGCGCGAGCTGGCCATCGCCCTGACCTGCTTCGCGCTCATCGGCCTGCTCACCTGGGTCCAGCTCAAATACCTGGCCGTGGACTCCTACCTCTTTCTCGGCCTGTTCAACGTCAATTTCATTCTGCTCCTGCTGGTGCTCTTCATCGTCACCCGCAACGCGGTCAAGCTGCTGCTGGAACGCCGCCGCAAGGTGCTGGGCTCGCGGCTGCGCACGCGCCTGGTGGTGGCCTTCGTCTCCCTCTCGCTGATTCCGACCCTGCTGATGTTCATGGTTTCTGTGAAATTCGTGCAGACCTCGGTGGACTACTGGTTCAAGGTCCAGGTCGAGGACAGCATGGAACATTCCCTGAACCTCTCCGAGACGTTCTACCGCGTCATGGAGGAGCGCCTGGAACAGCAGGCCGCGACCTTCGAGGGCATGCTCCGGGAGAAGTCCTTCCGCTGGGGCGGCAAAAGCATGGAGGAATTCTGCCAGGAAAAGGGCAAAGAGTGGGGTGTGAGCATTCTCGGCGTAGTCCAGCCCGACGACAGCTGGCTCACGGTCTATCGCAACAACCGCATCGCAAGGGCATGGCCCTCGGTGGAGGGGCAGATCGCGCTGCAACATCGCGACCATCCCGAGTCCTCGTTTCTGCTCAAGGGCGGCGGCGTGGACCACGTGATCGCCTTCCGCGCCGTGGACAAGGGGGAAAGCGGATACATCGTCATCGGCGACCAGCTCGGCTGGGACGTGCATGAGAAACTCCGGCAGGTCATCAACGGCCTGAACGAATACCAAAAACTGAAAACCCTCAAGAGTCCCTGGAAGACCACCCTGTACATGACCCTCGGCGTGATGACCTCGCTGATCATCCTGGGGGCCATCTGGTTCGGTTTCCGGCTGGCCAAGGAACTTTCCGCACCGATCCAGGCCCTGGCTGCGGGCACGGAACGCGTGGCCAGGGGGGACCTCTCCGTGATGCTCGAGGACAGCTCGGACGACGAACTGGGCTTCCTGGTCAAGTCCTTCAACGGCATGACCGAGGATCTGCGCGAGAGCCGCGCCCGCCTGGACACCTACAACCGCCGGCTCTCCCAGCAAAACCGCGAATTGGAGCGGCGCGGACGCTACATCGAGGCCGTGCTCGACAACATCACCTCCGGCGTGGTGACCATGGACCACGAGGGCCGGGTCGGGACCATGAACCGCGCGGCCGAGGACATGCTCGGACTGGTCTCTCGGGAGATCATCGGACGCAAGCCGCTGATGTTCCTGCAAGGAGAATTCGCGGAGATGCTCCGCGAGGCCCGCGAGCAGATGGTTCTGGATCCGCAGTCGCAATGGCAGCGCCAGATCGACATCCAGGTGCGCAGCAAGACAGCAAAATTTTTCGTCAACGTGGTTTCCCTCCGGGCCAAGGACGGCGAGGCCTACGGCATCGTGGCCGTGTTCGAGGACATCACCGAGCTGGAAAAAGTCCAGCGCATGGCAGCCTGGCGTGAGGTGGCCCGGCGCATCGCCCACGAGATCAAGAACCCGCTTACGCCCATCAAGCTCTCGGCCCAGCGACTCCAGCGCCGCTACGGCGAAGAGCACCAGGACAAGACCTTTGCGGACTGCACCGAATTGATTGTCCGTCAGGTCGAGCGCATTCAGCAGATGGTCACCCAGTTTTCGGCTTACGCCAAGATGCCCGAGGTCCAGCCCCGGACCGACGCCCTGCCCCCCTTGCTGGAGGAGGTCGTGGGTATGTTCGCCAATACCTACCGGAACGTGCGATGGAATCTGGAAATGGAACCGGAACTCCCCCGGTTTTCCTTTGACCGCGAGGCCCTGCGCCGGGTGTTCATCAACTTGCTGACCAACGCGGCCGAGGCCTTGAACAGCAGGGAGAACGGCCTGGTGGAGGTGCTGGCCCGACATGACCAGGAACGCGGCAAGATCGTCCTGGTGGTGCAGGACAATGGACCGGGTTTGTCCAAGGAAGAGGCCTCGCGTCTGTTCGAGCCATATTTTTCGCGCAAGAAGGGCGGCACGGGCCTGGGCCTGACCATCGTCCGCACCGTGGTGGGCGACCATCGCGGCGTGGTCCATGCGGCCTCGCGCCCAGAAGGCGGAGCACGCTTCACTGTGGAACTGCCTGAACATTGAGACGCGGAAAGCCTGCTGGATCGGAGAACGAAAAGCCGTGTTCACGCGGAGCTGGTCCGCGCGGCACGGCTTTTGGTATTGGTTCACCGCGCCGGGCGCGGCAAAGGTTTATTCTTCGGGATTGGTGAAGCGCTCGGAAATAATGGCCGCATCCTCGGGCCGGGCCTCGGCGCAGAGCGGCCGGGCTTCGCCGTGGCAGGCAAAGGCCGTGCCGCGCAACTGCACATAGCCCGCTGAAAGCACCGTGGGGTAGGGGATCTGTTCGCGCAGCTCCGCAAAGTCGATGCGCCGGGGAAAAATCACCGGCACGGGAACGCCGGAAAAATCTTCAAACATAATGTATTTCATGGGAATCCTCCGTTCCAGCTGGTGTGGGTCCGGGTTCGGCGGGTCGCTCCGGGGCGGCGACCCCTTTTCTCCGTTGTATTCGTCTTGCCGGGGTTTTTCAAGTATTGCCCGTTGCTTCGCAGGCCAGGACCGCTCTTGCTGACGCACGGCAATGGCTGGATGTATGCGCGACAAGGGGCACGGGAATGCGCTGTTGTCAGGCCGGGTCGCAACAGGTAAAGAGGTCGGGTCATGCCCGAATTTCGTAAAATCGGCGTCTGGCAGACCGCGTTTCTGGGCGACGCCGTGCTCACCCTGCCCCTGCTCCGGGCGCTGAATCTCGCTTACCCCAAGGCCGAGCTGCACTTTTTTGTGCGCGGCGGCCTGGAAGGACTTTTTGCCGCCCAGCAGGGACTGGCCTCGGTCACGGGCTTTTACAAACGCGGCGGGCAAAAAAGCCTGGCTGCGGCTTGGCGTTTGGGCCGCGAAATTTCAAACCAGGACTTCGATCTCTGGATTTCGCCCCATGCGAGCCTGCGCAGCGCGGTTGTGGCCTTGGCCACGGGTGCGCCCATGCGCATCGGCTATCGCGCCCCACTCTATAACCGCGTGGCCTACACCCACACGGTGAACCGCTGTTTCCGCCGGTTCGAGGAGATCGAGCGGCTGCTTCGGCTGCTCCGGCCCCTGGATCTCGAACCTGCCCAGGGCGACTTTCCCTGGCCGGAGCTGACACTGCCTCCGGACGCGCATTCCCGGGCTGCGGAACTGCTCCAGGGGCTGCGTCGCCCTCTGCTGGGACTGCATCCTGGTTCCACCTGGCCCACCAAGCAGTGGCCCGTGGAGTATTTCGCCGAGGTTGCGAGCCACGCGGCCCGGGCCGGAGCCGGGGTGGCCGTGTTCGCCGGGCCGGGCGAGGAGGCGGACGCCACCCGGGTGGTCGAGCTGGCGGATGCTCCCCAGGGAAGCGTGGTCAACCTTGCGGGCCAACCGAATCTTCCGGCTCTGGCCGCCTGCATCCGCCGTGTGGACGCCTACCTGACCAACGATTCCGGACCCATGCACCTGGCCTGGATGCAGCACGTGCCCACTCTGGCCTTGTTCGGTCCCACAGTGCGCGACCTGGGGTTCTTTCCGCGCGGGGAGACCGCGGAGGTGCTGGAGATGACTGGCATGACCTGTCGTCCCTGCGGCCTGCACGGCCCGCGTCGCTGCCCCAGGGGTCACCACGAGTGCATGCGGCTGCTCAAGCCGGAACAGGTCTGGGAGCATCTTGCGCCCATGCTCGGATTCAAGGCGCAGCCCGCTTCGTAACTGCGACGATCAGGACGCACTATTCGCCCTGTTTACAGTCGTGTCTTATCAATACGCAGCAATTCCAGTGCGTTTCAATTCGGCACACAGGTTGCTTTGCTTCTGTCAACAAGGAGGCGAAAATGCTTATTGCCATCAGCAGTCAGGGACCGACTTTTGAAGACGTAATGGATCCGCGCTTTGGCCGTGCCGCTGGTTTTGTGCTTTACGACAGCGAAAGCGAGGAAAGCCGCTGGCTGGACAACGGAGACAACGCGTCCCAGGCCCAGGGTGCGGGAATCCAGGCGGCCCAGCGCGTGGTCGAGGCCGGGGCGCAGGTCGTGTTGTCAGGCCGCGTGGGCCCCAAGGCCGAGGACGTTCTGGTGCGGGGCGGCGTGCGCATTGTGCTTTGTTCACAGGGCAGCGTGCGCAACGCCATTGAAGAGTTTTTGGCAGGGGGGGGACAAAACCCCACCGCTTCCCCGCAGCAGGGCAGAGTGGCCACCGGAGCTGGCGCGCCGGGCATGGGCCGGGGTCCGTGCGGAGCCGGTCTGGGCCGGGGCATGGGCCAGGGTCGCGGCATGGGCCAAGGCGGCGGTCAGGGCATGGGCCAAGGCCGCGGCATGGGCCAAGGCGGACGTGGTCAAGGCGGACGTGGCCAGGGAGGGAGAGGCCAAGGTGGAAGAGGCGGCGCATCCTGACAGCACCCTGGTTTCGCTCGGCGACATTCTGTTGAAGTAGCCCAGAAGAGCCTGTTATCCGGCTTGGTTCTGTGGTAGCAACAAAACATGGACAGCGCTACGCGAGACCATGTCTTCCCGGTATTCCTCTTGGGGCGGTTCTTTGGTGATCCTGGTCGCCTGCGGGCGCGGGTAAGCCTGTGGGCCGCCCTGGCGTTGTTGTTCTGCCTGGCGGCTCAGGGGGCGCTGGCCGCGTCGGAAGAAGGGGTCGCGACGCGCAAGGCGGCCATCGTCATTGCCTGTCCGGAGAATTACCCTCCGTTTTCCATGCTCAACGACGCGGGCCAGCCCGCCGGACTGCTTATCGACATCTGGCGCAGATGGTCGCGGATCACAGGCGTCCCGATCCGCTTCAAGCCGGGTACGTGGACGCAGACAGTGGATTGGTTGCGCCGGGGCGAGGCAGACTTGCATTGCGGCTTGTTCCGCACGCCGGAACGCCAGAGCTGGATGTCCTTTTCCCAGCCGCTCTTCGAGGTGGACAGCGCCCTGATCATACCAGGCCCTCTCTCACAGCTGCACTCGGCGGGCGACTTCAGGGGAATGCGTCTGGCCGTGGTGAGCGGGTCCTTTCAGGAAGAGTGGTTGCACACGCATTTCCCGGACGTGGACGCCGTTCCGGCGGAAAGCGAGGAGGGAGCGCTCCGGATGGTGATTGCCGGAAGCGCGGATGCGCTGTTGGCGGAACTGCCTTCGGTAACCCGGGCTCTGGATCTCATGGGCCGGTCGGGTGAATTTCACACCGTGCCCCTGCCCGGGTTGCGGCGTCAGGTCCACGGGGGGGTGAGTCGCGGCAACCACACGCTTCTGGACACCGTGGACCGGGGCCTTGCCGCCATCACCGTGGAGGACTTGGCCGAACTGGAGCGGCAATGGCTGCCCGGTCCGTCCTTTCGGCTTGTGGCCCGCCAGCGGGGCAGTTTGGCCCTGACCGAATCGGAAAACGCCTGGCTTGCGGCCCATCCCGTGATCCGGGTGGGTCTTGCGGAGGGGCATCCGCCGTTGCGCTTCACAGATGCCTCGGGCAAGTCCTCGGGCATGGTCCCGGATTATCTGGAGCTCATCGCCAGCCGGGTCGGTGTTCAGATCGAAGTGGTTCCGCACATGGACTCCTCGCTGCGCTTCGGTGCACTGCGCCGGGGCGAGGTCGACGCGCTGGCCTGCGTCTTGCCGACTCCCTCGCTGCGGCAGGAATTTCTCTTTACCGAACCGTATCTGCGGCTGCCTTCCGTCATCGTCACCCGCACGGACGCGCCCTTTCTCTCCGGTCTGTCCGACATTCTCGGCAAGACCGTGGCCATGCCCTCGGACGCGGGCCGCGTCGAAATGCTCTACCGGGATTATCCCGAACTGGATCTGCGCCTCACCGAAGGAGTAGGGGAGGCCCTGGAAGAGGTCTCGCTGGGCCGAGCCTATGCCACTGTTGGCGACCTGCCCACCCTGGCGGCCACCATTCGCAGTCTCGGGCTGACCAACCTCAAGGTCGCAGCGCGCACCGAATATGAATACGATGAATTCGCCATGGCCGTCCGCCCCGGCATGGCGGAAATGGCTTCGATCTTCAACCGCGCCGTGGATGCCATCAGCCCGGAGGACCGCGACGCCGTTGCGGGCCGCTGGGTGGAAACCGATCTGGCCAGTGATCGGAAGTATGAGGCCTTCTGGAATCTGGCCCTGCGCGTGGGCGGGGCAGGCAGTGTGCTGTTGGCGCTGCTTTTGCTCTGGAACTGGAGGTTGAACAAGGAAATCCGGCGCAGACGCAGGACCGAAGAGGCCCTGGCCAAGGCCGAACGCGAACTGCGGGAAGTTTATGACCACGTGCCTGTGGGGATTTTCAAGACCTCCCTGAACGCGACTCCGCTCAGCGTGAACCGGGAAATGCTCCGCATTGGCGGGTATGAGAGCTTCTCGGAACTGGAGGAGCAGGGCAACGCCTTTTTGCGGAATTGGTACGTGGATGAAGAGGACGGGAAGCGGATACTGGAGATTCTGCAACAGAACGGTGAGCTCAAAGACTACCTCTACCGCGCACGGCGCAAGGACGGCAGCATCATCTGGCTCAGTCAGAGCGCGCGACTCAAGCGTAGCGCCGAGGGCGAGGCGGGACACATCAGCGGCTATGCTTTGGACGCCACCGAGCGCATCGAGGCGCTGGAAAAACTGCGCCACAGCGAGGCACGCTTCAAGGCCATCGTAATCAACAGCCCCTTCGTGATCCTGAACATGGACGACGATCTGCGTCTGGACCTGCCTCTGGACAGTCCGGCCGTGGAACGCATCACCAGTTATCGGCCCGACGAGCTGCGCGGACAGCTGTTCGTGGACTATGTGCATCCTGAGGACGCGCTGCGCACGGACTACCAATTGCGCCGCTTCCTCTCCATTCCGGGGGAGAATGTCCTGCTCCGCTGTCGCTGGCGCAGCCGCAACGGCGTATGGCGACATCTGGAATGCAGCGGCGTGAACTACCGGAACAACCCCGACCATGCGGGCGTGTTGTTCATTCTACGGGACATCACGACCCAGCGCGAAGCCCAGGAGCGGTTGATCCAGGCGCGGCTGGCCGCGGAAAACGCGGACCGGGCCAAGAGCGAATTCCTGGCCTCCATGAGCCACGAAATCCGCACACCCATGAACGCCATTCTGGGCATGGCGGAAGTGCTTTCCGAAACCGGGCTCTCCGAGGAGCAACGTGGCTATGTGGAGCTGTTCCGCAACGCTGGGGAAAGTCTGCTCGGTCTGATCAACGACATCCTGGACCTTTCCAAGGTGGAGGCCGGACAGGTCATTCTGGAGCACATTCCCTTTGATCTGCGCGAACTGGTGGAAAAACTTTCACACATCATGGGCATCCGGGCGCGCAAGAACGGCGTGGCCCTGCAATGCACCCTGGCCGACGACCTGCCCAAGATCATGGTCGGCGACCCCGGAAGGCTGCGCCAAGTGCTGGCCAACCTACTTTCCAACGCGGTCAAATTCACCCACCAGGGGCACATTGATCTGGATATTCGCCGGGAACGCCAGGAACACGGCCCGGACATGCTGCTCTTCAGCGTCCGCGACACAGGCATCGGCATTCCTCCGAACAAAATCAAGGACATCTTCGAAAGCTTTGTCCAGGCCGACTCCTCCACAACCCGTCGCTATGGCGGCACGGGCCTGGGCCTGACCATCAGCCAGCGTCTGGTGACATTGATGAACGGACGCATCTGGGTGGAGAGCGAATTCGGCCAGGGGAGTGTCTTTTTCTTCAATATTCCCCTGGGCGAACAGGGCGAATTCGTTCGGGGCGACGATGCGCGTCAGGCCGAGGACGTGCTGGAACAGGCCATGCCCGCCGTGGATGTGCTTTTCGTGGAGGATACGGAGTCCAACCGGACCCTGATCGAAGCCTATCTCGAACCCACGGCCCTGCGCCTGGACACGGCCCTGGATGGCCGCGAAGCACTGGAGAAATTTTCGTCCCGCCGCTACGACCTCGTGCTCATGGACATGCAGTTGCCCGTGATGAACGGATATGATGCAGTGCGGGCTATCCGCAGGATGGAAAAAGATCGCGGCCTGCCGCGCACGCCCGTATTCGCCCTGACCGCCTTTGCCCTCAAGGGCGACGCGGAAAAATGCATCCAGGCGGGCTGCGACATGCACATTGCCAAGCCCGTGATGCGCGAGGAATTCCTGAAAATTCTGCTGGAGCAATTCAACGCAGGCAAGGAGCGGGCAGAAGAGCCGGGAACCACCCCAGAGTCGGACCCCGCGTAGGGTTACGCGGGAATGCGCTCTGGCGTGGCGGCGTCAGTCCATCTGGATGCCGTAAAGACGCAGCTTGCGGTAGAGGGAGCTGCGCTCCAGGCCCACGGCCTTGGCCAGCTGGGAGACATTGCCGTCGTATTCCCGCAACTTGGCCTCCAGGAAGCGGGCCTCGAATTCCGCCTTGGCCTGTTTGAGGTCCACGGGACCGCCCGGCAGAGAGGCGGCCTCGGATTCGGCGTTGCGGCAGGCCGCGCAGGAGGGGCGCGGGTTCTCGCTCCCGAGCATTTCCGAGGGCAGGTCGCCGCGCTCCACATCGCAGCCCGAGTACATGATCAGCATCCGTTCCACGAAATTCTTCAATTCCCGGACGTTTCCGGGCCAGTCGTACTCCACCAGCGCCCGCATGGCTCCCTCGGAAAACTTCAAGGGCTTGAAGGCGTGCTCGCAGACCAGCCTGGCTCCGAAGTCGTTGATCAACAGCGGGATGTCCTCGGCGCGCTCGCGCAGGGGCGGCACTTCCAGCGGAAAGACTTTCAATCGGTAATAGAGGTCCTCCCGGAAGTTGCCCTCCTGGATTTCCTCCATGAGATTCTTGTTCGTGGCCGCGATGACCCGGACATCCACCTTGAGGGTCTTGCGCCCGCCCACGCGCTCAAAACACTGTTCCTGAAGGATGCGCAGAATCTTGGCCTGAGTCTTCAGGCTCATGTCGCCGATCTCGTCCAGGAAGAGCGTGCCCTTGTCCGCCAGCTCGAACTTGCCCGCCTGGGCCGTCTCCGCACCAGTGAATGCGCCCTTTTCATGGCCGAAAAGTTCGGACTCGATGAGTTCCTCGGGAATGGCCGCGCAGTTCACGGCCACCAGCGGCATTTCCGCGCGGCGGCTGCACGCGTGGATGGAGCGGGCCACGATTTCCTTGCCCGTACCGTTTTCCCCCGCGATCAGAACCCAGGCGTCCGTGGGCGCGACCTGTTCAATGGCCTTGCGCAGGTTCCGGATGGCCGGGCTTTCCCCTGTGAGTCGCACGGGATGCTGCTCGCCGATGCGCGCCCTGAGCCTGCGGTTTTCCTCGGCCAGCCGCGAAAGCTCCAGGGCGTTGCGGCAGACCATGACGACCTTGTCCAGGGACAGGGGCTTTTCGATGAAGTCGAACGCGCCTTTTTTCAACGCGCTGACAGCGGTTTCAATGGTTCCGTGCCCGGAGATCATGACCACGGGCAGGTCGGACCGGGAGGCATGGATGCGTTCCAGGGCTTCCAGACCGTCCATGCCCGGAAGCCAGATGTCCAGGAAGAGCGCGTCCGCAGGCTCGGCATCCAGCGCTTCCAGCCCTTCCTCGGCGCTGCCCGCCTCGCGCACGTCGTGGCCCTCGTCCTCCAGGATGCCCCGCAGGGAAAAGCGGATGTCCTCTTCGTCGTCGATGATCAGAATTCTGCCCGGCATGCTGGCTCCCGTGCTTGAGTGCATTCCACCGCCCAACCCTAAACCAGAGCGGTCCCAGGCTCAAGCCACGCGGTCGCAAGGGCGGTATTCCGGCAGACTACCATCTCTCCAGCACATCCCCAAGCGCGGACGACAACTCCGGAAAACGGAATTGGTAGCCCGCTTCGAGCAACGCGCGCGGCTGAACGCGCTGCCCCGCGAGCAGGGCCTCTTCCGCCATTTTTCCATAGAGCAGCCGCAGCGCGAATCCAGGCGCGGCAAGCAGCGCGGGCCTGTGCAGAGCCTTGCCGAGCGCTTGCGCGAATTCCCGCGACGTGGCCGGGTTCGGGGCCGTGAGGTTATACACCCCGCCCAGGCGGTGTTCGATAAGGTATCGGATGGCCTCGACCTCATCAGCCAGATGAATCCACGAAAGCACCTGCCGTCCCGATCCCACGGGGCCGCCCAAAAAGAAGCGAAACGGCGGAACCATCTTGGCCAGCGCGCCGCCCTTCCCGAGCACAACCCCGGTGCGCACCACGGCGCGGGGAACGCCCAGCTCCTCCACCGGGGCGCTGGATGCCTCCCACTCCTTACAGACCTGGGCCAGAAACCCGCTGCCCAGGGGAGCGGATTCCTCCAGAACGCGCTCGCTCGGCTGCGGGCCGTAGAAGCCCACGGCAGATCCCTGCACCACCACAGCGGGCAGGGCATTGCGCGGGCGGGAGGCCAGGACCTCGACAAGATTCCGGCCCGAGCGCACGCGGCTTTCCAGGATGCGGCGCATGGTTTCCGGGGTCCAGCGGGCCGCGATGTTCTGGCCCGCGAGGTTGACCACGGCGGTGTCCGGCCCGAGCAGATCGGCCCAGGCGGCCGGATCCCCACCGGACTCCACGGCCAGAACCCTGTTGCCAAACACCTCGCGGACCCTGGCTGCGGAGCGCGAAACCACCGCGACCTCATGTCCGGCGTCGCAAAGTTCCGCACAGAGCGCACGGCCGATAAAGCCCGTTCCCCCCAGGATGATGACCAGCATGCGTCCTCCCATGATTATTGTTACACATTGCTGCGCGGCATCTTGCATCCCCTGGCCTGATCCTATATCATACCATTCGATTGCAATCACCTTTCCAGGGAGGGCACGATGTCGGAAGACAAGCTCAACAACGTCATTGATGACGATTTTATGGATGATGAGGACGGCGATTCCCAGAAGGACAAGTACCTCACCTTCCACCTTGGCAACGAGGATTACGGCCTGGATATCCGCTATGTCATCGAAATCGTGGGCATCCAGAAGATCACGGAAGTCCCGGACATGCCCGCGTTCGTCAAGGGCGTGATCAACCTGCGCGGCCAGGTCATCCCGGTCATGGACGTGCGCACACGCTTCAGGATGCAGCCGCGCGACTACGATGACCGCACCTGCGTCATCGTGGTGCGCATCAACGAAACCTCCATCGGTCTCGTGGTGGATACCGTGAACGAAGCGGCGGACATCCCCGAGAAGAACGTCTCTCCGCCGCCCCAGGTCTCCAAGGGTTCGGGCAGCCGGTTCATCAAGGGCATGGGTAAGATCGGTGACGACGTGAAGATCCTGCTCAACGTGGACAAGCTGCTCTACGAGGAAGAACTGGAAAAGATCGGTTCTGCGGCCTGATCCTGTTCTGACCCGGCCCTGACGCCGGTTCCGGCTCCGATTCTGGCTTCGATACCAATGGGTCGGAATCCCCGGGATCCGCAGCGGCTAGCGCCAAGAAGCGGACCTGCTGCTCGGCATCCTGGCCAGACCAGGACATCCCCGCCGAGACAGATGGTCCGCTTTTTGACGCACTGCGACCACGTCCGTGCTCCGGCTCCATCGCTCAACAACTGCCCTGGAAATCGACGGCGTCATGATCCTTTAATATTTAAGGCGGCTAGTATACCTGACCCACATCAATACTGGTCAGACACATTAACCGCCTTAGAAAGATATCATTTTACATCCCGCCCCAGCGGGGCGGAGAGCGGAGGTCCGGGGCCATGGACCCCCGGCCGCCGGAGGCGTTTTCCTCCCTCTAATCCCCCTGTCCAAACGTCCGGCTAGTCTTCGCCCCAGGCCTTGGCGCTGCGGGCGACCTTCTTGAGCTGATTCTTCCAGGTCTCGGTGGTCAGGAAGGATTCCTGCCAGCGTTCGAGCATCTCCTGATAAAACTTGAAGGGCACGGTCATGTAAATTTCATCCGTTTTCAAAAACTTGCGCATGGACGGGTCCCAGCCGCCGAGCACGGCCCGGGTCCGGCCCGTGGCCTGGTAAGTGCGCGGCCAGGTGACCATGTTGCCGCAGCCCGGTCCCCAGGGCGAGGCCACGATTTCGGCGTCATTGGTCAGGAAGGCGGCGTATTGGTGCAGCCCGCTCATGCTTTCGGGCCGGGCGAAAAAGGTCACGAATTCCGGTTCGTGGGCCAGGGCCTCGAAGTCCGTGACTTTCCGGAACACGAGGTAGGGCTTGGGCGCGGGCAGGGGATCCATGCAGTGGAACATGCTGTTGAAGGAGTCCGGGCCGTCGAGATAGTGTTCGGTTTCCATGCCCTGGGGCAGTCCGCTGGTCACGTAGCGGGCGATGAACTCATACGGTCCTTTCTGGAAGCCCACGTACATGGTTCCTCCGGCGCAGCCCGGATGATCCGCGCTGGTCCAGGCCACGCCGCCCTTTTTGCGCAGCACCCAGACGTGCTTGATCAGGCAGGAAAAATTTTCAAAGGCTGGCCTGAAGTCGGCTTGTCCTTTTTTTTCCTGCTCCAGAGTGGGCATGACGCATTCCGGGGGGGTGTTTCCGGAGTCCGGCTGGTCGTCTTCATAGGCCCAGGCAATGGGTTCCTCGGAGATGCCGAGAATGTCGAGAAAGGATTTCAGTTTGGGGTTCATCGATCGTCCTCCATGACAGTGTTCAGGTTGGCGATCATGCGCTTAGCGAGGTCGAAGAAGAGTTCGGCTTCCTCCGCGCTGATTCCGCGAATGGCTTCCTTGTTGACTTGATGTGCGGCATCGAGGACCTCGGCTTCCAGGGCGCGGGCCTTGTCCGTAAGCACGATGCGGGCGCTGCGCCTGTCCGCCGGGTCGGCCATGCGGCTAATGAGTCCGGCCCGTTCCATGCGTGCCAGGGTCCGGGCCATGGTGGACTGGTCAATGCCCAGGCAACGGCAGAGTTCGGCCTGGGTGCGGTGGTCTTTTTCCCAGAGCCAGACCAGGGTTCCGAATTGACCGGCACAAATGCCGAGCGGTTCGAACCGCCGGGAAAGTCGGGTAAGGAATCGCCGGGAGAGCTGGTTGGCCCAATAACCCGGCGATTTTTCCCGCTGAAAGTCGCTGCCGAGCGCGCTTTCCGCACCTGTTGCCTCCTGTGTCATTGTTCCTCCATATTCATGCTATGCCATGAATATGCATGTCTTGGCATACGGTGTCAAACGCCGCATTTGAAAAAAGACCCTCCGGACGACTTTCCATTCGCGGAAAAAGAGGCTAGAATTCGCGATTAAGCAGTCATGAGC
>JBFWMD010000030.1:0-38437 GCA_050251775.1 Desulfovibrio sp.
CGGTGAGCCGCTGCTGCCGCCCCAGCTATCCGTGCTGGACTTCCCCAACTCCATCCTGGTGGGCGGAGTGGTGGCGGCCATCGCAGGCATCCACGTGGCCCTGCCCTCGTTCAAGACGCGCGGCGACTACCTGGCCATCATCACCATCGCCGTGAACTATATGGTCATCTCCGGCATCGAGAATCTGGACATCATTGGCGGCCCGCGCGGCTTCATGGGCATGAAGAAAGTGGTCAAGGCCATGTACGACGTGGCCGACATCCCCTGGATGATGATCTTTGTGGCCCTGGGAACCATCTTCTGCGTGATGATGATCCGCCGCTACATCTCCTCCACCTTTGGCAAGGGCGTCAACGCCATCTGCCAGGACGAGATCGCCGCCGAGATCATGAGCGTGAACACCAACAAGGTGAAGCTCGTGACCTTCATGCTCTCCTCGGGCCTCTGCGGCATGGCGGGCGGCCTCTTCGCCCACGTGGTCGGCTACGTGAACCCCCAGTCCTTCAACATCCTCAAGTCCACCGAGGCCATGGTCATGGTCTACCTCGGCGGTATGGGCTCGCTCTCCGGCGCGGTGCTCTCCGCGGTGTTCTTCACCTTCCTGCTGGAACTGCTGCGTCCGCTCCAGATCCTCAAATGGGTGATCATTCCGCTGACGCTGGTGCTGCTGATGCAGTTCCGGCCCGAGGGAATCATGGGCAACAAGGAACTTACCGACATCTTCCCGAAGCTGCGGAAGTATTGCCGGTTCAAGTAAACCCCGTCTGGAGAGTGCAATGTCGCTTCTGAAAGTTGATCACATGACGCAGAACTTCGGCGGCCTTCAGGCGGTGTCGGACTTCAACATCGAACTGGAGGGCGGCGAACTCGTCGCGCTCATCGGCCCCAACGGCGCGGGAAAGACCACCATCTTCAACCTCGTGTCCGGCTTCTACACCCCTACAAAAGGGTCCATCACCTTCAACGGTGTGGACACGCGCGGCATGCGCCCCCATCAGGTCACGGCCCTCGGCGTCTCCCGCACCTTCCAGAACATCCGGCTCTGGAAGGATATGCACGTGCTCGACAACATCCGCGTGGCCCAGCACTACCGCATGGGCTACACGGTCTTTGACGCCTTTGCGCGCACCCGCAAGTATATGAACCAGGAAAAGGAAATCGACCGCATCTCCTGGGAACTGCTCGAAGCCATGGGCCTCAAGGACTACGCCTACGAAATTCCGCCGAACCTGCCGTACGGCCTCCAGCGCCGCGTGGAGATCGCCCGGGCCATGTCCATCCAGCCCGAACTGCTCCTGCTCGACGAACCCGCCGCGGGCCTGAACTCACGCGACGTGGAGGAACTCATCGATCTGGTGCGCTGGATTCACGAGAAGTACAAAATCACCATCTGGATGATCGAACACCAGATGAAGGTGGTCATGAGCCTGTGCTCCTGGATCAAGGTCATCGACTTCGGCGAAACCATCGCCGAGGGCACTCCCGAAGACATCCAGGCCAACCCCAAAGTCATCAAAGCCTACCTGGGAGACGATACGATTTGAAACCGCTGCTCGAAATCGAAAACCTCGTCGTCAAGTACGGCAACATCGAGGCCCTGCACGGCATCTCCTTCTCCGTTCAGGAAGGGGAGATCGTTACGCTCATCGGAGCCAACGGCGCAGGCAAGTCCACTACGCTCATGGCCATCGCCCGGCTGCTGCCCCCCGAGGCCCCCAAGGTCATCCAGGGCGACATCCGCCACAACGGCGTGAGCATCCTCGGCATGCCCGCCGACAAGGTCGTTTCCGATCTGCACATGGCGTTGGTTCCCGAAGGACGGCACATCTTCGGCAACCTTAGCGTGGAGGAAAACCTCAAGCTGGCCACCTACGCCCGCAAACGGGACTCCTCTTCCGACATCCAGCGCGATTACGATCAGGTCTACAGCCTGTTCCCGCGTCTGGCCGAGCGCCGCAAACAGCAGAGCGAATCGCTCTCCGGCGGAGAACAGCAGATGCTCGCCGTGGGCCGCGCCCTGATGTCCAAATGCTCGTTCATCATGCTCGACGAGCCCTCCATGGGCCTCGCCCCCGCCCTGATGTACGACATGTTCCGCACACTCAAACAACTCAACGAGCAGGGCATGACCATCCTGCTTATCGAACAGAACGCCAATCTCGCACTCAAGTTCGCTCACCGGGGCTACGTGCTCGATACCGGCGAAATCGTTGCCCAGGGTTCCTCCGAGGAACTCATCAACGATCCCGAAGTGAAAAAAGCCTACCTCGGCGGCTAAGCGCCGACGTACTTTTTTTGAGAGCTTTTCCGGGGGGAACCCTTTCTGCAAGAAAGGGTTCCCCCCGGCCCCCCTCCCAAAGACCGTTCATCGGCTGAACGCCTCCTGGCGTTCAGCGGGTTGGCAAACCCGACAATCATCTTCTATATGATTTCCCTTTTGATTTTATCTTCGGATCGGGCACAGCCCAATCCGAAGGGCGCATTGTTGCGCGGGATTGCGCGGGCCGCAGGCCCGGCAAGACCGCGCAACGGATCACCACGCCCCGTGACCCGCACAGCCTTGCTTGCTCCTGCCCCGCCCGCACGCATCTCCCCGCCTGCGCAAAGCGCGGGCGGTAAACGGGGTTCCAAGGGGCCGCGGGCCCCTTGGCCGCCGGAGGCGTTCCCTCCTTCACCTCGGGGCTTCACAACGCGTGCTGGACTCCTGTGCCGGCATGTGCTTGTATGTGCGCCGCGCGGGCAACGGCCTGCGCGCAACCCGAACCTCAACCGGCTGTCCTCAGGGCCGCCGAGACGGAAGTACGCCCATGCCCGCCATTGCCCGCAGCACGGCCCGGCTGCTCGCCACCTGCGACGACCAGCCCGGCATTGTGGCCCGCGCCTCCCGGTTTTTGTTTGATCGTGGCGCGAACATCATTCATTCGGACCAGCATTCCACGGACCCGGAGGGTGGCCGGTTCTTTTTGCGCCAGGAATTCTACATGCACGGCCTGGAAGGCAAGCTGGGGGAGATCGCCGCGGAGTTTGCGCACGAGGTGGCGGACCCGTTCGGCATGGAGTGGAGCCTTCATCCGGCCTGGGTGCGCAAGAAGGCGGCCATCCTGGTCTCCAAGCTGGACCACGGGCTGATGGACCTGCTCTGGCGTTCACAGCGGGGCGAGCTGGCCATGGATGTGACCATGGTCATTTCCAACCATCCGGACCTGGGGGATGCGGCGCGCAGCTTCGGCGTGCCGTTTTTCCACGTGCCCGTGGACCCGGAGAACCGGGAGAAGGCCACCAGCCGGATGCTGGAGCTGCTGGACGGCAATGCGGACCTGGTGATCCTGGCGCGCTACATGCAGATCATGCAGCCGGAGTTCGTGCGCGCGTTCAACAGCCGGATCATCAACATCCACCATTCGTTTTTGCCCGCGTTTGTGGGCGCGGACCCGTATCGGCGGGCAGCGGAGCGGGGCGTGAAGCTTATCGGAGCCACGGCGCACTACGTGACCGAAGAATTGGACCAGGGGCCGATCCTGGAGCAGGACGTGATCCGGGTTTCGCATCGTCAGGACGTGGAGGATCTCAAGGTTCTGGGGCGGGATATCGAGCGGCAGGTGCTTTCCAGGGCCGTGAAGTGGCATCTGGAGGATCGGGTGCTGGTGGACGGGAACAAGACCATCGTCTTTGTCTGAGGCCGGGCTTCCGGCTGGAAACGCGCAAGGGACGCCCTCTGCCGGACAACGGCGGGGGCGTTTTCTTTTGGCGCGGTGGGGCCGTCAGGAGTCGGATTTTTCGTCGGGGGCGTCTTCTTCTTTGGCCACGAGCACGCTCGGATCGCCTGCCGGAGGCGATGCGGCCCAGGCGGCTCCGGGCTCGAGGGGCCGCTCCGATGGACTTTCGGAAGCGGCTGGGGCGGTTCCGGCAGGTGAATCGGCCGGGGAAATCGTCCGGGACCGGGCGTTTTCTCCGCGTACCTCAGCGTCCAAATAGGAATCCGCTGCCGGGGTTCGGAGTCTGGCATCCGCGGAATCGGTTCGGACCAGACCGATCCTGGTCAGCAACTCCCGCAGGCGCAGCGCGAGGTTGGTGGTGCGCCGGGCCATCAGAGCCAGATCGATGGTCAGGAGGATCTCCACCTTGCAGGAATTGGCTTCCCAGAGCGCGTTGATGCTGGAGAGCAGTTGCGGTTCGATCTGGAGCATCCGGCAGATGCCCGCCAGCTCCTGGGCATTGCGCGGGCGGAAGAGGAGCATGTCGTCGCGCGAGGCATCCTTGCGCCAGAGCTTGCTCTTGCGGATGCGGGTCAGTCCGTAGGGGAAGAGGGCGTCCACATCGCTGGTTGCGGCGCGGCGGGTGCGCGTCTTGTGGATCTGGATTTTGTTGCCTTCCTCTTCGATCTGGCGTTGGAGTCGGTAGACAAAATGGTCTTCGAGGATGCTGGAGACGACGCGCTGGAGGTTGTCCAGGCTGAGGTCCTTGCCCAGGAGTTGCATAGCCTGGGACTGCTCCAGGATGAATTCCGTGAGGGCCGAGGAAAACTCCTCCCTGGCCCTGGTCACGCCGATGAGCGCACCCACGCCCGTGGACACGACCTGTTCCATGAGGAAGGCGAAGTTCAGTTTATGCTGGGCTTCCTCTTCCGGATCGACTTCGGGGATGTCCTTGCGCTGGAGCCGTTCCTGATAGTTCTTTCGAAACTGCTGGCTGACATCGTCCACGCAGGCGATGCGGGCCAGGCTTTCGAGGTCTGATTCCCCGAGTTGTTCCCTGGGAATGAAGGAGAGGCCGCGCATGAGACAGTTGGTCACGAGGCGCAGGGTGCGGCGGCCCTCATATCCCCGGCTGCGTTCCTCAAAGGCGTTCTGGATCCGTGTTTTTTCAATGCGCTTGTCCGAGGGAGTGAGCCTGGAGAGCACGTCGTCCATATAGAAGCGGACGATGAGCACCTTGCCGTCCTTGCTCATGGCAAAACGGTTTTCCGCCAGGATGGCTTCATGGGCCTCGGCCACGGGGTCGGCCACGTAGCGTTGCAGGAAGTCGCGCCAGAAGGTGCGGTCCAGTTCATGTGTCTTGAGCAGTTCGTTGTAGGCGGGCAGGGCGGTTTCGCCATAGTTGCTCAGCACCAGTTCCTCGAAGTTGTCCGTGATCAGGCCGCTGGCGTAGATGATGCCCTGCATGCACTTGATGAGCAGGGTTTCGGTGTTCAGCAGGCGCGTGCGGGTCTGTCCGATAACGGTTTCATCGCCCGAAGGCAGGGCCTTGGCCAAGCGGTTGAGCAGCACCAGGAAGTTTCCGGTCAGCTTGTTGATATAGTCGTAGGTCGGGTGGTCCGAACGTTGGCAGAGCAGGCCGATGACCGAGTGTTGCTGTGTTTCAAGTAGCGGGAATTCGTTGAGATTATTTCGATTGATGCGGATGAAGGCCAGCAGAATTTCGCGCTCGAGGACTTCGCGCAGGCTGGTCCGTTCGCGCCGGAGTCGTTCCAGTGCGTCCAGGTAGGCGGTCAGCCGTTGTTCCTTGGTCAGGTGGTTTGTCTGGGTCTCGTCGCTCATGCGTCCTCCGACGAAGTGCCGTACAGCATTTCCATTATCCGCAGAAAAGCAGGAATGTCAAAGGAACTTGGCGAAAAAAGACAAGCCCCGGGTGTCGGTTGCGCGAGGAGCCATTGACAGCCCTGTCCGGGCGGTGGAAGGTAAAGCATGATCATCTGCACGCGCTGCGGCGTTTCCAATGAGGATTCCGAACCATTTTGCGTTTCGTGCGGGCACAAACTGCAGTCCGCGCGACGGCCCGGAGCGGTCGAACCGCCGTCCGCGTGGCGGTTGGCGGAAACGTTGCGGCCGCTGCCGCCGGGGGCATTGGGAGGGCGTTTTCGTAGTCTGCTGCTGCGTTGTCTGGAAGTCTGGGTTGTGGCGGCGGCCACGCTGGGTCTGGCGGCCTGGGGATTGGCTGGATCGCGCTGGTGGCCTGGAGTGCTGGGGGCAGTCCTGGGCGGGCTGTACATTTTTTTGCGGCGTTGAGCGCCGCGAATTCGGCGCGTCGCCGGATCAGTTGAGGGATCAGTTGCCGGGCGCGGTCTGGTTGTCTGTGGCGTTGGCCTCGCGGGCGATGCCCGAGCTCAACTCGTCATGGAGGAGGTCCGGAATGGGACGGCTCCAGAAGTCCGTGTCTTTTTTGCGCTGGATGTCCACCTTGTCCTTGGGGGCGCAGCAGCGCACCGGGCCGCGCGGGCATTCGGGCGCGAAGTAGTTTAGCTCCACACAGTTGGTTTCCGGGTCCAGGGTCACGGACACGGTCCGCATCAGGGGAATCCAGGCGTTGCCCTTGATGCGCACTTCCGTGCCGGAAACGTTGCAGATGAAGCGCTCCTCCTTTTTGGCGTAGAAGACCGTGAAGGAGTAGTTGGGCGAATCCTCGAACTTGTCGATGAAATCGATTTCAGACGGGGGTTTGCAGAGGGTTCTGGCGATGACCTGGCGGCAGAGGCAGATGTCGCGGGCCTCGGTGTCCGCTGCCAGGGCCGGGGCCGCGGACAGCCAGAGCAAGAGGGTGCAGAACAGCAGACGTTTCATTTGAGGGGGATGAGGAAGGCCTGAAAGCCTTCCGGGTCGTCGGTTTCACAGGCCAGTTCGCATCCCGCGCAGACGAAGCATCCGTCCTTGAAGAACCATTTGGCCTTGCGCGGGGTCGCGCATTGGAAATAGTCGAAAACCGTGGCATGCACGGTTCCAGTAAAGCGCATGTATCCGTTTTCCTTGAGCTGTTTTTCTTTCAAGCCAATCGCTCCCAGGGAGGCCACAATATCGGGCCAAGCTTCCCTGGTTTCTGAATACCCGCTTTTGGTCGGATTGCAAAGCGGCGGAGTGGGATGCGGAGTTGCGCACAACTATCGACAACGCGCAGGACTGATTTTTAACAGCGATTTTCTCACAGGGACGGTTTTGGGCGGACTTGGGCCTGGTTCGGGGCCGCGCGGACCGATCCGACAACAGCGCGCATTGCTGGCACAATTTGCTGGCCTTTCCCAACCCTCTTTGATATAAGCATATTCCTGCGCGGTTCCGCGCGGTTCCCACCCCTTGATCTCCCTGCCTTTTCTCCTGATTCATGTGTAAAAATACTTCTAAACTATTTCTAGAAAAGGTGCTGTATTTTCGCCGTTTAGTTCTTTTCACGAGCTGTGGAAAACTTCTCTAGGCTTTCTTTAATCGCTGATCGCCAGCTATAATTGCTCATATAGGCTTGAGTAATTCAAAAAAACGGCTCCCCCCCCTGTACAGAAATAGGGGTTTGGGCTATCACATCGGGCAGTGGTGCTTGCGTTGCTCCGGGCCTGCCGCCCACCGTTCCGATTTGATCCATGTTGCACGCGGGACAGCCGGATTCCGACCGACTGAAACCCGAATCGGCGTCTGCCGAAGTCTATTCGCCCGGTGCGGGGCGGCGAAATTCGGAAAATACGACAAAAGTGAAATGAAAGAACCTGTCGGCGTCTGGAAATATGTGCGCGGCCTGGAGCGCTTCAGCCTTTGCGACTGGCCCGGCGTGCCGTGCTGCGTCGTGTTCCTCGGCACGTGCAATCTGCTCTGCCCCACCTGTCACAACTTTGAACTGGCCTGGGACATGGACAAGCTGCCCCTGTTGCCGCGCTGGGCTCTGCGTGCCTATCTGGATGAGCGCAAAAAGTGGCTCGGCGGCGTCACCGTCACAGGCGGCGAACCCACCCACGTGCCCCATGTCGCGGAATTGCTCTGGGAGATCAAACAGCGTGGCCTGCGCGTCAAGCTGGACACCAACGGCATGCGTCCGGACATGGTCCGGGACCTGCTGGCCGAAGGGCTGGTGGATGTCTTTGCCGTGGATGTCAAAGGTCCCTTTGCCAAATATCCCGGGCTGACGGGCAACGCCGTGGACCCGGAAACCGCCCAGGACAACATTGAAGCCGTGTTTTCCATGGCTTCGGCGCATCCCGGCGCCTTTTACTTCAGGACCACCCGTGTGCCGGTCCTGACCGACAATGACATGGACGAGGTC
Organism: Desulfovibrio sp.; assembly: GCA_050251775.1. Lineage (GTDB taxonomy): Bacteria > Desulfobacterota > Desulfovibrionia > Desulfovibrionales > Desulfovibrionaceae > Paucidesulfovibrio. The sequence continues at coordinate 8,020 of JBFWMD010000030.1, forward strand.
CGCGGTTTGCTGCCGCGCGGCTTCGAATTGAAAGTTCAAGCGTTCGTACCCCCCAGGAGGAAGCATGCCGTCTCAGATCATGAAGAGAGACGGGCGGTTGGAAACGTGGTCCACTGACCGCATCGCCCAAGCAATCTTCAAGGCTCTCAATGCCAGCGGGATCAAGGATCCCATCCTCGCAGGCCGCATGGCCCGCAAGGTCGAGGCCAAACTCGTGGACGTGGCCATACCCGAACAGGAGCACGTTCAGGACATGGTCGAGCGCGTGCTCATGGAGTCCCGTCAGTACGAAGTGGCGCGACGCTATGTTCTTTATCGCGAGAAGCGCCGTCAGTTGCGCGAACAAAAGCAGGCCTACCTGGACATCAAGGAGACCATTGACGAGTATCTGGGCAAGTCCGACTGGCGCGTGAACGAGAACGCCAACATGACCCACTCCTTCCAGGGGCTCATGTTGCACCTCTCGGGCACGGTCCAGGCGCGCTACGCCCTGGAAAAGTATCCGGAGGAAGTCCGGCTGGCCCACGAGCACGGCTACTTCCACATCCATGACCTCTCGTTCGGCCTGGCGGGGTATTGCGCCGGGTGGAGCCTGCGCGACCTCCTGCTCGAAGGCTTCAACCTCGAAGGCCGCTCCTCCGCTGGCCCGGCAAAGCATTTCGATGCCATTCTCGGACAGATGGTCAACTTCCTGGGCACGCTCCAGAACGAATGGGCCGGGGCCCAGGCCTTCAACAATGTGGACACCTACCTCGCGCCCTTTATCCGCGAGGACGCCATGACCTACGAACAGGTCCGGCAGGCCATGCAGAAGTTCGTGTTCAACCTGAACACCACTTCCCGTTGGGGCGGCCAGAGCCCGTTCACCAACCTGACCTTCGACCTCGTGCCACCCAAGCACATCGCCAAGGAAGGGGTGATCATTGGCGGGGTCATGCGCGATTCGACCTACGGCGAATACACGCAGGAGATGGAGTGGATCAACCGGGCCTTCCTGGAGGTCATGCTCGACGGCGACTACCACGGCCGGATCTTCTCCTTCCCCATTCCGACCTACAACATCACCACGGATTTCCCCTGGGATTCCGAGATCGGCGACCTGCTGCTCAAGCTTACGGCCAAGTATGGGGTTCCGTACTTCCAGAACTTCATCAACTCGGATCTCAATCCCGAGGACGTGCGCTCCATGTGTTGCCGCCTCCAGATGGACATCCGCGAGCTGCGCAAGAAGACCGGCGGCCTGTTCGGCGCGGGCGACCTCACGGGCTCCATCGGCGTGGTCACCCTGAACCTGCCCAAGCTGGCCTACCTCTCCCAGGGCGAGGACGAGTTTCTGGACCTCGTGGAAGAGTATGCCACGCTGGCCAAGGACAGCCTGGAGTTCAAGCGCAAGCTCATTGAGGACAACCTCAAGAACGGCATGTTCCCCTGGTCGCAGCGCTACCTCAAGAACGGCTACAACGGCCACTTTTCGACCATCGGCCTGCTCGGCGGCAACGAGGCCTGCCTGAACCTCTTTGGCAAGGGCATCGAGACCGATTCGGGCGTGCGCTTCATGCGCCGGGTGCTCAACCACCTGCGCAAGATTACCTCCGACTTTCAGGAGGAGACCGGCCACCTCTACAACCTGGAGGCCACCCCGGCCGAGGGCACGAGCTACCGGCTGGCCAAGATCGACAAGAAGCTCTATGCGGATATCATCACCCAGGGTAATGGCACACCGTACTACACCAACTCCACGGCCCTGCCCGTGGGCATCTCCGAGGATGTGCTCTTCGCCCTGGAACACCAGGACCAGCTCCAGCCGCTTTACACCGGCGGCTCGGTGTTCCACACCTTCCTGGGCGAGGCCGTGGCCGATACCGAGGCCCTGAAGAACTTCATCATCACGGCCTTCACCAAGACCAAGCTGCCGTACCTCTCCATCACGCCGACCTTCTCCATCTGCAAGGAGCACGGCTATATCGCGGGCGAGCACTTCGACTGCCCGACCTGCGGCAAGGAAGCCGAGGTCTACACCCGCATCGTGGGCTACTACCGCCCGCTGAACCGCTGGAACAAGGGCAAGCAGGCCGAATATTCGGACCGCGTGACCTTCTCCAACTGCACCTGCGGCAACTAAACCGGCATTATCCGCAACGAGAAGAGGCCCCGAGCGATCGGGGCCTCTTTGTTTACGAAGGTCGCCAGCCGGGCAGGACGCCGGCTCAGACCCCGAAGAGCAGCTTGTCCAACGTTCCCACGAGCTGGGCCATCTGCGGTTTGGTGATGAAGGCATCGGCCCCCACTTCCCTGCATTTTACGGCCATCTGCTCATTGATCAGGGAACTGAAGATGATTACGGGGGTGGAGCCGTAGAGCTGGTCTTCCTTAAGCCTGCGACAGAGGGTCAGGCCGTCGAGTTGCGGCATTTCGATGTCCGAAATGACCAGTTGCACAAAGTCCGCGATGGGTTTTTCCTGGGCCTGGGCCTGTTTTTTGAGTCCGACGAGGTGCTCGAAAGCCAGGAGCCCGTTCTCGAAGGGCATCACCTGCGCATATCCGGAACGTTCCAGGATGGTCAGGATGGTCTGCCGGATAAAGGCGGAATCCTCAGCCAGGAGGATGCGCTTGGTTTGCCTGTTTTCCGGGGTTACGTCTTCCGGAAGCAGGAGCTGTTTCTCGGAATCCAGCTTGGTTTCCGGGAAAAAGCTGGCCAGGAGGTATTCGAAGTCCACGAGCAGGATGTCCTTGTCGTCCACATGCACGGACCCGGTGAAGTGGGCGGAGAACTGGGTCATGTAGGCGTCCAGTTGGTCAATGCGGTCCCAGCCGATGCGGTGGATGCGGTTCACGCCGTCGGTGAGGAAACTGCAGACCAGGTTGTTGAATTCCGTGACCAGGGCGATGGGGCGTTCCACCTCCACACGGGTGGTCACGTTCATGGCCGCGTAGAGATCCACGAAGGGGATGGGTGTGCCCCTCCAGAGCAGCACTCCGGGCATGGCCGGGTCCGCATCCGGTGTCCGCGTGAATTTTTCCGGCTCGTAGGAAATGATTTGAAGCACCTTGGAAACGTTGACTCCATAGCTTTGTCCGCCGAGATAGAACTCCAGGATTTCAACCTCGTTGGTTCCGCTTTCCAATAAAATTTGTTTTTTTTCTTGCGGTTGTGACATATTCCCCTCGTGTGCCCGGTTGAGTCTAGTTTTCCTTATAGGCGTCCAGGAGGAATATGGCAATGTTGGATGCGCGAAATACGGCCTTTCGCGCGGAAAGCGTACGTCATGAGGGGGGAATTGGGGCTCCGCATTCGGGTGGAATTCGGGAGTTTTTCCTGGGAGGGGGGCTTTCCGAGCTTGAACCCGGGATGTGTATTGAGCTACACTCCCTCAAACATTGGCACTGGAGGGAGTGGTGAGCGACGACAAAAGCTGTAAGGATTTCCTCAAGGGAATGCCCCTGCCCGAGATCGACTTCAGGACGTTCCTGATGTCGCTGTCCTCCTCGGCGCTGGTGGCGCTGGGCGAAACCGAAGACCCGTCCACGGGTCGGACCGAGTTCATGCCCCACATCGCCAAACATACCATCGATATCATCGCCATGCTGCAACAGAAGTTCCAGAGCGGACTGAGCGACGACGAAAGCCGCCTGCTCTGCGAGATGCTCTATAATCTGCGCATGAAGTACGTGAAAAAGGTCAAGTAGCGGAGCAAGACATGAGCAAGCGGATTCCCGTGGGACTGGTCGGGGTGACCGGATATACCGGCATGGAGCTGGCGCGACTTCTCGCCTGGCATCCCGCCTTGGAGCTGGTTTGCGCCACCTCCCGGACCGAGGTGGGCAAGCGTCTGGAAGAACTGTATCCCTACCTGCAGGGCACGGGCCTTGGCGGTCTGGAGATCAGTTCTCCAAGTCCCAAGGATCTGGCCGCGCGCTGCAGACTCGCGTTTCTGGCAGTGCCGCACAAGACCGCCATGGAGATCGCGGACGCGCTGCTGTGCGAAAATGTCAAGGTCGTGGACCTGTCCGCAGATTTCCGGCTGAACGACAAGGCCGTCTACGAGCAGTGGTATCAGACGGAGCACACCCGCGCGGACAGGCTGGCCCAGGCCGTGTACGGACTGCCCGAACTCTACCGGGACGAGATCGCTGAGACCGATCTGGTGGCCAATCCGGGCTGCTATCCCACCACGGCCATTCTTGGCCTTTATCCGGCTCTGGCTGAGGGACTGGTGGAGACGAACGACATCGTCATCGACTCCAAGTCCGGGACCTCGGGCGCGGGCCGCAAGGCTGCCGTGGGCACGCTGTTCTGCGAGGTGCATGACTCCTTCCGGGCCTACGGTCTGGGCAAGCATCGCCACACTCCGGAGATTGAGCAGGAGATTTCCAAGCTCGCGGGCCAGCGCCTGATTGTGTCCTTCAACACGCATCTGCTGCCCATTGACCGGGGCATCCTGAGCACCATTTACACCCGGTTGAAACCTGGGGCGGACCTCGCCTCGGTGCGCGCGGCTTATGCGGCGCACTACGACGCCGAGCCCTGGGTCCGCGTGCTGCCCGAAGGCGTTCTTCCGGAAACGCGCTGGGTCCGGGGGACGAATTTCTGCGACATCGGGCTGGTGGTCGATCCTCGGACCAATCGTCTGATTGTGCTTTCCGCCATTGACAACCTCTGCCGTGGCGCTTCCGGACAGGCCGTGGCCAACGCGAACCTCATGCTGGGACTGGAGCCGGACCTCGGGCTGCGACTGACCCCGCTCATGCCGTAGGATCAGACATGGAATTGACCCCTCGGGATTTCAACGACCTGCGCGGCTACATTTATGAGTTGTGCGGGCTGCACATCCCGGACAACAAGGAATATCTGATCACCCAGCGGCTCAAAGGCCTGCTCCGGGCGGCAGAAGTGGAGTCCTGGCGCGAACTCTATGAGTTTCTGCGCCGGGACTGCTCGCCCCAGGTCCGCAACGAGGTCATCTCGGCCATCACCACCAACGAAACCAGTTTTTTTCGGGACCAGCATCCCTTCGACTCCTTTCGGGAACACCTCCTGCCCGAGCTCTGCCGGCGTAGCGTGGCCCGGCGTCTTTCCGGCGACAAGACCCCGGTGCGCATCTGGTCCGCAGCTGCGGCCACGGGCCAGGAAGCCTACACCCTGGCCATGATCATTCAGGACCATCTGGAGAGAACGCCCTGCAGCGGTCTGCGGCCCGCCGACTTCCAGATCCTCGGCACGGACATCTCCGCGCGCGTGCTGGGCAAGGCCACCAAGGCGGAGTATTCCGACTTCGAGCTTTCGCGCGGGTTGCCGGAAGCCTATCGCAAGTATTTTGAGCGCGCGGGAAACTGCTGGCGCGTGCGCCCGGAGCTGCGGAGCATGGTGGAGTTCCGCCAGCGCAACCTCGTGGTGGACTTTTCGAACCTGAAGACTTTTGACGTGATCTTCTGCCGCAATGTGCTGATCTATTTTGATCAGGCGACCAAGTGCAGTATCCTGGAGCGGTTCAGTAAGATTCTGCATCCCGGTTGCCACCTGATCCTCGGTTCCACCGAGAGCGTGTACGGCCTTTCGGACGCGTTCTGTCAGGAGCGCGTGGGCAAGGCCATTTTCTATCGGTTGAAAGGGCCGGGTTGTTAGCCCGGCCTTTTCAAACCCGACCCGAACTGTTTTTCCCACAATCTGTCCGTCTTGCGCCGTCCGGCCGCCCGTTGCCTTCTCAGGCTGTTTAAAGGCAGCAGTTGCGTTGCCGCAACACGTTCAAATCCTTACGTGTTTTAACTATGCTTCGGCATGGATTTTTTTTGGCATCCTGGATCGCTCCATTCTTGAACAATTCCTGATTTCTCTTTTTCTCGGAAGGTTATAACTTCTCCTGACAAGCTGTTTGTGCGTTCTCCGCATCGCTGCTGAAAAAGTTCATCCGCAACGTCGCCCCCCGAAGTTTCCCGGCTGCATTGTTGACTGATTCGGGAGGATAAACTATAGTATTTTGCCATATGGGCAAAAAGCCAAGCGCTGGTTTCGGGGCAGGTGGAATGTCACGCAATTGCGACGCGCAGGGGCTTGTTCATCGGGGTGTCGAGGAGATATCGGAATGAGATCATAAGCCCCTGCATGGGGCGCAATGAGAAGGGGCACAGCCATGACGGTGAAGACCAAACAGCTCTCCTTTCTGGATCGTTATCTGACTCTTTGGATATTCTTGGCCATGGCCGTGGGCGTGTTCGGCGGCTGGCTCTATCCGGCCATCAAGGGCGTGGTCAACGCCTTTTCCGTGGGCACAACCAACGTGCCCATCGCCATCGGTCTGATTTTAATGATGTATCCCCCGCTGGCCAAGGTGAAATACGAGCGGCTGCACCTGGTCTTTCGCGATCTGCGCGTGCTCGGCCTCTCCCTGGTGCAGAACTGGGTCATCGGGCCGGTGCTGATGTTCGGCCTGGCCGTGGCCTTTCTCTCCGACCAGCACGAATACATGGTCGGCCTGATCCTCATCGGCCTTGCGCGCTGCATCGCCATGGTCATCGTCTGGAACGACCTGGCTGCGGGGGACCGCGAATATTGTGCCGGGCTGGTGGCCTTTAACTCCATTTTTCAAGTGCTCTGCTTCTCAGTCTATGCCTGGTTCTTCATCACGGTGCTGCCGCCGATGCTGGGATTGGAAGGCGCCGTGGTGGACATCTCCATGGCGCAGATTGCAGAAAGCGTGTTCATCTACCTGGGGATTCCGTTCCTCGCGGGCATGCTCACCCGGCTGGCCGGTCTGCGGCTCAAGGGTGAGCAGTGGTACGAGGAAAAGCTCCTGCCGCGCATCTCGCCTTTGACGCTCGTGTTTTTGCTTTTCACCATCCTGGTCATGTTCTCGCTCAAGGGCGAATACATCGTGGCGCTGCCCCTGGACGTGGTGCGCATCGCCGTGCCGCTGTGCATCTACTTCCTGATCATGTTTCTGGTCTCCTTTGCGCTCTCGTTCAAGGCCGGGGCCAATTACGAGCAGTCCGCAACCCTCAGCTTCACGGCTGCGTCCAACAACTTCGAACTGGCCATTGCCGTGGCCATTTCCGTGTTCGGCATCGACTCCGGCCAGGCCTTTGCCGCTGTCATCGGCCCGTTGGTGGAGGTTCCGGTGCTCATCGCCCTGGTCAATGTGGCGCTCTGGATTCGCCGTCGCCATTTTCCCCATGTGGTCAGCACGCCGACCGGCGTCTGCCACGTCAGTTGCAAGCCATAGGAGACGACATGGACAAGACCCGCGTTCTTTTTATCTGCAACCACAATAGTGCGCGCAGCCAGATGGCCGAAGCGTTTCTCAAGGAATTTGGCGGTGACACATTCGAGGTGGAAAGCGCCGGATTGGAGCCCTCCGAGATCAATCCGCTGGTGGTCGAGGCCATGCTCGAAGTCGGAATCGATCTCTCCGAAAACACCACTCAGTCCGTGTTCGACCTCTACCGCAAAGGGCGGCTCTACGACTATGTAATCACCGTGTGCGACGATGCCGACGAGGCCAAGTGTCCTGTTTTCCCTGGCTTGGCCCATCGCTGGCACTGGCCGTTTCCCGATCCTGCGGCGGCCAAGGGCAGCCATGAGGAACAGATGGAACAGGTCAGAGCGATTCGCGACCAGATCAAGAGCCGGATCATGCATCCCCACGATTCCCCCTTCCGCGTCGAGAGTCCCTTCAAGGAGTAACCAAGATGGCTGAACCGATCCGTATCCTGTTTCTCTGCACGGGCAACTCCTGCCGCAGTCAGATGGCCGAAGGGTTCGCCAGGGCGCTCAAGCCCGGCGTCATCGAGGCCTGGTCCGCAGGCGTGGAGACCCACGGCCTGAACCCGCGCGCCGTGGCTGTCATGGCCGAGGCTGGGGTGGACATTTCCGGACACGTCTCCAAGCTTGTGGACGACCTGCCGGACGTGGATTTCGACTACGTGATCACCCTCTGCGGGCACGCCAGCGAGAACTGCCCGTTTTTTCCCGGCAAGGTCCGGCGTCTGCATGTGGGCTTTGACGACCCGCCCAGCCTGGCGCAAAACGCCGCCAGCGAAGAGGAGGCCCTGGGCCATTACCGCCGCGTGCGAGACGAGATTCGCGATTGGATTCTGGGTATGCCGAATAGCCTGGAATAAAATGGAATTGATTGAATAGAATACTCGTGGGAAGGGGGAAACTCCTGCAAAGAGTTTCCCCCTTCCCGCGAACCCCCTTGCCGCCGGAAGCATGCTCTTGCTTTCCTAATGTGCCTCGGCCCAGTTCAGGCCCACGCCCATGTCCACCTTCAGGGGCACGCGCAGCCGGACTTCTTCTCGCACGTTCTGCATGACCTCGGCCAGCCGCTTTCCGGCTTCGGGCGCGGTGGCTTCGGGCGCTTCGAGCAGCAGTTCGTCATGTACCTGGAGCAGGAGCGTGGCGTTCAGGTCCCTGAGGGCCTGGTCCCGGTGGGCCGCGAGCATGGCCAGTTTGATGATATCGGCGGCGGATCCCTGGATCACGGTGTTCACGGCCTGACGCTTGGCCTGGGACTCGACCTGCTGGTTTCGGGAGTGCAGACCGGGCAGGAGCCTGCGCCGTCCGGCCAGGGTGGTCACATAGCCGTGGGTGGCGGCGTCCTCCACGATGCGGTCGTAGAAGTCCTTGAGCGTGGCGAGGCGCTCGAAGTAGCGCTCGATGAAGCCCTTGGCCTCGGTCAGGGGGACCTTGAGTTCGCGGGCGAGCCGCTGGGGGCCCATGCCGTAAATCAGTCCGAAGTTGATGGTCTTGGCCGAGCGGCGTTCCTCGCTGCTCACGGCCTGGGGCGAATCCTTGTCAAAGAGCAGGGCGGCGGTGCGGGAGTGGATATCCTCGTCCCGGGCAAAGGCGTCGAGCAGGGCCGGGTCCTGGGAGAAGTGCGCAAGCACGCGGAGTTCCACCTGGGAATAGTCGGCGGCGGCCAGAAGCAGGCCGGGACCGGCGGTGAAGCAGGCGCGCATGCGCTTGCCCTGGGGGCCGCGAATGGGGATGTTCTGGAGGTTCGGGCCGGAGCTGGAGAGGCGTCCGGTGGCCGTGGCGTTGAGGTTGAAATGGGTGTGCAGCCTTCCGTGCTCGTCGGTGAGCTTGGGCAGCGGCTCCAGGTAGGTGGAGCGGAGCTTTTCGAGCATCCGGAACTGGAGCAGGGCCTCCACCACGGGGTGGGCGTCGCGAATTTTTTCCAGGACCGCGTTGGCTGTGGAGGACGCGCCGCCCGGGGTTTTCCCGGCGGGTTTGAGACCGAGTTTGTCGAAGAGCACCACGGCCACCTGCTGGCTGGAGCGGATGTTGAAGTCCTCGCCCGCCTGGGTGTGGATTTCGCTGGTCAGAGTCTCGATTTCGCTCTGCACTTCGTCGAGAAACTGGCGGAAGGCTTCCTGGTCGAGTCGGATGCCCGCGCGTTCCATGCTTGTGAGCACGGGCAGGAGCGGCAGTTCCATGGTGCGCATCAGCGTGTCGAGGTTGGCGTTTTTCAGGCGTGGGGCCAGGCGTTCCATGCACACCAGGGTGGCCTGGGCCTGGGCGTCCGGGTGCAGGGTCGCGGGTTCCGGGGCCTCGGGCGCGTCCGGATCGGGCTGGAAAATGCTCTGGTGCAGGCGCTCCCAGGAATAGTTGCGCTCCTCGGGGTCGAGCAGGTAGGCGGCGAGGCCCAGGTCGAACCATTTTTCAAGGGGCAGGACTTCCCAGGCGGGGTCCGCGCGCAGCAGGCCCTGGACATCGGGGGTGGCCACGACCGTGGCGACGCCCAGGGCGTCGAGCAGCGCGGGCAGGGGGCCGGTGTAGAGCTGCTCCTGGCCGGGAGCGTGTTGTTCCTGAAGCGCGAGACGGATGCCGTTTTCCAGGACCACGAGGCCGAGGGTTTTTCCGGTCAGGTCCGGGAGGTCCAGGAGGGAGTCCAGCAGGCGCGGCTCCAGGGGTGGCCCGGCGGGAACCGGAGCCGGAGCGGCTCCCGGACCGGAACCGAACAGACTGGCCTGGGCCGGGCCCGAGTCCCTGGTTTCCTTGGCCTTGGGCGCGCCCGTGATCATGGGCGCGCCGGCTCCGGCTTCCTTGGGCAGCATGGCGGAGAGTTCGTTCAGCAGGGAGCGGAATTCGTAGGTGCGCAGGAAATCGCCCAGGTCCAGGGCTCCCAGAGGGCGGACCCGGAGCTGCTCCAGGTTTGCGTCCTCGCAGCAGTCCGTGCGCATGCGCGTGAGTTCGCGATAGAGAAAGACCTTGTCCAGGTACTCGGCCACCTTGGCCCGGAGTTTCTCGGGCAGGCGGTCCAGGCCGCCGTCGCGCAGTTCCTCCAGGGTGGCGGCCTCGGCCATGATCTTGTCCGCGGTCTTGGGTCCCACGCCCGGAATGCCGGGGATGTTGTCCGAAGTGTCGCCGGTGATGGCCTGGAAGTCGGGCCATTGCGCGGGGGTCAGGCCGGTCTCGGCGGTGAAGCTTTCCAGGGTGGTCAGCTTTTCGCTTTTGCCTGCGGGGTCCCAGAGTACCACCCGTGTGTCAATGCACTGCTTGAGGTCCTTGTCCGAACCCACGATGACCACGGGCCGCTCCTGCTTGTAGCGCGCGGCCAGAGAGGCGATGCAGTCGTCGGCCTCCACGCCTTCGGAAACAATAAGGTGCAGGCCCATGAGCTGCACCGCTTCGCGCAGTGGGTCGATCTGGGCGGCGAGGTCCTCGGGCATGCGCGGGCGCTGGGCCTTGTACGCCTCGAACATTTCATGGCGGAAGGTGGGACCTTTGCCGTCCATGAAGAACCCGAGATATTTTGGTTTTTCGTCGCGCAGAATCCGCAGGAGAATGCGCAGGACGATGAAGATGGCGTTGGTGGGAAAGCCGTCGGACCGCTTCAGGTCCGGGTAGGCGTAGAAGCCGCGATAGAGGAAGCTGGTTCCATCAACGAGGTAGAGGGGTTCCGCTGACTCGGGAAAGCGTTCTTTGATGCTCATGCCCTAAAGTAGCCCGAGCGCGGCGAGGAGGCAAGCGGCTAGAGCCGCTTGAACATCTTGCGCTTGCCCTGGCCGAGCTTCTTGAGCATGAACATCTCCGGATCCTCGTTTTTGAGGGCTTCCAGGGGAACCTCGCCCCGGGCAGCGCCCTTGTGGCCGCCAGCGGATCCCAGGTCGCCCAGGAGCTGGGCCGCGAACTTGCCCATGTCGCGGCGGATGCCGTCGCCCCGGAAGATGCCCACGAGCTTGTCGTCGGCGATGCCGGAGATGACCACCCAGGACGCGCCGTGGACGCGGGTGAAGAAGTCGGCCACGATGACCAGGATGTCGGCGTTTTCGACCTTGCCCATGTGGGCGAAGAGTCCGCCCGTGCCCACGCGCCGGAGGTTGTAGAAGGCGCGGGAAAAGAAGCGCAGCCAGTCGAGATGGAATTCGCTGCGGGAGATGCGGTTGATCAGCGAGGTGTCCGAAAACTTGGAAAGATACTTGAAAGCGGCCACGTCCGCGTCGATGAACTCGCGTTCCCAATCGCTGGTGTCGGTCTTGATGCCGTACATCAATGCGCTGGCCAGCAGCTTTCCCGGGCGGATTTTCAGGTTGTAGAGATATTCGGTCATCATGGTGCAGGTGGCCCCGTACTTGGGCCGCAGGTCCATGAAGGGTGCGCTGACGGGCTTGTCCTTGAGGATCGGATGGTGGTCGATGATCAGGCTGAAGGTGTAGTCGTCAAAGGCGGGGTGGTGGTGTGGCTGGGAGTCGATGAGCGCGAATTTGTCGTATTGTGCCGCAAGGTTAGGGATAATCTTGCGGGTGGGGATGCGCAGATATCGGATCATGGCCAGGTTGTCTGGTCGCTTGATCTCGTTGATCTGGCCAATGGCCACGGTCTGAACGCGCCGGGTCATGATCCGCATCAGCGCCATGGCCGAACCCAGGGCGTCCGGATCCGCGTTGATCACGACCAGCCAGCGCTCGTCCTTGTTGAACAGGGCGAGCATCTTTTCCAGCTGTTCGTCGAGCTGTCGAAATAAGGCCATGTCATCCCTTTTTGAGCATCAGAGGCAGGCCAGCACAGACCAGATACGCCTGATCCGCGAGGCGGGCAATGGCTTGATTGAGCCTGCCCAGCCGCCTGACAAAAAATCGGGCCTCCCTTCCCGCGGGCAGGGGGCCGAGGCCGATCTCGCATGAAACCAGGATCAGGTCCGGACCGTTCCAGGCCTGGAGCACGTCCAGCAACTGTTCGACGTGCTGGTCTTCCGACTCGTCCGGGATACAGGAAAAGAGCCAGAAGTCAAGGCTGTCGATCAATACCGAGCCGTAGCCTTTTGTAATGGTTCTCATGAGTTCTGGCAAGTCGGGTCCCGCTTCCAGGACGGGTGTGCGGGGGCCGCGCTCCCGCTTATGCGCGAGGATCTGGCGGCGGAAATCCATGTCCAGAGCCTTGCCCGTGGCCACGAAAAGGGGTGGGTTCGGGGCCTTTTCGAGCAGTTCCAGGGCAAAGGCGGATTTTCCGGATTTATTGCCGCCGAGCACCAGGGTGATCATGGGCGGGTTCCAGAGGCGGACGTATGGTCCAGGAGCACCCGCAACGACATGTTGAACTCGTCCATGTCAAAAACCTCCAGGACCACGGTGGCACCGGGAGTGAGGGCGTCGAGCATGGACCCGAGCACCAGGCGGCCTGTGTCGTCGAGCTCGGTCAGGGGCCGGTGGCGTCCTGTCCGGGCCGGGTCCGGCGCGCTGAGGTGGAGCATGTCCACGCGTTCGCCCAGGCCGGGCAGGGCCAGCAGCGGATATTGCCCGTAGAGCAGGATGTGGCCCAGGTCCACGCAGGCCCCGAAGCCGCTCTCCAGCACCTCGGGCCAGATTTCCGTCAGGTCGCAACCCTGGACGTTTTCGAGCAGGACTCTGCGCGGTTCAATGCCCGCAGCGGCGAAGCGTCCGGCCAGCATGCGCAGGGAGATCCCCTCGGGCGGCGGATGGAGCACGTAGCGGCGTGGGTTCAGAGGCGCGGTGCGGGCCAGGAGCTGTTCGAGCCTGCGCCAGGTCTTTTCCAGACCCTGTTCCCAGGGCAGGTCCAGGGGCAGGTGGGCATGGAAGGTCACGGGTGCGGGTTCGGGTTCGGATGGTTCGGCGTCTTCCGATTCTTCCATCTCTTCCGGCAGTTCCCTCGGCGTGAACCAGGGAGGCAGCAGTTCCCCGTCCGTGTATGCGATGCAAGCGTCGGTCTCCAGGAGCATCAACGCGATCTCGTCAACGCAGCCGAGCAGGTTGTCCGCGATCCAGGCGCAGTTTTCCGAAACAGTGCCGGGCAGGAGCCAGCTTGGGGCCGCAATGCGGAAGGGAAAGTTTTTCCGTTCCGGAGAGCAGGGGGTTTGATTTGTGTGCGTATCTTTTTTGGGCATGAGGTATGCAATCGGTTTTGGCAGGAGTGGGATCATCAGGAGGTGCGCCATGATCGGGTTTCGAGACAGAATGCAGCATGCCCTCAATCCCCTGCATTTGTTTTGCAGGCTGCGCCGGGCGGGCTTGGCCGAGGAACCGGCCAGGCTGATTTGCGCACTTTGGGAAAGAGGCGTTTATCGGTTTCTGCTCTCCCGCTCAGTCTAGCAGGCTGATGCGCCGCTCCTTATGCACTTTGCGTGCGGTCAGGGTCGAGCGGGTCATCTGCTCGGCCGGGATTTCCTTGAGAAAACGTGAGGGTTGCGGGTTCAGGGTCCGCCCGAAGAGCATCCGCTTTTCCGCATAGCTGAGGAAGAGTTCGCGCTTGGCGCGGGTCATGCCCACGTAGAGCAGCCGTTTTTCCTCGGCCACATCAGCGGGCAGCCGCGCTCCGGCCGCATTGCCGGTAAGCATGTCCGTTCCGGCAAAGGGCAGGATGCCCTCCTCCAGACCCGGAAGGAAGACCACTTCGAATTCCAGTCCCTTGGAGGCGTGCAGGGTCATGATCTGGACCTTCTCGGCGGTGCGCCGGACCAGTTCCAGATCACTCTGCAAATGCACCCAGTTGACCAGACCTGCCCAACCTCTCCGGCGTTCGTAGGCCTGCTTCAGTTCGCGGTAGGCTTTGCTTTTCCAGAAAAAGTCGTCGAAGCCGCCCGAGGCGTCGAGGTAGGCGCGCAGTGCGCCCGGCCCGCCGGGCAGCAGATGTTCGGGAAATTCGATGCAGTCGGTGCCGTCCGCGCCCTCGCCGCAGGCCAGACCAAGGGTGCGGCCGGCCGCGCGGAGAATGGCGGCCACGCGCGGTTCGTTCCAGAAGGCTTCGGTTTCGGGCGTGGCGCAGGGCACGCCGTAGCGCTTCAGCGCGCCTTCGATGACCGGGATCAGGCCGCGAAAGCGCACCAGCACCGCCAGATCGCCGGGAGCATAGCGCCCCTGGCCGCCCGCGTCCGTGAGGCTGTGGCTGGTGGCGCCGATGAGCCGTTTGATCCGTTCGCTGATCCAGGCGGCTTCGCGGCGACCGTCCGGCGCGTGGAAGATGTGCAGCCGGGCATCGATGCGCTGTTGGGCCTCCAGGCGCGGTTCCTCGGGAAAGAGTCCCAGGGCCGCATCCAGGATTTTTTGGCCCGAGCGGTAATTTTCGTGCAAGGCCACGCGCTCCAGCCGGGGCCAGACCTGGCGGAGCAGATCCTCGGCGTTGCCCGCCGCTCCCCGGAATCCATAGATGGACTGGCAGGGGTCGCCAATGGCGAAAAAGCCGTCGCCCTTGTCCCCGGCCAGGGTGGTCACAAGTTTGATCTGCAAGGGGGAGAGGTCCTGAACCTCGTCCACGAGCACATGGTGGTGGATGCGCTGAAAGGCCTCACCCTGGCTTTGTTCCAGGAGAAATTCGAGCAGGTCGGTATAGTCCGCGAGGTTCCAGGATTCCTTTTGCTTGGTATAGCGCTGCACGGCCTCGGCCAGGGCCGGTTCCGGCTCTGCCAGGGTTTCGCGGGCGAGATTGTGTCCGGCCCAGGCGCGGTCCAGTTCCCGGCCTGTCAATTCAGGGTTGACCTCGGCGAAGATGGTCTTGGCCGAGCGTTCGTCCAGGACCACGGGTTCCTCGCCGTAGGCGTGCCGCCAGTATTCAAAGGCCAGGGAGTGCAGGGTTCCGGCCTGGGGCAGGGGCGCGTCCTCGTGCAGGCCCAGGGTGGCTTGGAGGCGTTCACGCAGTTCCACGGCGGCCCTGCGGGTGAAGGTCAGCACCAGGATGCGCCGGGGCGGCTCCCCGCCCTCCAGGAGCCGGGTGATGCGGCCCATCAGGGTCTGGGTTTTGCCCGTGCCTGGTCCGGCAATGACCAGCACGGGGCCGGGACCTGCGGAAATGGCCCGGCGCTGGTCCGTGTTGTAGCGGATGCGCTCGGCGTCGGCGGCCACGCGCACGGCCATGGGTCGGGCGGGCGCGGGGTCGTCCTGCTTCGGGGCTTCGCTTTCCTTGGGCGCGGCCATGTGCTCCGGCTGTGGCGCGAGAAACAGGCCGTTGCGGATGCGGTCGCGCTCCTGGGGCGTGAACACGGAAATGACGCCGAATTCACCGTCGAATCCGGGCTTGCGCATGACCTGCCCCTCGCGCATGCGGCCCACGCCCTCGGCCAGCACGGAGTCCAGACGGCGGAGGTCCTCCAGAGGCGCGCGGCGGAGTACGTTCAACTCCGAGCCGAAGGCGGCCACCAGTTCCAGGTAGCGGGCATGGACTTTTTTGGAGCCCGAACCCACGCCGAGAATCTCGCCGAGAACCTCCTTGAGGGGGATCAAGGATTCGAAGCCGGGCTGGCCTGCGGGGCGCTGCGGCTCGGCGCGGTCCGCCAGGTCGGCGATGCGCGCGAGCACCCCCCGGGTGACCGGCTTGCCGCAAACCGGGCAAAGCCCGCCGCGCATGGCCGTCTCCTGCGGGTCCATGACCACGTTGCACTTGCGGTGGCCGTCCATGTGGTACTTGCCCTCTTCGGGGAAGAACTCGATGGTCCCGAGAAATTTGTGGCCCAGGCTTTCGCCGCGCAGGGCGCGGTAGATGCCTTCGTAGGAGGCCTCGCCCTGGAAGAGGTTGCATTCGCGGCAGAGCTTTTCGCCGGAATGGGCGTCGGAGTTGGAGATCATCCGGAAGCGGTCCAGCGCGCTCCAGGTCCAGTTCATTTCCGGGTCGGAGGAGAGGCCGGTTTCCATGGCGAAAATGTGCTGGGAGAGCTCTCCGTAGCATTCCTCCACGGAATCGAAGCCGGAATTGGAACCGAACAGGGCGAACCACGGGGTCCAGATGTGCGCGGGGACCAGGAAGGCCATGGGGTGCGTCTCCAGGACCATTTCCAGGAGGTTGCGCGAGTCCAGGCCGAGAATGGGCCTACCGTCCGAGGCCAGGTTGCCCACCTGGGCCAGGCGTTCGTTGAAGCGGCGCACGGACTCCAGGTCCGGCATGTACACGAGGTTGTGGATCTTGCGGACCTTGCCCCCGCGTTTGTAGATGGAGCTGATTTCCGCCTGAAGCATGAAGCGGGTCACGCCGGGGGGATCGCCGTCCAGGTCCGGGACCTGCGCGCCGATGCCTGCCGGATTTTTGAGCACGTAGAGGCCGCGCCCGTCCTCCCGGAGCTGGTCCTCCATCTCTGCGACCCATTCGGGGTGGGTGAAGTCGCCCGTGCCGAGCACGTCGAGTCCCTTGACCCTTGCCCAGGCCGCAAGGCCCCTGAGGTTCAGGTTTTTGCTCGTGGCGCGGGAAAACCGGGAATGGATATGCAGATCAGCGGTAAAACGGTCCATCTGGCAACGATATTCTTTCGTCCGTGAGAAAGCAAGCAAGACCGGGCTCTGGAGCGGGTTTCGAACTGTGTTTCCGGCCCGGTCGGGCAAGGCGAAAAAAGGCGGCCCTTCCGAGGGGGTCGGAGGGGCCGCCGGTTTTAGTGCGGGAGATCAGGCTCAGCCGAGGCCGGAGACGATCTGGTAGGAGGCCACGGCCAGAACGTAGGCCAGGGCCGTATTGAAGACCACGGCGAATCCGGCCCAGCCCCAGGAAGCTTCCTTGGCCATGGCCACCACAGTGACGAAGCAGGGCGCGTAGAGCAGAATGAAGATGATCAGCGCCACGGCCGTGGCCTTGGAGAAGTCCGGGTCCGTTGCCAGACGGTCCGAGAGCGGGGAGGCGTCTTCCGGATCCACCTCGCCCAGGGAGTAGGCCGTGCCCAGGGTGGAGACGATGACTTCCTTGGCCGCGATACCACCGATGAGCGCGATGTTCACACGCCAGTCAAAGCCCGCGATGCTGGTGACGTTTTCCAGGGCTATGCCCACACGACCGGCCACGGAGTTTTGCAGCGCGGTTTCCGCCTGGACGTTGTCGATTTCAGCCAGGGCGTCTTCCAGCTCGGGCCGCGCGGACTCGTCGGCCTGCTCCAGCTGGACCTCGATGGCGGCGCGCTGGGCATCGAACTGCTGCACGGTTTCCGCAGGCAGTTCCGGGAAGGTCATGGCCGCCCAGAAGAGGATGGAGATGCCCAGGATCACCGTGCCGGCCTTTTTGATGTACTGCCAGGCCCGCTCCCAGGTGTGCAGCAGCACGCCGTGCAGGGTGGGCATGCGGTAGGGGGGCAGTTCCATGAGGAACGGCGTGGGAGCGCCCTTGAGCACGGTTTCACGCAGGACTTTGGCCACCAGCAGGGCCGAGGCCCAGCCCACCAGGGTGATCCAGAACATGGCGTTGCCTGCGGAGTTCGGGAAAAAGGCGGCCACCAGCAGGATGAACACCGGGACCTTTGCTCCGCAGACCATGAACGGGGCCGTGATGATGGTGGCCAGCCGCTCCTTGGGGCTGCGCAGGGTGCGCGCGGCCATGACGCCGGGCACGGCGCAGCCGCCGGGGATGCCGCCGGAGATGATGAAGGGCATCACCGAGCAGCCGTGCAGACCAAAGGCCTTGAACACGCGGTCGAGCATGTAGGCCATGCGTGCCATGTAGCCGAGGTCCTCCAGGAAGGCGAGCATCATGAACATGATCACGATCAGCGGCACAAAGCCGAGCACGCCGCCCACGCCGTCGATGATGCCGGAGACCACCAGGGATTTGAGCAGGCCGTCGGGCAAGAGGGTGTCGGCGGTTTCGCTGAGCCAGCCGAACATGGATTCGACCCAGCCCATGGGGATGTCGCCCACGCTGAAGGTGACCTGGAACATGCCGTAGAGCACGAGCAGCATCAGGACCGGGCCAAGGAACGCGTTGGTCACAACCCGGTCGATCTTGTCGGAGATTTCTACACGGGTCAGGGACGTTCCGCGCCGGACCACACCACGCTTGATCAGCGAGGCGATGAAGCCGTAACGGTAGTCCGCAATGACGGCCTCGGGATCGGTGTCCAGAGTTTTTCGGCAGTGGGCTTCCACACGTTCGGCAATGGCCTCCAGGCGGGCGGAAAGTTCGCCCGCCTTGCGGCCCTCCACGCGGATCTGCTCGTCGCCTTCGAGATATTTGAGCGCCAGCCAACGGGCCGGGAAACGGTCCGTGAGGAAATTCGCATTATTGATCAGCGCTTCCATCTCCAGCAGGGCCTCATCCATGTCCGCGCTGTAGGAAATACGCAGGGGCTTCCACTCGTCCACGGAATCGGCCACGGCCAGGGCGGCGCGGACCATGGCGTCGCGGCCCTCGCCCGTTCGGGCCACGGTTTCGATGACCGGGCAGCCAACCAGCTCGGACAGCAGCGCCGAGTTGATCTGCATGTCCTTTTTGCGGACCTCGTCCATCATGTTCAGGGCCAGCACCAGAGGCGCGCCCATTTCCAGGAGCTGCACGGCCAGATAGAGGCTGCGTTCCAGGGTGTTGGCGTCGAGCACATCCACCACGGCGTCGGGCCGCTGGCCCAGTAGGAAGTCGCGGGCCGCGATCTCCTCGGCGGTGTAGGCGGTCAGAGAGTAGGTCCCGGGCAGGTCCACCACGCGGACGCTGCGCTCGCCATGTTTGAAATGACCTTCCTTGCAGTCCACGGTCACGCCCGGATAGTTGCCCACGTGCTGGCGGGAACCGGTCAGAGCGTTGAAGCTGGTGGTCTTGCCGGAGTTGGGGTTGCCGGTCAGGGCGATGGTCACGGGGCTAGTCATTTTGGAGCACCTCCACGCTGATGTGGTCGGCCTCGTTGTTGCGCAGGGTCAGGGTGAAGCCGTTCAGACGAAGGGCCACTGGGTCGCGCAGAGGCGCCCGGCCAGTGACCGCGATCTCCGTACCGGGAATCAGGCCCATCTCGCGGATGCGCCTGCCGAGATCGCCCTCGGCGTGTACACTGCGGATGACCGCTGTCTGGTCTACCTTGAGTTTTCGAAGTCCGATTAGGTCTGCCATGATCTCCTCAACTGGGCTTGGTGGTTGACGGTTGCAGAGACTGAATATTGACATTGAAAATCATTGTCAACTAAATTCAGGCCGCGGCGTGTAAATAATCGCACAAGCTTTGCCCCGCAACGGTTTTGCGAGCGCTTCGGTTTTGACGTGTCTGACGCTGATTGCGCACGGACAGACTCAAGGCGCTAAAAATCTCCCGAGTTGAACCAGATCGGGAGCGCACAGGGCGTTGGGTTTCCGATCAAAGGCAACGTGGTGCGCGACGGCAATCCGTATTTTCAGGTCTTATTGGGTTTTGCCGGCGGCCAGCACGACGGGGACACAGCACTTGTCCGTTTTGGTCAGCACGTCCAAAATATTCGATTACGATCCCGACATGGGGAGATTCACAGCGGCGGAAAGAGCCCTTGCCATCAGGGCGGGACCATATACGTCTGGATGATCCGGCCAAAGGGATTGATCTGGCGGGCTGAGCGCTCGAATGTCGCTTGACGGCACGGGAGCAAGCGGGTATTGACTCTCGTTCTCAACGAGGTGGAACCAAAAAATGTCCGGAACAAATACCAAAAATCAGCCGCTTTGCCGTTTCCCGCAGGGTTCCCTGGTCCGCGTGGAGGACCTGGTCTCCTGCCGGGGCGCGCGTTCGAGGCTCTATGCCCTGGGCCTGACTCCCGGAACCGAGTTGGAGGTGATTTCCACCTCGGGCGGGCCGTGCCGTCTGCGGGTTCGTGGTTCGGACCTGATTATCGGCCACGGGCTGGCCAACAAGATCATCGTCTGTCCCGTGGACGCCTGTTCCTCGGAATGCCGCGTCGAGGACGAACCGTCCTGATCCGTCCGATTCTTCCGCCATTGATGTCTTCCAGGCGCACGCCGCGCCGCGACACCGCTTTTTAGAATAAATACCGCCCTGGTCGGTTGCTTCCAGCCAGGAATGCGGCACGAGTCATGCACATTATCTTTCTAGAGAAAACTTTGCCTATGGCAAACATTCCCAAGGAGAAACAGCATGTGCGCAATGACCATCAATACCGCGACGGGATACAACATATATAATCTGGGCCTGGGGCTGGGGAGTTCGTCCTCTTCCTCCTCGTCCACCTCCTCCTCTCAGGCTTCTTACGGGAAAGGGGTGGAAAGCCTGAGCACCAAGGAGTTGCGCGCCCAGATCGACAAGCTCCTTGCCGATATTCCCAAGGGAAGCGACAACAAACTTTCCTTTGCCGAAGTCATTGAGTACCGCAAAAAGCTTCAGGCCGAGTTCGAAGCCACTGCCAAGGAAGATCTGGCCAAACTGGGTGTGGACACGGACCGGGATTTCACCCTCAGTTACGACGCGACCACGGACAAGGTCACGGTGGACTCCAGCCATCCGGATAAGAAGATCATCGACAAGTATTTCGAGGAAAACACGGAAATGCGCGAAACCTTCGCCAAAATCGTGAGCCTTTCCAAGCTGACGGCCTCGGCGGAAAAACAACTTTCGCCCACGGAATTCAAGCGCAGCTTGCAGACTCAGGCCATGTCCTGGTGGGCCGAGGCAAATGGGAACAGCGATTGGTTCACCGGGGGGGGAATGATGATGTCCGCCGCAGGCATGAGCATGCTCGCCGGGGTCAATCTTCAGGTCTGACGGATGCGGGTCGGAACATCTTGCCGCCAATGGATGGGCGGGCTATTCTGAACCGGAACCCCCAGCAAAGGAGAGCCCCATGCCCGATATGGACATGATCGTTCTTGGTGTTGACCTGTCCTGCATCCGCAACAGCAACGAGACCCGCGTGGCCCGGCTCCTGCCCGTGGCTCTGCGGGATTTTCCCGATTATGCTCCGGACCAGCTGGATGTGGAGGACATCTACGCCTTGACCTTGAACCGGCTGGAACCCCGCTACCGCCAGTGCGGCACGATCCAGATATCTGGCCGCACTCCCGACGAGGAAATCCTCTGGGAGATCGGCAACGCCATCCGCACCGTGCGCGAGAATCCCACGGACGGACGCTGACCGTCAATCGACGACAAGCGCATAAAAACAAGGCCGGAACACGCAACCAACGTGTTCCGGCCTTGTTTGGTTCGTAGCGGGAAAAGCTACCGGTTCGCCAGATACCGCTCCAGCCGGTCCATGCCCTCGGCGATGTTTTCCAGGCTGTTGGCGTAGGAGAAGCGCAGGTAGCCCTCGGCGCCGGGGCCGAAGTCGATGCCAGGCGTCACGCCCACGTGGGCCTTTTCCAGAATGTCGAAGGCCAGGGCCAGGGAATCGCCGGACACGTGGCTGAAGTTGGCCAGCACGTAAAACGCGCCCGTGGGTTCGTGGGGGATGGACAGGCCCATGCCCCGCAGCCGTCCGAGCATGTAGCGTCGCCGCTCGTCGTAGATGCGTTTCATGCGTTCCACGTCCTCGGCGGCCTCCTGCAACGCGGCCACCCCGCCCCACTGGGCCGGCGCATTGGCCGAGATGAAGAAGTTCTGGCAGAGCTTCTGCATGGGCCGGATGAAGGGCTTGGGCGCGATGAGATAACCGAGCCGCCAGCCGGTCATGGCGTAGAGCTTGGAAAATCCGTTGAAGACAAAGCACTTGTCCGTGAATTCCAGGATGGAGTGCTCCCGCCCCTTGTAGACCAGGCCGTGGTAGATTTCGTCCGAGACGATCCAGGGCCCGTCGCCCCGGCCCAGCTCCGCAATGGCCCGCATGCGCTCCTCCGAGAGCAGGGTTCCGGTGGGGTTGGCCGGCGAGTTGATCAGCACGGCCTTGGGCTTCTCGGCCAGCCGTTCCCGAATGGCCTCGGGCCGGTATTGGAACTGGTCTTCCTCATGCACGCGGATGGGCAGCGGCACGCCGCCGGGAAAGCGGATGAAGTTGGCGTAGCAGGCGTAGCACGGGTCGGAGACCACGACCTTGTCCCCGCGCTCCAGGAGGGTGGAAAAGAGCATGAACATGGCGGGCGAGGTCCCCTGGGTCACAATGATCTGATCCGGGTGGATTTCCACGCCGTAGCGGTTCAGGTAGTCCTCGCAGATGGCCTCGCGCAGCTCGATGATGCCCAGGGAGTGGGTGTAGTGGGTCTGGTTATCGTCCAGGGCGCGGCAGGCCGCCTCCTTGATGCATTCGGGCGTGTCGAAGTCGGGTTCGCCGATCTCCAGGTGGACCACATGGTGGCCTTCCCGTTCCAGGCGCTGGGCGGCCTCCAGAATATCCATGACCAGGAAGGAGGTCATTTCGCGGCAGCGGGCGGAAATTTCAGTGCAGGTCGAGTCGTTCATGTCCGGACCTCCGGGGGATGCGTATGAAAACGCCCCGCCCGCCCGAATGCGCGGGGGGACGGGGCGAGCGTTTCCGGGCTTCGCGCTCTAGCCGATTTCCACCAGGCTGAGCTGGAAGTTCAGGGTCTTGCCTGCCAGGGGCGGGTTGCCGTCCAGGGTGACCATGTCGCCCTCGACCGCGACCACGGTCAGCTGCGCCGGACCGTGCTCGGTCTGGACTTCGAGGACCATGTCCTCTTCGGGGTCCAGGTCCGGGGGCATCTGGTCGCGCTCCACGCGGAAGATCAGATCCTCGTTGCGCTCGCCGTAAGCTTCCTCGGGCGGAATGGAAACCGAGGTGCTTTCGCCCGGCTCCATGCCCGCCACGGCCTTTTCAAATCCTTCGATGACCATGCCCTCGCCGAGCACGAACTCGAGGGGCTCACGGCCTTCGGAGGAGTCGAACTGGGAACCGTCCTCCAGAGTGCCAATGTAGTGTACTTTGACCTTGTCGCCTTGCTTCGCCTTGGCCATGATGGCTCCTTCGTTTGGGCGGTTGATAAAGACCGAGCCTAACACGGCCTTATGATGAAAAAAAGGGGGCTCGACAAATGGCCGATCCCCCATGATATCAGCAAACTAAAAGTTGAAATGCAGCAGCTCACGCACCTGGGCGATGGTCTCTCGCGCGGCGGCGCGGGCCTTGGCATTGCCGTTCTCAATGATGGCGCGCAAACGCTCCGGGTCGTTCTCGATGGCTGTGCGGCGCTCCTGGAGAGGAGTGAGGAAGGCCTCCATGGACTCCACCAGCTTCTTCTTACAGTCCACGCAGCCCCAGGACGTGTCGCGGCAGCCCGCCTCAATCATGGCGCAGGTCGCGGAATCGGTCATCAGCTTGTGGTAGGGGTAGAGATTGCAGATCTCCGGATCGCCCGCATCGGTCTTGCGTTTGCGGTTTTCGTCCGTGAGCATGCCCATGACCTTGGGCCGCACGGTGTCCATGGATTCGCCCAGGCCGATGGAGTTTCCGTAGCTCTTGCTCATCTTGCGTCCGTCCAGGCCGGGCAGCTTGGCGTCCGGGGTGAGCAGGTCCTTGGGCTCGGGCAGGTAGCTGCCCTCGGTGATGAAGTTGAAGCGCCGGGCGATCTCGCGGCAGAGCTCCAGGTGGGGCAGTTGGTCCTGGCCCACGGGCACGGCCTCGGGCCGGTAGATCAGGATGTCCGAGCTCATGAGTACGGGATAGCCCAGGAAACCGTAGGTGTTCAGGTCCTTCTGCACGAGCTGCTGCTTCTGCTCCTTGTAGGTGGGGCAGCGCTCCAGCCAGCCCAGCGGAGTGACCATGGAGAGCAGCAGGTGCAACTCGGCGATCTCCTTGACTGCGGATTGCTGGTAGATGACGCACTTGTTTTCGTCCAGGCCGGCGGCGATCCAGTCCTCCACCAGACCGGGCACAAAGCCCTTGATCCGGGAGGAGTCGGCGTATTCGCTGGTCAGCGCGTGCCAGTCCGCCACGAAGAAAAAGCAGTCGTAGTCTTCCTGGAGCTTGACCCAGTTGACCAGGACGCCGAAATAATGGCCCAGATGCAGCGGTCCGGTGGGCCGCATACCCGAAACAATGCGTTTTCTGTTGTTGCTCATGGTTCTTTGCGGGGTTGGAGTGATCAGAACAGCGGCACGCCGAGGAGCCTTGCTCCGAACGACACCGGGGGCAGCAGCACGTTGCTGAGAAGGGAGATGTTGAACAGGTGGCTGGCCACCACCAGGCCGAGAATCAGAAACACGCCGTAGCGCGAGAGTGACATGTACTTCGCGGCCAGGCCGCGCGGCAGGATGCCCGCCAGGATGTTGCTCCCGTCCAGCGGCGGAATGGGCAGGAGGTTGAAGATGGCGAGCACGAGGTTGACGAACACGCCTGCCTGGCAGATCAGTACCGTGGGGTAGAGGATCTTGAAGAGCAGGCTTTCGCGGCCAGGAATAGGGACCAGGCCCAAAAGATGGAAGAGCGCGGCAAAAACCAGGGCCAGGACGAAGTTGGCCGCTGGACCGGCCACGGCCACCAGGAGCATGCCCTGTCGCGGATTTTTGAAATAGCGTGGGTTCACGGGCACGGGCTTGGCCCAGCCCACCCGGGCGATGAAGAAGATCAGCGTACCCAGGGGGTCCAGGTGCTTCAGGGGGTTCAGCGTCAGCCGTCCCATGAGCTTGGCCGTGGGGTCGCCGAGGCGATAGGCCACCAGGCCGTGCGCAACTTCGTGGAAGGTCAGGGCCACGAGCAGGGGCAGGGCGATGATGCTGATCTGAAGCGCGTATTCTGTGATGGAGGATTCAAGCATATGCGCTTTGGCGCTAGCACGAACCACCATCCGGAGCAAGGAAAAAGGGGATGGGCGGTCAGACGGCTCCGGCCATTTCCAGGGCCGCGCGGACCTTGTCCTTCAGGTCGGTGAGGTCCACGGACTTGACCACGTAAAAGTCTGCGGCAATGGACTTGAGATCGTGCTGAAAGCTGTCGTAGGCCGTGCTCAGGATCACGGGCAGGGTCGGCTCCTTGCTCCGGATGACCTGGAGCAGGTCCAGTCCGGAAAGATTCTGGCCGAGCTTGATGTCCAGCACCACGATGGCCGGATCCGAGCGTTTCAGAACCTCCAGGATATCCTCGCCACCGTCGGACGTGACCACGTCGTATCCATCGGATTCAAGCTCTTCCTGATACAGCATCCGGATATGCTTTTCGTCGTCCACCACCAGAATTCTGGGTTTTGCCATGGGACCCCCGTGAGGTTTACTCCCTTACCACTAACCGTAGCGCAATCCCCATGCCGGGGCAACCGGATGAGAATGTTTTTTCATCTCTCCCGCATGAAATCCCCCCAGCTTCCACCTTGACACGTTCGTCCGCCCCGTGCAACACCGCGCGGGCCGGGAAATGGACGCCCCCGTCTTGACAGCCGCCGGTGCGGCGCTACAGTTCCCGAAAGGAGTGCCCATGATCACCGTCCACATCCAGCCGGACAATGAAACTCTGGAATTTTCGAGTCTGAATACCGTGCTTCAGTTGCTCAACCGACTGAATCTGCGGTCCACACACGCGCTGATCATTCGCGACGGAAAACTGCTCACGGCGGACCGCAAGCTGCATTACGGAGACGAGATCGTCGTCAAGAAAGTGATTTCCGCGGGCTGAGCCCCCTATCCCGCCACCAGGAGGAGCAACCCCATGAAGTGCAAACGCTGCAAGGAACAGGCGGTCGTGGGCCTGCCCAGCCACAATACCGCCTTTTGCGAACCTTGTTTCCTGGGCTTTTTCCGAAAACAGATCGAAACCGCCATTCGCCGCCAGAAGCTCTTCACCCACGAAGACCGTATCCTCGTAGCCCTTTCCGGCGGCAAGGACTCCCTCTCCCTGATGCTCGAACTGGGCGAGCTGGGCTATGATGTCACCGGCCTGCACATTGATCTGGGCATCGGAGAATCCTCCCGCAAGGCCCGGACCAAGGTCCAGACCTTCTGCGAAAAGCACGGATTCCGGCTCCGGGTGGTGGAAATGGAAAAGGAAGGCCTGCCCATGCCCCTGGTCAAGCAGCACATCAAGCGGCCCATCTGCTCGGTCTGCGGCAAGGTCAAGCGGCACTATTTCAACCGCGTCGCCCGCGAAGAGGGTTTCACGGTCCTGGCCACCGGCCACAACCTCGACGACGAAGTGGCCCGGCTCTTCGCCAATACCCTGCGCTGGGACGTTTCCTACCTCTCGGACCAGGGACCCAAACTGCCCGCCGAGCAAGGCTTCGCCAGCAAGGTCAAGCCGCTTTTCCGGCTCAGCGAATACGAAACCGCCCACTACGCATTTCTCAAGGGCATTGAGATCCATTCCGACCCCTGCCCTTTCTCCTCCGGCGCGAGCTTCACAGGCCACAAGCTGCTCTGGTCCGAACTGGAGCACCGCAGCCCCGGACAGAAGTTCAATTTCTACGAGTCGTTCCTGCGCCAGGGCAAACCCGCCTTTGCCCAGCTCGAAAAAGAGCAGGGTGCGGAACTCCATCCCTGCCCGGATTGCGGCTCCCCGACCTCCGCCGACCTCTGCGGGGTCTGCCGCGTGCGGCGCATGCTTGCGGAAAAAATCGGGGCGTAGGAAAAGAGACCGGGGAAACGCTTTGAGCGTTTCGCGAGGGGGCCTACCGAATGCGTAGCGGACAAGCTGACGCCGCTTTTGGGGTCACTTTTGGCGTTGGGCCTGATCCCGGCGACACGTCAGGGCATCCACTCCACAATGCCCGCTTCGGGCCGCGCGCTCTTCCAGGCCAGAAAGGACGCCGTGTCGCGCACGCTGTCCTCGAGCACGGCCTGGTAGATCTCGACACTCATGACCTTGCCCGAGGGCGCGGGGGTCCGCTCGAGACCGTCCTTGATCTCCAGAACGGCGTGCCGGGTTTCCGGGGTGAGCCGTTCCAGAATGCGGTCCGCCACTCGTTCGAAGTAGCCCGCGTAGCGCGACTCCATGCGGATGTGCATCATGTCGAAACGCCAGGTTTCGCCCATCTCGTCCTCGTACCAGGCGTGCCATTCCAGACAATTGTCCTCGGCGTCCAGCAGGTTGGCGTACTCGATGCGCCGGATGCGCGGGTTCCGCGCCAGCTCTGCCATGGCCGCGAAACTGTCTGACATGGAGAAAGGCTCCGAGTACATGTGCATGTCGATGTCCAGATTGCGCAGCAGCAGTCCCGTGCGCAGGGAGCCAACGAGTTCCGGCCGGATGCCGTGCCGCTGCCAGATCGTGAACAGGTCGGTGCTTTCGAGAATCGCACGGGCGCGGCGCTGGTTGCACTCCGCCAGTTTCAGAAGGTCGGATATCATCGGACTCCCTTTGCCATGCGGTTTGGGTTTCTTTTGTCCCCTCTCGGGATAAAGCGGATAAAGGAGGGCAAGCTAGACGATTCGCTCGGGCGTTTCAAGGATAATCGTATCCAAAATAACCACTTTTTGGACCCTGATTAACCGATCATGCCGCAAGGCATGCCGCAGCCCCGTGCCAAAGCCCGTCCGCGCAACGCGCGGGCGGTAAATGGGATTCCAAAGGAGCATTGCCCCTTTGGCCGCCGGAGGCTGGCTTTCTCTTATTTCGGGATTCGTGGGTGTTCGTACTCGCCCTGTTCCGCGCCGCTGTGGCAGGCCGGGCAGTTTTGCAGCCCGCCCACGGATTCGCGGCGAAGCACGTCGGTTTTGATGCGGCGGTGCTTGCGCTGGAATATGGGCACGTCCGTGATGCGCAGAGGGGTTGCGCCATTGAGGCAGTCCGTGATTTTTTCGCCGATTTCAGAGCCGGAAACATCCGCTGCGTTGGCGGTCAGATAATCGCTGAGGGCGTCCAATTCGTCCGGGGCCAGATCCAGTGATTCGCCGAAGTGGTCGGCGCAGTTGTCGAGCAGCGCCTGCCAGGAGCGGGCGGGCAGCAGAGCGGGCTGGTAGGCGAAGTGGCAGGCCCCGCAGGTGTCCGCATAGGTCGTGTCGTCCACGGGCGGCACGGATTCGTCATCGGCGGTCCAGCCCTGGCCGGCGCGGCGTCCCTGCTCTTCCAGGATTTTTTGTCCATGTCGTTCCCGCTCGCGGTCATCGGGCCGGACCAGAGCTGCCGAGCCGAGCAGCAGCGCAGTGATCGTGACCAGAATCATCAGTTTTCGCATGGCGGGACTCCCATTGCGCTCATTTTTTTGCGCGTATCGCGCAAGATAAGCGTTTAGATGAGCGCGGGCAAGGTAAAAAAGCACGCCGGGTCTGCTTGTATTGCCGTTGACGCTGCGTTCGCGCCCGTATTAGGGGGGGAGACCATGCCGATTCAAGGACAATACGCCGCCGCACCCACGGTTTCCGTGACGCTGCCCTGCTATAATGCCGAGGATACGCTTTCCGCGTGCCTGGAGAGCCTGCTGGCGCAGACTTGGCGCGATTTCGAGATTCTGGCCGTGGACGACGGTTCCACGGACCGCACTGCCGAGGTGTTGCAGGAGTATGCGCGCCGCGATGGGCGGGTGCGCGTTTTTCACGCGCCGCATGGCGGAGTGGCCCGCGCTGCCAATCTGGCCCTGGAAAAGGCGCGTGGCCGGTACGTGGCGCGCATGGACGCGGACGATCTGGCTCTGCCGGAGCGTTTGGCCTCGCAGGTGGGCTGGCTGGAGACGCGGCCCCGAGTGGGGCTGGTGGGCTGCCGGGTGCGCTTCGGCGGCGACCGCAAGGCCGCGCGGGGCTATGCGCTCTATGTGGACTGGACCAACCGGCAGATGACCAGCGAGGCCATTGCCCTGAACCGATTCGTGGAGTCGCCGTTCGCCTTTCCGTCCGTGATGTTCCGGCGCGAGCTGTATTTCGAGCACGGCGGTTTCCGGGACGGCGATTTTCCGGAGGATTACGAATTTCTGCTCCGGCTGCTGGATCGCGGCGTGGTCATGGAAAAGGTGGATGCGGAACTGCTGGTCTGGAACGACCCGCCCACGCGGCTCACGCGCAACGACCCGCGCTACGATCCCGGCGCGTTTTACCGGGTCAAGGCCGAGTATCTGGGCCGCTGGCTGGCTCGCAACAATCCGCGTCATCCTGCCGTGGGGGTCATCGGCGCGGGCAGGCCCACGCGCAAGCGGGCGGTCATGCTGGAGGAGCACGGCGTGGAGATCCGGGAGTTCTACGACCTGGATCCGCGCAAAATCGGGCAGGTGCTGAGCGGCAGGCCCGTGCTGCCCAGGGACCAGGTCCCGCCGCCGGGCCGGAGGTTCATTTTGTCCTATGTGGCCTCGCGCGGTGCGCGGGAGGACATCGCCGCGTTCCTGCGCACGCGCGGCTACGTGGCTGGGCGGGATTGGCTGGCCGTGGCGTGAGTTTGCTTTTTTTGTATACCCCATTGACTAGATAGAATCTGCTATGTAGATACATCTGAAAAAAGGTATTCTATGTATCAAGACAGCAATGGATTTCGAGTCAACGGGTATGATTTCTTTGGATTGTTTGCTCCAGGTGTACTTGTTTTGGTGCCTGTTCTAATTTGTTCAGTCCAGATCAAGTACTCAGTTGGGCTTGTCGGAAGTTTGAGAAAAATGATTAATGCAACCAATGACCTTAAAAATTTTCAGTTTATAGTGATTTCTATTATAGCTACTATCGCCGCATATATTATTGGGCATATTGTGGCTTCCATCTCGGCGACATTCTTTGAAAAAACAATTGTTGGTAAGATATTAAGATACCCGTTTAATTCGATTATCTTCGGCACAAAATCTAAGCGTGACTTTTCTGGTTACTCATATAGATCTTTTGCTGTCCTGTTTTATGTGACAGTCTTCTCGTTTGTTATGGGGGCTAGACTTCCAGATATTGAAGGTCCTCTGAAAGGACTTTCACATGTTTCTTTTTGTTGTGTATTTGGGTCCTTGTTTTCCGCGCTAATTGTTTTGAAAATTCTTGATGCTCCCTATAGCAGGTTGCAATATTTGGGATACCGATGGTATCATAAGTTTATTTTTGGGGTGTTCTTGTTTTTTGGCTCTCCTTTTTTAGTAGTGGAAAAATTCATTGTCTCATTCTTAGGCCAGATGCAAAGTTTTCCGGAGGAAATTAGAACGGATTTGCGCAAAAAATATAAGAAGGTATTTGGCCGGAGGATCAAAAAAAGACTATCAACGGAAGTCTTTTGGTCAATATATTGGTATACGACTAACAATAGTCCATACATAAGAAAGAAAACAGATAGTTGGCTTGTTCAGTATGGTTTTATGAGGAATTTGAGCTTTGCGTCGTTAGCGTCCTCCGTGATATTGGTTTTACCTTCTCGCTTTGGCGTGACCCCCTCAGATTTTTTGAATTTTGCTGCGATATTGCTTTTTGTCTTGAGTCTCGTCTTTGCATTTCGATATTACTATTTATATTTTGGGTATTATTCATAGACGTTGTTTCGCGCTTTC